>CALKRN010000008.1 GCA_937989665.1 uncultured Desulfomicrobiaceae bacterium | reverse complement strand
TCGCTTACGTGCGGCATGCGCCCTTGCTAGGTCGAGAGGGAATTCCGAGATGCTCACCCCGAGGCCTGTCAGTATCTCTATCTTTTCTGGGGAATCGTCATCGTGGGAAGCAATAGGGATATTCCTCGCTTTAGCGGCATCGATGACCCTTTGGATACGGTTATACGGTTCATCGCACCGTTAGCTGCCCCTTACTAACTCGCAAACTGTCACCCCAGGAGGACAGGACTGCATCATTGCCCGCTCCCATAGGCGGGGGGATTGGCCATAAAACGCTGCACGAGCCAGCCCTGGTCCTGAAGGTAGCGGTAGATGGCACTCTCACCACGCAGGATGAGCTCCCGTCCAGGGCCTTCCCAGACGACAAGCACCGGCACTCCATCAAATCCCTTGCTCTTGAAGTAGGAGCGGGCCGTGCGCACGGTCTGGCGCAGGGATTCGGGCACGGGGACGGCTTGCGGTTGTTGGATGGACTCTTGGCGGAGGACTTCGAGGAAGGGGTTATCCGCTTTTGCCTGTTGGGCGGCAGCAAGGCGGTAGAAGTCATCTTCGCTGCCGTCGAGGGGGGCAAGATACCAGGCTCCACCGAGGTGTTCCTGGTTAATGGCAAGGTTGGTGAGTACCTTGGAGCAATGGCTGCAATGAAGGCTAAAGAAAAGGACATGGCGGTGGGCCTTGGGGTTGGCTGTGTCTCCCCAAGAGAGGAAGGCAGTGTCCTGAAGGGCAGGCGGTGTCACCTGAAAGTCAATGACAGCACTGGCAGCAAAACCACCACTCCATGCGGCAAGGCCAAGCAAGAGGGCTGTCCCCCAGCGTCTTGACCAGGCCATGGCGGCGAGGGACAGGCCGAGGAGCCCGCCGGTAATGACACAAATGAGGCAAAATTCCCGGAGAGCCACGAACTGGAAGCCAAGGAGAGTCCCGTCAAAGGCCAGGGCCCCGGACAAAAGGAGCCAGGAGAGGCCCCAAATCCACGCCTTGGGGTAGCGGCCACCAAAAAAGGCGAGTAACCAAAGGGACCAAAAAAAAGCAGCTCCCAGCTTAATGAGATTCCCCTCGCCGAAGCGAATGTACTCTCCTACAAGAGCACAACTGGTAGTGGAACATAATGAAGTGTGGCGCACTGCCTGCATCCATACCTCAAGAGAAAGGAAAGCTGCAGCGGCAAAGCTGACCAGCAAGAGGGTGGCTTGCGGGAGGGGAGGGAGATGGTGGCGGATTTTCTCGAGCATGCCTATGCTCCGAACATCTTCTTGCGAAAGACAAAAAAGGCTGCGCCAAGGATGCAAAGACCAGCCCAGACGTAATCTATATTGGGTTTTTCTTTAAGGTAGAGAATGGAAAATGGAATAAACACTGACAGGGCGATGCACTCCTGCAGGATTTTGAGCTGGCCAACGTTCATGACTTCGTGACCGATGCGGTTCGCTGGCACTTGGAGGAGGTATTCGAGTAGGGCAATCCCCCAACTCACGAAGGCGGCAACGATCCACGGCGTGCCAGAGAGGTTGCGCAGGTGCCCATACCAGGCAAAGGTCATGAAGATGTTGCTCAGACACAGCAACCCGATGGACAAGAGATAAGGACGCATAAAGGCCTCCGATGTTCCAATGTTCTTAAGAACGCTTCGCCTGGCGCTTTAGGCCCGTGCCAGCAAAAGGCAAGAGGGGCTTTGGAGCGTTTTCGTGGTTCTGGTGGCGCATGGTCTTGAGTACTCGGCGTATTGCGTGCGGGATGCGGCTTGTTGTCATCCTGTTTTTCGAATACCTGGGACTCTCCTTTGTCCCACAAAAGGGTGGGGCCGAGCGGCCATGGGCATGGGCCCGCGTTTGGGGGCGCTGCCGCGCCAACGCCGCCTGTTTTCTCCTCGGCCCGTGGCGGCCTTGATTTGGTGGGTGGGGTGCCCTCTGGCCTTCGGGCGGGGGAGGATTTGTTCCCCTGGGGAAGGGGCCGCAGGTTGGTTGTGCCCGCAGAGGTCGACGGGGCGTCGAGGGGGCCTTCTGCTCCAGGGAAAGGACGCGGTACGGTATCGGAACCTTTTGGAGCCAGCGTAAGGAGTTTGGTATGGTGATCGGAGTCCTTCGGGAGATCAAAACCCACGAGAACCGCGTGAGCATGACGCCAGCAGGGGTGGAGATGGCGGTGGCCCAAGGCCATCGAGTCCTTGTGGAACGCGGCGCTGGCGCAGGCAGTGGCTTTTCCGACGCGGCCTACCAGCAGGCCGGTGCGCACATCCTCCTCCACCCCGAGGACATCTATGGCGAGGCCGAGCTCATCCTCCATGTCAAAGAGCCGCAACCCTCGGAGTGGGCGCACATCGAGCCCCGGCATACGGTGTTCACCTACTTTCACTTTGCGGCCGATGCCCAGTTGACAGCAGCCATCCAGCAGAGCGGGTGTGTGGCCCTGGCCTATGAGACTGTCCGTGGGGCCGACGGCAGTTTGCCGCTTTTGACCCCCATGAGCGAGGTGGCAGGGCGCATGGCCGTGCAAGAAGCGGCTAAGTACAATGAGCGTCCGCATGGAGGGCGGGGCATCCTCTTTGGCGGGGTCACCGGCGTGCCCCCGGCCACGGTGCTCATCCTTGGCGGTGGGATTGTGGGCACCAATGCGGCATTGATGGCGGCAGGGCTTGGGGCGCGGGTTCTTGTTCTTGACACCAATTTGGCTCGATTGCGGTATCTCTCGGAAATCATGCCCAAAAACGTTACCCCGCTCATGAGTTCGCCAGCCGCGATCCGCGAGCTCTCCCGGGAAGCCGACGCCATCATTGGCGCGGTCCTCGTGGCCGGGGCCAAGGCGCCGAAGCTCCTCTCTCGGGACATGCTCCATGAACTCAAACCAGGGTGTGTGCTCGTGGACGTGGCCATTGATCAGGGGGGGTGCTTTGAGACCTCCCGGCCCACCACCCATGCAGACCCTATTTACGAGGTGGAGGGTATCATCCACTACTGTGTCGCCAATATGCCGGGCGCGGTCCCCATTACCTCGACCCTCGCCCTGACCAACGCCACCCTCCCCTATGTCCTTGCCCTTGCCGGCAAAGGCTGGCGGCGCGCCTGCCAGGATGACCCTGGTTTGGCTGCCGGCCTGAACATCGTCGCCGGCCGCATTACCCACGCAGGCGTTGCCGAGGCCTTTGGCCTGCCATTGACCGCCGTTACTGAGCTCCTAAGCTGACCCACAGGGGCCGGTAGCCCCCGGCAAAGGCATTGATTCGGAGCAAAAAAGGGGGATGATTGTGCGAGGTTGAACGACCGGTGGGGCTTGGGGCGAGGCGTGTACGGCATGGCCATGTGCGGCGTCGCACATACGTTGCGCTCCCTTCCCCATTGATCCAACACGTAACATCGTCTATCCGAAGCACAATTTCGTCTTTTTTGTGTCGTAGAACAACGAAAGGGGGATGTGGCGGTGCGTCTTGCTCCTCGAATTTTCCTCCCAGTGGGCATAACCTTGGTGGGAGTGGCGGTTGTTGTTTTTGGGTTTGGTTTTGTGTTTCTTGCCTCTTTGCAAGAGCGGTTCCTCCTTCGGGCAGCACAAGGACACGAGACCGCGGTGCATATGCTCATGCTCCGGGCCATGGGAGAGGCCCAGCAGCTCACGGCCCTGTTCGTGCGTTTGCCGGAAGTGGAAGCCGCCTATCGCCTGGCCCTCGCGGGGAACATCGACGACGAGGCTGATCCCAAGATCCAAGAGGCTCGGCAGATGCTACGCCGCGCCCTGGCCCCCATGCTCGCGGGCTATGAGGCCGTCATGGGCAGCAAGCTCAAACTCCATTTTCATTTGCCCAATAGCCGCAGCTTTGTGCGCCTGTGGCGCAAAACGAACTTTAGCCGGGGAGGACAGGACCTCGATATTTCGGATGATATCAGCGCATTTCGCCAGACCGTGGTGCAGGTCAACCGATCGCGCCAGCCCCAGAAGGGCCTGGAAGTGGGAGTAGGAGGCTTCGATCTGCGCAGCGTTATTCCTGTGACGGCAGCGGATGGGACGCCTTTGGGCTCTGCGGAGGTCCTTGTTGAGTTTGGCGAGATTTTGGAGAGCGCGGCCCGCCAGCTGCAGCTGGATCTGGCCGTCTTCATGGATGCCTCGCTCTTGCCCATCGCCCTGCAGCTCCAAGACCCCGCTAAGCATCCGCGCGTGGGCTCGTTTGTCCAAGTGCGGGCACCCAAGCAACCAGAGACGGCGGCTCTTCTCGATCCAACCTGGCTTGAAGATGGGCGCCGTGGCCGAACGATCCGTTCGCAAGGGGCCTATGCTGTGGCCGCTATTCCGCTTGAGGATTTTTCTGGCAAAGGGGTAGGGGTGTTGGTTTTTGGCCAATCGAACGCAGAACTCGCTGCCCTGCTGCAAAATTTATGGAAGGTTGGGACAGTGGCGTTGGGCGTGGCATTAGTCGTCATTTTTGTAGTTATTTATCTCACCGTACGCCGGGTTGTCCTGAGGCCATTGGAAAGGCTTACCGAAGCCGCGTTGGCTATTCGTGATGGGAATTTTAATATACAAATTTGATAAGACACCAGCAGCCTCTTATCAGGCCATTACCAACGCTCAAGGAGAAGAGTATGCAGCTTTCCGTACTTCAGCGCATTGTCCTCATTATGTGTATCCCGCTCATCGCCTTTATTGTGGTCGAATCCATCTCTATCCGCGAGCTGCTGAAAGAGATCACCATAGTGGAGGAAATGGACAGCAATGTTCCGCTCTTTGCAGCGGCGTCGACTCTGGTCGATCGCCTGCAAAAAGAGCGGGGGACCACGGTGCTGTGGATCTCCAAGGTCGTGGATCAGGCGACCCTCCGTCAGGCCCAAGAGGCCGTAGATGCCGCCTTAAGTGTTTTTGGAAAGCGCCTGCCATCCGCGGTGGTGGGGACATTTGCCTTGGAACCCTACCAGCGACTGGAGAGCCGGGTGCGCGAGACTCGAACCCATTCGGCCGCTTTGGGCGCGGATAGCGCGGACGTCGCCATTACGGCCTATTCGGCCATCATCGCGGATCTGCTCAAACTCCAAGGGGCGATCGTTAACGCCCGCACGACCAAGGGGTTGGGGAAGATCCTCGGCGGGTTGCTTATTCTCGAATATACGAAAGAAAGTGCGGGACAACTCCGGGCGCTGGGAGGGAAAATCCTGGCGCACGACCAACCTGTGATCGCATCAGACTTCACGGCGCTTATCGCGCTCAAAGCAGAAGTTGACGCGGGACTCAAATCCCCAGCGCTCATCCTTTCCAAGGCCAGCCAACAGAAACTCGCGGCCTTGCCGGCCTCGGCTCATTGGCAGGAAACGGAGCAGATTTTGCTGACGATCGTCCATCGGGCCTCTGCCGGTGGTTTTGGTATTGCCCCGACGGCGTACTTTCGGGCTATCTCGCAGAAAATTGATGATCTCGGGGCCATCGTGGCCGCTGAGATCGCGGAGTTGGAAAGCCGGCTCGCGGCCATTATCCGCGAAGAGCATCGCAGACTGTGGAGCACCGTGGGCTGGGGAGTGGCGGCTTTCGTGCTCGTTATTGGGATAACGGTCTTCTTTGCCATAACCATTGTGCGCAGCATCAAACAGGTGAGCAAGGCCATCGCGGATATTGCGCAGGGCGAGGGGGATTTGTCGGTGTGCCTGGCCGAAGGCAAGGATGAATTGGGCCAAATGGCTCGAGATTTCAATTGCTTTATCGGTTCCATGGCCAATCTTGTGCGCGCGGTGCGGGAGGTTTCCCACCAATTGGATGGAACGGCAGGAACAACCAAAAGTCAAGCGCAGGAGATGGAACACGCCGTTGATCAAAGTGCTGCCCGGGCCAAGGCGGTGGCCAGCGCCGCAGAGCAGATGGAGCAAGCCACTTCTACCGTAGCCCAGCGCATGGAAGAAGCTATCCACAACCTGGAGACCGTGGCTGCGGCCGCGGAAGAGATGAGCGCTACGGTACAGGAGGTGGCAGGGCAAACGACTCAAGCGCGGACCATCAGCCAGGAAGCCGCCGGTCAAGTGGCTGAAGTGCAGCGTATTCTCGGAGACCTCGTGGCGGCAGCCCAAGAAATTGGCTCGGTAAGTGAGGCCATTGCCAGTATCTCGTCACAAACCAACCTCCTGGCCCTCAACGCAACAATTGAGGCTGCTCGGGCAGGCGAAGCGGGCCGGGGTTTTGCGGTTGTAGCCAATGAAATCAAGGAGCTGGCCAACCAGACGGCCCAAGCCACAGGGCAAATCCGCCAGCGCATCGAAGGCGTGCAGGGGACCACAACGGCCGTCAATGGCGCGGTGGATCGCTTTGCCCAGGTCTTCCGCCAGGTGGGAAACATTGTGGAAGGAATCGCTGGGGTGATCGATGACCAGGCTCAGGCCATGCGCGAGATCGCCACGAATATCGCCAAGGTCTCGGCGGGCGTTACTGAGGCAGGGCAATTAGCCAAAGACAATGCCCAGGGGGCCATGACCATTGCCGGAGAGATAAAAGAAGTCCACGCCGCTGGAGCCCGAATGCACGCCGTCAGCCAAGAGACCCTCGACAATGCCCAACATTTGGCGAATTTGGCCTCTGAACTTCGTTCCCTCGTCGGTCGTTTTCGGCTCGAGTAGCTCGGGGCACCGTGCAGTAAACAACGGCGCTTTGCCGGGGCCGGCTACCTCCGTTTTCTTCCCCTGGAAAAACGCGTCTTGGCGACGGGGGTTGGGCGCGCGTGAGCGCGCAGGCATGGGGCGCGGGCATGCGGCTTGGAAAAATGTGCCTTGGTGGTTAGGGTTGGACAGTGGTTCCCACGGGACTGGCTACCACGTGTTCGTCACCAGGCCGCGGTAGAGGGCAAGGAGTTCCACAAAGGCCTCGTGAGAGCCGCCGGCATCGGGATGGAGGACTTTCGCCCGGCGGCGGAAAAGACGGGCAAGCTCAGCGCGAGGCATCCTGCGTAGTTCAGCCCATGGTACGCCAAAGAGGGCCTCGGCTCGGGAGAGGGGGAGGTCGTGCCTTGGCCGTGGACTTATGGGTCGCCGGAAACTGCCCATAAAGCTCCCCACAAGGCGCGCCCAAGGGTCTGGGGTGGGGAAGGCAAAGTCATAGTGGTAGCAGACATAGCGCATGAGGTAGGGATGGAGACCCGAGGCTGGGCGCACGACTCCACTCCAGAAGGCGTCATCCTGGGCGAGATAGCAGAGAGTGCGTTCAAAGGCCTCGTCCACGGCCGTTGGGTCGAGGGCTTCCGGGGCGTGGCGGGCAGTGAGGCAGGCAAAGTGGCTCTGGAGGTCCAGGGCGGCAAAGACGTAGGCGCGAAGCTCTTCTGGTCGCAGATGGCATTCCATGCGCCAAAATTCCTGCTCGAGCTCGTCGCGGCCTTTGGCCAGCAGGCGAAGAAAGAGCTTGGGGTGGACGAGGTGGATGGCGGTGAGGTTCGTCGCCCCGGAGCGCAGAAAGGCCAGCCGTCGTTTGTCAAAGGGGTGGAGGGCCTGGATTTGGGCCTCGGTTTCGGCGGAGAGTCGTTGGCGCACCCATGGCCGACGATTGGGGGCCTCGAGCTGAGGA
Organism: uncultured Desulfomicrobiaceae bacterium; assembly: GCA_937989665.1. Taxonomy (GTDB): domain Bacteria; phylum Desulfobacterota; class Desulfovibrionia; order Desulfovibrionales; family Desulfomicrobiaceae; genus Thermodesulfomicrobium. The sequence continues at coordinate 74,512 of CALKRN010000008.1, read as the reverse complement.
AGAAACGGGGCAAAGGCTGCATCCAGGGCATCGAGGTCCACCGTACCACACGCCGCAAGAACAGCATCGAGTAGTTTGGGATGGTAGCCCCCAAACTGCCACCATCGCCGGGGGTCTGGTCCGAGATCGAAAATGGTCTGCCCTATCAAAGCGCCTGCCACAGAGACCGTCTGCCGCAGGGCATAGCGCCAGCCGCTGGGTGCTGGGATCCGCGCGATATACATCTCCAACCTCCTCGATCTTTTTTGTAGGTCCTCGGCGTACGTTTGGAAAGGCCCCTGGACAGGCTTGTCTTCTTTGGGCCATGGGGAGCTCAATGAAGGGGAGGTCCATATGCTCGCGCACCAGCTCGTGGCTCAATACTATCCCGATTTCCCACGCCGTCGTGTCGGGCGCATCGTTACCGATACCACCGACTTTATGGGGATTGGTTACGGCGATGTTATGGCCCTTGGGGGGCGCCACTATCTCGTGCTTCGGGACGAAAAAGAGCGGAGCTTTGGCCTCGAAGACCCCAAATATTGGGTCAAACGCTGCCTGGAGCTCGAGACTGGCGAGAGCAAGATCGTCAAACTCGTCTTTTATGAGGAGTTTCCGGTTACCCTGGGGGAACTCACCATCCAATGTTTCCGCAGCCCCCGCAAAGAAGCCCGGATCCTCCAATTGGTGGCCGGGGATCGCCGTTTTATGCAGGGCCGCTGCACTCTCGATGCTGCGGGCAATGAAGTCCGTATCCTCGATATCCTCCGCGGCGAGCTCTTGGCCAACACGGTCCATCGTTTGGCGATGGACCATCGAACATATTGTTTTTCCAAGCTCCCTGAGGTGCTAACGCAGTTTGGGCACGCCTGCCAGGCGATAGCCTTCCTTCACCAGCACGGCGAGAATCATGGGGATATCCGCCGCGATCACCTCTGGATTGAGAATGAAACCGCCAATCTCGTGTGGATTGACTTCGATTATACCTACGAATTCCATGAGAACCCCTTTGGGCTCGACATCTTTGGCCTGGGCAACCTCCTGCTCTATCTTTGTGGTAAAGGTTTTGTGACCCATCTTGCCATGGCTGAAGACCTCTTCAGCGGAAATCGGGACGTCGTGCTCGAGGCAGGAGATTTTTCTGCTTTATTTCGGCATCGTCTCTGCAATTTACGGAAAGTTTATCCGTATCTTCCTAAAGAACTAAACGATACCCTCATGCATTTTGCCGCGTCATCTGAGGTTTTTTATTTTCATGTGGCAGAGTTTCTCGAAGACGTCGAGCGTGGGATTGCGGCGTTGCGACAAGGAGATTGGTCATGAACGACTCCAAGCGGTTAATCGTAGCGGTGGATGGCTCGGAGAACTCCTGGCGGGCCGTGGAATACGTGGCTCGGATCTTGGCGGGTCTGCCTGATGTGTGGGTGTGTGTCCTTTCTGTGGAGCGTCTCCCTAGCCGGGATCGGTTCGCTACAGAAGAGGCCTGGGAGACGGCCTGCCGGATCCACCGTGAACGCGTCCAGGAGTTTATGGAACGTTGCCGTCGCCATCTCGAACAAGCCGGCTTGGCGGCGGAAACAATGATCGTCCCGGCGTGCCATGGCCCAGAGACCGAGGCTACGGCGTGTAGCCTCGGCACCTCCATTGCCCGAGATATTATCGCCTTTCAGGAACAGGGGCAGTTTGGCACGGTGGTGGTGGGCCGCCGCGGCGTCTCTCGGGCCGAGGAGTTTCTTTTTGGCAGTGTTACGACCAAAGTTACCCATTTGGCACGCAATTGTGCAGTTTGGGTGGTGCAGTAACATGAGAACAAAACATGCTGTGGCTCTTTTGATGAAGACAATGGGCTGCCCCATGAAAAGAGAGAACAACACTCCCGAGGCGGGCGATGCCCGACAATGAAGTCTTTCCTAAGGGGCCCTCAAGCAGCGTTTGGAGTTCGACCGACACGAACCACCGGCGCCGTCGCGAAGTCTTCCTGAGGGAGCCTCAAGTAGCGTTTGGAGTCTCGATGGAGGGATTAGGCTGCGCTTCTGCGTTGCTTCTGCGTTGATCGAGGTAGTAGAGCGTTGGCACGACAAGGCGGGAGAAGAGGGTAGCCGCCACCTCTCCGGCCATAAGGGAGATGGCTAGGCCTTGAAAGATGGGGTCAAAGAGGATGACGAAGGCCCCGGCAACCACCGAGAGGGCCGTGAGCACCATGGGCCGGAAGCGTAAGGCCCCGGCCTCGACAACGGCTTCGGCCAGCGGGACCCCGAGGCTGCGGCGCAGCTCGATGAAATCTACCAGGATGATGGAATTGCGCACCACGATGCCCGCGCCGGCAATAAAGCCAATCATGGACGTCGCGGTAAAAAAGGCCCCTGCAAGGGCGTGGGCAGGGATGATGCCGATGAGCGACAGAGGAATGGGGGCCATGATGGCAAGCGGCGTCGTGTACGAGCCAAACCAACCCACCACAAGCAGGGCAATGAGCACCACTACCGCGGCAAAGGCCAGACCCATGTCGCGAAAGACCTCGTAGGTGATCTGCCACTCGCCGTCCCACTTGAGGATGTACTCGGTGTCAGAGACCGGCATGCGGGTGAAAAGCCGTGGCAAGGGGCGGGTATCTCCCGGTGTTTGCCAGGCCCCCTGGCCTTGGGCCGCAAGCTCGTCCAGGGCGCGGCCCACACGAAGTATGCCATAGACGGGGCTTTCCTCGCCCCCGGCCATGTCGGCGGTGACGTACACGACCGAGAGCATGTTCTTGTGGTAGATAACGGCAGGGGCTGGTGCCAAGGATACCGTCGCGATCTCTCCAAGGGAGATTATTCCCTGGCTTCCGGTTATGCCAAGATGCGCCAGATGCTCAGGGGCGCTGCGCAACTGCTGCGGCAGACGTACCACGAGGGGGACATCTTCACGGCTGACCGGGTCGTGGATGAGCCCGACGGTGGTCCCCGAGAGGGCCGTGGCGAGGGTCTGTTGGACCCGTGGCGGGGCGACACCGAGGGCCATGGCTTTGTCGGGAAGGAGGTCCACGCGCAGCTCAGGGTGGGGGTCCGTGACGTACCAATCCACGTCCACCACGTTGGGCGTGCTCTCGAGGATGTCGCGCACTTGGCGGGCAACGGCGAGCCGGCCTTCAGCAGTCGGGCCATAGATTTCCGCCACCAGGGTTTGGAGCACAGGCGGGCCAGGAGGCATCTCCACGGTCTTTGTGGCGGCACTGAAGCGAGCTGCCACCGGGGCAATGGCCTCCCTCAGCCGTTGGGCAATGGCGTGGCTTGGGTCCTTCCGTTGGCTGCGGGGAGCGAGGTTGACTTGGATTTCGGCTTCGTGGGGGAGGCGGCGGCCATAGTAGTGGCGTACTAATCCGTTGAAGGTAAATGGTGCGGCCGTGCCGGCGTAGATCTGGATGTCTGCCACTGCTGGGTCCGCGAGGACTTCTCGGGCAATGGCCTCGGCAGCGGCCATGGTGGCTTCGAGGCTGGTGCCGTCGGGCATATCGATGACGATTTCCAGTTCACTCTTGTTATCAAAGGGGAGCATCTTCACGAGCACCAGACGCAAAGGGAACATGGCCAGGGCAAGGAGGAGGAGGATTGCGACAAAAGCGAGAAAGAGGGCGCGGTCTCGAGGATTGTGGATGAGCCGGCGCATGAAACCGGTGTACAGCGCGGTGAGGCGGCCGCCCGATTCCTCTTGGTGGTGTTCTTGGCCAAGAAAGCGCTTGGCCAGCCACGGCGTAATGCCAAAGGCCACGGCCATGGAAAGGAGCATGGCAATGGAGGCGCCAATGGGCATGGGCCGCATGTACGGCCCCATGAGGCCGCGCACAAAGGCCATGGGCATGATGGCGGCCACGACAGTGAAGGTGGCGAGGATCAACGGCCCGCGGACCTCTGAGACCGCATCGACGATGATGGCCGTTAGGCCTTTGGTGCGGCTTTCAGGCAAACGCAGGTGACGAACGATGTTTTCCACGTCCACGATGGGGTCATCGACGAGGATGCCAATGCAAAAGATCAGAGCAAAGAGGGTGACGCGGTTGAGGGTGTATCCAAGGAGCCAATAGGTGGCCAAGGTGATGGCCAGGGTCACTGGGACCGCGATCATGACCACGAAGCTCGCCCGCACCCCGAGGAACAAGGCCACGATGAGCCCGACGCTTGCTGCTGCCAAGGCGAGATGGAAGAGGAGCTCATCGGTCTTGTGGCGGGCTGTCTCGCCAAAATCGCGGCTAATGATGGTCGTGACGTCTGCGGGGAGGACAATCCCCTGGAGGGCGTGGATGCGTTCTTGGGCTGCTTGGCTGATGTGGATGGCGCTCTCACCTGGGCGCTTGGCCACAGTGAGGGTGACTGCTGGAGTCAACATCCCTTGCGGCAAGGCGATGCCTTTGCTGTCCTTGGCAGGCCCGGCGGCACAGAACACAGCGTGCTGGGGTTCGAGGGCGCCGTCGCGCACGTTGGCCACGTCTTCGAGAAAAACCGGGGCGCCGTCATGGACGGCCACGACGGTGCGGCGCACCTCCTCCGCTGAAGCTAAGCCGCTCCACAGCCGCACCGGATGGTCTACTCCCTCGCGCACCAGGCCTCGGCGGACCTCGGCCACGTTTTGCGCTGCCAGCCGCTCGACCACAGCAGGGAGATCGAGACCCAATTGGCGTAGTTTTTCTGGGTCCGGCTCTACGGTAATGCCCCGTTGCTGGCCGCCAAGGACGCTGACCTCAGCCACTCCCGGGATGCGGCGCACGACCTCGGCCGCCTCAAGGGCGAGATGGCGCAGCTCAAGGGGCGTCCGCTGGGGGCTGGTGAAGGTCACCGCAAGGATGGGGACGTCATCGATGGATTTGGGCTTGATGAGTGGCATGGAGCAGCCCGGGGGGATCCAGTCCAGGTGCTGGTAGAGCTTGGCATAGGTGGTGATGAGGGCTGCCTCCGGGTCATGGCCGACGGCAAAGCGGACCACTGAGAGGGCCTGCCCCTCCATGGCCGTGGAATAGACATATTCGACGCCTGGGATCTCCCAGAGGAGTTTTTCCATCGGGCCAACGACGCGCAGTTCCATCTCCCTCGGGCTTGCCCCTGGCATGGCCACTTCCACGTCAATCATCGGGACGACGATTTGGGGCTCTTCTTCGCTTGGCGTGGCAACTACCGCCGCCACTCCAAGCAGCAGGGCAAAGACCACGAGCAGTGGCACCAACTTGGAGTCCACAAACAGCGCTGTTAGGCGATGGAGAAAATCCCCGGAATGGCCCGTCATGGTGCTCTCCAGCGTTGGCCTTCGCGGGTAGTGGGAGGGGCATCGAGGAGCACCCGTTCACCAGCTGAGAGCCCAGCGAGCACTTCGACTGCCGCCCCGGGTGCCTCTGGAGGAGCGGGCAGGAGCGTGCCATTGTGGAGGAAAAACCAGGTGCCAAGGCGCAGGAGTCGGAGGCGCACCGTGTGGGCGGCATCGACAACCCAGGCGATGGGGAGGCCGCCGCGCCAATGGAGCCCTGCCGCTGGCAGGAGGAGGCGTGGCTGCGGCGATTGGGGGAGCAAAAGCCGAGCGAACATCCCAGAGCGCACCACAAGACCTTCAGGGGGAGATGTTTTTATGCGAAAGCGGGTGCTTGCCACGGCGGGGATAACTGCCGTGACGTGGACGGGGCGAGGTTCTGGGGAGAGGGCTGGTACACTGGCGGCAAGGGGGGTGCCGATAGCCAGTCGGCCAAGCCACGTTTCATCCACCTCGGCCACAAGTTCCAGGCCGGCCTCTTCGCTCTCCACTATGGCCAACGGTTCGCCAGCGCGCACAAAGGCGCCGGCATCCACCAGACGCCGGGTGAGGACCCCGGCAGCAGGGGCCGTGACAACCGCAGAGCTCCGGATGGCTTCGATCTCCTGGAGGGCCGCCTGCAGACTTTGGACCTGGGCGCGAAGGGCCTCTGCCTCGCGGGCAAGGGCCGTGGCCTGGGCGTGGGCCTGGTCTACGTCATCACGGGCCACGGCCCCTTGCCCGAAAACACGCTGGAGACGCACGAGGTTTTGCTCCGCCCGCTCGGCACGGACGCGGGCCGAGTCGGCTTGGGCTTCGGCCTGTTGGACCGCATGGCGTTGGGCTTGGGCTCGGGCCGCTAGGTCGGCATCGTCGATAATGAGCAGGCGCTGCCCGGTGGCCACGCGTTGCCCTTCGGTCACAAGGACGTGGCGCACGACCCCGGTGACCTTGCTGGCGAGTTCCATGCGGCCTTTGGTTTGGATTTCGGCAGGTACGGCGCGCATTGCCGCGGCAGTTATGGACGTAAGCTCAAAGATGGGGGCGGCTACGGTTGTAGGCGTTGGCCCTTGGCTGGACTGCTGACTACAGGCCGCCAGGAGGAGCACAGCAAGGAGGCTCAACGGCAAAGTCCACCGCTTCCCTGGCTTGGTGCACCCCCTTGCGTCGGGGAAGACGTCGGGCCAAGGCCTTTGGTCCCCGTGCCAAGGATTGGGGACGGATCGAGTTGTCGTCGGCACAGCGAGCCCTCCTCTCGTTCACCGCCTGTGGGGCGGCGTTGGTTGGGCGCGAGGCATGTTATATGCTTGCGGCATCCAGGGCATGGGCAAGAAGGTCCTCCAGGGAGACGACCCGCAGGGCCGCTTCGTGGGTGGCGGCAAGGATGACTGGCGGGGCGACGCCGGCTTCTAGGGCTTCTTGCCAGCGGGCGGCACAGAGACACCAACGGTCGCCAGGCTTGAGCCCTGGGAACCACGGCGTGGGCGTGGAGAGGTCATTGCCACGTTGGCGGGTAAAGTGTAGGAATGCTGCGGTTACTTGGGCGCAGACGGTATGCAGACCCGCATCCTCTGGGCCAGAGGTACAGGTGCCATCGCGGTAGAATCCTGTGAGGGGATCGGTACTGCAGGGCAGCAGCGGACCGCCGAGGACATTGCGGGACATGGATTCCTCCTCATTAAAATCGTTTCCTCCACTCTTTACTGAAACTATCGTGTCTTGCCAACAGGGGAAAACAAGATTCAACGGTGCTGATTGCGGCACAAAAGCTGCTTGACGAGCGCTGTAGCCCGGACCGAGCCCTCTTTTGGAATCCAAGGAGACTGACTGATGGATGCCTTTCTCCCGGAACGGTTGGTGGTGGAAGTGACCACGCGCTGTAATTTGGCCTGCCCTGGATGTGTCAAACACACCCAAGGCTGGGGGCATGGCGACGGCCATCTTGATCCAGCCGTCTTGCAGGCCCTGCGGCCGTTGGTGGAGGGCTGCCAGACCCTGATCCTCTCCGGCATTGGAGAGCCGCTCCTCCACCCCCGTTTGGTGGATATGGTGGCTTGGGCCCGGCAGTGGAACCCCCGAGCTCGCATCGGCTTTCAGTCCAATGCCATGCTCGTTACCGCGGAACTGGCTCGGGAACTTGTGGAGGCGGGGATAGATACAGTGGCCGTTTCCTTGGATGCAGTGGAGGAGGGACTGCTTTCCGTCCTGCGCCCCGGGGCGACGGTGGAGGGAATTGCTCGGGCTTTGGCCATGCTGGCGGAGGCTGCCCGTGCTCAGGGTCGGAGACTGCGACTTGGCGCTGAGGTTGTGCTCTCGGTAGCCAATCTCGAGCATCTCCCCGACATTCTCCTTTGGTGTGGTCGCCATGGGGTGCAATTTGTCCTTCTTTCCCATCGTATCCCCTATGCCCCCGAGGATGCGGACCAGACCCTCTTTACCTTTATTTCCCAGCGGGCCCTGGATTTCGCCCGGGTTGCTTTGGGGGAGTTGCTCGCCCAAGGGCTCCATGTGCGTCGTCTTGATCAGGCCTTTTACCACCCGTTTCCCGGTCCCGAGGAACGGCGCATCAAGCAAGCGGTACAGAAGATGTTGGCTGCCGCCCGTGAGGCCGGCATTGAAGTCCCCTTGGGACGGGTCGTGCGCGCCCTCTCTCCGGAAGCCGAGGCGCAGCGCCAGCGGCTCGCGGCCATCCTCGCCCAGGCCAAGGCCAGGGCCGAGGCCCAGGGCATAGACCTCTGGATCCCTCCCCAGGCAGTACAAGAGCCAGTGTCGTGTCCCTTTGAAGCCACCTCCACTCTCTTGGTGGCCCAGGATGGTGCCCTGTCTCCGTGCCATTTCCTATGGCATGATGCCGAGATCTATCCCGAAGGGCAGCGGGTGCGGGTCCAGCGCCACGTCCTTGGCCGACTGCCGGAAGATGACCCCGTCGCCGTATGGAGGTCTTCTGCTGTCCGCCAGTTCCGGCAACAAGCACGGGGCGGTTTTGCCCGCTGCTTTGATTGCAATGTCCTGACGTGTAATTTTGTCGATGGGATGCCGGACCCGTTTGTTGCCGATTGTTACGGCATGACCGTGCCCTGCGGTATTTGTCCGTGGGTTGGCGGCGGTTTTATGTGCTTAGGCTAGCCCCAAGCCTGCGTGTGGTTCCTTCCCATGGGCGCAAGCGCATGGAGGCCTCTGCCGGGAGGGTGTGCCCTTCGTGCGGCCGCTATCGTCCCCAGGAGCGTGTCACTGTTCAAGGTTCGTGGTCTCCTGTGCCAAAAGGGATTGGTTGGCAACAAATTGCTCGTGGAAAAGATGGAGGAAGAACGCGAGGACGAGGATGCCGGCGATGTCCTCGCCGCCAGCATCGAAGCGGTGCAGGGCGGCTGTTAGGAATTGGGGACGGAAGTAGCCAAGGCGCTGGGTGGTGGCGCTACTGAGGACATCGCCAAAGACCGGACGAAAGGTGCGCACGAACCATGGAGCCGGGGCAGCGAGGGGCTGCTTGCGGCGCTGGCAGATGGCAGGAGGCAAAAGTGGGGCCATGGCCCGGCGCAGTAAGGCCTTTTCCCGAAGCCCCTGGAGTTTCCAGCTAGCGGGCAGGCGGGCCGCTAACTCCACCAGGCGGTGATCGAGAAAGGGGGAGCGCAGTTCGACGCCATGGGCCATGCTCATGGTGTCGCCCAGGGGAAGGGTGAGTCCGGGGAGACGCATGTGGAGTTCAAAGGCCAGGGCTTGGTCGGTAAGGCGGCGGTGGCTTGGGATGGACGGCAAGGCGGTGGCTTCTTTGGCCGCAGCAACCGCGTGGAGGGCGGCATCGCTTAGCAGGGCAGGGGCGAAGCGAAAGGCCTGGAATCGGTAGGGAAGGGCCGGATGAGGTCGGGGCGCGGTGCGCAGGAGGTGGAAGAGCTGTTGGGCTGCGCTACGGTCTGATTCCGGTGGAAGGAGCCGGCAGAGGAGCGGCAGACGGCGCTGGGGGGAGCGCTCCACAAAAGGGAGGAGGCGGACATATTTGAAATAATCGTAGCCTGCCCAGGTTTCGTCACTGCCATCGCCACAGAGGACCACGCGAAAGCCCAGTTCGCGGGCCGTGCGGGCAAGGAGATAGAGTGGCAGATGGAGTAAGGTGACGAGCGGCGCCTCGAGGTGCCAGATGAGGCGCGGTAAGTCCGCGGCATCGAGCTGGCAGCGGAATTCGTGGTGTTGGGTGCCGGCATGGGCGCTCACCAGTCGGGCAAAGGGGGCCTCGCTGGCGCCTTCGGCAAAGGTGATGGCAATGGTCTGGACAGGGTGGTTGCTCGTCTGAGCGGCGAGGGTGGCCACGGAGCTGGAGTCTATCCCGCCAGAGAGATAGCAGGCTATGGGCACGTCGGCCTCGAGACGTTGGGTTACGGCCTGAGTAAGGATCTCGCTGAGGGCCGCGCTGGCTTCGACGCGAAAGGCTGGTGGGGCGAGCTCGGTGGGTGGGCGCCAATAGCAGGTCTCGCGCACCTGGAGCTCGTCGCCTGCCAGGTGCGCGGTCAGGACATGGCCGGGCCGTACCTGGGTGATGCCCTCAAGAAAGGTTCGTGGGGGCACCGGGAAGCCGTAGTCCAGGGTTTGGCGCAGGGCAGCGAAGTCAAAGGAGCGGGGAACATGAGGATGGACGAGCAGGGCCTTGATCTCGGAGGCAAAGACGATGCCGCCGGGGATGCGGGTATAGACGAGAGGTTTTTTGCCGAGGCGGTCGCGACCCAGGATGAGGGTGCGGCGATCAGGAGCCCAGAGGGCAAAGGCAAACATGCCCACGAGCCGCGGCAGGGCCTCCGCGCCCCAAGCCTCGAGGGCAGCCAGGAGGACTTCGGTATCCGAGTGGGTGCGAAATACATATCCCTGGGCAGAGAGCTCGCATCGGAGCGCACGATAGTTGTAGATCTCACCATTGAAGACGAGGACCGCCCCGCTGGCAGGATGGACCATGGGCTGGTGGCCTCCGGGGAGGTCAATGATGGCCAGGCGTCGGGAGGCCAGGGCGCAGTGGCGATCAGAGAACAGACCTTCGGCATCTGGGCCGCGGTGGGCGATGCGCCGCGCCATGGTGCGCAGGAGTGCCCTGTCTTCGGCGCCAGGACCATGGGCCGTGAGCCAGCCAACAATGCCGCACACGGCCTACGCGTCCTTGGATTCTTTGACGATCTGGGCAAAGGCCGAGCGGATGGTTTCGAGGATGCGGATCACCTCATCCACCAAGACCGGATCGAGCTGGATGTTGGCGGTGACCAGCCGCCAGGTGCAGTAGGTGTAGAGGCTGTGGAGGTTTTGGGCAATCTCGCCGCCTTTTTCTTTGTTGAGAGAGGCATCAAGCTCGGTGAGGATGTCCAAAGTTTGGGAGATGAGGATGCCTTTGGCGGCGTAGTCGCGCTCCAGCATTTTTGTTTTGGCTTGCTGGAGGGCAGTGAGCGCACTGTCAAAGAGCATGACGACAATGTGCCCGGGGGTCGCGGTAGTCACTTGGGTTTGGCGGTAGGCAAGGGCAGCGCGTTGCATGGCCATTACTCCTTATTTCTTGCCAGGTAGACTGTTGATTTGGGAGCTCAACGAGGCGGAGAGTTTGTCGTACGTGCCAAGGACTGCCTCGAGCTTGGCAAAGCGGGAGCGCAAGGTGCGTTCGAGCTGGCTTAGCCGACGCTCTTCGTAGGCGATCTTCTTGTCGATGTTGTCCATGATGTCCTGGTAGTTGTCTTCCAGGATTTTGAGCGGGCCTTCTAAGGGGGCAGTGAGGCGTTTGATCTCGTCGGCAAGCTCCAAGGCCTTGCCATTTTTGACAAAGACCGTGCCAGTATAGGTGCCGTCGGTGGTGTCGATGACCTCGATGACCAGACCTTTGGCTGGGTTGTCATCGCCTGTGGCCGTGAGCTTCGTACCGCTGATGGTGGCGGGGAAGCCACCGATGGTTGGTGGCGGGCTTGCGCTGATGGCCCCACCGGAGATGGTGTAGGTGACGGCATATTCGCCCCCTTTCGTGATCCCTTGGATAAGGGAGTTGAACTGAAAATGGGGTGAGGTCGCCGGGATATAATGCCCAGGATTGAGGGGGTCTTCGATACCCTCCTTCGTACTGGGGACATTATCTGCGGCAAAGACGCGGGCTACGGCTTGGGGATCAGAGTTGAGGGCCGCACGTAGGGCGGCCTCGTCGAGCACGAGGAGGCCGAAGGTCGGCGACCCCTGGGAAGTATCGGTGGTAATCCCGACGCTCGCCAGCGAGGTGACCGGGTCAAGGTCCCGGTCAAAACCGACCCCTTTGGCCGCCAGGATGTTCTTGAGGCGCTGCTGGATCATCTGCAGGCCATAGTTACCGGTAAGCAATGAACCCGTGGTCTTGGCGCCCACGGTAGAGACCTTGGTCTGTTCCTGGATCTTGGTGAGGACCGAGTTGATGGCCTCCACAAAGCCTTTGACCTTGTCTACGACGGCAGAGGTGTCGGTGGCCGTGGTGAGGGTGGTGGTTTGGCCGGCCTGGACGAGGTTCATGGTGATGCCAGGCAGGACATCGGTCACGGCATTGGCGGCGCGCTCGATATAGCCGTCAGTGGCCCCTTGGGTCTGGGTGAAGGCGGTTGCCCCAAGGCCAGGGAGGGTTGTGCCTGGGTAGTCCACGACCCGCACGGCGTTGGCAGCCCCGGCAGTACCAGTCAACACAAGGGTTTGTTGACTGGACTCGCTTACCAAGCTGGCGGTGACGCCGCTGCCCAGGGCATTGATGCCGTCGACGAGGTCCTGCAGGGTGGCGCCCGCCCCGAGGGTGACGGTGAAGAGGCTTCCCCCGGCGGCAAACTTGAAGCTACCGGGAGTCCCGCTAAGGGGGGTCGAGGGGGTGGCCAGGCCAGTGGCGGCGCGCAGGATGGTGGCCGTGGGCGTGGGGGTCACGGGCCAACCATCAACGCGCAGCCGGGCATTGGCCGCGCTTTGGGTCTGGACAAAGCCTGATGCCGTAAATCCGGGCAAGGTGGTGAGACCATCGTCGATGAGGATGCTGTTGCCCGCCCCAAGCTCCATGCCCCGCAGCTGGAGGCGGTACCCGCTGCCGTCATTGACCAAACTCGCACGGAGCTTGTTTTGGTTCTGGGGATGGGCATTGAGCATCTCTGCAAGTTGCTTGAGGGTGGTGCCTGCGGCAAGATTGACCGTCATTTGGGTGCCGCCCACCACGAGGGTCAACGTCCGGGCTGTCCCGCCGGTGACGTCGGCGGTGGGGGCGGCAAAAACTGCCGTGCCCATGCGGGTGTCCGTAGCGGCTAATCCGACCACTTCTACCGTATGTACCCCGGATTCGGCGCTGCTGCCCGCGGTGGCGGTCAGGGCAGCGGTGTTGGAGGACACGGTTTTTTTGACAAGAAATTCGTCTAGGGAGTCCATGCCTCCCAGGGTCCCCTTGAGGGTGATGAGGGCAGCATTGAGTTCCTGAAAGGCCTTGGTCTTCTCTTCCCAGGAAGAACGCCAGATCCCTAGACGACGGGAATGGATCTTCTCTGCGTCCACGAGTTTGGTGATCATGGCGTCAAAGTCCGTCCCTGAACCTAGGCCAGTAAAGCGGATGGCACCAGAGAGAAGATTCGTAGATGCAGTGGCGTCGGCCATAACTTGCTCCAAAAAGGGAGTGCAGAAAAAGTTATGCAATCACCATGCCGCCCATCAGAACACAATGGGCCGGGTCGCCCCGTGGCGACCCGGCCCATTGGCCGCGAAAGGGGGAGGCGGTTATCCGCCGATGAGCTGCAGGGCCATTTGCGGCAGGCTGTTGGCCTGGGAGAGCATGGCCACCGCTGCCTGGGTTAGGATCTGGTTGCGCACAAACATGGTCATTTCCGTAGCCACGTCCACGTCGGAGATCCGGGATTCGGCGGCTTGCAGGTTTTCGGCTTGGATCTGGAGGTTGGTGATGGTGTTCTGGAGCCGGTTCTGCAGGGCACCGAGGTTGGCGCGGATGTTGTCCTTGGAGACAATGGCGCGGTTGAGGGCCTCCAGCGCCTGCTGTGCTGCTTGCTGGGTGGAGATGCTATAGCCTGCACCCGCGATACCCGAGCCGTTGTCACGGGTGATGTCCGCCGCATTGCCGACACCCAGGGCCGAGGCCGTGGCCGTTTGGATGGCGATGTAGTAGTAGTCTTCGGCCGAGTCGTTTCCGGAGCCAAAGTGGACCTTCAGCGGACCCGTCGAGGTGAGGCCAGAACCATCATGTGCCGAGGCCCAACTGACCACGTGCGGGGTGGAGGCCGAGAGGTTGCCGTTTAAGAGATAGATACCGTTAAAGTTCGTGGCGTTGGCAATTCGGGTGATTTCCGAGGCCATGGCCTGGTACTCGGAGTCGATGATGAGCCGTTGGTCCGAGGTGTAGGTGCCGGTTGCCGCTTGCTCGGCCAGTTCCTTCATGCGGATGAGCTTTTCGTCGATGACCTGGAGTGCACCGTCCGCAGTTTGGATGAGGGAGATGGCGTCGTTGGCGTTGCGAATGCCCTGCTTGAGGGAGGCAATATCGGCGCGCATGAGTTCGCGGATGGCCAGACCAGCGGCGTCATCCGCGGCGGTGGTGATGCGCAGGCCCGAAGACAGGCGGCGGGTAGAGGTAGCAAGAGCCCCGTAGGAGGCGCTCAAGTTGCGCGCCGCATTCATTGCCATGAGGTTATTGTTGATAACGAGTGCCATGGTCGTTCCTCCTTGAAAGGGTTTGGCGTCCGTGCCGGTTTCCACCGTGTGTTGCCCCTTCTATCGGCTGTTGGCGCCGATACTTTAGGGGAAATTTCATTCTGGAGGAAATCCGGCGTGGGGAGGGAGGTCGACGAACTCTGGGATATGGCGGCGGGCTTCGGCTTCAGAAAGACCACGCGCCGCAGCAATGGCTGGAAGGTTTTCTTCCGCGTCGGAGCGGCGCAAATAAAGGGGGGTGGGGGGCGTGTTGGCGAAGCAGGCTGTTTGCGCTGCGGCGAGCAGGGTGGCAGGCCACGGGACGTCGAAGAGGGGGGGAAGGGGCGTGGTCGTGGACGGGATGTCCAGCTGGCGTAGGCCACTCCCCACGGCCAGGCTTGGGGTCTCGGCCAAGGTTGCCCTAAACTCGGCGTGAGAGCGCACGGTGAGTGGGCCGCAGGGCTGACCTGCAGCAAAGGGCTGCGCATAGACGAGGTGGCTGCGGGCATGGGTGGCGACCCACAGCCGTCCTGCCCACGGCACTTGGGCGGCAAGCAGGGGATGGAGGTCGAGGCCGGCCATGGAGACCCCTGCCCCTAGGCCGATTCCCGCCACCGTGGCTAGGGTGATGCGCAGGCCGGTGAATGACCCTGGACCGCGGACGGCGGCGACCCCCCCCAAGTCCTTGGCCTGCAGCCCATGGGCGTCGAGGATACGGGCAATGGCTGGGGCAAGACGGGTGACCGATCCCCCTGGACAATGGATAGCCTCAGCGTGGAGGACTAGGTCGTTGTGGCCAAGGACGATCTGGAGCAGACCCTCGGCGCCACAGAGGATAAGGAGCGGGGCCTTAGGGCAGGTGGCGCAGGATGTCATTGATCGTGGCGAGGATCATGAGGGTGAGCAGGAGGGTCATACCGAGGCGCAGGGCAATTTCTTGCACCCGTTGCGGCAGGGGGCGGCCGAAGATGGTTTCTACGAGATAAAAGAGGATATGGCCGCCATCGAGGACAGGGATGGGGAGCAGGTTGAGCACCCCGAGGTTGACGCTGATAAGGGCCGTGAGGGCGAGGAGCTGGACGATCCCGCTTTGGGCCTCGCGGTGGATGAGCTCAGAGATGAGGATTACACCGCCGACATCGGTCCAGGGGATGACCCGCTCAATGAGCTTGATGATGCCTTGGAGCATGAGCCCAGTGACCCGACCAATATGGAGGACCCCTTCCCAGGCTGCCTCGGCGACGGTGAGGGGGCGGTGCTGGAGGACAGCGGCAGGGCTGACGCCGAGCATGGGGGCCGGCCGGGTGTCGCCAAACAGGGTGCGCTTTTCCTGGATACGTGGGGTGGCAATGGTCTCGAGGAGTGTGCCTTGGCGTTCGATGGCCAAACGCAACGGTCGTCCTTGGCTCCCTTCGATGGCAGTGACCAGGTCATCCCATATCCGGATGGCGTGGCCGTCGATGGCGACGACGCGGTCCTGAGGGGCAAGTCCGGCTGCAGCGGCAGGAGAGTCTTCGGCCACGTGACCGATGACAGGGAGCAGCTCTTCGACCCCTTGGGTGGCAAGCAATCCCCAGAAAATGACCCAAGCCAGGAGAAAATTGCTCAACGGCCCGGCGAGGACCACAAGCATGCGTTGCCAGGGGGGACGCAGGGCAAAGTGGAAGCTCTCGGGCAAGGGGTCGTCGTTTTCCTCTTTTTCACCGGCGAGTTGTACGTAGCCGCCAAGAGGGATGAGACTGAGACGGTATTCGGTGGTCCCAGGTTTCCAGGCCACCAGTTTGGGCCCAAAGCCAAGGGAGAAGATGTGTACCCCGATGCCAAGAAAGCGAGCACCAAGAAAATGGCCAAGCTCGTGGAAGAAGATGAGCCCGCCGAGGACGAGGACAACGGCCAGGATACCGGTCATATCCTCTCCTCAACAAGCCGTTGGGCCGTATCCCGGGCCACTTCATCTAGGTACAGGATGGCCTCCAGGGTATCCGTAGGGGCTTCGGGAGTGGCCTCCATGGCGGCGGCCACGATGCGGGAGATATCAAGAAAGGGGAGCCGGTGCGCAAGAAAGGCCTCCACCGCGACTTCATTGGCCGCGTTGAGGACGATACGGGCGCTTTGTGGTCCTCGGGCGGCCTCCATGGCCAGGGCAAGGCAGGGGAAGCGATGGAGGTCAGGCTCGGCAAAGGTGAGCGGTGTGCGCGTAAGGTCGAGGGAGTAGTCTTGTCCCAGGCGTTGTGGATAACCAAGGCAATGGGCGATGGGCACTTCCATGGAGGTTGGGCCGAGTTGGGCAAGGAGTGACCCGTCGGCCATTTCCACAAGGGAATGCACGATCGATTGGGGATGGATGAGGATGCGGACCTCTTGGGGCTCGGCACCGAAGAGGGCGAGGGCTTCGAGGAATTCGAGGCCTTTGTTCATAAGCGTGGCGCTATCCACGGAAATTTTTCGGCCCATGGACCAATTGGGGTGGCGCAGGGCGTCTTCTGGCGAGACAGAAGCGAGCGCTTCCTGGGGGGTTTCTCGGAAAGGCCCTCCGGAGGCGGTGAGGATAAGGCGGCGCACATTGCGGAGGCTATGCCCCTGGAGGGATTGGAAGATGGCGTTGTGTTCCGAATCCACGGGCAGGAGGACTGCCCCGCTTGCCTGGCAGGCTTGCCGGAAGAGGTGGCCGGCGAGGACGAGGGCCTCTTTGGTGGCGAGGAGTAGGACCTTGCCGCAGCGGGCGGCAGCCAAGGCCGGGGTGAGTCCCGCGGCACCCACCTGGGCGGCGACCACGTGGCTTGCTTCGGACAACGTGGCGAGCTGGATGTAGCCTTCGGGGCCAAAGACAAGAAAGGGAGCGTAGTCCGGGGGGAGGAGGTCGCGCAAGGTCGGCCCATCGCTGGCCTTGAGGATGCCGAGAAACGGCGGACGGAATTCTGCAGCTTGGGCCGCTAACACGGGGAGATTGTGGGCCCCGGCGAGGGCAAGGATACGGAAGTGTTCGCGGTGGCGCCGCACCACGGCGAGGGTGCTTTGGCCCACGGAGCCCGTACTGCCCAGGATCACCAGGCCTCGGGGGCCAGGACGGCGCAGCAGCGGGCTCTCCAATGGGGAAATGTATTCCATAACTTACTCCCACAGGGGCAGGAGGTGGGTGAGAAACGCGTAGGTCGGCAAGGCAAAGAGGAGGCTGTCAATGCGGTCGAGGACCCCACCGTGACCAGGGAGGAGGACGCCCGAATCTTTAACCCCGCGCCAGCGCTTGAGGGCAGATTCCACGAGGTCTCCCATCTGGGCGGCGACACTAACAGCGATGGCCACTGTGGCTGCCCGGCTTCCCGGGGCGTTGCCCCCCCAGACAGCGTACGCTGTACATACCCCGATGGTAGCGGCCAGTCCCCCGAGACTCCCAGACCAGGTCTTTTTGGGGCTCACCCGAGGCCAGAGCTTTGGACCACCCCAGTGGGTGCCAGCATAAAAGGCGGCAGTATCTGTGGTTATAGTAGCAAGGAGCACAAACCCAAGGTCCAAGGGCGACAGAGTGAGTCCTGGCCGTAAAAGGATGGGCACGTACAGGATGCCCACCAGGCCTACCGCAGTAGTCTGGGCAGCGGTGGTGTCATGATGGGGGTGCAGCAGAAAGATGAGGCCAGCTCCAAGGGTAAGAAGAGGCAGGGTAAGTGCTTCGGGCCAGGTTGTTGGTAGCCATAGGATGCCAATGCCAAGGCCGAGTGTGAGAACTACGGCCAAGGGGCGTTGGCGTAGCTCCCAAAACAGGGCCAAAAATTCACCCAGGGCCGCGGCAACCACCAGGCTTGCCACCAGACGGAGCGGCATCCCACCAGCCAGGACTGCGGCGGCCAGCAAGGGGACGAGTACCAGGGCCGTTATGATCCGTTGGCGGTGGGCAAGGGTCATGCCCCCTCCTGGGTTTGGCCGAAGCGGCGTTGGCGATGGGCAAAGTCTTCCAAGGCGCAGGCCAGGTGGGTGGGGGTAAAGTCTGGCCAGAGGGTGTCGGTGAAGTAGAGTTCACTGTAGGCGCTTTGGAAGAGCAAAAAATTGCTCAGACGTAGCTCGCCGCCAGTACGGATAATGAGGTCTGGATCCGGCATGCCGGCGGTCCAAAGGCGGGCGGCAATGGCTTCTTCGGTCATGGGGAGTCCCTCGGCCGCCAGGGATTGGCAGGCGCGCAGGATCTCCTCTCGGCCCGAATAGTTGAGGGCTAGGGCCAGGGTCATGGCCGTACCTTTTGCCGTGCGCGCCAAGGCATGCAGGAGCACCTGCCGGCAGGGCTGCGGGATCTCGGTAAGGTCGCCCAGGATACGCAGTTGGATGCCATTGCGCTCCAATTCCGGCAGCTCCTGGGAGAGGAATTCTCGGAGCAGTTCAAAGAGGTAGGCCACTTCATGGGGGGGGCGGCGCCAATTTTCTCGGGAGAACGTATAGAGGGTGAGGTAGGCGATCCCGAGGCGGCGGGCCTCACGCACGATTTCCCGCGCTGCCATCGTCCCTGCGCGGTGTCCGGCGCTGCGAGCTAGCCCCCGAGCCTGGGCCCAACGGCCATTGCCGTCCATGATAATTGCCAGGTGGGCAGGCAGGGCCATGCACTAGAGTTCCATGATTTCTTTTTCTTTGGACACCAAGGCCGCATCGGCCTTGTGGATGAAGTCATCGGTGATCTTTTGCACCTCTTCTTGGGCCTTGTGGAGGTCGTCCTCGCTGATCTCTTTGGCGTTTTTTTTCTTTTTGAGCGCATCATTGATGTCTCGACGCACGTTCCGGATGGCCACCTTGGCCTCTTCCGTATATTTTTTTGCCATTTTGACGAGCTCTTTGCGGCGTTCTTCCGTAAGAGGAGGAATAGCGATGCGGATGGTGCGACCGTCGTTGACCGGTGTAAGGCCAAGATCAGATTTCATGATGGCCTTTTCGATGGCGGCAAAGGCATTGCGATCCCAGGGCGAGATGGCGATGGTACGGCTATCGGGGATAGATACCGAAGCAACTTGAGCAAGCGGTGTAGGAGTACCGTAATATTCGACTTTGATGTGATCCACTAACGCTGTGGAAGCACGACCAGTACGCAGCCGAGAAAACTCTTTCAGCAGGTTGTCGATGCTTTTTTGCATTTTGGCTTTGCATTCTTCGATGTGCTTTTCCATACGATTACTCTCCTTGGACCAACGTGCCCACGTGTTCGCCTACCATAAGGCGTTTGATGTTGCCAGGGACAAAGAGGTTGAAGACTCCAATGGGGAGTTTGTTGTCCATGCACAGAGAGATGGCCGCCGAATCCATGACCTTGAGCCCTTGTTGGAGGACATCCAAGTAGGTGAGACGGGGATAGAGGACGGCGTCCGGATGGCGCTCGGGGTCTTTGTCATAGACGCCATCCACGCGAGTGGCCTTGAAAATGGCGTCACATTTGAGTTCCATGGCTCGAATAACGGCAGCAGTGTCGGTGGTAAAGTAGGGGATGCCGGTGCCAGCAGCACAGATGACCACCCGGCCTTTTTCCAGGTGGCGGATGGCCCGGCGGCGGATGTAGGGTTCGGCGACTTCTTTCATGGTGATGGCGGTCATGACGCGGGTGGAGACGCCGAGCTTTTCCATGGCATCTTGCACCGCCAGGGCGTTCATCACCGTGGCGAGCATCCCCATGTAGTCTGCAGATGCCCGATCCATCCCTTTGGAGGATACAGATACGCCCCGAAAGATATTACCGCCGCCGATCACGAGGCTCAGCTGAAGCCCCATCTGAACGACCTCGACGAGTTCGCGGCAGATGGCCTGGGTGGTATGGGGATCAATACCGAAGCCTTGGTCGCCGGCAAAGGCTTCGCCGCTGAGTTTGAGCAGGACCCGGGAATAGCGCAGGGTGGGCATGTGAGCTCCTTGCATATCAAATGGCAGAACACGCGACCGCTTCTCCTAGGCGTTTCCCGCTGGGATCGCAACGGATGCGGACGCAGACACAAAAAAAGGGCCTTGCGGCCCTTGATTACGGGTCTTCACGGTCTAGGCGCCAACAGCAATGCGCACAAAGCGCTCCACCTCAACCCCTTTGCCGAGGATGTCTTTCACCGTCTTTTTGTCGTCCTTGATAAAGGGCTGTTCCAGGAGGCACACATCCTGGTAGAACTTCCGCAGCCGGCCTTGGACAATCTTTTCGGCAATGGCTTCCGGCTTGCCCTCTTGTTTGATTTGGTTGAGGTAAATAGAGCGCTCTTGCTCTAGCGTCTCGGCAGGGACCTGTTCAGGGCGGACACAGAGGGGGTTGGCGGCCGCCACCTGCATGGCCACGTCCTTGGCCACTTCTGCCGTTGCTGGCCCTGTCAGGACGACGAGGACTCCGAGCTTCTGGTTGGAGTGGATGTAGGTGCCGATATAGCCCTCCCCCGCCAGGGCGACATACGCCAGCCGGCCGACCTGCATATTCTCGCCGATCTTGCCGATAAGTCCCGAGAGGTCAGTGACCGCTGCGGGGAGCGCTGCCGGGTCAGTTTCCCCAGAGGCGAGGACTGCCTGGGCGATCTCCTGGGCCTTGGCCAGGAACTCTTCGTTCTTGGCCACAAAGTCGGTCTCGCATTTGAGTTCTACCAGGGCGGCGGCTTTCCCATCGTGCGCCATGGCCAAGGCTACGAGGCCCTCGGCCGTGGCGCGGCCGGCCTTTTTGGCCGCCTTGGACAGACCTTTTTCCCGCAGCCAGGCAATGGCCTTGTCCATATCACCCCCGGTCTCATCCAGGGCCTTTTTACAATCCATCATGCCAGCGCCGGTGCGCTCGCGTAGTTCTTTCACAGTGGCAGCAGAGACAGCCATTTAGAAATCCTCCTCGTCAATATCGTCGCTCTCATCGAGATCGTCTATAGTGTCGGCGTCGAATTCAGGGGTTTTCGGCTGCTGGAAGGCCATTTTGGGCAACTCGGGAAACTCCCCGCCCCGTTCCTTTGCCAAGGCTAACCCTTCGAGGCAGGCATCGGCCATGGCGCCAGCAAAGAGTTTGATGGCCCGGATGGCGTCGTCATTGCCTGGGATGACATAGTCGATGGGGTCCGGGTCACAGTTGGTGTCCACTACCGCCACCACCGGGATGCCCAACCGCCGGCATTCTTTCACCGCGATTTCTTCATGATGGGGATCAATGATGAATACTGCCGCCGGTGGCTCTTCCATCTCTTTGATGCCACCTAGCGTGGTGTTGAGTTTATGCATTTCCCGTTCCAGGCGAAGGACTTCTTTTTTGGTGAAACGGTGGATGCTTCCATCAGCAAATGCTGCCTCCAAGGACTTGAGGCGATTGATGCTCGAACGGATCGTTTGGTAGTTGGTGAGCGTGCCGCCAAGCCAGCGATGGGTGACGTAGAACATCCCACAGCGTTCGGCCTCGGCACGGATGGTGTCTTGGGCTTGCCGTTTAGTGCCGACAAACAGGACTTTGCCGCCCCGGGCCACGGTGTCTACGACAAAGTCGTGGGCCTTGCGGTACATTTTGACGGTTTGTTGCAGGTCGATGATGTGGATCCCTTTGCGGGCGCCAAAGATGTAGGGCCGCATTTTCGGGTTCCACCGCCGGGTCTGGTGCCCAAAATGGACGCCAGTCTCTAACATCTGCTTCATGTTGACGTACGCCATACCGGATGCCTCCGTGGTTTTTTCCTCCGCCCGCGGGAAGGCGTTTTGCCCAACCAGCGGATGCGCGGGCGTGCGGAGTGGATGAAGGGAAGGATTGCCGCGTTCCGAAGCCAGCCCAACGCCGTTCTTCGAAGGACACACAAAAGCCGCCTGGTTGGCCAGGCGGCCCAAGGTGCTCTGGTGCCGAAGAGAGGACTCGAACCTCCACCGGGGAACCCCGACTAGACCCTGAACCTAGCGTGTCTACCAATTCCACCACTTCGGCGTTGAACGCAGGCTCCATTAGGGAAGGGAAGCCTGGACTGTCAAGAAAAATCCCCTCACTGGCCCAAAAGCCCCCGTAACAGCTCTTGGGGGTTGCCTTGGGGCTGGCGCAGGAGGCGGTCCACGGCCCCAGGGGCACGCTGGCGTAGCAGCCGCTGGAAGTCCACCTGTACCGCCGGGTCATGCACGGGGCCCCGGACCTGCACGGGTAGCGGGATGCCTTGGGCGAGGGCCACAAGTGGACCGAGCTCCTGGGCCGCCTGAGCTGTGGCCGTGATCTGGAGGTTTGCCGCCAGCTGGCGTTGGGGAAGTTGGAGCTGCCCGTTTCCCTGCAGGAGGAACCACGGGCCGTGGCCAGATATGGCCCCCTGGAAGGTGCCCTTATGGACCGGGCCGCGGGCCGCGAGGGCGGTAAAGGCGATATCCTGGCGGCGGGCAAGGGTGGGTGGGGTAAGTAGTGGGGCTGCACCCCGCAGGGCTTCGCCCAGGGGAACACCGAAGATGGCGCCGTCGTGGAGTTCAAGTGCCAGCTCCCCATCGAGACTGCGGATTAGGGCCTCGGCGGTTGTCCCGTGGGCCTGGAGCTCGGCCGATGCGGCCGCTGTGCCGCGCAACCTTGCCGGTTGGCCGAGGGCCGTGAGGACGGTGGCCACATCGATGCCAGCCCCGTCGAACTGGAGGCGATGGGCAAGTTGGTCCCCCCGTCCATCCCAGGAGAGCGACCCGTGGAGGACCCCTCCTGCCAGTTTGGCCTCGAGACGGGAGACGCGGAGGCGGCCTTCGGTGGCCTGGAACTCTGCCGTTGTGGCAGCGAGCTGGAGGGCGCCGAGGGAGACGGCACTCGCCTTCCAGGAGCCATGGCCCTGGATGGCCCGCATCCACCCCCAAGATGGCCCACCGGCTCGCTCGGCCCGGAGGGTGACATCAACGCTCCCATGGGCGTGCGGGACCTGGACCTGGGGGTGGGCGATGGCGGCAGTGTACTTCTGCGCCTCGATGCGCAAAGGATCGAGGGAGAGGCGCGCATTTTCCAAGCGCAGGGTGCCGTTGGTCTCGAGGACCTGCCAGCGGGTGGCCACGTGGAAGGGGATGGGGGCCCCCGGTCGGATGGGGCCGGCTTCGAGCTCCCATTGGGCGAGGTGGGCGGTGAAGCCGGCCGCTTCATCCCGGACTTCCACTTGGCCGTTTTCCACAACGAGGCGGTCGATCTGCCAGGTCAGGGAGGGAGACGGGCTTAGAGTGGCGGTCATGGGTGCTGCGATGCCAGACCCCTCAGCACGCCGCGGGAAGTTGTCGGTGCCGTTGGCGAAGCGGTGGAGGAAAAGGCGGGGGCTTTGGAGGCGGACTTCTGGGAAGACCATGGTGTTGGTGCGCAGCGCCCCAAGGTCGAGGAGAAAATGGGCTTCTTGCGCCTCGAGCAGGGGACGGCTGTCGGCTGTCGGGCCAGCGAGGCGCAGCTCATGCATCGAGAGCTGGAGTGGGAGGAGATGGAGGGAGGCCCGGGTGAGGGTGACCGGGCGCTGGAAGGTTTGGCTGAGGATGGCACTGAGGTGCTCGGCGAGATTTTGGGCCAGCCACCAGCTCACCCCCCAGCCCACGGCCACGAGGACGACGAACACCACGGCAATCCATCTGCGCCGACGCATAGGGACCTCCTGAGGAGCGACCAGAGTATCCTCGCTGTGCAGGAAAGTCGGACAAAAAGGAAGTCTTCGTTTCTTGAAGCCTGTCGCTGCCTGGGGTAGGGGCTCTCTTCTCAGGTTTGGGGGGACTTATGGTTCAGGCTACCCATGCACAGCAAATCCCCGGCATCGCTGCCGGTTCGTGTCTGACCATCGGTAATTTCGATGGCGTGCATCTCGGGCATCAGGCCCTCATTGGGCGTACGCGGGATGCAGCCCGTGCCTTGGGCGTGCCCGCGGTGGTGGTGACCTTTGATCCCCATCCGGTGCGCTTTTTCACCGGTCGGCCCCACCCGCCCTGTATCACCACCCCAGCCCAGAAGGCCCGCTGCATTGCCGCCCTCGGGGTAGATGCCCTCCTCACCCTCACCTTTGACGGGACGCTCGCCGCCATGCCGCCCGAACGTTTTGTGGAAGATATCCTCGTGGGGCAGTTGCGCGTCCGCCAGCTCTTTATTGGCTATGACTATGCCTTTGGTAAAGGCCGGGCCGGTAATTATGACCTCGTAGCTCGACTTGGTGCTCGCTTGGGCTTTGTTGTGGAACAGATCCCGCCGGTATTGGTGGATGGTGTCGTGGTGAGCTCAACCCGCATCCGCGATCTCCTCCTGGCAGGAGACGTGTGGGGGGTACGGCCCCTGTTGGGGCGTTTTCATGCCATTGAAGGTACGGTCGTCCCGGGGCAGCGGCGGGGCGGGGCGCTCCTTGGCTTCCCCACGGCCAATGTCCTGCTCACCGACGAGCTCTTCCCCAAGACCGGGGTGTACTGCGCTTGGGCGGAGTGGGATGGGCTCAAGTACCCCGCTGTGCTCAACATCGGTTTTAATCCTACCTTTGGCGGCGAAGTGCTCTCTGTCGAGGCCCATCTGCTTGATTTTTCAGCTGATCTTTATGGGCGCCACCTCACCTTGCATCTCGTGCAGCGGCTGCGGGGCGAGCGCAAGTTCGCCGATGTCGAGGAGCTGCGGGCGCAGATCGCCCGCGACGTGGCCTTGGGCCGCACGATCCTCGCCCAGCCTGAGGCCAAGGCGTAAACCTTGTGGCCTAGGGGAGGGCCTGGGGGCTTTTTGCTTCCCGGCACAGGGGCCGAGGCGCAGCGCTCCTTGCCCCTGGGAGGCGCTAGCCCTCCAGGATGCGCTGCCGCGAGAGTTTTGGTGGTGGGCGCCCCACGCGACCTACGGGCTCGTGAGGCCCTCAAGGCGGGATAAATCTAGCCAGCGGTCTGGCGGGTTGTCTTGGCGAGGGGTTCTGAGGCCGCTGGAGGAGCGCTGGGCAGGGAGGTGTCTGTGGCCTCTGTGGTACGAGGATGCGCTCCCTCGGCATCGGTGTGGCCAATGCCGAAGCGTTCTTGGATGCGCGCTAAGGACACGAGGCGTCCGCCTCGCTCTGCTGGGGTGAGGAAGCTTTTGAGTTTCATCTCCAGATGGCGTGGGTTGCGCTCTTCTTGGATGGCGAGCATGGCCTCGGCTACGATGCGCTGGAGGAGGAGTTCGTGCTCGGTGCCTTCCCGCACCCGTGCGGCCAGTGGCAGGAAGACGAGGTGGGCCAGGAGGACGCCGTAGAGGGTAGAGGTCAGCGCCACGGGAATGGCGCGCACCATGGCCGCGACATCGCCCATGCCAGCGAGCATGCCCATGAGCCCCACCACGCTCCCGGCAAGGCCAAAGGCCGGGGCAAAGTCTGCCAGCACGCGCAGGACGCGTTCGGATTCTTCGCGCCGCTGCTGGAACGAGGCCATCTCGGTACCCAAGAGGTCCCGAATCTGCTCGCGAGGGTGATTGTCCACGACGAGACCAAGAGCGCGGCGCAGAAAGAGGATCGACGCCTCGCGCTCGTCTTCGGTGAGGGACTGGATGCCGCGGATGCGGCTTTTGACCGACAAATCCACCAGGATCTCCACCATAGTGGCCGGCGCTATGCGACGGCTGCGGCACACCGTAGCTACGACTTTGAGGGTATAACCTAGGCGCTCCAGAGGAAAGGCGACCACGGCCGCTGCTAAGGTCCCGCCAACGACAACGAGCAGGCCAGGCAGGTTGGCATAGGTGGCAAGGTTTCCGCTGCCGGCGACCCCTGCGCCAAGGAGGGCGAGCGCCCCCAAGAGGGCCAGGAGCGTGCGCACGTCCATCAGATACCTCCACGGAGCCAAGCAGCGATGTGGGGGACGTCAACCAGCGGATGTGGTGGCGGCAGTTGGGGGGCAGCGCCGAGGAGGATATCCACCCAGTCTTGGTCCAAGGCAGAGGTGGGGGCATCATCGCCATAACGGGCCGTGACCCAGAGGCGATTTTCGGCCACACCTTGCCCTTTGAGGGTTTGGGCGATGCTCTCTGCGGCGCGAGACGCCTTTTCCCAGGCCTTGGGCCCGCGGCCATGGCCGACTACCTGCACAGGCAGAGGAATGCCGGCGAGAATGCGGCTCACTTCGTTGAGGAGGGGAGCTGGGGTGGCGTGAGGGGCGAGGGCAAGGCGCACCCCGCCGGAGATGATCTCCACGGTCAAGACTCCTGGGGAGTCGCTTAAGCGCCGCAGTTGGTCGGCTGCCTCGCGCAGGGGCCCCGGAAGGGCTGCCGCCGGTGGGGCCACGGTGGCGAGGACGACCGGCGTGGGCGTCTCTCGCGGCCCGCTTGGCGTCATCCGTGCCCCTTGCAGGGCATAGAGCACCGCAAAGAGGACGAACATCGTCATCATGAGGTCAGACCAAGGAACGGCCCAGCTACTCGGTCGGCGAGGGGTGTCAACGGGCTGACGTTCGGGCCAGGGGGATTCCCCAAGAGGAGTGGCGGGCAGCTGGCCGAGGGGAGATCGCGAAGTCCACATAATACCTCCTGGAGGGACGAGAAGCGAGAAGTATGCCATGCGAAGAACGCTTGGAGTTGCCGCTTCCCTCTTGCCTAGCGCCAAGCCCCTCGCTACAGGGGAGTAAACCCATTTACCAACAAGGAGGTTTCTATGGGGATCGTGATCGATTATGACGAATGTGTTGGCTGTGAAACCTGTGTCGAACTGTGCCCGGATGTCTTTGCCATGATGGAGGGCGAGGAAAAGGCGATGGTGAAAGATCCCAACTCGACGGCCCCCTGTGCCGACGAGGCCATCGATAGCTGTCCGGCCAGCGCCATTTCTCGCGAGTAAAAAAATGCTGGACAAGGGGACAGGCTGTGGCTAGGAGCCCCTCCTGCCCTGCAGTGGTGGTGGAACTGGTAGACACGCTATCTTGAGGGGGTAGTGGGGTATCCCGTGAGGGTTCGAGTCCCTCCCACTGCACCAACCCACCGACAACGCCCTGATGTGTCAGGGCGTTTTGTTTTTCCAGCAGATTGGGCGCCTGGAAGGCCCTTAATGACTTGGCGAGAAAGGGCTGGTTCGCCAGGGCGTTTTGTGCCTTGCCAGCGCGCAGGCCCCCCACCAAATCCAGCATTGCCTTGGCCCCCAAGACCCCGCCGCGCTAGGCCGCCTGGGGGCTTGGCCGTGCACCGTGAAAACCTCCCGGCAGGGGTTTTGTGGTGGGCGCTGTGAGACTAAAAGGGGTTATTCAAGCCCTCTTCCACCGTTGGAGTTTGTTCTAAATCCCTGACCGAGACGATGCTGTGCCAAGGCAACGGCTCAGGAACTCGGCTCTCGTCAGAGATGGCTTTGGGATTAGTGCCCCAGCGGGATATCTCCGTCATGGTTTGGCCGGCGGACGATCCACATGAACCCGGCCAGGGCAAAAAAGAAAAGGGCTTGGAGGAAAAAGACGTCCATATAGGCAAGATAAGCAGCTTGGCGCAGGGTGGCCCGATACACGGCGCCAAGGGCTACGTCCGTGCTGTCCAGCAGCGACTCGAGTTGAGAGACGGCTTCCTGGAAAGGGAGATCGTAAGGGGAGAGGTGCTCAATGAGATGGGTTTGGTGCAGCTGGGCGCGGCGGGCGAGCATGGTGGTGACAAAGGCCGTGCCAAAGGAACCTCCTAAATTGCGAAGGAGGTTGAATAAGGCCGAAGCATTGCTCATGCGCTCTTTGGGTACAAAGGCCATGGTGAGGTAGGACAGTGGAACAAAAAAGCATGCAATTCCGATTGCTTGGATGTTGCGAGCCATCATTGCCGTGCCAATGCCAATCTCTAGGGTGAAGTGGGCCATGGTGACCAGCGAGGCGCCTGAGACCAGGAGGCCGAAGCACAAGATGAGGCGGGCGTCCATTGTTTGGGTAAGACGGCCGACAACCGGAAGGAGGAGGAGCATAATCGCCCCGCTGGGGCCAAGGACGATGCCGGCAAGCCAGGCCGTGTAGCCCATGAGGTTTTGCAGATACATGGGTAAGAGCACGATGGCGCCAAAAAAGGCAAAAAAGCCGAAGAACATAACGATATTGCCGGTGGCAAAATTGCGGTCTGCAAAAATGCGCAGATCCACCACGGGGTTGGGGTGGCGCAGTTCCCAGATGATGAGCGAGGCGAGGCAGACCGCAGCGACGATGGCGAGGGCGGTCATGGCCGGGGAGGCGAACCAATCTTCTTGCTGGCCTTTATCGAGGAGGACTTGCAAGCAGCCAAGCCCGACGCAAAGCAAGGCGAGGCCGACGCCGTCTATGATCTCGCCGGCCTGGCGCCGGACAAGGTAGGGGGGGTCTTCCACGAAGGAATGGATCATGAGGACCGCCACGAGGCCTACCGGCACGTTGATGAAGAAGATCCAATGCCAGGATGCGTGGTCCGTGAGGTAGCCGCCCAAAAGGGGGCCAAGGATGGGGCCGAGTACCGCGCCCATGGCAAAGACAGCCATGGCGAGCCCGCGCTGGGCTGGGGGAAAGGTCTCGAGCAAGATGGCCTGGGAGACGGGTTGGAGGCCGCCTCCACCGATGCCTTGGAGAATCCGGAAGAAGACGAGGGCCTCGAGGCTGGTAGCCAGGCCACAGAGCATGGAGGCGCCCGTGAACACCACCACTGAGGCGAGGAGATAGCGCGTGCGCCCCATGACGCGACCCAGCCAGCCGCTCATGGGGATCACCACGGCATTGGCCACGAGGTACGAGGTCAGGACCCAGGTGACCTCGTCTTGTCCGGCGGACAGCGCCCCCTGGATGTGGCCGAGGGCGACGTTGGCAATGGAGGTGTCGAGGATTTCGAGGAGCGTCGGGATCATGACGCTCGCCGTGATCCACCACGTGTTGGCGGCGTTCATCTTAGTCGAGGTGCACGGTGGGGACGACGCTGAGGCCCAGACGCAGCGGGACAGCGTTGGGGTCGTAGGGGTCGAGCGTGATGCGCACGGGGATGCGCTGCACGACTTTGACGTAGTTCCCCATGGCATTTTCTGGGGGAAAGAGGGAAAAGACCGCGCCAGTGCCAGCAGTCAGGGAGTCCACGTGGCCGGTGAGACGCACCCCAGGCAGGGCATCGACCTGGATATCGACCCGTTGTCCGGGGCGCATGCGGCCGATTTGGTTCTCTTTGAAATTGGCGGTAATCCATAAGGACCCTGGATCGAGGGGGACGATGGCCAAAAGCGGTTTGCCGCTGGCCACGACCTGGCCTGGTTCGACGCTTTTTTTGCTCACGCGGCCGCGGGTTGGGGCGAGGATGCGGGTATAACTCAGTTGGAGTTCGGCTTGGCGCAACCGTGCCTCGGCCAATGCTACCCGTGCCGCATGGGCACGGCGTTCCAAGTCCTTGATGGTCGTGACTTCGTGTCCTGTGGCCGCGAGGGCTGCGGTCGCTTGGGCCCGTTCGAGCTCGCTGCGGGCACGTTGGGAGGTTGCGAGGGCCGCGGCATGGCGCGCCCGGGCCGCATTGAGACCTGCCTGGGCCTGGTTGTAGGCGGTGCGCGCGGCATCCAGGCTGGCCTGGGGCGTGAGGTCTTGGCGGCGGAGGATCGTTTGGCGTTGGAGATCGAGCTCGGCTTGGCGCAGGAGGGCTGCCGCCCCTGCCACCTGTTGGGCCGCAGCGAGGGCCTCGGCCTCAGCTCCTGCTAAGGCCCGCCGGGCGGTTTCCACGCTCGCCTCGGCTCCAGCCACTTGGAAGGCCGTTTGATTGGCCTGAAGTGGGACGCCCACCGAAGCTGAAGCGAGCAACGCTTCGGCCGTGGCGAGATCCGCTCGGGCTTGGGCCACGGCCACTTCGAAGTCGGTGGGGTCGAGGAGCACGAGGGGCTCCCCTTCCTCCACCAGCGCATTGTCTTCCACCAGCACGGCCATCACGGTCCCCGGGACCCGGGCGGCGACGGGGTGGATATGGCCGTCCACAAAGGCATCGTCCGTTGTCTCCTGGCCATGGGTCCACCAGAGGTATCCTCCGCCTGCGGCCAGGAAAAGGCAGAAGATGATGAGTATGCGTCGAGTTTTGGGATGGTGTATCCACGTCCCTGAGGCCATGGTTCCTCCTTACGTTCCGAAAGGGAGGATGCCCTTTAGTCGGCCTACGGCCTGGGGGCAAGATATGGGGGATTACTGGAGGCAGGGGGCGGCACCGGTGATCTCCTGGGAGATGAGCCAGCTTGGCCAGTCTTCCAGGGACCAACCGGCGCTGCAAAAGAGGCCGCGCAGGATCCCCAGCCATTGGCGCAGGGGGACCTCGGCCAGAAGGAGGGTGGCGGCGTGGTCTTCTGGTCCGCGGAAGGTGAGCCTCACCGCGGCTTCGTCCGCCTGGAGGTCCACGGCCAAAACCAGCCATGAGGTCTCGCCTCCCTTGGTGGCGACTGGGGGTGTAGGCGTGAGGCGCGCTTGGGCGGAGGCTTGGAGGAACTCGAGGTAGGCCTCTTTGTTGGGGAGGTGGCGGGCGCGGTTTTCGGCCCAGGACCAAAGCGGGGGTAAGAGGCCGCGCAGGAGCCGCTGGGTGCACCAGAGCACCGCTGTCGTGTGGTCAGCCAGCTGGCCAGCAAGGCGGATGCGGTCCTCTTCGGGGACATAGGTGGTAGTGAGGCGCTGGAAGGTGGGGGGAGGTTGGTGCATGGGGAAGCGGTTGGTGGGGCTAACGGTTCGGGGTATCAAACGCCAGGTGCTCGAGATAGCGTGCCAGTCCCCCGCGTTGGCCTGGCGTTATGCCAAGGACTGCTTGCCAGACCACATCGGACTCCATGCAGAGGTAGAGTTGGTCGCCAAAGCCAGCCTGGCGGAGCAATTGGGCAACAAAGGCCAGCTGGCGGGTGCGTAGGGGACGCAGCAGCCGCAGCTTCCCGTCGAGTCCAGGGACAAGTTCGGCCACGGCATATTGAGCTTGAGGGAACCGTTCGCGGATGGAGGCAATGAGCCGTGGCATGCCACGGAAAGAGCCGAGGCTGATGAAGGCCACATCCTTGGGCCGCAGGGTGTCGGCAATGGCCTCCACTGCCTGCTGGTATCCTTGCTCCCAGCCGGGATAGAAGAGGATGGGATCAAAGTGGAGGCACACGCGTACTCCTGCCGCG
Source organism: uncultured Desulfomicrobiaceae bacterium (assembly GCA_937989665.1). Classification (GTDB taxonomy): domain Bacteria; phylum Desulfobacterota; class Desulfovibrionia; order Desulfovibrionales; family Desulfomicrobiaceae; genus Thermodesulfomicrobium. The sequence continues at coordinate 43,688 of CALKRN010000008.1, read as the reverse complement.
GCACAGGTGCGTGCAGCGTTAAGGCGCTGCAGGAGGTCCGCCCGTGGCCCCTGTTCTTCGCGGGCAATGACCTCTGGCGCATTGACGGACCAGGCGGCAAGCACCCGGCGGGGGTCGCGGACCGCGGCGAGCCAGGAGAGATCCGCCACTTTAGATTTGAGCTCCAAGACGACATTGGCCCAAGGCGAGAGCAGCTCCACGAGCCAGGCGCTCATTCCCGTGAGAGGCTCAAGGGCTAAAGAGTCCGTGAATTCCCCGGTCCCGAGGCGCCATCGCCGCTTGGGGTAGGCGCGGAGGGTGGTGACAACCTCGGCCTCCAGGTCGTCCCAGTTGGCCCATACCTTGAGGGTAGGGTCATCGAAATAGGCCTGGAGGATGCAGTAGGAGCAGGCGAGGGGGCAGTTTTCCCCGATGTGGAGGATGTGGTAGCCGCAGCAGCGGTAGTGGCTCGTGCCAGGACAGGGGCGCAGGAAGCGGCCACGAAAGGCCTTGAGGTAGAGGGTGCGGGCGTCACGGGGCAAGGGGTCCTCTGGTTGGCGGGTCTGCCATTGGGCTGCGGGCAGAAGGGTGCGGACCCGATGTGCGAGAGGGACGCTCGCCACGGTATCGTCCACGACCACGGAGGTGATGCGGGCCTGGAGGGCAGGCAGGAGGTCACGCACGCCCGACCTCCAGGATGTCCTGCCAGGCGGTGGACTGGGCCTGCTGGGCGAGGGCCGCTGCCGCCGCAGCCACTTCTGCAGGTTGGGCGATCCGCAGCCGCAGCTCCACGGTGCCGGTTTCAAACTCGTCCGTCCGGTGGATCTGCCAGGGTGCAGGGAGGTGAAGGGCGCGCACCGCCTCGCTCCAGCGGGCTTCCAGTCGGCTGCGCTCGGGATAGCGCAGGCGCTTTGCCACGGCGAGGAGACGGGCCATGGCATCTTGGGGCGAGAGTTGGTGGACGTCTTCGAGGGAGAGCTGGGCCACGAGTTTCGGCATGGGCACGTTGTCGCGGCAGGCGGCCTCGGTGAGCCACGAGAGGAGATTGATGAGCGCCCCTTGGGACCAGGCATAGGCCGCGAGGAGCGGCTCCACGGCGGCGCGTTCTTCTGCGGTGAGACGGGCGAGGAGGGGAGCGGCGGCGAGGCAGGCATGGCCGCGGGCGAGCCACGTATCCCAGGTAGGGGGGAGGGTGAGCCAGTCTGCCAGCAGCCGAGCGGTCTTGGTCTTGGGATGGAGGTGGAGGATGGCGAGGGCCTCTTCAACGGTGCTGCCCAGGGAGGTGGCTGCCCGGCAGGCGGCGATGAGCCGGGCCTCGGTGGGGGGTTTATGGAAATTGGCGGCCAGGTGGTGGATGAGGCGCTCGCTCGGTGAGAGGGGACCAACGTCCAGGGCAAGGAGGTCATGCTCCGTGGCCTGGGCGAGTTGGAGCCGGGCCAGTCCATCAAGGAGGACTGGTCGGTCGGCGCTCGCATCCACGAGGATGGGGTGGAGGATGCCCCAGCGCTCCACATTTGCCTTGAGCTCTGGGCTTGGGGCCTCGGACCATGGGAGCCATGATCCAGCGGTGTCGATGGTTGCCGGGGGCAGACGGAGCAGCCGCAGACCGCCGTCAGGATAACCCCTTGGAAAAAGAAGCTGTCTTGACAATTTCCCAACCCCCTCTCTATAGGGCCAAAATCTTGAAAAAATTGAATGCCCTCGTGCGAGGGCCCGCATGGGCACCGCAAGCGGGAGGGATGCTTGGACCAATGAGGGGCGAAAGGCAAGAGCCCCGACTGACCCCAGACGAATGCGGCCAGATGGCCGAAACATACCGTATTTCCTGGCGCACGCGCCAAATTTACGTGGAAAGGGGGCCCGTATGGAGGAACGACTGGCACAACAACGGACGTATGCCCTGATTGGACATGGGGGCACGGGCAAGACCTCGCTGGCAGAACATATGCTGGTGACGGCCGGTGTCCTGTCGCGGCAGGGCAAGATCGAAGAAGGGACCACCGCCCTGGACTATGAGCCCGAAGAAATCAAACGCCGGGGCAGTATCCAGCCGGGCTTTGCCCACTATCTTTGGAAAGGGGCAGAGCATTTTCTCGTGGATACGCCCGGTGACACCAATTTTATCGGCGATTTACCGTATCTTCTCACTGCAGTGGATGGCGTGGTCTTGGTGCTGGATGCCCTTGATGGCGTCAAACCACTCACGAAAAAGATCTGGGGCGAGGCGCGCAAGCTCGACCTGCCGGCCTTGGCCTTTATCGGTAAGATGGACCGGGAGCGGGCGGATTTTGCTGCGGCCCTGGCGGGGTTGACCTCGGTCCTTGGGGTGCGGGCCGTGCCGCTTTTTATGCCCATTGGCAGTGAGGCCAATTTTCGGGGCGTGGTGGACGTCCTTGCTGGCTCGGCCCTGCTTTTTGGAGACAATGGCGCCCTTACCCCTGCCGCCGTGCCTGAAGATATGGTCGATGAAGTCCAGGCCGCCCGCGAGGTGGCGGTGGAAAACATCGCCGAGACGAGCGAAGAGCTCATGGAACGGTATCTCGACGCCGGCGAACTCTCGGCGGCGGACCTGGAGGCTGGTTTGCGGCAGGGGGTCCTCTCCCGGGCCCTCGTGCCGGTGGTGGTGGGCTCAGCCTTGACGGCCAAAGGGGGAGCCTTGCTCCTCGATGCCATTGCGCGCTTTCTTCCCTCGCCCTTGGAGCATGCCCCGTGGCAGGGCAAGGACGGCGCCACCCGGGCCTCAAGCCCGGAAGAACCGCTGGCGGCGTTTGTCTGCAAGACCCTCTCCGATCCCTTTACCGGCCAGCTCTCCATCCTGCGGGTCCTCTCAGGGATTTTGGCACCGGATATGACGGTCCTCAATGCCACGAAGGAGGACAAGGAAAAGATCGGTGGGTTGCTCTATCTCGAGGGCAAAAAACAGATTCCCTGTAAAGAGGCCGTAGGGCCGGGGGCGATCGTGGCCGTGGCCAAGCTCAAGAACACGGCCACGGGCGATACCTTGTGTGCGGAAAAGGCGCCGTTTGCCCTCGTGCCGCCCAAACTTACCCCCCCCATCTTAAGCTATGCCTTGGCGGCCCAGGAAAAAGGGGACGAAGATAAGGTCTTTGCCGCCGTACAAAAGCTCCTGGATGAAGACGTCACCTTGCAGCTTACCCGCAACGAAGACACCGGCGATATGCTCCTCTCGGGCATGGGGCAGCTCCATATCGAGATCGCGGTGGAAAAGGCCAAGCGCCGCTACAAGGCCAATATCCTCCTCCAGACGCCCAAAATCCCGTACCGCGAGACCATCAAAGGCAAAGCCCAGGTCCAGGGCCGGCATAAGAAACAGACCGGTGGTCGTGGTCAATTTGGCGATTGTTGGATCCGCATGGAGCCTCTGCCCCGGGGGGCGGGCTACGAGTTCGTAGACGAGGTCGTGGGCGGGGCCATCCCGCGCAACTATATCCCGGCGGTGGATAAGGGGATTCAGGAGGCTGCGGCGCGGGGCTTTTTGGCCGGCTACCCGGTTATCGATTTCAAGGTCAGCCTCTACGACGGCTCCTACCACTCAGTGGATTCCTCGGAAATGGCCTTCAAGATCGCCGGCTCGTTGGCCTTCAAGAAGGCCATGGAGCAGTGTAATCCTATTCTCCTTGAGCCCATCATGCTGGTGAGTGTGTTTATCCCCGACGAGTACATGGGCGATGTCATTGGGGATCTCTCCAGCCGGCGCGGCCGGGTGCTGGGGTCGGATTCCAGTGGCGGGGTAACCGAGGTGCGCGCCCATGTCCCCATGGCCGAGATGATGCAGTATGCCCAGACCCTGCGCTCCATGACCGGTGGTCAGGGGACATTTACCATGGAGTTTGACCACTACGAAGAATGCCCACCGCAGATTGCCGAAGCAGTTATTGCCGAAGCCAAACGTACGGAGACCTAACCAACTGAAGCCCATTGGAGGGCAAGGCACCAGGCCTCTGCGGTCTGGTGCTTTACTTTTTGGATACAACGCCAGACAAAAAACGAGCCATTGTCTTGCGGCATCGTGCTTGTTTTCCGGGCTAAATTTCCGTAGCCAGAACGGGATATCTCTTCTGGAGGAAGGATGGCCCCATGGACGCATCCGCTGTGACCATCACCCCGTTGGGGGGGCTTGGCGAAATCGGCATGAATTGCCTGGCCCTGGAGACCTCGGAGCAGATGCTCCTGGTGGATTGTGGGCTCATGTTCCCGGATGCGGTGCTCTACGGCGTGGATATTGTTATTCCGCGCCTTGATTTTATCTTCGAGCGCCGCTCCAAGCTCGTGGGGATTATTCTGACCCACGGGCATGAGGACCACATCGGTGCCCTCCCCTGGCTCTTGCCAGGGCTGCCGCGCCTGCCGGTGTATGGCTCGCAGTTTACCTTGGGGCTTGTGCAGAAGAAGCTCCAGGAGCGTGGCCAGGAGCACCTCCTCGATGCGCGCCCCGTACGGGCCGGCAGCCGGGTGGAGCTTGGCCCCTTTGCCTGCACCTTTTTGCCCGTCTGCCATTCCATTGTGGAAGGCTTTGGCCTAGGGCTTGAGACCCCGGTAGGCCGCATCATCCATACTGGTGACTTCAAGCTCGACCCCACGCCCCTTGGCGGTCACGCCACGGACCTGGATGCCTTTGCCCAGTTTGCTGCCCCTGGGGTGCAGCTCCTCTTGTCCGATTCCACCAATGTGGAGCGCGAGGGGACCTCCCTCTCCGAGCGGGAGATCGAGGCAACCTTGGAGGGAATTATCGCGGGGGCCCCGGGCCGGGTGCTCGTGACCCTTTTTTCCAGTCATATCCAGCGCATTCAGGAGATCCTCGATATCGCCGCCCGTCTCCATCGAGCAGTGGCCTTTACGGGACGCAGCTTGTCCTCCAACATGGAGATTGCCCGCGATCTGGGGCTGCTTCGAGTGGACCCGCGGCGCTGCCAGCCCTTGGAAGTCTTCTCAGAACAGTCCTTGGAGCGGGCGATTATTCTCCTCACCGGCTCTCAAGGGGAGCCGCTCTCTGCCCTGAGCCGCGTGGCTCGCGGAGAACACCGGCAATTGGCAATTCAGCCGGGAGACCTCGTCATCCTGTCCTCGAGTTTTATCCCGGGCAACACCCGCGCCATTACCCGGGTCATCAACGACCTCTACCGCCTTGGTGCCACCGTGCTCCATGAAAAGATCCAGTCCATTCACGCCTCGGGCCATGCCCATCGGGAGGAGCTCGAGGTCATGCTCCGCACGATCCAGCCCAAGTTTTTTATTCCTATCCACGGGGAATACCGACACCTAGTCAAACATGCGGAGCTCGCCCGTGCCTGTGGCGTGGCCCCGGAGCGGGCGTTGGTGGTGGAAAACGGCGATCCTGTCACCTTGTTCGCCGATGGCAGGATGCGCCTCGAGGAGCATGTGCCGGTAGATTCTGTCCTCGTGGACGGCAAAGGGGTCGGTGACGTGGGACAGAGCGTCCTCAAGGAGCGGCAGATTTTGGCCGATGAAGGCATGGTGGTGGCGCTGTTGGTCCAGGACGAGTATGGCACGGTCGTCTTTGGCCCGACCCTGCAGTCCAAGGGCTTTATTTTTGAGCAGCACTTTGCCTATGTCCTGCAAGACGCCCAATGCCTCATCTTGGACATCGTAGAACAGGACCCCAAACAGGACACCCGCAAGATGGAAGATCGCATCCGCCAGGCCTTGCGGCGGTTCTTTCGCAACGTCCTCGACCGCGACCCTGTCGTCGTGCCGATTGTTGTGCGGCTCAATTAACTTGGGGTTCGTTGGGGTTGCAGCTACAAACCGCTCTTGTGCACTGTAGGTTGCCGATGGCCCATGGCGTTGGAGGTCCTCATTCTTCCCACAAAGCGCTCTTTGGAGACGGCGGGGCCGCACGATCTGCGCGCGGATCGTGACCGCACAACGGACGCGCTTATTCGCCGTCTTCAAACTCGGCATTCTTGAACTTCAGCACAGCGCAATTCTCCCTGACTACGCGTTGCAATGCGGCGTCGAAGCCGGTGGCCGATTCGGCGTGGATCTCGATGGCGATCCTCGCCTTCACCTCGGAGCGCTGGGCAAGATATTGGATGACCGCTTCGACCAGGTCGGCAAACTGCTTCTTGGCCTGGATTGGGTCGTGGTCGACCCTGCCGGCATCCCTTTTCCCCTTTGCCCGCACCAACGAAGAAAGGGGGCTGCCTTCCTCGCGCCGTGTGCGGCTCGGGGAAGGAGGAGGTCTGGCGAGGCTTAGCGCAAGTCTGTGGGGCGTAAAGGAGAGGGGCAGGGATGCTCGTTGGGGAGGCGCTCCAGGTCTCGTTGGAGCTGGAGGACGGCCAATTCTTTGGCCTTGGCCTCGACGTCCACGGTCATGGAGCGCGAGAGCCAGGAACAGGGGACATCGGCCGGGTCGATGAAGTCAGCGTGAGGTTTGGGATCGCCGCTGCCCCAGGGGTGGAGGGGCGAGGAGATATGGCAATAGGGTTCGCGGCCAGCCCAAGTAGCGGCAGCGAGCGCGGTGGCCTCGTCGATGCTCAGGTCATCGGGGAGGCAGCGGTGGTGGTGGACGTCGTAGACGAGGGGTATCCCGGTGGCCTCGGTGAGGGGGAGGAGTTGGCGGGGGGAAAAGACGCGGTCGTCGTTTTCCACGGTGAGGCGGGTACGCACGGCCTCGGGGAGGTCGCGGAAGACTGCGGCAAAGCGCGTTAGGGCTGCTGCGGGGTCGCCGTAGGCTCCGCCGGCGTGGAGATTGATGACCTCGGCGCCGAGGAGGTCAGCGAGCCAGCCATGGTAGGTGAGCTCGCGCAGGGAGTTTTCCCGCACCGCAGGATTGGGGCTTGCTGGGACGACAAATTGGTCGGGGTGGAAACTTAGGCGGATATCGTGGGCCTTGGCCAGGTCGCGGACCTGAGAAAAGGCCTGGCGGATGGCCGTGGCGGAAGGCAGGTCTTCTAGACGGTAGCCCACTTGGGGATGGGTGATGCGTGGCAAGAGCGGAGAGAGGATGCGGAAGGCCTCGATGCCAAGACGGATGACGGCTTGGATGGCGGCCACGAGGCTCTCGGCGTTGTGGCGGCAGACAGCATCGATGCGGGCTCGGCGCGCTGCTGGCGGGAGGGCGAGGAGGGCCTTGGCTGTGAGGGAGCGAAAGCGGATAGGCTCCTGGATAAAGATGCAGCACAGCCCCAGGCGTAGGGACATCAACTGCCCAGCTCGTTGGCGTTTAAAGCACCCATGGCGCGCAGCAGGGCAAATTGGGCTTGGAGGTATTCGGCGCGCGCTCGGACCAGGGAGAGCTCGGCGTTGACCATCCGGGTTTGGGCGTCGAGGACCTCAGTAGCCGTGCCCTCGCCAGTCTTGAAGCGCACCTCGGCCATTGCGAAGGCCTCTTGGGCCGAGGCCATGGAGCGCTTGGCCACATCCATGCGGGCGCGGGCATCGTCCATCTCCAGGAAGTATTGGGTGACCTCGGTGCGCGCTTGGGTGGTGGCCTCGTCGCGCTTGGCAGTGATGCGGGTCTTTTCGTGGCGCGCTTGCTGCACGCCCTGGTAGGTTTGCCCGCCAGCAAAGAGATTCCATTGGAGTTGGACGCCCCCGGAAACGTATTGGCGGTCGATTTCCGCTTTGGGGTAGTTGTCGTAATCGGTGTGTTGGTCGGTGTAGCCGAGGTTGAGGCTCACGCGTGGGAGGGCTTCGGAGGCGGTAATGAGGATGTCCTTGTCTGCCATTTCCACAAGGGCCTCGAGGGCGCGGATGTCTGGACGCTGGGTTTGAGCCCGCAGGATACAGTCTTCGCGGGAGAGGGGAAAGGCAAGGACAAAGTCTGCCAGCTCGCCGGCGAAATGGGCGTTTTCCTCGGTGGCGCGGCCAAGGAGGCTTTGGAGTTTGACCGTAAACACCCGCTCTTGGTTGCGCGCCTTGGCCAGGTTTTGTTCTGCCTCAGCCAGGTCCACTTGGGCTTCGAGGACCGCAAGCCACGGTTTTTCGCCCACCTGGAAAAAGGCTTGCGCTGCTTCGAGGTGGCCGCGCAGCCGTTCCACGGACTTGGCATAGGCCCGGGCCACGGCCCGGTACCAGAGGATGTTGACGAAGGTCTGGCGGATGTCGCTGGCTAGTTCCACCTGGGTTTGGCGCAGGAGGAGTTCCTGGCGGGTGCGCTCCAAGCGCGATTTGGCGATCTGATTCACGAGGGCCCCGCCATAGAACAGAGGTTGGCGGAGGTTGATGCTCCAGTTGGTGGCGTGCTGGTTGAGATAATCGGCATCACGCTCCGAGGACTCGCTGTTGTTGTGGATACGGTTGCGGTTGTAGGTGAGGTCCATCCGCGGCAGCAGCCCCCCCCAGGCGGCCTTGAGGGCGGCTTCGGCCCGGGCCATGGCCGCTTGGGCGGCTTGGATGCCCTGGTTGGCGCGTAAACCCTCGTCCACGGCGGCTTCCATGGTGAGAGGCGCTGGCCCCTCTTGGGCAAGGGCCGGGACACTGAGCCAGGCCAGCACCACCAGGGCCGCGGCCAGAAGGCGTTTAATTTTCCCGCATGGCATGGCGCAGGTTCTCCAGAAGGGGGTCGATGAAGTAAGCAAGTACGGTACGCTCTTTCGTGGTGAGGAAGGCCGCTACCGGCATGCCTGGGGAGAGGTAGAGACCATGGGCCTCGAGGTCGGCGCGGTCCACTTCAATGTGCACGGCATAGGTGGGCATATCGCCATGGGGAGTGCGGGTGAGGACTCGGTCTGCAGAGACGTAGACCACCTTGCCTGGGATCATGGGCGTGGTGCGGGACTTGAAGGCCAAAAGCTGGACCTCCGCCGGTTGGCCGACATAGACATGGGTGACATCTTGGACGGAAATCTTGCAGTCGAGGATGAGGGGTTCGTTGTCAGGGACGATCTCAAGGAGGGTCTCCCCTGGCCGGATGACCCCTTCCACGGAATGGACCGCAAGGCCTACCACCGTGCCATCGATGGGGGCGGTGATATCGAGGCGGGTGAGGGCGTCTTCCAGGGGCCGCAAACGCTCGCGCAGCTCAAGGATAGCGGCTTTGGTGCGGGTGAGTTCTGTCGTGACTTGCTGGGTGAATTCCTCCTGGAGCGAGGCGATACGAAGTTTGAGCTCTGCGGATTTTTCCCGCAGCTGGCCGAGGGTGCTTTGAATCTCGCCGCGCCGGCCCTGATACGAAGCAAGGCTTCGTTCGAGCTCCAGGATACGCGATTTTTCGATGTACCGGCCTTCCAGCAAGGTGCGCTTGGCGCGCAATTCCTCTTCCAGGGAGCGGATCACGGCCTCGGTGGAGCGTAATTGTTCGCTATATCCTTGGATTTGTTCAGTAACTTGCTCTGTCTGTGCCTTGATGAGGGCGACTTGGCTCTCCAAGGTTGTGCGTCGGGTGGCAAAGAGTTTGGCCTCGGCGTTCAGGATAGCGGCCACTTTAGGATCCTCTTGGCGGTCCTTGAGGGCATCGGGCCAGGTGATGGTCGATGCCCGAGCGCGTTCCGCTTCGAGGCGGGCTTCCGCGGCCAGGTGGACATCGAGTTGCCCGCGCAGCAAGTCCACCGAGGCACGGGTGTGTTCCCCTTGGAGGCGGATGAGGGTATCTCCTTTGCGCACGTGGCTGCCATCTTGGACGAGGATTTCTTTGACGATTCCTCCTTCCAGATGCTGGACTGGTTTACGGTTGGTGCTTGCCCGCACCTCACCTGAGGCAATGACCGCGCCTGCGAGCTTGAACACAGCGGCCCAGGTGCCGAGCACCCCAAAGAAGAGCACGATGACAACAAGGCCTGCGGCAATGATGGTTCGCGGGTTATCTGGGGTGAGGAGTTCGTTTTTTTTCGTGGAGGTCATGGTCGTACCCTATTGGACGCGCTGCACGCGCACCATGTTGGCTTCAGCGAGTTTCTGGAACACGGCATCGCGAGGACCAAAGATGAGCAGCTGGCCGTCGCGCAAGAAGAGGACCTTGTCCACGCTGGCGAGGAGGCTCGCCTTGTGGGTGATGAGGATGACCGTGGAACCTTGTTCCTTGAGCTGGGCCAAGGCGCGGAGCAGGGCCTGTTCGCCTTCGTCGTCAAGGCTAGCGTTAGGTTCATCGAGGATGAGGAATTTGGGATTGCCGTACATGGCCCGCGCCAGGCCCACGCGTTGGCGCTGCCCTCCAGAGAGGGTGATACCACCAGGGCCAATCGGGGTGTCGTAGCCTTTGGGCATGCGCAAGACCATGTCGTGGATACCGGCCTTTTGGGCGGCTTCGATGATCTTGTCGGGGTCCTTGGGGCCAAGACGGGCGATGTTGTCGGCAATGGTGCCGGCAAAGAGCTCCACGTCTTGGGGGAGATAACCGAGGTAGGGGCCGAGGCGTTCGGCGTCCCAGCTCAGGATATCGGCGCCATCGAGACGCACCTTGCCGGCAGTTGGCGGCCAGATGCCGAGGAGGACTTTGGCCAAGGTGGATTTGCCGGCGGCGCTGGGGCCGATGAGGCCCATGATTTCCCCAGAAGCCAGGGCAAAGGAGATGTTCTGAAGTACCGGCCGGCCGCCGAGGACGAGCGAAACCCCTTCGGCCCGTACCTCACCAGAGGGCGGAGGGAGCTCCATACGTTCGGGCTCCGGCGGGGTAGAGAAGAGCTTGTCGAGGCGGTTGTAGGCCTCTCGGGCCTCGATGAAGCTCTTGAGGGTGCTGATGAGCAGATCGATGGGGGCCAGCCCCCGGCCCATGAGGATGGCCGAGGCAAACATGATCCCGGCCGTGGCTTGGTTCGTGATGGCCAGGTAGGCACCGAGGCCGTACATGGCCATCTGGATGGCCTGGCGGATGAGCTTCACCAGGGTTTGGAGGAGGCCAGCGCGTTTGCTCGCCCGCGTCTGTAGGGCGACCACGAGGCGGTTCATCTTGGCCCATTGTTCGGTGACACCTGGGAGCATGCCCATGGAGCGGATGGCGTGGGAGTTCTGGACTGCCGTGCCAATGAGGCGTTGGGCGGCGTTGGCGATGGTGTTGGCTTGTTCGATGGGCTTGCGACTGACTTTGTCCGAAAGGACGCTCAGCACGAAAGACAAGGCCGCCGCGAGGACACCTACCCAGCCAAGAAGGGGATGGAGCACAAAAACTAAGGCAATGTAGATGGGAGACCAGGGAAGGTCGAAGATGGCGAAGATACTTGAGCCGGTGAGGAAGTTGCGGATGGTATTCACGTCTTTGAGGCCCACCGCATAGCCGTCTCCTCCGGGGCTGGCAGCTTGTTTAACCATGGTGTGGAGGACATCTTCGCTTAAGGTGTCGTCGATGGCGATACTGGCACGCACCAGGAGGCGGGAGCGAATGAACTCTAAGGCCCCTTGGGTAAGGAGGGCGAGGGTCGCGGCAATGGAGACAGCGACCAGGGTCGGGACGCTGCGGCTTTGCAGGACATGGTCAAAGAGCGAGAGCATGTAGATGGGGAAGGTGAGGGCCAAGAGGTTGAGGAAAAAGCTGAAGATGGCACCGAAGACAAAATAGTGGCGCCATTGGGCGAGGAAGCGTTTCATAGGGACATTCTCTGCGGAAAAGGTGAAAAGACGCTGTTGCAACCAAAACGACCGCGCTTTTTCTAGTGCCGGCGGCAGGGGCTGTAAACCCTCCCAAGGGGAGTTTCTTGCGAAAGGCAGGTGCTCGCGTATCAGGACAAGACCAGAGTAGCGGCTGTCAATCCTCCCGAGGTGGGCTCTCCTTCTCCTGGCCACGCGCAGGTTCGCCGTACTCCTACGCAAGGCCCAGTTTTGTAAATCCTCATCTAGGGGAGATCCTTCTCTTGGGGCCAGTGTTCCAGGCACAGGCATTGCTCGAGTTCGAGGTGGACACCAAACCGGTTGGCTACCGTCCTGCGGCACAGGGCCATGAGGGCCAGGACATCAGCGGCCGAGGCGCCACCACGGTTGACGATGAATCCCGCATGTTTTTCAGATACCTGTGCCCCGCCGATACGCACGCCCTTAAGTCCTGCAGCGTCGACGAGACGCGAGGCATAGTCCCCTGGTGGGCGTTTGAAGACACTGCCTGCCGAGGGGTACTCGAGGGGTTGGGCTTGGCGGCGGCGCTGGAGGATTGTCCGGCGTTCGCCTTGAAGGATGGCAGCGTCTTGCGGCGAAAGGAGCCAGCGGGCGCTAAGGATAAGCGCGCCATGTAGCCCGTGGGCCGAGCGGTAACCGAAGCCACAGGCTTCCTTCGGGATGCGGACCACGCCACCATCTGGAGCAAGGACCGTTACCTCCAGGAGGTGGTCGCTTACCTCCGCGCCGTAGGCCCCGGCGTTCATGCGGATCGCCCCGCCGACACTGCCGGGGATGCCAGAGAGCCGTTCTAGTCCAGCCAAGCCATGGCGTACGGTCAGGGCCACAAGCCGGTCGAGCCACACCCCGGCCTGGGCTTCCACAACCAGGCCGTGGATGGTGAGGGCGTCGAGGGCGCGAGTCAACAGGACAGGGAACGGCAAATGTCCATCGCCAAAGAGGGTGTTGGCCCCGCCTCCGAGGACCCAGAAGGGTTGGCCTTGGGCGCGCCAGGAGCGCACGAGGGCGAGGCATTCGGCCATGGTCTCTGGGGCAAAGATTTCCGCTGTCCCCCCAATACGGTAGGTACAGTGGCGGGCAAGGGGGGCAGAGGGAAAGTGGCGCATCTGGGACTCCGCTGGCAACGACAGGCTCCCACACCGAGTCGGTGGGAATACTCTGAAGGATAGGATGCCAAAGGCGTGTCCTTGGGTCAATGTTGAGGAGAACCTCTTGCGCCCTGTGCTGTTCGAGCGCTGGGGAGCGTGCAGGCGAGTCCTTTTGCCAAGGACTGGAGCGGTCGTGGGGAGAACTCTGGCGCTGGTGATGGCTTGGGGAGGACAGAGAGGGCATTGCCTCAGGGAACTCCTTGGCATAGGATGTGCTGCACAGGGCAAGGAAAGCCGCTGGGGGAACATATGATTGTTTTGGTTACTGCCATCGATGCCGCAGCCCAGGAGTTGCGACAAATATTGACCTCCATGGGTCAAAGGGAGGTTGTGCGTTTCGCTTCCGGGACCGCGGCGGTGGATTTTGCCCGCCATAACGAGGTGGCCTTGGCGGTGGTGGACTCGGAGGTGGAGGACATGACCCTGGAGGCGTGCATCGCGGGCTTGCGCACGAGTAAGCCTGGAGAGCTGCGGCCGGTGGTCGTCATTTCCGCTCGGCGGGAGGAGGACTATATCCTTGGGCTCATCGCGGCAGGATGTGTCGGTTTGGTGGTGCGGCCTTTTGATCTCCAGACCTTGGAGCGGCACTTCCTGCAAGGACTGCGCATGTATGCCAAAGACACCGCGGTGCGTGCCACCGTGGATCAGGCCCAAGCCCTGATGGTCGAAGGGCGGTTTCAGGAGGCCATCGATGTTCTGACCTTGACGGTGGGCAGCGACGAGGACATGGCCGAGGTCCTTTTTTATAAGGGATGTAAGTTACTGTTGGAAAAACGCTGGTCCGAGGCCATCGCGGCCTTTAATCGAGCCTTGGAACAGAACCAAACCTTTATCAAGGCGTATGAGGGTTTGGCTGCAGCCTATAAAGGCAAGGGAGATCAAGAACGCTATCAGTTTTATTTGCAGAAAGCCGCTGAAGAATATGCTAAGATCAATAATTTTACAAAGGTGCGGGAAATCTTCGTAGAGATTTTACGCCATGATGTAAATGCGCCTAATCCGTACAACACATTGGGGATCCGTTTGCGCCAAAGTAAGCAGTACAAAGAGGCACTCCAGGCCTACATGCGGGCACTTGAATTGAGCCCCAATGATGAGAATATTTATTATAACATGGCAAAGGCCTACCTGTGCGATCGCAATCCCCAAAAGGCCTTGGATTGCTTGCGCCAATGCCTCGCCATTGCTGCAGACCATGCTGAGGCCCTCAAATTATTCCGTCAGCTCAACGATATGAAGGATAAGGTCTCCTCTGCAGCGCCGATTCGAATCTCCTTGGGAAGCTAGCATGGCAGAGCTCAGGGCTTGCCCGTTATGCGGTAAATTAGTGGATGTTGATACGGAACGGCATAACCTTTTCCATTGCCGTAATTTTTTGCTTTTGTCCTACTATGTGGAACGCAATGCAGTGCGTCGCAAGCGACTTTTAGAGCGCATCGAAGAGGTCAACTCCCGTCTTGGATTGCGGAGCATAAATCTCGTCGATACTGATGAGGATTGAGGAGCTCTGGATGCGATATCTGGTCGTTGGTGCTGGACTTGCAGGTTGTGAAGCGGCCTTTGCCCTCGCCGAAGCAGGGCATAGCGTGCTGGTGGTGGAGATGAAGCCGGTGCGCTTTTCCCCGGCCCACACCATGCCCGGATTTGCCGAGCTCGTGTGCTCCAATTCCTTTCGATCGCAGGACCTTACTTCCGGGATTGGACTCTTGCAGGCGGAGCTGCGGGAGTTGGGCAGCTTGGTCATGGCCGCCGCCGAGGCTACCCGCGTGCCGGCAGGCAAAGCCCTGGCCGTGGACCGCGAGCGGTTTTCTGCCTGGATAACGGAGCGCATCCGCCAGCATCCGCGCATCACCGTGGAGCATCGGGAAGTCACCGGCGTCCCGGACCCGGCATCGGTTGGTGTCGAGGCCGTCATTCTCGCCCCGGGGCCGCTCGTGAGCCCTGCCTTGGCCGAAGACCTGGCCCAAACGGTGGGGCAGCGGCATCTTGCCTTTTATGATGCCATTGCCCCCATTGTGGCCACTGACTCGGTGGACATGAGCCGGGCCTATTGGGCCTCACGCCATGAGGCCAATGGCCGGGATTATCTCAACTTGCCCCTCACCGAAGCAGAGTATTTCCGTTTTCTCGAGGCCCTGCGCAGCGGCCAGACCGTGCCTGCACATGCGTTTGAAGAAGAGCGTCACTTTGAGGGCTGCTTGCCCATCGAGGTCATGGCCCGGCGTGGAGACCTGACCCTCGCCTATGGCCCGATGAAGCCAGTGGGACTTCCTGACCCGCGCACTGGCCGTGAGCCGTTTGCCGTCGTGCAGCTGCGGCCAGAAAACCGGGAAAAGACTGCCTGCAACCTTGTGGGCTTCCAAACCAAGCTCACCTATCCAGAGCAGCGGCGCATCTTCGCCCTCATCCCTGGGCTCGAGAAGGCCGAATTTCTGCGCTTAGGCAGCATGCACCGCAACACCTTTCTCCATGCCCCACGGGTCCTTACCCCGTATCTGGAGTTACGGGCTCGGCCGGGGGTGTTCGTGGCCGGACAGCTCACCGGGGTGGAGGGATATCTGGAGTCCGCGGCCACTGGCCTGTGGCTTGGCCACTTCCTTGCCGGCCAACTCCCTGACCTACCACCCCAAGAGACAGCCCTGGGGGCCCTGCTGGGGCATTTGCGCACTGCGAGAGAAGATTTTCAGCCATCCAACATCCACTTTGGCCTGATGCCAGCCTTGCCTGGCCGGCAGCGCAAGCGCGCCCGCAAGGAGGCCTACTCCCAGCGGGCGCGGTCCGTCTTCGCGGCATGGCGGACGGGTGGCGTTTAGGCCTCTTCGGCCTTGGAGCACTTCCAGGGATGTTCCGTACCGGCAAGGAGCCGCTCGATATTGTCCTTATGCTTCCAGAAGATGAGCGCTGATGCCGCCAGGGTGGGAAGAAGGAGCCCCCACTCCCCGGCAAAAAGAAGCACAATCGGTAGGGCCGTGGCCATGGCCAGGGAGGCCAGAGAGACGTAGCCGTACAGGTGCAGGACAAGGAAAAAGACGATCACGGCCACGAGGATAGCTCCAGGGGTGAGGCCAAGGAAGGCCCCTACGAAGGTGGCAACTCCCTTGCCGCCGTGACCGTGAAGAAAGACCGAGAACATGTGGCCCACGATGGCCACGAGTGCCGCGAGGCCAAGAAAGAAGCCGCCATCGCTGACCGCCTGCGCGAGGAGGACGGCAGCAAAACCTTTGGCAATGTCGAGAACCAGGGTCCAAAAACCAGCATTCTTTCCACAGACGCGGGCGACATTGGTCGCCCCGATATTGCCACTTCCGTCTTGGCGAGGGTCTGTTCCACAAATGATTTGGCCGATGATGAGCCCAAAGGGGATGGATCCCAGCAAATAGCAGAGGATGAGCACAAAGAGATGGGCCATGGGATGCTCCTTACTTTGAAGATAGAGATGCCAGGCGGGTAGCATGCCCCAGCTCGTGGTTCAAGGGAAAAACTGGATGGAGTGGCGCCTAGACCTCGAAGGCATCGAGGATTTTGACGTCCCCGCCTAAGGGGTCCACTCGGCCAAGGCGCAAATGGAAGCGCTGGCCAAGGCGTAGTTTCTCGCCGAGGATCTTGCGCGGGACTTTGAGAAAGAGGCTCGGTTCCGGCAAGGCCACGGTGGCGAGCGGACTGCCGGCGTCCACCAGGATGGCGGGAAGGTGGCGGTTTTTGGCCTGCTGCCGGAGGTATTCGAATTTCCAGTACCGGGTGCGGCTGCGCTGCGCTTGCCCTACGGCCTCGGCGCGTTGGCAGAGTTGGGGGAGGAGGGCCTCGAGGTCGGTCCGGGAAAAAGGTGTGGGCACGCCTTGCAGGGCAGCGATCAATTGGCCGACGTTGATGAGGTCCACATAGCGCCGCAGCGGGGAGGTACAGGTGGCATACGCCGGGGCTGCCACGGTGGCGTGGCGGCGGGGTTCAGTCTCCAGGAGGGACGGGCCCATGCGGCCAAGGATGCGGTAGATGTCCTGGGGTTCTCGCCATACGCCGGCACACTCGGGAGGCAGGGCGATGTTTTGGGTGCGAAAGAGCAGGGGGATCTGTTGGCGGAGGGCGAAGGCCGCCAGGGCGGCATTCCCGAGGACCATCAGTTCCGAGACAATGGTCTGGGCACGGGGGGTAGGGGGCGGCAGGTGGAGACGCACTTCAGGGCCATCGCCCTGGAGGACGAGATAGGGGTCGGCCTGTTCGGTGATGACCGCTCCTTCGCGGATGCGGCGTTCCCGCAAGGCCTGAGCGGCTTCGAAAGCTGCAGTGAGTGCGGGGTGGCCGTGCTCGAGAGCGGCCTCCACGGCCGCGTAGGTCGTGTTGGACGCCACCTGGATGCGGGCGAGTTCGGGGGTGCACTGGAGGACCTCGCCTTCTTGGTTGACGTGGCATTGGACGATCAGGGCAGGTCGGGGGGTGGAGGCATGCAGGCTAAGCCCCCCGATGCCTAAGGCCTCTGGGAGCATATGGCTTGTCCCCTCCGGCAGGTAAAGGGAGGAGAAGCGGTGGCGCACGGCGAGGTCCAGGGGAGAGCCCCAAGGCCAGCCCAAAGCAGGGCAGGAAAGGGCGATGCGCACCCGCCAGCCGGCCTGGGAGAGGGGTTCGACCCAGAAGCCGTCATCAATATCTTGGGTGGTGGCGGCATCGACGGTGAGATAGGGGGTGGGATCTTCTGGGAGTGGCGTGGAGGCCACATGCTCGAGGAGGGCGTGCACTGCTGGGTGGAAGGGTTGTGCCCAGGATGGCTCCCAGGTGTAGTCGGCGCGGGCAAGGGCGACGTTGAAGTGCCGTGGCACAATCCCCCAGGCCTCGGCCAGAAGCAGGGGGAGCCATGGGTCCTCGGGTAGGCCTTGGGCCATGGTCTTCCAGAGGAGTTCGCTCTCCCGATCCTCGGGAGTGATGATGCGGGCCATGAGCAGGGCCCGCAGCCGCGCCTCTTGCTCCGGGTCAGGGGTGGGGATGGGGGTGGGTTTGCTTTGCACGCGATCCCATAGGGCCCGCAGGAATTCTTGGCTAAAGCCCACGAGGCGCCGGCGCTCTTCCGCTCGGAGAAGCTCTTCTTGCCGACGCGCCACAACGTCGTGGGGGAAGATTTCGAAACGGGGCGGATTGAAGCGAAAATGGGTCTTGGTCTGGAGGAGTTTGCGCCCGAGGGCTGCGAGGTGGTCTGGGCTTGGTTCGGCGAAGATGAGGCTGCCGAGCCAGGAGACATCCGCCTCGGAGAGTTCGCCTTGGGCCAGTTCCCAAATGGCCAAGGTATCGATGGCCTCGGCGAGGGAAGCCCGAAGGCCATGGTGGCGGCGCAGGGTCTCGAGCATCTCCTGTCGGGAGGCGCCGGTGGCGTACTGGGGGCCGGTCCAGGGAAGGACGCGGGAGAGAGGGAGCTTTGTTTCGCGCTGGCCCACGGTAAAGAGGCGCGCCTTGCCGGCCACGGCCTCGAGGGTCCAGGCGAGGATCGGTTGGTTGTCCTGGAGAAACTCCACCAGACACCCCGGCTGGATGGGGAGGAGATGCTCCATCCGCGCCGCCTAGTGTTTGAAGGAACGCTGGCCGGTAAAGACCATGGCTACCTGGGGGTGGGCCTCATTGACGGCCATGATGACTTCAGCGTCCCGCACCGAGCCGCCAGGCTGGGCAATGGCGGTGACCCCTTGCGCTATGGCTAAATCCACCCCGTCGCGGAAGGGGAAAAACCCATCCGAGACGAGCACCGTCCCGGGCAAGCCTCCGCGGGCTTCCTGAGAGCGGCGTTCGATGTCCTCGAGCAGCCGGGCCTGACCGGGGTCAGTCTTCGCCGCACGGCGCAGGTCATAGATGGAGCATCCGGCCTCCGCACGGGAGAGGTTATCGGCGTATTTGGTGTACGCCTTGAAGATGGTGATATCCACGCAGCCCACCCGGTCTTGTTCGCCAGTGCCAATGGCCACGGTGGCCCCGTCACGGGCAAAGATGACGGAGTTGGACGTCACCCCTGCCTCCACAGCCCAGGCAAAAAGGAGGTCTTCCGCCTCCTTTGGCGTAGGCCGCCGGGCCAGGACGGTGGTGCCTTCTGGGGTCGTGGCCTCGGCAGGGAGAAAGTCCTCCACGGTGCGGATGCGGTTGCGAAAGGAGGTCTGGAGGATGAGGCCTCCATCGGCAAGGCTCTTGATGTCCAAAAAGGGGCGATCGAGGAGTTCTTCAAGATGGGCGAGGCCCGGAAGACAGAGGACGCGAAGGTTTTTTTTGGTCTCAAAAAGGGAAAGGGCTGCTGCTGTGTACTGCGGGGCGGCGATGACTTCGAAGTAGCTCGCGGTGAGGATACGGGCGCATGCTTCGTCCACGGTGCGGTTGACGACTACTACCCCGCCAAAGGCGGCAATGCGGTCCGCGGCATAGGCACGGGAGAGGGCTGTTGCCAAGCCGTCGCTCGACCAGGCGGCGCCGCAGGGGTTGGTGTGCTTGAGAATGACCGCCGCAGGTTTAGCCGTGAGGTACTGGAGGATCTGGATCCCATTGTCCACGTCAGTTAGGTTGATCTTCCCAGGGTGCTTGCCGGATTGCACGAGCTCGGCTTCGGTCATGGTGGAGATAAGGCCAGGGGCACGGGTGCACAGGGGAGTCTCGCCGGCGTGGAGCTCTCCTGTCTCGGCGGCGTAGAGGGCCGCAGGTTGGTCCGGGTTTTCGCCGTAGCGCAGACCGCGCTGCTCTCCGTCAATGGCCCAGGTGCGTTTGCGAAAGGTGACGGTTCTCTCTCCCAGGCAGAGGCGGAGGGTCTCGGGAAAAGGGTCGTTACGGATAGCCCGATACATGGTTTTGATGGGGTGCATAGAGGATCCTTTGAGAAGTGGTTGGAACAGCACTAAGCAAAAATCCTATCCTAGAGTCGTCGCCAGGGCAAATGGTCGGGAGAGGCCACCCCTATGGCCGTGAGAAAGAAACGGCTTTTCATGAAAAAGGCCGGTCCTGCGACCGGCCTTTTGCTGTCTGGAGCCCACAAGCAGGATTGAACTGCTGACCTCGTCCTTACCAAGGACGCGCTCTGCCGACTGAGCTATGTGGGCGTTCTGGTCGGGATGAGAGGATTTGAACCTCCGGCCCCTTGAACCCCATTCAAGTGCGCTCCCAGACTGCGCTACATCCCGCTGACGGAAGGCGCATCTAGGCATCTGCCAGGAGCTTTGTCAAATGTTTTGCTGCCAGTGGAGACAATATCGTTGTCCAATGCCGATCACCTGCTGCTTGTCCGCCCGTGCCGATTCGGGTACAGGGCATTGTTCTTCCAGGCTTGGCCCTTTGGTAAAGAGAAGCGGTCGCGCGGGGGAGCCATGGCCCTCGAGGCGGAGGGGCGCTCTCTTGGCCAGCGACGCTGGAGTTGTTGTTCGATGTCCCATCCCCTCTCTTCCTCGCTGGCGGCTGCGCCGTGTCCTCTGCCGCAGGCAACCGAGGCGGACCAACGCGTCCTGAAGTGCCTCTCTACCCTCACGTTGCGTTTTGCCGCCCTCGATACGGATCTCGCCTCTCTAATGGCCGCGGTGCCGGAGCTGGTGCGGCAGGCCTTACGCCAGCCCGAAGGCTTGGCGGTGGCCGTTCGTCTCGATGGCGCGGAGTGGGCCGCAGCGAGTATGCCGGAGCCGCCGGAGTATGTGGCGCCCCTCGTGGTGCAGGGGGTGCGGCGGGGGAGCCTCCGTCTTGGAAGCTGCGGGGCGGAGATATCGGCAGAGGATAGGCGCTTTGTGGACCAAGTGGCGTTGCAGCTCTCGGCCCTCATCGCCAAGCGAGAGGCGCAACTTGCCCGCCAGCGCCTGGAGGAGCAGGTGCGCCGTGCCGACCGGTTGGCCAAGATCGGCCAATTGGCCGCAGGGCTTGGCCATGAACTCAACGAACCGCTCGCCAATATCCTGGGCTTTGCCCAGCTGGCCGCGGCCACCCCAGGGTTGCCTGAGGCGGTACGTCGGGATTTGGCGCGCATCGAGGCCGCGGCCCTGCACTGCCGGGAGATCATCAAAAAGCTCCTCATCTTTGGTCGCCAATTGCCCTTGCGTTGGGAGCGGGTCGCCCTGGGGGAGATTCTGCAGCAGGTCCAGGGCTTGGTGGCGGCTTCGGCTGCTCGGCAGCAGGTAGCGGTAACGATCGAGGTGGAGGGCGCGCCAGCGGTGCGTGGCGATGCCAGCCAACTCCTCCAGGCCGTGGTCAACCTGGCCATCAATGCCATCCATGCCATGCCGAGCGGCGGTACCCTGCGGCTGGTGGCCCAGGCTGAAGGGGGTAATGCCGTGCTGCTTGTGGAGGATACGGGGATAGGCATGGGGTCTGCGGTCTTGCGGCAGATCTTCCAGCCCTTTTTTACCACCAAGGGGCCAGACGGGGGTACGGGATTGGGGCTGGCCGTCGTGCATGGCATTGTGTCGGTCCATGGGGGGGTTATTGATGTGTGGAGCGAACCCGGGAGAGGCTCGCGTTTTGAGATTGTCTTCCCGCTGTGGGAAGAGGATGAGGCGTTGTCATGAAGGGGCGGCTGCGCATCATCGCTGTTGATGACAATCCGTCCACCTTGGAGGTGGTGGCGCGCCTCCTTAGCCCCCACGGGCATACGGTGCGCACGGCGGCCAGCCTTGGGGAGGCCATGGGGATGTTCCACCAAACCCCGGCAGATCTCGTCATCACGGACCTGCGCATGCCTGGTCAGGATGGGTTGGCGGTGGTGCAAGCCGTGCGTGAGGCCTCCCCAGACACGGAAGTCATCATGCTGACGGGGTATCCTTCGGTGGAGAATGCCGTGGATGCCATGCGTTTGGGGGCCACGGAGTATCTCACCAAGCCGTTTACCGCTGAAGAGCTCCTGGCCGCCGTCGGCCGCTGCGCCGTGCGCATTGAGCGGCGACAGGCCATGGCCGCGGAAGCCCCAGCCCCGGACGGGCTCCTTGGGGCGTCGCCCGCCATGCGCCGCGTCTTTGCCCTCATCCACAAAGCGGCGGCATCTTCTGCCACAGTCCTTGTGTCTGGGGAGTCGGGTACCGGCAAAGAGCTCGTGGCCCGGGCCATCCATTACCAGAGCCCGCGTCGCGCCCAGGCTTTTGTCCCGGTCAATTGCTCGGCCATCCCCGAGACCTTGGTGGAGAGTGAGCTCTTTGGCCATGTCCAGGGCGCCTTTACCGGCGCCACGCGTTCGCGGGCTGGTTTCTTTGAGCTTGCTGCCGGCGGTACCATCTTTCTCGACGAAATAGGTGATGCGAGCCCCAGCCTCCAGGCCAAGCTTTTGCGCGTGCTCCAAAGCAAGGAGTTTTGTCTTGTGGGCTCCTCCAAAACCCGCACCGTGGACGCCCGGGTCATTGCCGCCACCCACAAAGACCTGCCCGCCCTTGTGCGGCAAGGGACCTTCCGCGAAGACCTCTACTACCGTGTCCAGGTGTTGGAGATCCACGTCCCGGCACTCCGTGAGCGTGGCACGGATGTGCTTCTCCTGACGCGCTTTTTTTGCCAGCGCTTTGCCCAGGAGTTCGGTCGGCCTGAGCCTCGATTAAGCGACGCAGCCCTGGCCGCCCTGGAGCGCTACCCGTGGCCAGGCAACGTGCGGGAGCTGGAGAACCTCATCCACCGGCTCCTGCTGCTGGTGGACCGGGATGTCATCGAGATTGGGGATTTGCCGCCCCACATCCGCGCGGCGACGCCAATGCGCGAGACGGCGTTTGTCCCCCGCACCCTGGCTGAGGTGGAGGCTGAACATATCCGGGCCGTCATGGGCTATGTGGGTGGCAACAAGTCCCGCGCTGCGGAGATTCTCGGCATCGACCGCAAGACCCTGCGCGAGAAGCTGCGCCGCATCGGAGAGGACATGGCCCTGTAGGCCCCCGGTGCCTGGCCCAGAGAGCGGCGCAAGAAGGCCGCGAGCACTTGGCCGCGTTGCCGCATTTCATCCACAAAAAGGTGGACCACGCAGAGAGCGGCGCAAGAAGGCCGCGAGCACTTGGCCTCTCCCAGGCTTCTTGGCAAGTGGCGCCATCGTGCTCGCCGGTCTCCGCCAGCATCCCAATCCCTCCCCCCCCTCGCTCCTTCCACCAGTATCCCCAGCCCGGAGACGACCTCCACTTGCCTGCCGGGAAGGAAAACGGTGCTGCCGCTGCTGGTGGATGCACGCTGGCTTTGCCGCGGAAACGGTCAGCTTGAATCGTTCCTTCTGTGCCTTCTCGCGGCCCAGGGGAGTCATTGTCTTCCCGGCAGATAGGGGGCCATGGCGGCCATGAGGCTTTCGGCCGTAAACGGCTTGTTGACGATGGCGTTTACCCCGGCGTCCAAGGCCGCCTTGTGGTCGTTCATTTCGTTTTGTGTCGTCACCATGAGGATGGGAAGCTGCTCTTTGGAGTAGCGCTCGCGGATGCGGCGAGTCAGTTCAATGCCGGTGATATCCGGCATGTTGAGGTCCGTGAGTACGAGGGTCGGCGTATTGGACTCAAGCCACTCCAGGGCACTGGCTGGAAACTCGAAGAGCACTGGGGTGAGGCCCAGTTCATGGAGGGTGTTTTTGTAGATGGAGAGGATCATGCGCGAGTCGTCCACCGCCATGACCATTGGCCGCGTTTCTGTGGTGGTCTCTGGGGTCACAAGGCGTAGGGCGAGCTCGGAATAGCCGTGTTCTTTGAGGAGGCTGTAGAAGGTGTCTTTCGTGTCTTGGTGGCTGCGCAGGACGGCATCGAGGAGCAGTCCAGAGAGACGTTCCTCATCGAGGAGGGCAAGGAAGATCTGGCCAGCATGGGCCTGGACGACGATGCGAGCAATGCGGGCGGCATCGTCGTCATCTGCAGCCATATTTTTGATGCCCGCCCCGAGGATGGGGGTAAAGTTGCGGTCCACGGCCCGGGCGGCGGCCACAGCGACGTGCTCCACCGGGTCAAGCAGCCCTTGGGTGAGGACGTAAGCCCCTTTGTCCAGGGGTAAGAGCCCAAGGGCCTCGTAGGCAGCAAAGCGCACGTTGGGGTTTTTGGGTTGGGTGTGGAGGAGCTTGCGGATGGGGGCAATGGCCGTGGCATCGCCAATATCGCCCAGGACATTGAGGGTGTGGATGATGAGGTCCGGGTCGTCGTAGCGGAGGTTTTCCGTGAGCAGCGGGACGGCTTTGACGCCGATTTGCGTGAGGGCCTTTTTGGCGTACGTGCGGATGTGGGCAAAATGGGAGCGCATGGCCTCGTTGAGCTTTTCCAGGGCGATGGTGTCCTGGACCCGGGCAAAGATATCGAGGATGAGGACGTCGAGCTGGTTGTCGGTACCCATGCGTTCGGCGAGGCGGCGCATGGCCGTGGGGGTGGCGATTTTTCCCAGGGCGCGGATGGCCGCGATGATGAGTTTGCGGTTGCCGGAGTAGAGAAAGTCTCCCAGGGTGTTGGTGGCTATGGGGTCGCCGATTTCCCCGAGGGTGGAGATGATGGCCTCCATCTCGTCTGTATCGGTGATGGTGGCGAGGAGCTCGAGGAGGGGCGGTGCGGCGGCTTCGAGTTTGATCTCGCCGATGACATCAAGCACCAAGCGGAGGCCTTGCCGTCCCAGTTGTGGCAGGATCGTCTCAAGGACGGTGGGTTCAGCCAGGAGTTTGATGGCGATGGCTTCCCGAATCATAGGGTGTTGGGCGACGAGATCCGGTTGGGAGTCGGCGAGGGAAGCAAGCAATGGCACGGCCATGGTGGCCTTGGCCTTGGCGAGGAGGCCAAGGGCAGCGGCCTGGATGGGCTCGTCCACATGGGGCAGGTAGTCGAGAACAAGTCGGGCTTTGATGGCGTCGTTTTTGGCGACGTTATCGGCGATTTCTCGCAACACGCTGGCAGCTTCGCTCATGATACGTCCTCCAGAGCTGGGATAAGATGGAGAAGGAGTTGCCCGAGGACCGCCCCGCTGGCAGCGGCTTGGGCGAGGATGGCCTCGATGGAGGTCTCGGCCATGCAGTCGGGCAGGTTTTGGTTCGTAAGGCAAGAGATGCCGAGGACCTCCATGCCCAGGTGTCGGGCAGCGATGGCCTCGAGTACCGTGGACATGCCAATGGCATCTGCGCCAAGGATGCGGTACATGCGGGTCTCCGCAGGGGTCTCCAGTTGCGGGCCGGCCACCCCAAGATACACGCCGCGCTCCAAACGCAGGCCGAGGCGGGTGGCGGTGGCGAGGGCCAAATCCACCAAGCGGGGGCTATAGACTTGGCTCATATCCGGGAAGCGCGGGCCTAGGGTCTCGTCGTTGGGGCCAGTGAGGGGGCTTTTCCCTGTGAGGTTGATCTGGTCCGTGATGGCCATGAGGCTGCCTGCGGCAAAGAGGGGGTTGAGGGCGCCGGCGGCATTGGTGAGAATAACCCGGCGCGCCCCGAGGAGTTTGGTAGCGCGTACAGGGAGGACGACGTCGTGCGGTGGGTGGCCTTCGTAGAGGTGGAATCGCCCACACAGGGCAAGGACCGGGGTATGGTTTATGCGCAGCAAGAGGACTTCGCCGGCGTGCCCGGGGGCTGTGGTGCGGGGAAATGCTGGAATGTCGCTATAGGGAATGCGTTGGAGGACTTTCGCGTGGTGGGTTAGGCTTGCGCCAAGGCCGCTGCCGAGGACCAGGACCGTGGGTGGCGTCGGCTGGTGGAGGTGTTCGGCAATCCAGCGGGCCGCAGTCCGGGGGCGGGTCAAGGGCATGGCATCTCCTCCAGGGAACTAGACAGCGCCGCGCTCCCTTGGCTACGGAGCGCAGTATCAATGCTTCTATAAGGATAGCCCGATGGACTTTGCAACGCTTTTAGGCCTGCTCTTCGGTTTGGCCCTGGTCTTTGGGGCCATTTTTTGGGGAGGAACGGCGGCCGTTTTTATCAATATCCCAAGCTTCATGATCGTCGTGGGCGGGACTTTTGCCGCCATCTGCGTCAACTTCCCGCTGCACGAGGTGTGGCAGGCCATCTTGTCTGTGGTGAAGGTCTTTGGTCGTCGGCGCGTCACTGCCAACGATGTGGTCAACGTCATGGTCCAGGTGGCGGAGATTAGCCGTCGGGATGGGCTTCTTGCCTTGGAGCGGGTGGAGACGGAGAACAAAATCCTCCAACGGGCCTGCCAGCTCATTGCTGACAATGCCGACCACCGGGTGATCCGCGATGCAGTGCGTTTTGAGATCGCCTCCATGAACCGGCGGCACAGCAACACCCAAGATGTCTTCAAACGGGCGGCGACCTATGCCCCTTCCCTGGGCATGATTGGAACGCTCATTGGGTTGGTGCAGATGCTTACCAATTTGAGTGACCCCAATGCCATTGGTCCGGCCATGGCGGTGGCCCTCCTCACCACGTTCTATGGGGCCTTTATGTCAACGATGATCTTTTTGCCCATTGCCGGCAAACTGCGCTCCATGTCATTGGAAGAACGTCTCCACCTCGAGATTATCTTTGAAGGGGCCAAATGCATTCTTGAAAATAATAACCCCAGGCTGGTGTATGAAAAACTCTCCTCCTTCGTCCCGCCCAAAGAACGTCGATCCGTCCGATGACGAACTCATCCCTCAGGAAGAAGAGGAGGTTGAAGAAAAGGCGGCCTGGGAGACCACCCTGGCTGACCTCTCCATGCTCCTTTTGACCTTTTTTGTCCTCCTCTACACCATGAGCACCTTGGACACCAAAAAGTTCGAGCAGTCCTTTTTTTCGGTGCGGGTGGCCCTGCAGGAGATGGGCGGTAAAGGTTCGGGAGTGAAGGTCCTTGAGAGCGAGGGCGGGGTCTTTGTGGATGAAATTCGGATGCTGCGGGAGATGGAGCAGCACCAGCAGCAGGTATTTTCGGATTTCAACATGTACGCCACCCAGCATGGGTTGCAGGGCATTGTGGGGGCGCGCCTCGAGGCAGGGAAGATTATCCTCCAATTGCCGGAGGCTGTCCTTTTTGCCCGGGGGCAAGCGGATCTGAGCCCAGAAGGGCAGCGGGCGGTGGCCAATTTGCGGGATTTTTTTATCCAGGTGCCGGACCAACGGGTCACGATCATTGGTCATACGGATGGTGTCCCCGTCGTTCCAGGGGGGCGGTTCCGGGACAATTGGGAACTGTCCACCATGCGTGCCGTGGCCGTTGTGCGTGCCCTCATGGCCATGGGCATCGCCCCTTCTCGTCTATCGGCCATGGGCCTGGCCGATTCCAAGCCTCTAGTCCCGGAAACCGATGAAGCAAGTCGAGCGCGGAATCGCCGCGTGGAGTTTGTCTTGGAAAAGACCATTGGAGGGGTGCCATGATGATGGATGAGCTGGATGGATTGTGCATCAAGTACCAGCCGCAAGAGCAGCATCCTCGCCAGGCCTTTCGTTTGGAGTCTCCTGAGGGGGTCCGGGTGCGTCTGGATGGCGCTTGCCTCTTGCCGCTCAAGGATATAAGCGCCTGTGGCTTCGCCGTAGAGCAGGTTGGCCCTTGGCCGGTGGGGACTCGAGTGATGGTCGATGTCCTTGTGGATGACGAGGTGCGCTTTGCCGCTGTGCCTGCCGAATCGGTACGGGTGGGCAAGCGCACCACGGCCTTTCGCTTTCTCCATCCCCATTGGCGCGCCGAGGCCGCTTTCGATGGATTCATCGTGGAGTTAGAAAAGGCCGCCATTGCGCGCCGCAAGGCGCAATCATCTGACAGGTAGTCCATGAACGAACGCCACACCATACTTATTGCCAACCGCGGCGAGATCGCCATCCGGATCATGGAGGCGTGCCGCAAGCTCGGCCATGCCTTTGTCGCCGTCTATACCGAAGCGGATCGGCAGAGCGAGCACTGTGTCTTGGCCCAACAATGGGGAGGTGCGCTCTTTCGCATCAGTTCCTATCTCGATGCCAATGAGCTCTTTGCAGTGGCGGATGCGAGCGGTGCGACGGCCGTCCACCCCGGCTACGGTTTTTTTGCCGAGGACTTTCGTTTTGCCCGTCGGGCAGTGCAGCGCACGCGCAAGCTTCAGTTTATCGGTCCTTCCTGGCAGGTCATTCGAGAGCTTGGGGATAAGATCAACACCAAACGTTTGGCCCGCAAGTTAGGCGTGCCAACGGTCCCGGGTTCAGATCGCCCCATCACCGATGACCTTGAGGCAGAAGCCATGGCGGAATCCCTGTTTGCCTTCCAGGAGGAAGTGGGGGTGAAGCGCCCGGTGGTCCTGGTGAAAGCCTCGGCCGGTGGCGGCGGGATGGGCATTGAAGAGGTGGATGACCTCGGCAAATTCCGGGCGGTGCTGCGCCGCATCAAGAATTATGCTCGGCGGCAATTTCGCGACGACGGCGTGCTCATTGAGCAGCGGATCTTTGATTTCAACCACCTCGAGGTCCAGATCCTCGCCGATCGCACCGGCAAGGACCCGGTGCACTTTGGCACGCGCAATTGCACCGTCCAGTCCACGGGGCGGCAAAAGCGCATCGAGGTGGCCCCTGGCTTTGCCCCCACGACCTTGCGCTACGCCTTTGACGCCCGCAAGGTTCTTGACGACATTACTGATTATTCCCTGCGCATTGCCCGGGAGGTGCGCTACGATAGCGTCGGGACCTGGGAATGGATTGTGAGCCCCACCGGGCAGCCGTTCCTCATGGAGGTCAATACGCGCATTCAGGTGGAAAATGGGGTTTCGGCGCGTATTGCCCGCATCCGCGGCCAGGGTGGGGTGGACCTCATTGCCGAACAGATCCGCACCGGTCTGGGGGCTCCCCTTGGATACACCCAGAAGGACATTGCCTTTGAGGGAGTCGCCATCGAGTACCGCATTATTGCCGAGGACCCCGACAACCGCTTTGCCCCCTGGGTTGGGCGCATTACCCGGTTTGCCTGGCAACCCCAGCCCTGGCTCTCGGTCCACACCCATGTGCCCCAGGATCGCCCTTATGAAATCCCAACCGACTTCGATCCCAATCTCGCCTTGGCCATTGTCTGGGGCAAAGACTTGTCTGAGGCCAAGGCCCGAGGCCTCGAGTTCCTTTCTCAGCTCGAGCTTGAGGGCGTTTCGGCTACAGGCGATCCGCTGCGCTCCAACATTGCCTTTTTGCAGCGCCACACCTCTGACCTTTTGGTCTTTTAGTCCCTGAAGCGAGGACCCGCATGGATCGCGATAGACGTATCCAGGAGCTGTCCATTCGGCTCCGCTACCTTCAAGATATCTTTCTTGGCGAGCACAATCCAGATGTTGAACTCTTGACGACGCGTTTTGAAGAGTTGTGTGCCCGCGTGTCAGACCTTTCTGCAGACGAGGCCGCCCGCCAAATCAAGACATTAGAGGAATTGTTTGGTTTTTTGGAACGGAAATTGGAACGGCAGCTCTCGCCCATGCACAAGGTGCGCATCGTGCGCCATCCCCAGCGGATCTGCCTCAAGGATATCCTTGAGAACGTCTACGATAACTACACGGAAATCGGGGGCCAAGATGAGTATAGCATTGACCCAAGCATGCTCATCGCCCGGGCGTACATTACCCGCAAGCGGGGCAAGAAGACGTACCACCAACCGGTCATGGTCATTGGGCAAGAGAAAGGCCATGGACAGGAGTTTCGCAATGGCGGTTCAGTGAAACCCTGGGGGAATGCCAAGGCCCTCCACTACATGAAAGTCGCCGAGACTGAAGGCATCCCTATCCACACCTACATTTTTACCCCGGGCTCCTATCCCATCGAAGACTATCCCGGGGCAGCCCAGCAGATTGCCCGCAACCTCTACGAGATGGCAGGGCTTAAGGTCCCCATCGTGGCCGTCATTTCCGAAGGCGGCTCTGGGGGAGCGGAGGCCATTGGCCTCGCCGATACACGCATCATGATGAGCCATGGGTACTATTCCGTCATCTCCCCTGAGGGAGCTGCGGCCATCGAGGGACGGCTCAAGGAGGGAGAGCGGGCCACGCCAGAACTCATTGCCCGTTGCGCCGAGGCGCTCAAGATAACGGCCGATGACAATCGGGCCATGGGCTATGTGGATTGGGTCATCCATGAGCCGGAGCTGGGGGCGCGGCCTGAGCACTACGCCTTTTTTCGCAAGCTGCGCAAGGCGGTCATCGCCTCCACCGACGAGATCGTCCTTGAGGTGAGCAATCTGCGCCTGTTTCGGTCCTGGGCCCTCAAACGCCATCGGGGGTCGGATGTCCTCGATGTCTATGTGCGCTGGAGCCTCGATGCCGCGGCCCAGCAGCGTCTGTTGTGGCGGCGCTACAAAAAGTACCGCCGTATGGCCCAGCAGGCCTATCTCGAGGAGCGCTACTTCTTCAAAAAGGCGGTCACCCAGGTGGCCGATGCCCTGGCTGGGGTGTACTCCTATTTGCGCTATGAGCTTTTGGGCCGGCACCAGAAGAAGGTGACCGAGCTTGCTGAAGACGTGCATGCGGAGATGCAGGTCGTCATGAGCCGGCCGGCGCGGTGGTGGAAGCGTCTCAAAGAAACCCTTGGTCTAAAGCCCGAGGCTGCGGCTGGGCTGGTGGCACTTTCGGCCTGGGACGAAGGCCGGGGGCAGGACGGCTGGCGTTATGTCAGCCCGCAGGCCAAGCACGATCGGGCGATCCCGTGCCCGCGGGCCCGAACCAACGGTTGCCTTGACCAATGGGCACCGGACCTCTTTGGCGACTTTGCCGGGGTGTGTCGTTTTTGCGGCCACCACTTTCCCATGGAGTACCAGTGGTACCTCCATAACGTTTTTGATCCGGGCTCTATTACGGAGTTCTTTGCTGATGTGGAGTCCACCAATCCCCTCAAGTTCCCGGGGTTTGACGAACGGCTCGCCGAGGCCAAAAAGAAAACAGGCCATAAAAGTGCCTGCATGACCTTTGAAGCGCGCATCGAGGGCATTCCGCTCATGGTGGCCATGCTTATGGCTGCTTTTCGGGGGGGATCGGTAGGGGCTGCAGAAGGAGAAAAGTTCATCCGTGCCATCGAGCGGGCCCGGCGCAAGCAATTGCCCTTTTTGGCCTATGTCCATGGGACGGCAGGCATCCGCATTCAGGAAGGGGTCAATGGGGTCATCCAGATGCCACGGTGTACCCTGGCCGTGCGGCGTTACATCGAGGCGGGCGGTCTCTATCTCGTCCTGTATGATACCAATTCTTATGCCGGTCCGGTGGCGAGCTTCCTCGGCTGCTCGCCCTACCAATTTGCCGTGCGTTCTGCCAATATCGGCTTTGCCGGCCGCAGTGTCATCAAGGAGACCACGGGGATGGACATCCCTCCGGACTACCACAACGCCTACCAAGCCTTGGCCCGAGGTCATATCCAGGGGATCTGGGACCGGCGCGAGATCCGTGCCAATCTCCTTCAGTCGCTCAAGACCATGGGCGGCCCCAAACTTGCCTCTCGTTAGGAGCCTGTCATGGATGTCAAAGAGATCCTACGCCGTCTCCATGCCTCGCCGTATGAAGAGATCAGCGTCCGCGCCCCGCACTGTGGGGTGGCCCGCTTTGCTATCCTGGATACCGGGGCGCGGGTTCAGGGCCCCTCGGGGACATGGCGGGAAAAGCCAGGCACGGTCATTGTGCGCCTGGAGCGTGAAGGGGCAGTGCGTCCCATTGAAGCCCCGCAGGGCGGCGAGATTACCTTTGTGGCGGCCCACAAAGACGGCACGTTTGTCCAAGCGGGCGAAGAATTGGCGCGTATCCGTCATTTTCTCACAAAGGAGGAGGTCCTCCACCGCATTTTGCGGGAAGCGCTGCATCTTTTCCCTGCTCCAGAGAAAGGAAAATACTACTTCACCCCTGATGTGGACATTAAAATCAAGGCCAAGGGCTGCCGCAGCCTGCGCGTGGAGGAGGGCATGGAGCTCTTTATCTTTTCGCGCATGAAGCGTGAAACGACCTTGCGCTATAGCGGTCCAGCAGGCATCGTGTATGCCGTGTACTTTGCAGGGGGCGATTCTGTGGACGCTGGTGCCCCACTCATCGGCGTGTGCGCAGAGCATGAGTTGCCGGCCATTGAGGACGTCGTGGCCCGCGTGCACGGAGAATGGGAGGAAGAAGCGTGGGCCGCGTCTTGATGGTGCGGGTGCAGGCGAGCACCTTCCGAGAAGAAGAGGTGCGTCGCAATTGGCCCCGATTGTGGCGCTTGGCCTTTGAGGTCCATCGGCCGGCGTTCCCCTGCGCGGTGCAGGGAGTGCTGGAGTTGGTCCAGGCCTTGGAGGACTTAGGGCAATTTGGTCGCCTTGAACCCGAGGTGGATGCAGCCCTCCAGCAGGATATGCCGGCATTGATCGCCGCCCGCAGGTCGTTGGAGGAGGCCTTGAGCCGGTGGGACGTTCGTGCTGCGCAGGCGGCCACCGATGCCGTGGAAGATGCCCTTGACTCTTTGGAGCGGCAGATGCCGCGTGTGCGCTAAGGAGAATGCTATGGCAGGGACATTGAATAAAGTGATGCTGATAGGTCGGTTAGGTCGGGATCCAGAGCTCCGCTACACTCCCAGTGGCCAGCCGGTGGCGAATTTTTCTCTGGCGACCGATGAATCATACACGACAAAAGATGGCCAGCGGGTGGAACGCACCGAGTGGCATCGCATCGTGGTCTGGGGCAAGCAGGCCGAGTTT
The DNA here is from genome assembly GCA_937989665.1 of uncultured Desulfomicrobiaceae bacterium. Classification (GTDB taxonomy): domain Bacteria; phylum Desulfobacterota; class Desulfovibrionia; order Desulfovibrionales; family Desulfomicrobiaceae; genus Thermodesulfomicrobium. The sequence continues at coordinate 11,551 of CALKRN010000008.1, read as the reverse complement.
TGCGGCAATTACCTGGCCAAAGGCCGTCTGGTCTATGTGGAGGGTCGCCTTGAGACCCGCAAGTGGCAGGATAATCAGGGCCAGGACCGCACCACCACCGAGGTGCGGGCGGATCGTGTCCTGGGTCTGGACACCCGACCTGCAGGGGAAGGGGGCTATACCGCGGCCCCGGAGGCGGGGCGGGGGGCCGCAGGCCCGGGTCCTGGTGGTTCGGAGGCCTTTGGTCTCCACGGCTCAGAGGAAGACTCCGGGCCGGTGTTTCCTGGTAGGGCCTCGCAGATGGACGATGTGCCTTTCTAAGGACAAAAGAGGGGCGCATGGCCCCCTGGGGGCGAAGGAACGTTCTTTGCCCCAAACGATGGTCCGCGTATGCCGTCTGCGTTGGCTCAGCGTGCCCCCACGAGACGAGGTCCTTGTTCCATGTCCTCTCCAGGACAGCAGCGGGCACAAGGGGCGTTCTGAGAGAGCGGGAGGTGCCTCCCTGGGAAACGGAAGCTGAGATCGCCGTTGCCCCGGGAAGAAGGAGTGTCCGCAAGCAGTTCGAGGGGGAACTTTTGAGAGAAGGCTATCTGCGGCCGCTTTTGGGTCTTGGGGGAGGGCAAAGAGCGACCGTTGGGGTTGCATCCGTCAGGCCGCGCGCGCTGCGGCCGCTTTTGAGCCTTGGAAGAAGGCAAGGAGGCTGGTGGTGGTGCTGGGGGTGCCTGGTGGTGTTCCTTTCGGCCTGCGCCCCGCGCTACGTCCCCCCGCCCCCGCCGCCTTCGCCGGTCGTTGTGCCGCCCTCGCCGGTGGAGCGTCTTCAGGCAGTGGCCTTGTCCTGGCTTGGTGTGCCCTATCGCTTGGGTGGTATGGACCGGTTTGGGGTAGACTGTTCTGGGTTGGTGGTGCGTCTTTATGCAGAGGCCTGGGGCATCGAGATCCCGCGGCGTTCGGTGGACCAGGCGGTGGTGGGTATGGCGGTGCCGCCGGATGGACGGCGGGGTGGGGATTTGGTGTTCTTTTGGGATAATGGTCCCCACAGCGGGGTATTGCTCGACACCGAGCGTTTCATCCATGCCTCGGCCAGCCGCGGGGTCATGATCTCGGTCCTGGATGCGTACTGGTGGCCGCGGCTTTTGGCCGTGCGCCGCCTCCTTTCCTTTCCCTGAGGGTTTTTGGGGCTCTTGGAAGGTCAACCTCGTGCGTTCTGGGGGCATGCGCACCCAGTCCTGAGGGGCTTTTGGGGCTATTGGAAGAGGGCCCCTTGGCTGGCGAAAAAGACGGAATCCTGGTGATCCATCGGGCGATCTTCCGGGCGATCTTCCGGGCGATCTTCGAGACTGCGGCCCGCGGTCAGTTCCATGCGGTAGCCAAAGGAGATGGCCAAGGGACCGCTCGCACCGACGTTGGCCGGGGCCAAATGGAACTCCAAGGGCACGCCGGCGCGGATATCAAGAGGCAGGTAGAGGCGCAGGTCCGAGGCAAGGACCCGGCCCGAGGCATCGCTGAGATAGGCCTGGATCCAGAGGTCTTGGGCCCAGACTGCCCAGGGGGGGACTTCGTCCTCACGGCGCAGGGCCATGCCACGCAGTACAATGCGGCCGTTGTCGTATTCTCCACGGAAGGAAAAGGTCCAATGGCGGGTGGTGATGGTGGTGTCCTGGCCAGGGGCCCAAGGGGCCTTGGTCAGGTGGATGACGCTTAGGTGGGCGCAGGCCGCGAGCATGAGGAGGCCAAGGCCCGCCAGGATCGGGCCTCGGCGGCGGGGGGCTTGCGGCCTGAGGGTTTTGGGACCTGGCCTCGCGCCGTTTTCCTCCACCTGCGGCGCCACGGCGTTGCGCCTGAGATGGTTAGGGCTGCCTGGGGGAGCGGGATGGTTGGCGTTGGGGGCAAGGGGAAGCCCATTAGCGGTCATGGGTAGCCTCCTGAAATGGAGGTCCGGCGACGAGCATTTCTGCTAGGGTGAGGTCCACCTTCGGCAGGCGGTAGCGCTCGCTGCCCACAAAGGCCTGCTCGAGTTCCACGAGCTGCAGGTAGAAAGGGGTGCGGTCGAGGACAGGGACGTTGGGCGCTTCGGCCCAGCGGGCCTGGCTTTTCCAGCATCCGGGGAAGGTGAAGACTCGGCCATCGGGGCGGCGCAGGCGGTTGGGTACGCCGTGGAGCCGGCAGATCATGAGGCGGTGGGCGTAGAGGGTGCAGCGGCCTTCTTCGTTGAGCGGGCACATGACTTCGGGGCGTTGCCCTTGGGCAAGAGCGTTTTGGGCCTCGGCTACGGCTCGGCGAGCACGGCCCAGGACGCGCTGGCGAAGGGCCTCGGGGAGTTGGTCTATTCCCTGCCAGAGATAGGCCCATTCGATATAGGTATGGTGCTGGAAATAGCTGGTGCAGCAATTGTCAGTGCAGCCGTCGCAGGAGAGACCCACAAGTTGGGCCGCCTGGTGGTAGGCCTCGTCCATTTGGAGATAGAGGGCAGCAAGGCGGGTAAGGGCGCGGGAGTTCATGTTTTTTCCAAGGCTTGAAATTGGTCCCAGATCATGGCCGCGGCCTTTTTTGGGGGGGTGGTGGCTGTATCCACTCGGAGTTGGGCAAAGCGCCCGTAGAGCGGGGCCCGCTCTGCGTAAAGGTCTTCAAGGCTCTGGTCTGGGCGGATGGCCAGGCCTCGGGAGGCTGCATCCGTGATCCGAGCGCGGATGACTTCGAGGGGGGCGTCCAGGTGGACGATATACCCATTGTGGGCGAGATGGGCCATGGCCTGAGGCCGGTAGACGACGCTGCCGCCTGTGGCCACCACGGCGCGGTGTACCCCCAGGCGGAGGATGCCGTCGGCCTCGGCGTCCAGAAAGCCCTCCAGGCCCAGGCGGTCCCGAACTGCCTGCAGTGGTGCTCCCCACCAGGCCGCAAGCAGGGCATCCGTGTCCACGAAGGCCCAGCCCGAGTGGTGGGCCAAGGCTCGGCCTACGGTCGTTTTGCCAGCACCTGCCATGCCAATAAGGACAATGGTCGTCATCATCGAGGCATCGAAGGGAAGATGTGATACCGTCTTGCTATGCCAAGGATAATCCTCGTCATCATCAGCCGCCGAGATATGCCTTTTTGACTTCTGGATTGGCCATGAGTTCTGCGGCTGTGCCCTGGGCCGTGATCTCCCCTGTGTCGAGGACATAGCCGCGGTGGGCAAAGGAGAGGGCCACCCGGGCGTTTTGCTCGATGAGGAGGATAGTCATCCCCTGGGCGTTGAGCTCGCGCAAGGCGCGGAACATGTCGTACATGAGGAGCGGGGCCAGGCCCATGCTCGGCTCATCGAGCATAAGGAAGGTGGCGCCGGTCATGAGTGCCCGGCCCACAGCGAGCATCTGCTGTTCGCCGCCGGAAAGGGACTCGCTGCGTTGGCGGCGACGCTCGGCCAGGCGAGGAAAGAGGCGGAAGACGAGGTCCAGGTCCTGGGCTATGCGCGCTGTGTCCTGGCGGGCATAGGTGGCCAGGGTGAGGTTTTCCTCCACCGTGAGGTTGCCAAAGATGTGGCGACCTTCCGGGGCCAGGGCCATATGGAGGTCGCGCACGACGGCATGGGCCTCCATGCCAAGGATACTCTTGCCTTCAAACTGGATGTCACCAGCCACGACTCGGGGGCCTTCGGGCGGGGCGATGCGGGCAATGGCGTGGAGGGTCGTCGTCTTGCCGGCGCCATTGGCGCCAATAAGGGTGACAATTTCTCCTCGCTGCACCGTAAAGGAGATGCCGTGCAATGCCTCAATGGTGCCGTAGCGGACAACGAGATTGGTGACCGTTAGCATGCAAGGACCTCATCTCCCAGGTAGGCTTTGATGACGTCGGGATGGGATTGGATCTGCTTCGGCGTGCCCTCGGCGATGGTGACGCCAAAGTCGATGACTTTGATCCACGAGCAGAGGTTCATGACCACGTCCATTTGGTGTTCGATCATCCAGATGGTGATGGGGAATTCCGTATGGATCCAGCGGATGAGCTCGATGAGGTGGCGCACGTCAGCGGAACTGAGGCCAGCGGCGGGCTCGTCGAGGAGCAGCAGCGAGGGGCGGGTGGACAGGGCGCGAGCGATTTCCACGCGGCGCTGCACGCCGTAGGGCAGGTTGCGCGGGCGCTCGTGGGCAACCTCACGCAGGTTGAGGGCCTCAAGGACCTCCCACGACCAGGCGGTGATGGCCGCCTCACGCCTCCGGTAGCGCCCGGTGCGGGCAAAGGCATCCCAGAGCCCATAGCCCAGGGTGCCATGCTGGGCGAGCTGGATGTTTTCCAGCACGGTCATGTCGTGCCATAGACGGATATTCTGGAAGGTCCGGGCAATGCCGCGCAGGGTGATGGCATGGGGACGCAACCCATTAATGCGTTCGCCTTTGAAGATGATCTCGCCCGCCGAGGGGGTGTAAAACCCAGAGACGAGGTTGAACACCGTTGTCTTGCCGGCGCCGTTGGGGCCGATGAGGCCCATGAGTTCCCGGCCTTCAAAGGTAATGGAGAAGTCAGAGAGGGCGCAAAGCCCTCCGAAGTGTTGGGTAAGGCCAGAGATTTGGAGCAGGGGCATGGCAGAGGCATCTCCCTAGCTGAAGGAAAAATAGCGTTTGAGGCGCGGGAAGACATCGGAGAGTTCTCGATTCCCCATGATGCCTTCTGGACGGAACTGCATGAGGAGGATGAGGAGCAGCGGGATGAGGACCCACTTCCATACTTGGGAGAGTTCATAGCCAGCGGGCAAAAGGTGGACCCAGTGGAGGACAGTGTCGATGGCTGGAATGAGAAAGCGCAGGGCCTCGAGCAAAAGGGTGAAGATGAACGCCGAGAGGACTGCGCCGGATAGCGATCCCATGCCGCCGAGATAGACCATGACAAGGCACTCAGTGGATTTGAGGATGCCAAAGGAGTTGGGATTGATGTAGCCGAGGATGTGGGCAAAGAGCCCGCCGGCAATGCCGGCTAAGCCGCTGGAGAACATGAAGGCCACCAATTTCATACGGTTGGTGTTGATGCTCATGATCTCTGCAGCCACTTCATCTTGTTTGATGGCAATGATGGCTTTGCCCAGGGTAGAGGACATAAGCCGCCGGATGGCCGCCACGGTGAGGGTTGTAAAGACCCCCACCCAGAGGATCATCCACGGGATATTGAGGGTATCTTGCATGGCAAAGACGATCTTTTTCATGCCCATAAATCCCCTGGGACCGCCAATGCTCTCTATGTTAATGAGGGTACTGATGATGATGTAATTGGCGGCAATCGTAATGATGGCCAGGTAGTCATCGCGCGTCTTGAAGGATGGAATAGCGACGAGCAGTCCTGCTATAGCAGCAGCAATACCGCCAATAAGCAGGGTTATGGGAAAGAGGACTATGGTCATTTCAGGTGGGAGGAGTTCCCATCCGAAGTTTTTATCGTTGGTAAAGAGCATAATGTTGAGGATTGACGAAACATATGCCCCCACCGCCATGAATCCAGCATGGCCGCAGGCAAATTCTCCCATAGCGCCGTTAACGATGTTGAGGCTTGTAGAGAGGATGATATTGACGCCAATGAACATGAGCACTGTTTGCACATACGAGTCGATGACCTCCCATTGGGCAAGGAGGATAACGGTGGTAAGTCCGAGGATCGTCAGGAGTGGGGCAGTGGCACGGGACATGAGAGACTCCTGGCGTTAGATTTTGGTCGTCCCGGCGATGCCAAAGATGCCGGTGGGTTTGCGGTAGAGGATAAGAAGCAAAATGGTGAAGGCGATGAGTTCGCGGTAGGTGGAGGGGAAAAAGGCAACGACAAGGATCTCCACAAAGCCGAGGAGAAACCCGCCCACAAAGGCGCCGCGGATATCACCGATGCCGCCGACCACGGCAGAGATAAAGGCCTTCCAGCCCACGAGGGCGCCCATGTAGGGGTCAAGCACCGGATAGGAGAGGGCAAAAAGCAAGCCCGCAAGGCCGGCGAAGGAGGAACCTAGGACAAAGGTAAACAGGATGATCGTATCCAGAGGGATCCCCATGAGGGGGACGGCGAATTTATCGTAGGAGATGGCGCGCATGGCCATGCCGATTTTGGTCTTGGTGACCACGAATTGGAGGAAGACAAAGACGAGGATGGTGCAGGCGATTACCGCGAGTTTTTGGTTGGTGAGGCTGACGGGGCCGAGGGTATAGACGGTTTTATCGAGGAGTTGGGGGAAGCTTTTGCGGCTGGCTCCCAGCAGGGCCAGGTTGCCGTTTTCCAGGATAAGTCCGCACATAAGGGCCGTAATGACGACATAGAGGCGGTTGGCTCCTTTGCGCCGCAAGGGGCGATAGGCAACTCGCTCGATGGTGACCCCTACGGCAGCGGTGAGGAGCATGGTCAGCGGCACGGTGAGGGCCAGGGCCGCGGTGGGCGAGAGGGCATAGCCGAGGAAGGTCGTGGCCACGAAAAAGGCGATATAGGCCCCCACCATGAAGATATCGCCATGGGCAAAGTTGATGAGCCGCAGGACGCCGTAGACTAGGGTGTAGCCCAGGGCGATGAGGGAATAAAAGCTTCCCCATTGCAGGGCGTTGAAGATATTTTGAAGGAAGGAATCGAACACGGGGCCTCCTTGGGACGGGTTCGAGCGCGACGGCTCTCGCTACGTGGAAGCGCCGCAAAAGGCAATGCGGCCCGAAAGCGAGCTTCGGGCCGCAGGCAAAGGCTTAGGGGCACACGGATTCAGCAAAGGTGAACTGGCCGTCTTCGGCGATCTTGACCACGACCGCGCACTTGATGGGGTCGCCCTGGTCGTTGAACTTCATGGTGCCCGTAATGCCGGGGAACTCCTTGATGGAGGCCATGGCATCGCGGATGGCCTTGCGGTCTTTGCGGAGATCGCCGGTGAGTTGGCCGGCATTCTGGATGGCAGTGAGCACGATGCGCACGGCATCCCAGGTCAGGGCAGCGACGTCGTCTGGCTCATAGCCGTACTTGGCCTTGTAGCGGTCAATGAAGGCTTTCGTATCGCCTTTGGCGCCAGCAGCGGCATAGTGGGTGGAGAAGTAGTGGCCAATGCAATCGCTGCCACACAGCTTCATGAGCTCGGCACTACCCCAGGCGTCGGCGCCCATGAACGGGCCTTTCCAACCCAGGTCATGGGCCTGCTTCACGATGAGGGCCACTTCGTTGTAGTTGTTGGGCAGAAAGATGACATCCGGTTTGGCGGCGATGATCTTTGTCAGTTGGGCGCTAAAGTCCTGGTCTTTGCTCGCGTACGATTCAAAGGCCTTGATGGACCCCGGGCCGTTTTTTTTCTGGAACTCGTCACGGAAGATCTCGGCCAGGCCTTTGGAGTAGTCGTTGTCTAGGGCAAAGAGCACGGCCGCAGTTTTGGCGCCAAACTGTTTTTTGACGAAGTCCACGGCAATGGGCCCTTGGAAGGGGTCGAGGAAGGCGGCGCGGAAGACCCATGGCCGGTCAAGGGTGGTGGCGGGGTTGGTGGACCACGGTGAGATCATGGGCGTTTCCAGGTCGTTGGCCTGCTGAGCCGCTGGGATGGCCTGTTTACTGGAGTTGGGGCCCACCATGGCGAGGACCTTGTTCTGCTCGATGAGCTTGAGGGCCGCAGCGACGGCTGACTCGGCCTTGGACTCATTGTCTTCGTAAATAAATTCAAGCAGATATTTTTTGCCGCCGACATCCAAACCGCCTTTACTGTTGATTTCTTCCTTGAGCATTTCTGCCGCAAACTTGGATGCCTCACCCACCTTGGGGATGTCGCCGGTCAGCGAGAGATTGAAGCCAATTTTGATGGTTTGTGCTAGAGCGGTGGTGGCGAACAAGAAGGCGCTCACCATGGCCACGAGAGCAAGACATCGTTTCATGAGGACCTCCAGGGGGTTATAAAAAAAACGATGGAGAGTCGATAATCGAGAAAGAGAGAAAACGGAAGAGAGAAGAAGAGCATTCTCGAACTTTGGTCATGAAGTGGTAATCTCCCACTCCTTTGAGGTCATCCCATGAGATATCGGCGGGGGTGGTGGGCATGGGGGCCTCCTTGGAAAACGAGGTGCGCACCATCCGCTCGCAGCGGGTTTGGGCAGTGTCGCGATGGTGTGACCTCGATGCCGTGGATGCTTACGAGGGAAAAACGGTGCTCGTCTTTTCACTCCACCGGGGGTTCAGGGAGAGAGCGGCATAGTTCCATCCTCGGGACTTGCATCGATTCAGGCCGCTAGGCGCTGCCGCAATTCGTCAACTATATTCTCGAGGCGGGCGACACGGCTTTCCAACTTGGCATGTTCTTCCCGACGCACGACGATTGTATAGAGCTGATCCAACCGCTTAGTTATCGCGTCGTAACGTTCCAATAGATTGGCGTTCCCCCGTTCGAAGCGACCGAGGAGGTCATCGTGGATCTTGTCGATTCGTTTGTTGGTTTCGTCAATCCGTTTGTTGGTTTCGTCAATCCGTTTGTTGGTTTCGTCGAAGCGACCGAGGAGGTCATCGTGGATCTTGTCGATTCGTTTGTTGGTCTCATCAATCCGTTTGTTGGTCTCGTCGATGCGACCGAGGAGATCATCGTGGATCTTGTCGATTCGTTTGTTGGTTTCGTCGATGCGACCGAGGAGGTCATCGTGGATCTTGTCGATTCGTTTGTTGGTCTCGTCGATGCGACGGCTTTGGTCCACGAGCTGCAGATGCATGTCGTCCAGGCGCTTGTTGGTGAGCTGCAGCATGGTTCGGATTTCGGCATTCTCCAGCCGGATCTTGTCCAGTTCCGGCACGATCCATTCCTGGATGGCGGTGCGTAAGGCGTCCATCAGTTCCATTGGTTGGCCCTCCTTGGCCACGGTCTCTACCGCCCTCCCGTGGCTTCGGCAAGCTTTGGAGTTGTCCAGCGGGTGTACTGAGGGCACCGCCGCCATGGATTGCTTCGGGGGTTTCCCCCCCCTCGCAATGACGGAAAGAGGGGTGCCTCGCCATGACGTTTCCCCCTTTCCGTCACTGCGACCTCCCGCGTTTTTCCCGTCATTGCGAGCCCCGCAGGGGCGAAGCAATCCAGGGGATGATAGGGCTCGAAGCCTTCGCCGGTGCTGACTGAAAGAAAGGCCCGCCGCACGGGGCGAGAGACCACGGGATCCCAGAGTGTATCGGTGACCGAGACAAGTTCGCCGCAGGCGGCGCATAGCGCACGCCCAATGGGAAGGGGGCGTTAAAAATAAGTGGGTGTCCCTTACTTGGATGACCGTTAGTGCTTCAGCTCAATCCCAATGCCAGTTTCAAAGCCTGATCAATTTGCGGCATCACTGGGCAGTGTCCAATGGCTTTCTCGATCTCCCGATCCAGCACGGTCGCCAGATTGTCCGCCACGATCACGGAATCCGTCTGCAACCCCATGGTTTGTGCTGCCGGCTCGCTCTGCAGGATGGTGACGCGGGTTGGTCCTGTCCGATTGAGATTCGAAGTGATCAGCGCAACGATCCGCTGAGAAAGTCCGGTGTGCAGACCATCCCCCTGTACCACGAGGGCTGGACGTTTTTTGTAGGTTTTGAGGTCCGAGTTTGGAAAGCGGATCAGTACGACGTCACCCCGCTTATAGGTCATCGTAGACCTCCATGCCGGGTGCATCCCAGTCCTCGGCGAAGGTTCGCAAACGCAAATACGTCTCCAATGCCTCGGCCGCCGTCCAGCCTAAACTTGCGATACTGCGTTCCGCGACCAGCCCGGTGGTCGTGGCATTGCCCGCACGGTAACCGCCTGTATCGTAATGTTCGATCATCGTTTGTGATGTATCGCCAGCCCCTCCCCAAGGCACTCGCAACGTGACTGCATTCCAATCTGGCTGAAGATTCTCGAATCTCGTGGTGGCCAGCATCTCAGTACTCCGGATCTAGCGCCTGGATGGCTTGGGGCGTGAGCAGTTGCGCGAAGAAAAGCTGCTTGGAGCGCTCATGCAAGCCTTCTAGTTGGTAACGCACTTCGTCCCAACTGCCGGGTGCGTCGACATTTTGAGTCTCGATATCGACCACATTGCCCTCGTGAATGCCTTCTGGCAACCGCACTCGGGCCGGGGTCGCAATTTGGATAACATGCACATACGCAGCGTCGGGCAATTCGACTCGCATCTGCAGTGGCAGCTTGACGATGGCACGGGCGCCAATCTGCAAAGTGAGCTGCAGGACAGAGATGTCTGGCGGCGAATCCAGCGTCAGCAGGTTGATGTAGCGCAGCGAATGGCGTGATGGCCGCGGCAGGAGGCCGCTGCCCTCGATCGTCTGGATGAGGTCAAGGATTGCTGTTTTGAAGTGTCTCCAGCCCACATACGGCTTGCGGCAATTGAGAGTGACGACCCGATCGCCAACCTGCCAAAGGAACGGTGCGTCCGTCGCTTCGAGACGAACCTTGGCGGCAAGGCGCAAATTGGGATCGAATTGTGCCACTGCCGCGGGAATTTCTGCTGTGGGCAAACGATGGAGCTGCAGGCTTGGGTACTGCTGGCGCAGCTTGGCATACAGGAGCCCTGGCAAGGCATCGCCCGCATTGGGGCTGTCGAACTGCATCTGCCAGAGGGCCTCAATGAGGGGATCTTTGCCCAAGCGCTTCGGGATCGTATTCATCAGTCTCCCCTCAAGATAAGGGGGCCTTACTCAAGTACTGGTTGGTACGCTGCTACGTAGAGCGGATCTCGGCATTCTCCAGCCGGATCTTGTCGAGCTCCGGCACGATCCATTCCTGGATGGCGGTGCGTAAGGCGTCCATCAGTTCCATTGGTTGGCCCTCCTTGGCCACGGTCTCTACTGCCCTCCCGTGGCTTCGGCAAGCTGCGGTGCGTCCCACCACAGGATATGTCCGCAGGTGGGCCGGGGCAAATGCTTGAACTGGCCGGGGAAATTCTGGTGGATGCAGACAATGTTCATGCCGGAAAATGCTCCCGCGCCACGTGGCGCATGGCCTCTTGCGGCCGCGCGCAGCCCTCTCGGCGCGGACGCTGCCGCAGGAAATTGGTGAGGGGCATTGTCTTGATCATGGCAGGTTTTTTTCCTCCGCAGCGCAGGGCGCCGAGGTCTTCTCCTGTCCGCACGCATTTTGTGGAGGCCGCATCGGGGGTGTTTGCTCTTGGAGGAGCGGAGCCAGGCCAAAGGCAACGAAGATCCATGGTGCCAAAGTGGGCCCCTGCCGCCGGGCCCTGCGGCCGGCATGGCGCCATCCGTGGTGGATCACGCATCCGGATGCCGCGCAACATCGGGGCATCGGGTTCGTTGTGGCGGGTACACCCGTGGGTGGATACTGCGTTTGCCCCGGCGGGTCTTCCGGAGGGCGCGTGTCCAGCCACTTCCCCGCAGCGCCACCAGGTGGGCAGGGACAGCGATGCTTGCGCCCCATCGTTGGCGATCTGCCTAGACCACCCCCAAGCGCTTCCAGGTGGGCAGGGTTTGGCTCAGAAAGGCCGCGGCGATCTCGATGGCGCGCGGGAGCATGGCCTCGCGGGTGGTCAGTGCCTGACCTTCGTGAGCAAGGCCCCGGCCCAGCAGCAGGAGCCGATCGACCCAGAGCTGCGCCAGGGCTTCTGGGTTGGCCTTGGGCTGGCTCAGCTGCAAGGCGGCCAACATCAGCT
>CALKRN010000007.1 GCA_937989665.1 uncultured Desulfomicrobiaceae bacterium | reverse complement strand
CCCAGCCGACGATCTGGCGCTTTGTCTTCGAAAACTCCACGCCTACCTCCAGGACCTGGACGCCTGGGGCGCGGACGGTGCTGCGGTCGTGGCGGCTTGATTCCAGCGGCTGGCTGGACAGCCTACGGCTTGGATTTGTAGGCCCTGTGGGAGGAGCCGCTGTCTTTCTGGCAGAAGAGATGCCAGCGGGAGGCGAGATTCGGCAAGGCGTTGAGATAGGGAAAACGAGACGCCCTCGAGGAGGACGGCTCAAGGCGGCGGTAAGGTGCTTGATTATTTGTCAGTGTCCCTGCCACCACCCGAGGATCGCCTGCGTCCGATCCTGCCAGCTCCAGGCGGCGGCGGAGGCGCGTGCCCGCCAGGCAGCACGCTCCGCGGCAGAAAGCTGGAGGGCGGTGTGGATGGCCGTGGCACAGGCGGGTCCGTCGCCGGGCGGGAAGAAGAAGGCGGTGTCAGGGGTGAGGACTTCTCGCAGTACCGGAAGGTCGGCGGCCACCAGCGGGATGCCGCTGGCCAGGGCCTCGAAGAGTTTGAGCGGACTCATGGCCGCGGCGATGCGATCCGTGCCGGTGTAGGGCAGGACAAGGACCGTGGCGTCGGCGAGGAGGTCTGGCACCTCGGCGTGGGGGATGGCGGGGTGGAGGAGGAGATTGGTCGCAGGGTGCGCGGTGGCGATGGCGGCACTTTCCTCGGGGCTTCCGCCCACGATGGCCACACTGGCCTCGGGCAAGAGGGGGGCGATGCGGGCGAGAAACCGCGCCCCTTTGCCGGGCTGCAGCGAGCCACAGTAAAGAACAATTGGTCGGCTCTGGGGGCCAAAGAGCCGGGCGATACCGCCGCCGCGGGCTTGGGAGAAGCGCTCGCGGTCCACGGCGTCCGGGGCCACGAAGACACGCTCTGCCGGCAGTCCAGCATCACGATAGACTTGGGCCACGGCCGTGGAGATGGCCACAAGGCCGCAGCGGTCGTGGTGAAGCGCGGCCACAAGGCGGGATATCCCGACCTTGGCTTCGTCGCGGGCCGGGTCATGGGATTCGAAGACAACGGGGGTCTGTCCCGCGGCCAGGGCTAGGGCGGCCGGGGCGCTGCGAGTGAAGATAAGGTCGGCCTGAGGAAGACGGCGCGGGGCGACGGTCTCAAAGCGCGAAGGATGGAGGAGGCTGCGCAGGCGCAGGCGCAGGTTGGCAGGCAGCGAGAGGCCGTACGGGGCAAAGAGGTGCCCTCGGCCCCACGCCCACAGGCCACGCCAGGTGGCAGGCAAGACCGCGGTGACCTGGTGAGCGTGGTGGCAGAGGGCATGGAGCATGTGCGCCACCTGGATGCTATTGGCATGGCGCGAGGGCAGGCGGGAGGCGGCCAGGTAGAGGATATGCGCAATCTTCTGGCTCATGGGGTCGCCTCGTTGGTGCGGGCGGCGAGGAGGCCGGTGGTCTGGCCGAGGATGGTGAAGGTGATGGCTGCCACATTGCCCGAGAAAAGGTGCATGTGGAGTTGGAGGTGGAGCAAAAGAAGAATGCCGAGGCTGCCGAGGAGGGCGGCGGTGGGGTCGGCGCGGTGGCGCCAGATGGCCGCAAGGGGGGCAATGAAGGCCGCCAAGATGGCGCCAAGGCCGAGGATACCGGTTTCTGCGGCGAGGTGGAGGACAAGGTTGTGGGCGTCGTCAAGGCGCTCTGGGGTGTGGGCCGCTGGATGGGCAGCGCGGAAGGCCTCCACGTGGGGACTCGCCTTGGTCTTGAAGGTTTTGAACCCGCAGCCCAGCAGGGGATGCTCGACAAACAGGTGGCTTGCTGCGGACCACACTGCCACCCGTTCATAGGTAGAGGGGCTGTGAAGGGAGAACCCTTCCATAAAGCGCCCTGCTTGGCCGGAGAGGAGGACCGCGGTGGCCATGGCCACGGCGATGCTGCCCACGGCCACGGCGTGGAGAGGCCGACGCACCCAAATGAGGGCTGCCACGGTAACAGCGACGAGGGTTGCCCGCCGACCTGTGCTTACCAGCAGCAGGGCCAAAAGGAGGGTGGGGCCCCAGGGGGGCAGGTGGTTTGCCGCCAGGCAAGGGGCGAGGGCAGCCAGGAAGGCGATCCCAAAGAAGAGCGCGGCGCGGGGGATACTGTCAAAATTGAGCCCCGGTGGCGCGAGAAGGCCGATCTGGAGCAAAAGCCAACTGCCTCCCCCAAGGACGAGGATGCCAAGGGCAAAGACCTGCCAGCCGCGCAGCAGCCGGTGGGGATAGCTCAGGGCAAGGAATTTGCCCAAGCCCCAGAAGGCCGCGGCCCGGCCGACGGCGCCGAGGGTGGCAGGAGCGCTCCGTCCCAGGAGGGCTTGGAGGAGGACGACGCCGGCAAAGGCCGTCAGGCCGAGGAACACCGGGTCTCGAAAGAAGCCACGAGGGAGCTCGCGGCGCGCCCTGGCCCAGGCCAGGGGAAGGAGACTTGCCACCGCCACGGTGTCTATCCAGCCAGGCTTGAGGGCTGCGGTGAGGGCCGCGGCAACGGCCAGGAAGACCGTAAGCCGTTGGGGGGTCATAAGACGCCTCTGTGGTCGAGCAAAAAGGCCTCCAGGGCATCGAGCATGGTCTCGCGGCTGGGCAGGGCCTGCCAGAAGGCTTGGCGCAGGGCGCAGAAGTCTTCGGGGCAGAGGCCAGCGAGGCGGCGCAGAGCCGCGGCAAAGGCCTCGGCTGGGGCATCGGGTGCAAGGAGGAGCCAAGGAGCCGATTTGGGCCAGATTTCGGCAATCCCCCCAACGTTTCGGGCCACGGCCGCCAGGCCAGCGGCCATGGCCTCGAGCAGGGCATTGGGCAGGCCTTCGCTGCGCGAGGGTAGAAGCAGGATGTCTGCCTGTGCCAGCTGGGCCGGTACGTCGGCCACAAAGCCGTGCCAGGTTACGCATTCCTGGAGGCCGAGGTCCTGGGCGAGCTGGGGGAGGGTGGGGGCGAGGGGGCCGGTGCCGAGGACGTCGTAGTGGAAGGCAATCCCGTCGCGGCGAAGCGTTGCTAGGGCATGGAGGGCGGTGGCGTGGTCCTTGTCAGGAGTCAGCTGGCTGGCGGAGACGATGCGCAGGCACGGGCTCTGGCCTCTGCTTGGCCGTGGGCCGGGTACTTTGCCAGTGCGGATGACAGTGCCAGCGAGGCGCTGCATGGCCGGGTTTTGGCGTACGCCGTGCAGGACGTGTTCGCAGGGGGCAAGGAGGTGAGGCCGCAGGAGCCAGGCGTCAAGCCAGGCCGCCAGCCCAGGGCGCACGTCGCCGGCCAGGCCCACGCGGTGGACCACCGGAATGCCGAGGAGGCGGGCCGCCAGGCCCACGGTGCGCAGGTCTTTGCCCACGTTGCCAATGACGACCTGCGCTCGGAAGGCGCGCAGCTCGGCTGCGGCCTGGAGGATGGCACGCGGATTGTAATCTGGTCCGAAGTTCAAGGCCACGGTCTGGCAGCCTAGGGCCTTGGCGCGGTGCAGAAACTCTCCTTGTCGGGCGAGGACGAGGATTTCGTGGCCGCGGGCCAAAAGTCCGGCGGCCACATCGAGGCTCCAGCTTTTGACCCCGCCCCATTTGTGGGTGGCATTGGCCAGGGCGAGTCTCATGCGCGACCCTCCTGGCGCAGGAGTTCCTCGTAGAGGGCGAGGGTCCGCGCCACCATGGCCTCGAGGGAAAAGCGTGCCCAAAAGGCCGTCAGGTCCGCACGGGGCAAGGCTTGGGCCATCTCGATTTGCTTCGCCACCGGGGCATGGGGGTGGAGGAAGACCAGATGCGGGGCCACGGGTTGGATTTCGCGCAGCGGGGCGCTGGTGCGGGCAAGGACAGGCACGCCAGCACCCAGGGCCTCGAGGACCACCCCGGGCATGCCCTCCACCCCTGGGGGCGAGGGAAAGAGGAGTAGATCCAGGGCCGCATAGACTGCGGCCATATCGTTTTGCGGGCCAAGGTAGTGGACGCGTTCGGCAACCCCGAGGTCCCTGGCTCGGGCGAAAAGGGGGGCAGGGTCTCCTGGGCCGACGACTACGAGATGGTGCTCCGGTGGGGTGGCAGCGAACCAATCCACGGCATCCTCGAACCGTTTATTTGGGGTAAGACGGCCCACCACCCCCAGGATTCGTGCTGTTGGCGGGACGCCCAGGGTTTCTGGCGGCAGGGGGGGCTTGGAGGCCAAAGGCCGAGGGATGCCGTTTTCGAGGACGACGGCCATGGTCGGTGGCAGGCCGGTGCCGGTAAGAAAGGCGTGCCGGGCCTCTTCCGAGACGCAACACACCCGTTGGGTGCACGTGCGGTGGATGAGGGCCTCTTTGCGTGCTTGAAGGCGGCGGCGCCAAGGGCTTTTGGCGTACCAGTGGAGATCTGCGGTGTGCACGTGGCCGACCCGCACCGGGACCCCGGCGAGCCGGGCCGCGGGCAGGCCAAGGATGTTGCCGCCATAGGAATGGGTATGGACGATGGTGGGCTGCAGACGGGCGAAGAAATGCGCGAGACGCAGGATTGCCGGGGCGCGTCGCGGCAAAAAATGGGTGGTGATGCCGAGGTCGCGGAGCTCTTCGAAGAACACCCCACGGTCTTTGTAGGTGATGGCATGGACCTCGAAATGTTCAGCAAGGCGAGGGAGGAGGTCGCGCAGGCGGCGTTGGACCCCACCGAGGCCAAGGTTGTTGGTGAGGCGCACGAGCACGGGTTTGCGGCGGCTCATGGGGCCTCCGGCGGACGGCAATGGGGGCAGCCTGAAGGGGTGTGGAGTACCGCCGCGGGCGGTCGGGCAAACCAGCGTAGGAGTAAGGTTTCTGGCAAGGCCGCCATGATCCGGGTGAGGGCCGCTGTCACCACGAAGGCAAAGGCCAGACGGGCCCAGAGTAGGCCGGAGGCATGGCCGCCGATCAAGCTCAAAAGCAGGGTGTCTTCGATAACCGCATGGGAGAGGCCCATGAGGGAGAGTGCGGCGACGGTATCTCGAGGGGTGAGGCGGCCAGAGGCAGTCTCGGCAAGGATGAGGCCGCTGCCGTAGGAGAGGCCAAGGACTGTGCCAGCGACTGTGATCAGGGCGGCTTCGGGGCCGATGCCCATGGCGCGCAGAAGCGGGGCAAGGAGTCGCACCGCCAATCGGGTGAGACCCAAGGCATCCAACAGGCGCATGCCAGCCGTTAGGGTGCAGATGATCCCGAGGATTCCGAGCAGGTTCAGGGCCTGGTTGGCGGCAAAGGCGGTCCAGCTTGGGTCAGGGGGGGTGGGGAGCCAGTCCAGGGGGGCCAAGGCCTGGAGGACTCCCAGGCTCTGGGCAGTGGCAGTGAAGCTCCAGGCTAGGGCGATTGCCCCAAGGAAGCGAAGAAGAAATTGGCACGAGGGCCGGGCGCCGGCCAGGCGTGCCACCTGAAGCTCCACGGGCAGGGAGTGGGCGAGGAGGATGAGGATACCCAGGGTCGTGGCCTGCCGGGCAGTGAGGTGGAGCTCCGGGGCCAGGGTGGCAAAGACCGCCAGGCCGCCGTAGATGGAGTTGAGCATGGCCGTTGCCCAGACCAGGCCGAGGGCAGGCGGGAGGTCGAGGAGGGCCATAAGGGGGGTAAGGGGCGCCGCCACCCAGGGGATGAGCCCGGCGTCCTGGAGGAGTTTGACGAGCACGACCGTCGGCAGGAGGACCTTGAGCAAGGCAAGCCAGGCGCGGAAGGATTTGTCCCAGAGGAGGCGGGCTTCTGCCTGAAGGAGGGCAAGGAGGGGGACAGGCATCGCTAGAAGATTTGTTTGAGGAGGTCTTCGCCTTCGCTGCCGATGGGGGCGTCGAGGGGAAGCTCGCTGGTGGCGTTGGGGACAGTGCCGTTCACAAAGGGCAACAGCAGGCCACCGCTTCCTGTGGGCTGCCCCGAGAGGGGGTCTACGGCCACCCAGGTGATACCTTCTGGGACCTCGAAGTCTTGGATTGGGTAGTCGGGCTCCACCTGACGGCGGTAGTCAATCCAAATGGGCAGGGCCACCTGGGCGCCGGTCTCGTGTTTGCCCATGGGCCGCACCTGGTCGTAGCCCACCCACACCCCGGTGAGCAGAGAGGGCGAGAAGCCGATAAACCAGGCGTCTTGCTCGTTATTGGTGGTCCCCGTCTTGCCAGCCAAGGGCCGGCCTAAGACCTTGGCGGCGGTGGCCGTACCTTCTTGGATCACCCCTTGGAGCATGTGGACCATGACGTAGGCGGTTTGGGGCGTCATGGCCTCGGTGGGGGTAAGGGGTTCGGTGTGCAAAGTCTCCCCCCAGGGGGAGGTGACCTCGAGGATGAGCCGCGGGGCAACACGCGTGCCAAGGCGGGCAAAGGCGGTGTATGCCTGGCAGAGATTGAGAGGGGTGACCTCGATGGCCCCCAGGGCCATGGAGAGATAGGGGGGCAATTCAGCCGTGATTCCCATGGCTCGGGCGCGGGCGATGATGGTTTCCACCCCGATGCGCTGGGCCACGCGCACCGTCACCAGGTTGCGGGATTTGACGAGGGCGGTGCGCAGTAGGGTGGGACCGTAGAAATTGCCTTCGAAGTTTTCTGGTTTCCAGAGGGTGTCGCTGCCATCTTCAATCACCACCGGGGCATCGAGGACAATGCTGGCTGCTGTAAAGCCGTGGTCGAGGGCAGCACTGTAGACGATGGGCTTGAAGGCCGAGCCTGGCTGGCGCTTGGCCTGGGTGGCGCGGTTGAATTGGCTGCGGAAGAAGTCATAGCCGCCCACCAAGGCGAGGACCTCGCCGCTGCGCGGATCAAGGGAAACGAGGGCCCCTTCCACGCCAGGGTCTTGTTCGAGGGAGAGGGGAAAGACCCCTCCCTGGCTTGGGCCGCTGACCCGCACCCACACGACGTCCCCGGGCTGGAGCGGGGCCTGGCGCAGGCGTTTAGCCGTTTCTGGGGGGAGGGCGGGGTCGAGCTTGCGGACCCAACCGAGGTCTTTGGCCAGCACCACGCCACTGTGGTCCCCGAGACGCACCCGGGCACCGGCCTTGTCCAGGGCAGTCACGAGCCCGAGGACGCGGGTCCCCGGGGTGAGCCCGCCTACCGGGTGCTCGGTGAGCCAGGTCTCC
Organism: uncultured Desulfomicrobiaceae bacterium; assembly: GCA_937989665.1. Taxonomy (GTDB): domain Bacteria; phylum Desulfobacterota; class Desulfovibrionia; order Desulfovibrionales; family Desulfomicrobiaceae; genus Thermodesulfomicrobium. Next base: position 120,143 of record CALKRN010000007.1, on the reverse strand, counting down.
CAGCGTTCACGGGGCACGGTCTCCACCGGGCCGCACCACCCGTGGCGCTTGGAGACAGTGATGAGTCCGCGGCGCAGGGCCTCCTCTGCAAGGCGTTGGTGTTTGGGGTCAATGCTCGTGCGCACCGTAAGACCACCGGTGAGGACCTGATCCTCGCCAAAACGGGCAATGAGCTGGCGCCGCACTTCTTCAAGGGCATAGGCCCCAAGCTTCCAGGAGGGATCGGCCATGGATTGGTAGTGGAGCTTCTCGGCACGGGCCGCCTCGTACTCGGCTTGGGTGATCCATCCGAGCTCCAACAGGCGGCCCAGGACATAGCCCTGCCGCTCGATGGCACGCTCCGGATTCACGAAGGGCGAGTACTTGCCTGGCGCCTTGGGCAGACCAGCGAGGAGAGCGGCCTGGGCCAGGGTGAGGTCTTTGGCTGAGACACCAAAGTAGTCTCGAGCCGCGGCCTCCACCCCATAGGCCCGCCCGCCGAGATAGATTTGATTGAGGTAGATCGTCAGGATCTCGTCCTTGGAGAGAAAGCGCTCCAGGCGGTAGGCGAGGATCATCTCCTTGATCTTGCGCTCGAAGCTGCGCTCTGGGCTCAGGAGCATGGACTTCACTGTCTGTTGGGTGATGGTGCTGCCCCCTTGAACGATCCCCCCGGCAAGGAGGTTTTTGATGGCGGCACGCAGGATGCCCGGGAGGTCCACGCCTGGGTGGGAGTAGAAGGCTGCGTCTTCGGCAGCGAGAAAGGCCTTGGGCACCGCCGGACTCATGCGCGATAGCGGCGTCAGAAAGCGTTTTTCGCGGTAGAAGTAGCCCAACACCGAGCCATCGCGGGCCAGAACAGTGGTGGCGAGGGCCGGGGTGTAGTCCGAGAGTTTCGTCATATCGGGCAGATCGGCAGCCACCCACCGGTAGACGGCATAGGCGCTGGCGATGGCGGCAGCCATCCCCGCAAGGGCGAGAAAAAAGAGGATTCGGAGGACGCGCATGGCTCAGTCCTTGGGGAAAAGGAGCCCCCGGAGTTGGGTTACCTGTTTGTTCACTGTTGCTGGATTCGTACCGATGATACGGCATAGCTGCCTCAGGGAGGGGGCTTCGTGGACCGCGAGGCAGTGGGGGTTGGCAAAGGCCGTCAGTTGGGTGGCATGATACCACAAAGGATAGATGCGACAAAACAGTGGCCGTAGCCGCCGCGGCAGGGTGCATCCCGAGGGGCCAAGGAGGGTGCAGGCGCCGTTGCGGGTGGCGAGGCGGCGGTGGCTTTTGTCCGGGGGGAAAGCCTTGTCCACTGGGGCGCCAGGAAAGAGGCGGGCAAGATGACGGACAAACGCCGCGGTATTGGCTTCGCGAGCAAAGGCCTCCTCAGACAGGCCAAAGCGGCGCAAGGCCGCGTACTCAGCCTCAGGCAAAGGAAAACAGAATTGTTCTTCGCCAGCAGCGTGGCGGCAGCAGGTGGGGTGGATGGCCGCACAGCGACGGCAGACGTCAGGGTCAGTCATAGGCGTTGGAAGCTGATCTGACCTTTGCCCAAGAGGTCGTGGATGTGGACGAGGCCGAGGAGGCGGCCATCTTCGGCCACCACCGGCAGGACGGTAATGGCCCGGCGCTCGAGGAGCTCCAGGGCCTGCCAGCACCGGGTGTTCGGGGTCACGGTGGCGGGCTCACGGCGCAGGCAGGGGGCCAGGGGGGCTGTGCGTTCCAGGGGACCAGCAGCCACCAGGCGCCGCAGGTCACCATCGGTGAGGATCCCCACGAGGCGGCCATGGTCATCGGCAGCAGCCACCAAGCCAAGACGGCGGCGGTCCAGTTCCTGGATGGCCTCGGCTAGGGAAGCTGTTACCGGCACGACCGGCAGGTCTTCTTGAACCATAATGTCGGCGACTGTTTGGGCGAGGCGTTGGCCAAGGGCCCCACCGGGGTGGAGGGTGCGGAATTGTTGGAGGTCAAAGGCCTTGGCCTCGATGAGGCACACGGCCAGGGCATCGCCCAGGGCCAGTGCCGCGGTGGTGCTCGCCGTGGGAGCGACGCCCAGGGGGCAGGCCTCGCGGGGGACGCGGGCGAGGATGACGGCATCTGCCTGTTGGGCAAGCGGGGAGTCCGGGACACCGGTGAGGGCGATAAGCCCACCAGCAAGATGGCGCAGGGCGGGGAGAATGGCCACTAGTTCCGGGGTCTGGCCGGAGTTGGAGATGGCCAAGACAATGTCATCGTGGCGCAGCATGCCCAAGTCCCCGTGGGCCCCCTCCACCGGGTGGAGGAAGAAGGCGGGGGTACCCGTGCTGCTCAAGGTGGCGGCGATCTTGCGTCCCACGAGACCGGATTTGCCCACCCCGGTCACCACTACTCGGCCGTGGCAACGAGCTAGCAGGGCGACGGCCTTGGCAAAGCCACTGTCTAGGGTCTCGCGCACCGCTGCTAGCCCTTCTATTTCGATGTTCAGGACCGCCTGGCCTTGGGTGATCCATCGCTCCAGGTCTGCCGGCAGGCCAGCACGAGGAATTTGGGGGCAGGAAGAGGTCGTCATCCGCAGCACTCCAAGGCCAATTTGCCGGCCCCGGGCTCTGGTGGCACAGGGTAGGCGCCGTTGAAGCAGGCCAAGCAAAAGCTTCCGGGGCAGGACACGGTCTGAAGAAGCCCCCCCACAGTGAGGTAGTGGAGGCTATCGAGGCCAAGATAGCGGGCGATATCGGCCACCGTATGATGGGCAGCGATGAGTTCGCCTTTGGAAGAGAAATCAATGCCGTAGAAGCAGGGATAGCGGATGGGTGGGCAGCTGACGCGCATGTGGATTTCGCGGGCGCCGAGTTCGCGCAGCTGTTTGATCCGGGTACGGATGGTGGTACCGCGGACGATGGAATCCTCGACGATGACGATGCGTTTGTCGCGGATCATGGATTTGACCGGGTTGAGCTTCATGCGCGCCGAAAAATCGCGCAGGTCCTGGGAGGGTTGGATGAAGGTGCGGCCCACGTAGTGGTTGCGCACCATGCAGGCCTCAAAGGGCAGGCCTGAGGCCTGGGCGTACCCCACGGCGGCATAGACCCCGGAGTCGGGAAAGGGCATGACAAAGTCGGCCTCCACTGGGCATTCCCGAGCCAGGACCTGACCCATGCGCTTGCGCGTGGCATAGACGTCGTGGTCGAAGACGAGGGAGTCGGGCCGGGCGAAGTAGATGAGCTCGAAGATGCAACTGCCTTGGATCTCAGCGGGCTCGAGGATGCGGTGGGAGGTGAAGCGCCTGTCTTCCACGACGAGCATCTCGCCAGGGTCAATGGTGCGCAGGTACTGCGCTTCCAAGAGGTCAAAGGCGCAGGTCTCGGAGGCCAGGACGTAGGCATCGCCCATGCGGCCCAGGGAGAGAGGGCGAAAGCCCCAGGGGTCGCGCACGGCAATGAGCTTGCCTTGGACAAGAAAGAGGAGGCTGAAGGCGCCTGCAATGCGGCTGCAGGCCGCGGCCACGGCCTCTTCGATGTCCCCGCCGTTCCAGTATCTGGCCACAAGATGGAGGATGATCTCACTATCCATCGTGGTCTGGAAGATGCTGCCGCTTTCTTCCAGTTCCTGGCGCAGGCTGCGGGCGTTCACCAGGTTGCCGTTGTGGGCCACCGCCATGTCTACGCCTTTGTAGGTCACTTTAAAGGGCTGGGCGTTGCGCAAGAGCGAGGCCCCGGTGGTGGAGTAGCGCACATGCCCCATGGCCACCTGGCCTTTGAGCTGGTGGCCGAGGTGTTTTTCCTCAAAGACATCGGCCACCACTCCCATCCCCCGCTGTTCGCGCAGGCCGCGGCCATCCCAGGTGACGATGCCGGCACTCTCCTGGCCCCGGTGCTGGAGGGCATAGAGGCCGAAATAGGTAAGCCGTGCTGCCTCAGGATGGCCCCAGACCCCAAAGATTCCACAGGCCTCTTTGATCACCGCGTCCCTCCGAAATACTCTTGGAGACTGCAGACCGTGAGCGGCAGGCGCGAGCGCTCGAGCACGGCTTGGGCCAAGGCTCGGGCGGCAGATAGGTTCGTCGTATAGGGCAGACCATAGAGCACAGCAGTGCGCCGCAGCTCCGAGGAGTCCTCTTTTGTGCGCTTCCCCGAGGAGGTATTGATGACGAGCTGGATGGCGTCGTTTTTGATGGCGTCCACGATATTGGGCCGGCCTTCGTAGACCTTGTTGACGACCTGGGTGGGGATGCCGTGGGCCTGGAGATGGGCGGCCGTGCCGCGGGTGGAGACGATCGTCCAGCCAAGGGAGTGGAAGATACGCGCCGGTTCCACGATGCCTGGTTTGTCGCGGTCGTTGACGGAGAGAAAGACCGTGCCGGTTTCGGGGATACGCTGACCAGCCGCCAGCTGGGCCTTGAGAAAGGCCATCCCTACCGAGGGGTCGATGCCCATGACCTCGCCGGTGGAGCGCATCTCCGGCCCCAGGAGGGGGTCCACACCGGGGAAACGGTTGAAGGGGAGCACGGCTTCCTTCACGGCAAAAAAGCCGCCTTTGCGCAGGCCCCAGGGGTTGAGGTCCCGCAGTTTCGCCCCCAGAAGGACCTGGGTGGCCAACCGGGCCAAGGGGACCCCGGTGGCTTTGGAGACAAAAGGCACGGTGCGCGAGGCGCGGGGATTGACCTCGAGGATGTAGAGACCCTCGTCCTTGAGGGCGAATTGGACATTCATGAGTCCCACCACCCCGAGTTCTCGAGCCAGGGCCACGGTTTGGCGCTCGATTTCTTCCACCCAGCCCGGGCCAACGCTATGGGGCGGCAGGACACAGGCCGAGTCTCCGGAATGGATACCAGCTTCTTCAATGTGTTCCATGATGCCAGCCACATAGACGTCTTCGCCGTCGGCGAGGGCATCCACGTCGAGCTCAATGGCGTTCTCGAGGAATTTGTCGATGAGGATGGGGTGCTCGGGGGTGGCCTGGACGTTGCGGGCAAAATAGGCGGCGAGTTCAGTGCCGTCATAGACGATGTCCATAGCCCGACCGCCGAGGACGTAGGAGGGCCGCACGACGACCGGATAGCCCACCCGAGCGGCTACGGTCCGGGCCTCGTCGAGGGTGACGGCTGTGCCGTTGTCCGGCTGAAGGAGGCCGAGCTTGTGGATAAGGGCTTGGAAGCGCTCTCTGTCTTCGGCGCGGTCAATGGCGTCCGGGCTGGTGCCCAGGATCGGCACCCCGGCGCGCAACAGCGGCACCGCCAGGTTGAGTGGCGTTTGACCGCCAAATTGGACGATCACCCCCAGGGGACGTTCGTGTTCGATGACCGCGAGGACGTCCTCAAGGGTGAGGGGCTCGAAGTAGAGGCGGGTGGAGGTGTCGTAGTCCGTGGACACGGTCTCGGGGTTGGAGTTGATCATGATGGAATCCATCCCCATCTCCCGCAGGGCCAAGGAGGCGTGGACGCAGCAGTAGTCGAACTCGATGCCTTGGCCGATGCGGTTGGGGCCTCCACCGAGGATAACCACCTTGGGGCGCTGGGAACTGCGGCCTTCATTTTCCAGTTCATAGGTGGAGTAAAAGTAAGGGGTGGCGGCCTCGAATTCAGCAGCGCAGGTATCCACGAGTTTGAAGGCTGGGCGGATGCCCGCAGCCAGGCGCAGGGCCCGCACGTCCTCTTCGGAGCGCTTCCAGAGGGTGGCGATTTGGCGGTCGGAGAAGCCAAAGCGTTTGGCCTGGCGCAGGGTCTCCACGAGGGCCTCGTTGCTGGGAGAAAGGGGGCCGCTTAAGGCCGCTTCGCGCAGGTGGGCCTCCCAGGTGACGATGGTTTCGATCTGCCGGAGAAACCAGGGGTCAATGGCGGTGGCAGCGTGGATTTCCTCCACTGAAGCCCCCACCAGCAGGGCATGGCGGATTTGGAAGAGCCGCCGGGAAGAGGGGGTACGCATGGCAGCCAGGAGCTCATCCTTGGTCTGGGTGGGTGGCTCAAAGCGGCTACCAAGGCCCGTGGCGCCAATCTCCAGGGAGCGAAGGCCTTTTTGCAAGGCCTCGGTAAAGGTGCGGCCAATGGCCATGGTCTCGCCAACACTCTTCATGGCGGTGGTGAGTTCGTCGCGTGTCCCAGGAAATTTCTCAAAGGCAAAGCGCGGGATTTTGACTACCGTATAGTCGATGGCTGGCTCGAAGGCAGCCACGGTCTCGCCGGTGATGTCGTTGGGCAGTTCATCTAAGGTGTAGCCTACGGCGAGTTTGGCGGCGATTTTGGCGATGGGAAAGCCCGTGGCCTTGGAGGCCAGGGCCGAGGAGCGGGAGACCCGGGGGTTCATTTCAATGACCATGAGCTCGCCGTCTGCAGGATTGACAGCAAACTGGACGTTGGAGCCACCGGTCTCCACGCCGATCTCCCGCATGATGGCCATGGCCGCGTCCCGCATGCGCTGGTACTCGGCATCGGTGAGGGTCTGGGCTGGGGCCACGGTGATGGAATCTCCGGTGTGCACGCCCATGGGGTCCACGTTTTCGATGGAGCAGACAATGACGCAGTTGTCTTTTTTGTCGCGCACGACCTCCAGCTCGAACTCTTTCCAGCCCAGGAGGGACTCTTCGAGCATGACCTCGGAAGTGAGGCTTGCGGCTAGGCCTTGGGCAGCGATGTGCTCGAGGTCCTCGCGGTTGTAGGCCACCCCGCCGCCTGTGCCGCCCAGGGTAAACGCCGGGCGTACGATGAGGGGAAAGGTGAGGCGAGCGGCCACGGCGCGCACCTCGTCCATGGAGCGGGCGATCCCACTTTTGGGCACGCGCAGGCCGATGCGCTCCATGGCTGCGCGGAAGCGTTCCCGGCTCTCGGCCTTTTCGATGACCTCCACTGAGGCACCAATGAGCTCCACCCCGAGGCGGTCCAGTACCCCAGCCTTGGCAAGGGCGACAGCGGTGTTGAGGGCGGTCTGTCCGCCGAGGGTTGGCAGCAGGGCATCGGGCCGCTCGCGCTCGAGGATTTTGGCCACGGTGTTGGGTTCGATGGGTTCGATGTAGGTACGGTGGGCAAGCCCGGGGTCGGTCATGATGGTGGCGGGGTTGGAATTGACGAGAAGGATAGTATAGCCTTCTTCCTTGAGGGCTTTGACCGCCTGGGTGCCGGAGTAGTCGAATTCGCAGGCCTGGCCGATGACAATGGGCCCCGAGCCGATGAGCATGATGGTCTGAATATCGGTGCGTTTGGGCATTGTAGCGTCCAATAAAAGGGCGTGAAGGGTTGGAGGGAGGCGGCGAAAGCCGTAGCGAGAGTCCCTAGCGGGAGCCCGAAGGGAGGTCAAATGCTAGACAAAGGGATGACGGGAGGTGGGGGTTCGGGTAGAGGGAGCCACAAGGAGGACGCTTGTATGCGCATCTTGATTGCGGAAGATGATTTTGTCGCCCGTAAGGTCCTGGCCCGGCTGATTGCTGGTCTGGGGCCGTGTGATATGGCCGCCAACGGCGCTGAAGCCATAGAGGCCCTGCGCCTGGCATGGGATACGGGACAGCCCTATGACCTGATTTTTATCGACATCATGATGCCCGAGGCCGATGGCAAGGCGGTGCTCCGCTTTTTGCGCGAGGAAGAAGCCCGCCGCGGCGTCGCGCCGGGCAAAGAGGCCAAGGCCATCATGACCACGGCCCTTGATGACGTCAAAACGGTCAGCGAGAGCTTTTTTGCTGGGGCTTCGGCCTATGTTGTTAAACCCATTACCCTGGAAGCACTCCAAAAGGCCCTGGCCGATGCGGGGGTGGCGGTGCCTTCGGCATCGGCGTGAGGTCAGCCCCGTGCCGCAGGCCCGTGGTGGGGCGCGCCAAGCAAGGGACAATGCCTCAGGCATCCCGGCCTTTGAGGCCCAGGCCCGACTGGCCGTGCTCTTGGAGAGCTGTCCGGTTGGGATCTTTTTCGACGATCCCGAGGACCGCTGCGTGTTTGCCAACCCTGCCTTTTGCCAGCTCATGGACATGGCCCTGGAAGAGGCCTTGGGTGATGGCTGGACAAAGCGTGTCCATCCAGAGGACCTCCCGGGTTTGCTCGCTGCCCGGGCCGCTTCTGTGGCTGCGGGCGAGGCCGTCTTTTGCGCCGAGTACCGCTTTGTTACCCCGTCGGGACGTCAGGGGTGGGTGGAGGAGCAGACGCGCCCGGTCGTTGCTCCGGATGGCCAGCTTTGGGGCTATGTGGGCACGGTGGTGGACATCACCCGCCGCAAAGAAGAGGAGGCGCTTTTGCAGCGCATCAATGCCGCGCTCTCGGCCCAGATTGCCCAGGACCAAGCTGCGATTTCCGCCCAACAGGAAGAGATGGCCGACCTGCACGCCGCCTTGCGGGTCCTGCTCGCCCAACGCGATGCAGATCGAGAGCAGCAACGGCAGGCCGTGGTGGTGACTATGCGCAGCCGGGTGCTGCCAGTGGTGGAGCGGTTGGTGGCCATGGATCTCCCCCCGGCGGCCCGGCGTTTAGCAGAAGAACTTCGCCAAACTGTAGTGGAGGCGGCCATGCCAATGACCCGCACTCTCTTCGAGCTGGGGCTCTCCCTGGCCGAACTGCGGGTGGCGGAGCTCGTGCGCGCCGGATTGGCTACCAAAGAAATTGCCCAGCATTTAGGGGTGGCTCAGAGCACGGTGGAGACGCACCGCCAGGCCATCCGCCGCAAACTTGGTCTTGCGCGGTCTGCTTCGTTGCGACTGGCCCTGATTGCCCTCGAGGGCGAGGGGGAGGGGACACCTCGCTGAGGGGGAGTCAGGGGGCTGTCCCGAAGGGGAAGAGGGCAGGGGGCGCTCTTGCTGGCTTTGCTCGGCGGAAAAGGGCCAACGGCATCCCCCGAGAGGGAATTGCGTGCTGAAGGGTTTCCTCCGCCGAAAGCCTCCCCCGTCGTCGTGGTTGATGCTGTCCCCCGACAGGGGCCTGAGAGTGCGGAAGCGTTGTTTCTCTTCCACTTCGGTCATCGTCCATGGCCTGCACGGTCCTGCCCGAGGGCCTATCCCGACGGCGTTTTCTTTTTCTGTTGCGATTGTTCCGTTGCCAGAGCAACGGTTTGGTCTTCGGGCAGGCAGGCTAAGGCCTCGAGGCAGCGGTGGCGGTGGGCCGGGCCGTGGTCAGGCAGCAGGAGCAGCCCGGGCAGGGCCAGGCCATAGCGTCGTCCTGTGGCCTCGGCCTGCAGGACACAGGCGGTGAGGTGGCTGATGCGGGCTTCGCCCTCCTCAGGGCAGTGCTCCCAGCGAAAGAGGAGGGCCTCCCCTGCGGGATCGTCGAGTTCGCGCACCACGAGGGGTCCGCCGCGGGCCCGACTTTTGGCCGCGGCCTTCCAGGCGATGCGCCGGGGGGGATCGCCGGGGCGGTAGGGCCGTAGGTCGTGGGGGTCTTCTCCCGGAGGAGGGCCTTGCCGGGCGGCATCTGCCCCTTCGCTGCCCGAGGGAAAAAGACGGCATTCCGGCCACGGCCGAGGGTACACGATCCCGGTCACCCTAAGGCGCACCCGGGTCCAGGCGCGAAAGAGCCCCAAGGGATGGCCGGTGGCGAGTCCTAGCTCCAGGGTGGTTACGGGGCCCCGTCGGGTGGTGGGCCAGGGGGTATGGACGGTGTTTGTGCCGGGGGAGAGCGGGCAGGGGGTCCAGGGACCAGCGTAGGCCTGGATTTCCAAGGCGATCCTCGTGCTGGCAGGAGAGTGGATCTGCAGTTGGCACGGCGCCGCTTCTCCACAAAAGACCGGGGAGATGGTGATGGCCTCGAGGCGGAGGCGAGCTAGGGCGAGGTGGGTGGCCACTGCGGTGGCAATGCCGAGTCCGGCCAGGAGGCAGGCGAGGGCCAGGGCGAGGTTGTTGGCATGGTTGGTAGCCGCTGCCCCGAGGGTCACTACCGTAAGGCCAAAGGCGAGGCCTGCTCCTGTGGGGAGGATGTATATCCGTCGGGGATAGGCGGGCAGGGCATGGTCTGTGGCCGGGGTAAGGCGCTCGGCCAAGCGCATCATGGGAGGGGCACCTCGTGGAGGATGGCCGTTGGGTGGATGGGGGTAGAGACGGCGCGGAGGCGGTGGCCAGCGACGGCAGGAAAGATGGCTTGGATGTCCTCGGGGATGACGTAGTCTCGGTCGTCCAGATAAGCCCAGGCCTTGGCGAGGCGCACCAGGCCTTGGCCGGCACGGGGCGAGAGTCCGAGGACAAAGCGACCCGGCTCTCGTGTCCAAGCGAGCAGGGCCTGTACATAGGCGAGCAGGGCCGGGGACACGGTGCGGCGTGCTGTCGCGGTTTGCATGGCGAGGACGTCTTCGGGGCAGGCCAGGGGGGCCGGGAGTTGGGGGGTGGTTTGGACGAGGACGGCGAGCTCCGCTTTGGGGTCGGGGTAGCCGAGGTGCAGGCGCACGAGAAAGCGATCCAATTGGGATTCGGGCAAGGGGGCTGTGCCGACAAGGTCCTGGGCATTTTGGGTGGCGAGGACGAAAAACGGCTCCGGCAGGGGATAGGTTGTGCCGTCGAGACTTACCTGGCGCTCCTCCATGGCCTCCAGGAGGGCACTTTGGGTGCGGGGGGTGCCGCGGTTGATTTCGTCGGCGAGCAGGACATGGTGGAAGATAGGCCCGGGGTGGAAGACAAAGCGGCCGTTTTCAAAGATAGAGGCCCCGAGGATGTCCCCGGGGAGGAGGTCGTTGGTAAACTGGACGCGAGCGAACTCCAGGCCGAGGACCGCGGCCAAGGCCTTGGCCAGGGTCGTTTTGCCGATGCCTGGCACGTCTTCGATGAGCAGGTGGCCGCGGGCAAGGAGGCAGGCAAGGGCGAGACGGATCTGCGTCTCTTTGCCGAGGACGACCTGGCCCACGGCCTCGATGAGGGCCGCCGGAGCGATCACACGCTCTCCATGAGGTCGGCCATGGTGTAGAGCCGACCGGGTTGTTGCTGCGCAAGCCATAGGGCCGCGCGCAAGGCCCCGCGGGCAAAGTTGTCTCGGGAATGGGCGCGGTGGGTGATCTCGATGCGTTCGCCAGGCCCGAAAAAGAACACCGTGTGATCGCCAACAACATCGCCGCCGCGTAGGGTTTGGATGCCGATTTCCTCGGCGGTGCGGGGGCCGATGATGCCGTGGCGGCAGAATTTCCCTGCCGCTTCGAGGTCTTGGCCGCGGCTATCGGCAAGCACTTGGGCAAGTTTGAGGGCCGTACCGCTGGGGGCGTCTTTTTTGGCCTTGTGGTGGATCTCCATGATCTCCAGGTCATAGGCCGGCCCGAGGATGCGCTCCAAAAGCGGCAGGACCCGGCACAGGGCATTGATGCCGATGGACATGTTGGGGGACCAGAAGAGGGGGACCTTGGCGGCGAGGGATTCCATTTCCGTGAGTTGGGTACGGCTGAGGCCTGTGGTCCCCACCACGAGGGGATTGCCGGTGGCTGCCACGGCGCGAGCATGGACAAGGCTCGCTTCTGGGGCAGTAAAGTCCACCACAACGGCACCGGGATGGTGGGGGAGCACGGTAGCGAGGGCCTCGCTTACGGCACAGCCCATGGAGTCAAGTTCGGCGGTGCACCCTGGCCGCTCGACGACAGCGGCGAGATGGAGGTTGGGGTCTTCGCGCACCAGACGGGCGATGGTGGAACCCATGCGGCCTTTGGCGCCGGTGACAATGATGGAAAGGGCCATGGTTACCTCCTGGTTTGGGCGACTCGGGCCTCGTCCACGAGGCGCCGGTACGCAGGTTCAGAGAGAATGGGTATGCCCAGCTCCTGCGCTTTGGTGAGCTTAGAGCCTGGTTTATCGCCAACAACGAGATAATCGGTGTTTCGGCTGACGGTGGAGAGCACTTCGGCCCCAAGCCCTCTGGCCTCGGCTTCCAGGGCGGCGCGCGAGCCACTCGTCATGGTGCCGGTAAAGACGAGGCGTTTGCCTGCCAGGGGATTGGTGGGTGCCTTGGGGGCAGTGTGGCGCAAGACGAGGCCTTGTTCCAAGAGGGCGGTGATGCGCGCGCGTTGCTCCTGTAATCCAGCCACGGTGGCGGCGGCGGTCAGTGGTCCAAAACCTGGGATGGTTTGGACTTCTGCTTCAGTAAGGGAAAAAAGCCGCTCCCAGGGTACGTGGTTCAGGAGCTTGCGGCTTTCGGCTGGTCCAAGGCCTTCGATCCCCAGGGCAGCCAGGAAGCGCCAGTCTTCCACGCCAGCTTGCAGGCTGCGTTCCAGGGCTTGGGCGAGGTTCGCGGCCTGGGTAGGGCCAAAACCCAGGGCGCGGAAATCGTCCTCCCGGAGGCGATAGACAGCTTCGATGGTATCGTGGCCGGCAGCCACGAGGCGGGCAATTGTTTTGGGGCCAAACCAGTGGGCGGCATCGAGGGTACGGAACCAATGTTCCAGGGCCTCGGCCTGCTTGGCCGGGCAATGGGGGGCCTCGCAGACGAGAAAATCGTTGCGCCATACGAGGGCCGCGCCGCAGGAGGGACAAGAGGCGGGTGGTTCCAGGGGGGCGGGCTCGATGACTTCTTCCACTTTGGGGATGACCTCGCCGCTGCGGATAACGACAATGCGCGCTCCCGGGCCTAAACCGGCTTTGGTGACCAAGCCGGCGTTATGGCCGCTGACCCGTCGGATGGTGGCCCCAGAGAGGGGCACCGGGGTGACCTGGAGGACTGGCGTCACCTTGCCCGTGCGGCCTACTTGCCAGACGACTTCTTCCACGGTCGTGACCGCAGTTGCCCCTTTTTGCTTGATGGCCAGTTGCCAGCGGTAGTGGTGGCTTGTGGCCCCCAGGGCCTGGCGTACCGTCTCGTCCACGACTTCGAGGATGAGACCATCGAGGGGGTAGTCCACTTGGGCGAAGAGTTTGTTCCGGATGGCATCCAGGTGCGGCAGGAGCTCCGTACCACTGCCTTTCCAGGCCGGTAGCGTGGCATAGGGGACAAAGAGGACTGCGCCAGCGGCAAGGGCCGCCTGGGCGTGGGGACTCAGGTCATCGGCGCCGGCGATCCCCACCACCAGGTTGCGCGGGTGCTCGAAGTGGGCGGCCAGATGCGCACGAAAATAGCTTTGGCGCACAACGAGTTCGCCAAGCCCTAGGCCTCGGTCGCCCACGACGCGGACCCCGCGGTCCAGGACATGGGTGATGTCCGACCCCACCGTGCCATCTCCACGGGTGGACAGGACCTCGCCATCATCCCGGGCCGCGAGGCCGTCGAGTTTGGGGGTAAGGCGCAGGGGCACGGGCTGCACCCCCACGGCCTGGCCGGCGCGTTCGACACGCTCAAGAAAACGGGCGATCTCGGCCGGGGTATAGGCCTTTTCTGTGGAGAGCATGGGAGCGGGATGGCGCACGAGGCGGCGGCCGCGGAAGTCTTCAGGCTCCACCTGGTGGAGGTAGGGGTGGTCGGGGGCCAGGCGGCGCAGTTCTTCCACCAGGGCGTCGTAGACTTCGTCGGCCACTAACGGTCTGCCCTGACGGTAGGCGCGGTTGAGCTCGGTGAGGCGGGCAACGAGGGCGTCTAGGTTCATGGGGTGGGCTCCGTTTCTCCATGGACTTCGGCCTGGAAGGCGGCGAAGTTTTCTGGTGGCCCCACGGCAATGAGGGTGTCGCCCGCGGCAATGACCTGGTCGGGCTGAGGGTTGAAGATCATGCCTACGCCGGGTTTGTCGATGGCAATGATCATGAGTCCGAAACGGGGGCGGATGCCTGAGGTCGCAAGGGTGGTGCCAGCGAGAGAGGAATTGGACGCCACGCACGCCGCTTCCATCTGGAGGTTTTTGCCCTGCAGGGCGAGGTCCATAAAGTCCGTCACCGTGGGCCGGAGCATGACCTGGGCAATGCGCCGGCCGCCGATATGGTGGGGGGTGATGACGCGATGGGCCCCGGCGCGCTCGAGCTTGGCCACGGCATCGGGGCGGTCTGCTCGGGCGACGATGGTGATGTCGGGCCGGAATTGGCGCGCCGAGAGGGTGATGAAGACGTTTTCTGCATCCGTGTCCACGCAGGCAAAGAGCCCACGGGCGCGCTCCACCCCGGCGGCGAGGAGGGTGTCGTCTGCCGAGGCATCGCCGGCAAGGAAGAGATAGCCCTGGGCCTGGAGCTCGGTGAGGAGTTCCGGTTCGCGCTCGATGACGACCACGGTTTGCCCAGCTTGGCGCATTTCCTGGGCCACGACCTGGCCGATGCGGCCAAAGCCGCAGACGATGTAGTGTCCTTCGAGGGTGGCAAGGATCTTGTGCATCTTCCGTTTCCCCCACAGGTCATGGAGTTTGCCGTCCACAATGATTTGCGTCATGGCGCCCACAAGGTAGGCAAAGGTCCCTACGCCAAGGAGGATGAGGATGGCCACGAGGAGGCGGCCGTGCTCCGATAGCGGATGGACCTCCATGAAGCCTACGGTGGAGAGGGTGATGACGACCTGGTAGAAGCTATCGAGGAAATTCCAGCCCTCCACCACCACGAAGACGAACATGCCATAGAGAAAAACCCCCAGGAGCACCAGGGCGCTGACGACGAGTGGGAGGAAAGGGCCGCAGCGCAGCCGCAGCCAAAGGAAGACGGCGCTAAGCCGCCAGGGTTTAGATGGGAGAGGCATGGCGTTGTTCCAAGGCAGCGATGGTGTCGCGCAGCCGAGCGGCCTCTTCGAATTCGAGGCGTTCAGCGGCTTGGCGCATGCGGCGGCGCAATTTTTCCACGAGTTGTTGGGGGTTGTCCCCATAGGCCGCAGGGTCTTCCGCCGCCAGGGCGAGGCGATCTTCTCTTCGAGGTTCGCGGCGGAGTTCGGCCAGGGCGTCACTGCGCTGTCGGCGCACGGTGCGGGGGGTGATGCCGTGGCGCTGGTTGTAGTCCTCTTGAAGGGCACGGCGGCGGGTGGTTTCGTCCATGGCCTGGCGCATGGCCGCAGTTACCGTGTCGGCGTAGAGGAGGACCGTGCCATGGTCGTTGCGCGCCGCACGGCCAAAGGTCTGGATGAGGGAGCGTGCGGAGCGCAAAAAGCCTTCTTTGTCGGCGTCGAGGATCGCCACGAGGGAGACCTCGGGCAGGTCGAGGCCTTCGCGCAACAGGTTGATACCCACCAGGACATAAAATTCTCCTTGGCGCAGGGCCTGGAGGATGGCCATGCGTTCGAGGGTGTCGATGTCTGAATGAAGGTAGCGGGCAGGGACCCCCCGGGCGTGGAGGAATTCGGTGAGGTCTTCAGCCATGCGTTTGGTGAGGGTGGTGACGAGGACCCGTTCGTCGGCCTCCATGCGCCTTTTTGCCTCGGCAAGGAGGTCATCCATTTGGCCGGTCGTGGGGCGCACCTCGACGACTGGGTCAAGTAGCCCGGTGGGGCGGATGATCTGCTCGACGACCACCCCTTGAGCCTTGTGGAGTTCCCAGGGGCCCGGGGTGGCGGAGACATAAATCGCCTGGCCGATGCGGGCTTCGAATTCCTCGAAGGAAAGGGGACGGTTGTCGAGGGCCGAGGGGAGGCGGAAGCCGTAGTCCACGAGGGTCTGTTTGCGGGAGCGATCGCCATGGTACATGCCGCCGATCTGCGGGATGGTGATGTGGCTTTCGTCCACGAAGAGGAGAAAATCTTTGGGGAAATAGTCGAGGAGAGTCGCCGGTGGCTGGCCGGGGAGGCGGCCGTCGAGGTGGCGGGAGTAGTTTTCGATGCCGGTGCAATAGCCGAGCTCTTCCATCATCTCGAGGTCGAGGAGGGTGCGCTGCTCGAGGCGCTGGGCCTCCACCAATCGGTTGTGGGTCTGGAAGAAGTGGAGGCGATCCCGTAGCTCCTCGCGGATGGCGGCCATGGCGCGGGTGAGGTTGTCGCGGTCGGAGACATAGTGGCTTGCTGGAAAGAGGACGGTTTTTTCCAGCTCGTCGAGGACCTCGCCGGTGAGGGGGTTGGTTTCGAGGATGGCCTCGAGTTCGTCGCCGAAGAATTCGAGGCGCAGGGCGCGCTCGTGGTGGTAGGCGGGGATGATCTCGAGGCTATCGCCGCGCACGCGGAAGGTGCCGCGGTGGAAGTCGTAGTCGTTGCGTTCGTAGTGGACCTCGAGGAGACGATCTAGGAGCGCGTCCATGGTGAGACGCTGGCCGCGGTGGATGGGGATGACCATGCGGGCGTAGTATTCGGGCGAGCCAAGGCCGTAGATGCAGGATACCGAGGCGACGATGAGGGTATCGCGGCGGGTCAGCAGGGCGTGGGTGGCCGCATGGCGCAATTTGTCGATGTCGTCGTTGATGGAGGAGTCTTTTTCGATGTAGGTATCGGTGTGCGGCAGGTAGGCTTCGGGTTGGTAGTAGTCGTAGTAGCTGACGAAGTATTCCACGGCGTTGTGGGGGAAGAGGGCCTTGAACTCGGTGTAGAGTTGGGCGGCTAGGGTCTTGTTGGGGGCAAGGACGAGGGCTGGCCGCCCCATGCGGGCGATGACGTGGGCCATGGTAAAGGTTTTCCCGGAACCGGTCACCCCGAGGAGGACCTGATGTGCCACGCCTTGGGCGAGGCCTTGGCACAGGGCCTCGATGGCCTTGGGTTGGTCGCCAGCCGGCTGCCAGGGGGAGACGAGTTCGAAGGTCATGGCCGAGGGACTCCGGGGGCAGGGCGCAGACGAGCGCCGAGGACATTGGGCACTGGCCAGAAATGGTCGTTGGTCGTGGCGGGTAGTCCCGCGGCATAGTCGCCCACAAAGCGCAGCGGTCCCTGGGGGGTGGAGATAAAGAGGGCGGCATCGGCCCCGCCTTCGAGGTACATGGCATCGGTGAGGTCGAGGGGCAGATCGAGGAGAACTTGGGCAAACTCGTTCATGGAGAGGCGGGGTCGGCAATGGATCCAAAGCACCCGGCCGCTGCCGTCCATCCCGAGGGCGGCCTGGGAGTGGCGGCGGCCCGTGGCTGGCCAGACCGCCGCGCGGCGCTGGCCCACGAGGCGGTAGTTTTGGATGGCCCCAAAGTAGCCCTCGAGGAGGGATCGCCAATGGGGGTCCTGGTCGCGATCGGCAAAGCGCACAGGGGGGAGGTCTGGGCGTTTGGGTTGGAAGAGGAAAAAGGCGTTGTAGCTTGGGTGGAGAAAGGAGCTCACCACCACCTGGCGGTCGCGCATAAGGCCCGTGCTGCGCCGGCGGTCATCCATGCGGAACATCCCGGCATTAATGGTGGCGATGCAGCCGAGGGCCTCAGCCCAGCCTTCCACAGTGAGGCTGTGGCCGGTGGTAATGGCTGCGCCGAGCTCGAATTCCACCAGGCTGGGATCGAGGCGGAGGACAGCAATAGCCCCGCGTGCTTCTGGGGTGGCGAAAAGTCGTAGTTCCATGCCGGGGTGCACTGGCAGCCAATTGTCATCACTCAGGGCAACGGGAGGATGCATGGCGACTACCCAGGTGGTGAGGACGCAGCTCGTGAGCCATGAGACGAATCTGCAGCGCATAGGGCCGTTGTGTTCCACAATTGGGGTGTCTCAGGCAAGGGGTGGCGGTCAGCGGGCAGGGTGGATAAACCAGCGTACGAGGAACATCCCGGCTACAAAGCCACCAATGTGCGCCCACCAGGCCACGCCCCCGCCCTCAGGTCCGGCGAGCATCCCGGAGAAGACCTGGGAGAGAAACCACAGCCCCAAAAAGAGGACTGCCGGTAGCTCGAAGAGCATGGGGATAAAGAGGATAGGGACAAAGGTCACCACCCGAGCTTGGGGATAGAGGTGGAAATAGGCCCCCATGACCCCGGCGATGGCCCCGGAGGCCCCGACCACTGGCACGGTGGAGTTCATGTTGAGGGCCAGGTGAGCGCCCAAGGCAAGCAGGCCGCAGCAGAGGTAGAACAACAGAAAGCGCACTGGCCCCATGACATCTTCTACATTGTCGGCAAAGACCCACATCGTCCACATGTTGGCGATGATGTGCATCCAACCGGAGTGGAGGAACATGTGGGTGATGAGGGCGAGGGCGGCGCTATCGGGGTAGCCGTGCCAAGCCGCCCACTCGGGGTAGAGAAAGCGGGCAGGGACGACCCCCCAGAGGTGGAAAAATTCCAATTCTGCCCGCCAGTCCATCCCTTGGGTAGCAAGAAATGCGAAGATGTTGGTGGCAATAATGGCCCAGGTGATCACCGGTCGGTGGGAGCTTGGGATGGTGTCGCGCAGCGGGAACATGAGGCCTCCAAGGGGCTAGTTGGCGTTGGGCCAGGCGCCATGCTCGAGCAGGTGGGCCAGGGCGGAGCAAAGCTGCTGGTGGCGGCGCTCGGCAATCCCTTGGGCCACAGTCAGGGCGGCATGGGTGCGGCGCAAGGTATCGTCCAAACGGCCCGAGTTGTCCACGATGAGGTGGGCGGCGCAGACCTTGCGTGCTTGGGGCCATTGCCACCCTTCGAGGCGTGCGCAGTGGGTGGTGGTCAGGCCGCGGTCGCGGAGGCGGGCGTGGCGTAGGGCGTCGGGGCAAAACACGGTGAGCACGAGGTCACAGGAGTCGGCAAAGCCGCTCTCCAGGAGGAGGGGGATTTCCGCGGCCACGACCTTAGCCGTGGCTTGGGTGTGCCAAAAGGCCTCCAGGGCTTCTTGCACGAGGGGGTGGATGAGGGCCTCCACCTGCCGCCGCAGACGGGGGTCCTCCATGGCTTGGGCCAGGGCGGCGCGGTCCACTGGGGCTGTGTCCTCTGGGGTAAAGCGGCGGCCAAAGTGGCAGCGCAGCAGTTCCCATCCTGGTTGGCCTGGGAGGTAGCTGGCAGCGACGGCGGCATCGGCACTGAAGACCGGCACGCCGGCCTCGGCAAGGATGCGGGTGACGGTGCTTTTGCCGCTCCCCAGCGCGCCGGTGATGCCGAGCCGCAGGGGGCGGTGGGTGAGACTGACGAGGGTATTCCAAAAGTCTTCGGGCGGTGGGACGCGGAAGGAGAGCAGCTCGCCGGTGATGGGGTGGTGGAAGGCAAGGAACCAGCTGTGGAGCATTTGGCGCGGGGCCATGGCGGCTATGGCTGTTGGGGCATAGACCGTATCGCCGAGGAGCGGGTGGCCGCGTGCGGCGAGGTGGACGCGGATCTGGTGGGTGCGGCCGGTATGGATGCGCACCCGTACCAGCGTGGCGCGGCCATCAGGGGCGGTCCAGAGGGGCCAGACCTCGGTGTGGGCCGGTCGGCCCTGGGGCAGGGGGGCCATGCGCGTCTTGATGGAGGGATGCCGGCCGATGGGCAGCTCGATGGTACAGGGGGCGGCGATGGTGCCGCTGGCCAGGGCGAGGTACTCCTTGTGCACCTGGCGCGCGCTCAGGGCCGCCACCAGACCCTGACGTGCCCCCTCAAAGAGGGCGAGAACCATGAGCCCAGAGGTATCCTTGTCGAGGCGGTGGACCACCCCGGGGCGCTCTCCGCCAAGATGCAGGATACCTGGGTAGTGGGCGGCGACGCGCTCGACAATCGTAGGTCCTTCCACGGACGGGGCAGGGTGGGTGGTGATGCCTGCGGGTTTAGTGATAACTACGAGGTGGTCATCGGCAAAGAGGACGTGGAGGGGGCCAGGGTCAGGGGTAAGGGCGGCGGCAGGTGGACTTTCAACTTCCAGGGTGAGGTGCTGGCCGGCGGCAAGGCGCTGCCCAGGCTTGGTGCAGGGCTGACCGTCGATCGTCGCCTGTCCGGCACGAATCCACGCCTGGATACGGCTGCGTGGCACAGCACCGTTCAGCTGCTCATGCCAAAATTGGTCAAGGCGCAGCCCGACGTGGGCCATGGTGGTGTGGGCCATGTGGGACATGGGAGTCTCCTTAAGGCATGGACAATCTTGGCAATGGCCTCTATAGGCAGCTCGAGTCGTTCCTGGAACCCAGTATAAGGAGTTGTCCATGGCGCGAGCCCTTCCCCATGAGCAGGCGATGGAATCCATCGCTTTGGAGGTCCAGCTTCAGCATCTGGATCGAGAAGAATTGTTAGATTTTTGGGAAGAAAGCCAGTTTTTAGATCAATATCTCGATGCGTCCACCTTTTCCTGCGCGCCGTCCCTGCACTACGAGCAGGCCATCGTCCTTGAGCTACAGCGCCGCGCCACCCTGGGCCGTCTTTAGTCCGCGGTGCTCGTCTTCTTTGCGGCTAATTCCTCATGTGGTAGCCGCCCCGGCCACCGGGGCCGTCTCTCGTTCGCAGTGTTCGCCTCCCTTGGTTGCCCGGGGGAGGTCGGATCGGTCCGCTCTCCCCTAGCTTTTTTGTCGTTGCCGGCCGTTGTTTGCCTTGGGGAGGCCGCGTTGGTGCGCTCTCTCTGAGCCGTGGGGGAGGCGTCTTCCCCCCGTTCCTCCCTGGGTGGGCTCATTGGGTGGCGCGTCCGATGCTAAAATAGGCAAAGCCAGCGCTTGCCAAGAGTTTTGGGTCATAGAGGTTGCGGCCATCAAAAAGGATGGGCGCCACCAATGCGTGTTTGATGCGGGTAAAATCCGGGTTGCGGAACTGGTTCCACTCCGTCACTACTGCCAGGGCGTCGGCCCCGTGGAGGATGGCATAGGGGTCGTCTTCCACAGAAACAAGGGGATTGTCGGCCAGGAGTCTTCGCGCATTGGCCCGCGCCACCGGGTCAAAGGCCCGGATACGCATGCCCGCTGCAGTGAGCCGCGCAATAATGGCCAGGGATGGAGCTTGGCGCATGTCGTCGGTATTGGGCTTGAAGGCCAAGCCCCAGAGGGCCAGGGTCTTGCCGGCCACTCCGCCCTGTGAGGCGAAATAGGCCTCGATCTTGGCTGCAAGCAGGGTTTTTTGCCGTTCGTTGACCTCATCCACTGCAGCCAAAAGCTGTGGTTCGTAGCCCACCTCGCGGGCAGTGTTGACCAACGCCTTGACATCCTTGGGAAAGCAGGAGCCGCCGTAGCCCACGCCAGGGTAGATGAACTGGTAGCCGATGCGGCTATCGGCACCGATGCCGTGGCGTACCTCCGCGACGTCAGCGCCCACCCGTTCGCAGATATTGGCGATTTCATTGATGAAGCTGATTTTGGCCGCCAGCATGCAATTGGCGGCATACTTGGTCATCTCGGCGCTGCGGATGCCCATAACGATGAGTTTTTCACGGCTGCGGGCATAGGGGGCGTAGAGGGCACGTAACAGCTCTGCGGTACGAACGTTATCGGTGCCGACAATAACGCGATCGGGCTTCATAAAGTCGTTCACCGCATCGCCTTCTTTGAGAAATTCCGGGTTGGAGACAACATCGAACTCAAGAGATAGGCCTCGAGCATCCAATTCCTCTTGAATAATCTTACGGACAAGGTCTGCGGTCCCCACCGGGACAGTGGATTTGTTGATGATAATGGCGTACTGAGAAAGATTTTTTCCAATATCTCTGGCTGCTTGGATAACGTATTCTAGGTTTGCTTTACCGTCTGTTCCTTCCGGAGTACCCACACAACAGAAGATGAAGAGTTTATCTTGGATGGCTTGAGCGATGTCTGTGGTAAAGGATAATCGTCCTTCGGCCACATTTCGATGGACGAGATCTTCTAGTCCAGGCTCATAGATATGGATTTTGCCTTCTTGGAGGCGGCTGATAACGGCGGGGTTAATATCCATACACGTAACAGTATTGCCCATTTCAGCAAAACAGGCGGCAGAGACAAGGCCAACGTAGCCAGTTCCAAGAATACAGATATGCATTGGGACTCCTTGTGGCAGGGGATATTACGGTGTTTTCTTTGCTTGTGCAAAACCGTAATCGAGGAGTTTGATGGTTTCCCGGTGGCGCACGGCCGAGGAAGTAGCGCCGAGGACCACGGCGAGCAGACGGGTCGTATCCCGTTGGGCTGTGGCCGCGATGTTAAAGCCTGAGGCACACACGAAACCGGTCTTGAGGCCGTCGGCGCCAGGGTAGGAGCCGAGGAGAGAATTGGCGTTGCGATGGGTAACGCCGGCGTAGGAGTGGGCCGTCATGGAGTGGATGGCCAGGGACTCGGGGAAGCGGCGGAGGTAGGCCCGAGCAAGGAGGGCAAGGTCCCGGGCGGTGGAGACTTGGCCGGTGGCGGGCAGGCCGTTGGGGTTTTTGAAGACCGTGCGGCGCATCCCGATCTCGCGGGCCTTGGCGTTCATGCGGGCAACAAAGGCCGCAGGATTCCCCTTGCCGAGGTGCTCGGCGACGGCGACACAGGCATTGTTGGCCGAGGCCACGCTGATGCCTTTGATGAGTTCAATGAGGGGGACCTTTTCTCCTGGCACAAGGTGCATGGAAGAACCGCCGACCCGGGCAGCGCGCGGGCTGATGGGGATGAGGTCCGTGGGAGAGACCTGCCCTCGGGCAATGGCCTCCCGGATGAGAAACAGGGTCATGACCTTGGTTACCGAGGCTGGCGCGATAAGTTGGTCGGGGTTTTGGGTGTAGTAGACCGTGCCGGTAGCCATGTTCATGAGATAGGCGGCTTTGGCATTGATGCGAAAGCCCGGCGGTGGGGCTGGGGTGGCCTTGGGTTGGGTTTTTGTGGGTGCGCTTGGTGGCGCTGGAGCACGTTGTTGCAGGTGGGTGGGAGAAGTGGACCTTTTCTGGGCTGGGGGAGCGGGTTTGGAGGGCGAGGTCTTTTGGGGAGAAGTGGCCGCTTCTTTGGTTGGGGCCGTGGCTTTGGGCTGCGCCTTCTGGGTAGGTGATGGAGAGGAGGGGGTTGGGCGAAGGGAAGAGCGGCCCGAGGAGGAAGGGGGGGTGGACGAAGGGGCAGGCTTTTGTTTGGGACGGGGCTTGGCGGGAGCAACGTGGGATTGGGGGGTGCGCCCCGTGGAAGCAGGCGGGGGAGTCTTTTTCGGGGGAAGGGACTGCTCCTCTTGGGCAGCCTCCGCCGGCTCCGAACCTGGCATCGGCGATGGAGAGGAAAGATCAGGGATGAAGATTTGGCCTCGGAATTGGGAACCAGGAGCGGGTTCTTCTTGGCCCACGGCTGGGACAGCCATGGTAAGGGCCACAACGAGGATCAAGAAAGAAGACCACCGGGCGTTCATGGCCTCGCGCCCTACGCGGGAGAAGGGCGCAGGGTCAAGGGAGAAGGAAGAGGGAGTTGGCCGGGGGCTTGTCCAGAGAGGCTTTTTGGGGCTATGGGGCAAGAGAAACGACTCCTGTCCTCGCCGCATCAGGGCGGTGGGGAGGAGCCATAACCAAAAAACCCGGGAGGAGGTATGATGAAGTCTCTACTCTTGACCCTTGCGGGGACAGTGGTCCTGGCCGGATTGGCCATGGCCGCTGGCGATGAAACCTTGGCGCGGCGCACCTGCACCACCTGCCATAACTTCACTCGTGTGGAGGGGAAGTTTGGTGAGGATCGCGCCACCTGGGAGGCTCGGGTGGGCCGGATGCTCGCCAAGAGCGGGGCGCCCAAACTTTCAGATGCGGAGCGCAAGGCTGTCATCGACTGGCTTGCGGCGCAGAAGAAGTAAGGGCCGCGAGGAGGGCAGCCTCAGCTGCCCTCCCATCGAGCACGGTCTTTGTCGCGCAGGCTGGTGCCGGGAACCGCTCACTCAGGACCCCGTGCCTGCGGTGTTGCCGGGTCATGGGCGGGCGATCCGCCGCGGCTTGTCCTGCAGGTTCTACAACAGCTGGGGCCGCCCCACCGGGCGCCGCGCGGGCCGGAAGCCTCGATGCGCTCGGGGTCGGCCCTTGGGCAGTGAGACCATCGGGAGCTAGCCTTTGCCCAGGGCCTCGCTGCGCCCGGTGGCGGCGCGCACGGCCTCGAAGAGGGCGTGGCGAAAGCCGTGGGCATCAAGAGCCGCCAGGCCAGCCATGGTGGTGCCACCAGGGGAGGTGACCATCTCGCGCAAGAGGGCGGGGTGAGCTCCGGGCTGGGCGGTCATAGCAATACTGCCGGCGATGAGGCCGCGGACCATGGCCGTGGCTTCCGGTCGAGGCAGGCCGACGAGGACACCAGCGTCGATGAGGGCCTCCATGAAGGCAAAGACGTAGGCTGGTCCGGAGCCGATAAGTCCGGTGTAGGCATCGAAGAGGCGCTCGGGCAAAAGATGGATTTGGCCAAGTTCGGCGAAGAGGGCCGGAAGTTCTGTTTTTGCCTCAGCCGGCAGGTGGGGGTCCTCCAGGCAGAGGGCAAAGACGCCGTGACCGATGAGGGCAGGGGTGTTGGGCATGACCCGGACCACCGGTGCCCCGCAGGACCAGTCTTTGAGCCGCGCCATCGGGATGCCGGCAGCGACCGAGACGAGAATCGCCCCTGAAGGCAAGGAGAGCTCCCGCGTGACGGCCTCGGCAATTTGGGGTTTGACCGCGAGGACGACATAGCGGGCCTCTTTTGCTGCGGCCGTGCCTGAAGGGGCGAGGCGCACGAGGGCGGGGAGCTCTTGGGTAAGGGCCACGTTGGGGTCATAGCCCCACACGGTGTGGCGCTCTGCCCAGCCACGGGCCAGCGCTCCTCCCATATTGCCGAGTCCAATGATGGCGATCTGGGCCATGAATTCCTCCCTGGGGATAGATGGCTAGGGCATCGAAATAGGCCGCGCCTGGTTGTCGATTGCAGCGGTCCGGGGCGCCGTCGCCTCGAAGTTGTTGGCGCAGCGGTTTCCTGGTTGTCGCAGGGCCCCTGACCTCGGGAGGGGGATTCTCCTCTCCCCAGAGCGTTTGGGAGGACAGCAGGCGCCCGTCCTTTTTTCTTGTGCCCCGCAGCGACGGCTCCATGTTCGGCAAGGTGCGCAGGCACCCATCCCTTTTCTCTTGTGCAAACTTCCCTGGTCATCGTTCGTTGAGCTTCGAAAACGCGGTGGGCAGGCTCCACCCGTGGTTGGGCTCGCGAATCTGTTCCCCTGTCGACCTCAGCAGTATCGAGCTTTTGTGGGGGAGGCACCACCCGTGGTTGGGCGCGCGAGGGCAATGGCCCAACGAAGCGAGCATCCAAAACGCGGTGGACTGGCGCCAGCGAACCACCAGCGGGTACAGTGCCTCCGTCTTTTCTCCTTGTTTTTCGGCAGAGTCCTTTGTCTTTCCGGCAGTTGGGGATGCGGGCACTTGGGGCCCGGCCCTTGTGTCTGCGTTAGCCGACTAACTCGAGGGCACTGAAGAAAAAGGGGATTTCCATGGCCGCAGTGGCTGGGCTGTCCGACCCATGGCAGGAGTTGCGTTCGATATCCAGGGCGTATTTTTTGCGGATGGTCCCTTCGGCAGCCTCGTCTTTGTTCGTGGCGCCCATGAGGTCGCGGTAGCGCTGGATGGCGTTCTCACCTTCCAGGCAGAGGGCCACGATAGGGCCAGAGCTCATGTACGTGGTCAGGCTCCCAAAAAAAGGGCGCTCTCGGTGCACAGCATAGAAGGCCTCGGCCTGGGCCTTGGTGAGATGGAGCATTTTCATTGCGACGACGCGCAGACCGGCAGCTTGGATCATGGCCAAGATTTCGCCCTGGAGGCCCCGCTCCACGGCATCGGGTTTGATGAGAGCAAGTGTCCGTTCCATGGAAACTCCTTGAAAAAGAATTTCCTTTTTCGTACTGCCGGAAAGATGGAAAAACAAGGTGCTGGACCGAATGTTTTTCCTTGTTCAGATGCCCAACATCAAGGAGAGTGTGATGGCGGACAAGCGACTGTACGAGATTTTGTATGAGGTATGCCGGACGATCAATTCCACCCTCGACCCGAGCGAGGTCCTTGCTCGCATTGTGGAGCAGGTGACGCAGGCCATGGGGGTGAAGGGTTGCTTTTTGCGGCTCTTGGATCGCTCGGGCACGGTGCTGCGGCCAGCGGCCTTTTATGGTCTCAGCGACCGCTATGCCCGCAAAGGTCCAGTGGAAGTGGCGCGCAGTAAAATCGACCAAGAGGCCCTCGCCGGCAAGATGGTCACCATCCACGACGCCCGGACGGATGAGCGGTTCCAGTACCGAGAGGAAGCGGTCAAAGAGGGGCTGGCCTCCATTTTGGTGGCCCCGCTTTTGGTGGAAGGGACCCGGCCTATTGGCGTGTTGCGGGTCTACACGGATGCCCCCCGGGAATTCGATGCCGAGGAGCGCAAATTCCTCCAGGCCATCGCCGATATCTCCGCCATCGCCATTGAAAATGCCCGGATGCACCAGACGCTCAAACGGCAGATGGAACTCATCCACGCCTACGATTACCAGACCTTCGAGGACTAGGGGAGCACGCCATGAGCACAGTTCGTATCGGCATCAACGGCTTTGGCCGCATTGGCCGTCAGGTTCTCAAGACCATCTGGCAGCGCCATCGGGATACCCTGGAGGTGGTGGCCATCAATGACCTCTTTGACACGGCCACCAATGCCCATCTGCTGCGTCACGACACCTCCTATGGGCCCTTTACCGAGACCGTGGAGGTCGACGGTACGGTGATCCGCGTCGGTGGGCGGTGGGAGATCCAGAATTTTGCCCAGCGGGACCCCAAGCTCATCCCTTGGGGAAGCCTTGGGGTGGACATCGTTGTGGAGTCCACCGGCATTTTCCGCACCGGTCCTACGGCCCAGCAGCATCTGGAAGCTGGGGCAAAGAAGGTCATCATCACCGCCCCGGCCAAAGACGAGGACCTCACTGTCGTGCTTGGCGTCAACCAAGAGGCCTATGACCCAGGTCGGCACCATGTGGTCTCCAACGCCTCGTGTACCACCAATTGCCTGGCCCCAGCGGTTAAGGTCATGCACCAGCGCTTTGGCGTTGCCAAAGGAGTGCTCACCACGGTCCATTCCTACACCAATGACCAGCGCATCCTCGACCTGCCCCACAAGGACCTGCGTCGGGCACGGGCGGCGGCCTGCAACATGATCCCGACGTCTACAGGTGCGGCCAAGGCGGTTGCCAAAGTGTTGCCTGAGCTGGCGGGTCGTTTTGACGGCTATTCGGTGCGGGTGCCCACCCCGGCGGTTTCGCTGGTGGACTTTGTGGCGGTCTTGGAGAGGGACACCACCACCGAGGAGCTGCGTGCGGCCTTTCGCGAGGCCGCAGCGGGCGAGTTGCAGGGCATCCTCGCCTACAGTGAAGAGCCGCTTGTGTCGTCGGATTTTCTCGGCAATCCCCATTCTGGCATCGTGGAGGCCGAGTTTACAGCCGTGCAATGCGGCAATTTGGCCAAGGTTTATATTTGGTATGACAACGAATGGGGCTATTCCTGCCGGGTGGCGGACTTGGCCCATTTTATGGCACAGAAAGGGCTGTAGCCTCGGGGCTGCGGGCTAGAAGAAGTTGTCTGGCCTGGGCGAGGGAGACTACGGATACCGAGCCTGAGCGCTCCCGGGCCCAGATGGCCAGAGCGCGCAATGTCGCGGCATGGGGGTGGCCAATGGCAATGGCCACCCCGTGCTTTTGGGCCAAGGCTTCGGCCTTTTGGAGTTGGCCCAGGACAGCCGCAGTAGAGGGCACGTTGTCAAGAAAGACCGTGCGTCGGAGATAGGGGATGTTGAGCTGCCGGCAGACTGCCGGCAGCGCAGTTTTGGGAGTCGTAACGCTGTCGATGAAAAGCTTTCCCCGTGCTTGGAGGGCCTGCATCATGGCCAAGACTCCAGCAGGGTCTTCGGTAAAGCGGGATCCCATGTGGTTGTTGGCCCCGATGGCACCAGGGACTCGAGCAAAGGCCGCGTCAAGGAGCGCCTCGATGTGCTTGGCATCCATACCCGCCATGAGTGCGCCGCGGCCTGCGGAGACGCGGCGGCCTTCTTGCTTGGGCTCGCAGGGCAGATGGACAAGGATTTCGTGTCCGGCCTGTTGGGCCAGCTGGGCCGTGGCTGCGGCCTTGGGGGCGTAGGGGAGGATAGAGAAGACGATCGGGAGACCCAGTTGGGTGAGGGTGGCTGCCGGCAGGAGTTCTTGGCCGAGATCGTCGATGATAAGGACCAATTGGCCAGGGCCATGTGGCCTGGGAGGAGGTGGTGGCGGGATGTCGGCCTGTGGGCGTAGGGGAGCGGGGGGCGAAGGTGGAACCTCGGGGGCGGGGTGGATGGGTTGGCGGAAGGATGGTTGGAGGGGAGTCGCGGGCAAAACAGGAGATCGAGGAGGTTGTGGGCGTTGGATGGCGGGGGATGTGGTCGGTGGCCCTGCGGGCGTTGGAGAAAGGAACAGCCGCACGACCCAGCCGGTGATGGCCACGACGGTGAGCAGGAGGATGGCCAAGGCCAAGCGTCCTCCCGCTGTCGGACGGCGGCGGGAGGGGCGCTTGGAGGGGGTGCGGCGGCGGGCCATGACCCGATCCGGCTAGTTGGTCTGGATTTGGGTGAGGCGCGGCAGGGATTTGACGAGACTGAGGGCCAGACGCAGCTGATTGTCGGCAGCGAGCAATTCCTGGAGCTCTGCTTCCTGGCTGCGTGTCCCCCCGCCGCCATTGGTGGGGTTGTCGAGGTGGCGGGAGAGATCGGCCTCACGGCGGTTCATGCCCTCGTCTGCGGCGGCTGTGGCATTGGTCACGAGCGGGACCTCGATGTCCGGTTGGATGCCTTCGGCTTGAATGGAGCGACCGTTGGGCGTGTAGTAGAGGGCCACGGTGAGCTTGATGGCCGAGCCATCGGCCAGGGGGATGATGGATTGGACCGAGCCCTTGCCAAAGGTGCGCTCGCCCACGACGACGGCGCGCTTGCGGTCTTGGAGGGCGCCGGCGACGATTTCCGAGGCGGAGGCCGATCCGGCGTTGACGAGGACGACCACTGGGCAGGTGAGGTCGCTGGGTTGGGCGCTGGCGTGTTCTTCTTGCCGGCTCTTGGGGTCGCGGCCTTGGGTGTAGACGATGAGACCTTCGCTGAGGAAGGTGTCGCTGACGGAAACCGCCTGGTCGAGGAGGCCGCCGGGGTTATTGCGCAGATCGAGGACGACGCCTTGGAGGGCGTTCTTGGCCGTGTATTCCCGCAGCTTCTTGTGCAGGTCGGCGGTGGTCGTGGCCTTGAAGTCGGTGAGGCGCACCAGGAGATACCCCGGCTCGAGCTCCCGCGTCTTGACGCTCACGAGCGGGATGATGCCGCGCACGATGGTGATCTTTTCCGGCCGTTTGGCGTCTTGGTGGAGGATGGTGAGGGTAATCTTCGTGTCTTTGGGTCCCCGGATCTTCGAGACCGCATCTTCGATGGTCATATCCGCAGTGGAGACCCCGTCGATTTCGAGGATGATGTCTCCGGCCCGCAATCCTGCTTTGGCTGCCGGGGTGTCTTCGATGGGGGCAATAACCGTGAGCCGACGGTCGCGGACGCCGATCTGGATGCCGATGCCGCCGAATTCCCCTTGAAATTCCTCCTGCATCATCTTGAATTTGTCGAGATCAATGAAGGCCGAATGGGGGTCAATGGCGCCAAGCATGCCTTGGATGGCCCCGCGGATAAGGTCCGTGCGGTTGACGGGCTGGACGTAGTTTTTCTCGATAAGATCGAGGGTTTGGCTGAATTGCTTGAGGGCTTGGTACTGGTCGGCGTCGCGGGCGATCCCTTGGGTGGGGGTAGTGGCAAGCAGCAGAAGCAGGAGAAGTGCTCCGGCGAGGTGGAGCAGACGCATGGCATCCTCCTTGGTGTAGCGAGAGAGTGACGGGATGGGGTTCATGGGGTAGGGGCAAGCCATTCCAGCGGGTTAACAGCCTTGGCTCCGGAGCGCAGTTCAAAACGCAAGCCCGGGCCCTTGGCCTTGGGAGAGAAACCACAGCGGCCCAGGACATCACCTTGGGCCACCCCTTGGCCTTCGCCGACCGACGTTTCGGCCAAAAAGGCATAGACCGAATAATAGGTTTCTCCGTGATAGACAATGACCACTTGGCCAAGGCCGCGCAGGGCGTCGCTGTGCACGACCTTGCCGGCAGCCACCGCCCGGACCGGTTCTTTTTCCGCGGTAGCGATGTCGATGCCCGTCGATGGCGGAGAGGCATTGGGGGCAAAGCGGCCAACGACTCGGCCTCGCGCCGGCCAGGGGAGTTTGCCTTTGGCGGTGGAGACCTTTTGCGCTGCCTCTAGGGCCGCCTGGCGGCGCAGGGCTTCTAAGGCCGAGAGGAGGGATCCCAGCTGGGCCTCCCCCTGGAGGCGCTGGGCGCGCAGGGCCTCGGCCCGTTTGACGCGGGCCAAACGCTGGCGGGTCAGCTCCTCTTTGAGACCTGCAAGGCGCCGCTCTTGGGCGGCAAGCTCTTCGGCTGCGGCCTGGACAGCGGCGGCCTTGGCGGCAAGGGCGCGGCGTTCGTCTTGGAGTTGGGCGCGGCTGTGGCGCATCTCCTGTAAGATGGCGGCAAGCCACGTGCCTTCCCGATCCGCCTCGGCCCAGCTTTCTTGGCGAGAATGCTCCAGTTGCACGGTGGCGGTCCAGAGGATGCGGGTGAGCTGGGCAGTACGCTCGGCAAGCTCGTCGTGGCGGGTTTGAAGTTGAGCACGCTGGGTTTCCAATACTTGTTTGTGATCGCGTGCGGCTTCGAGGCGTGTTTGGGCTTCGGCGAGTTGGGCCTCCAGACGGCGGATCTCCTCATCGACGCGTTTGAGCTCTGCCTGTACCGCGGCTTCCTGCCGTTTGGTCTCTTCCAGGGCGCGGCGTTGTTCTTCCAGCTGTTGTTGGGTCCCGCGCAGTCGCTCTTGGGTCGTGGCGGCTTCGATGGGGAAGGGCAGGACGAGAAGGAGGAGGCAGAGCAGCAGGTGCATGGGGCAGTCCTCACCATGCCCTGGGGCTGGGGTCAAGATGGCGGCAGGAGCGGGGCCAGCGGACAGCGCGTGCAGCGCGGGGTTGGGCGGCACCAACTTTTGCCAGTACGCACGATAAGGGCGTGGAACTCTTGAAAAAGAGGCACGTCCGGGGACAGGGCATCCTCGAAAAAGGCCTGGAGCTCGTCGTAGCCGATGTCTTCTGGGACAAGTCCATGGCGGTGGAAGATGCGCCGGGTGTAGGTATCCACGACAAAGCGGGGGACATCCAGGGCATAGAGGAGGATGGAGTCAGCGGTTTCTGGGCCGATGCCGGGGACCTCCAGGAGACGTTGGCGTAGCTGCGGCACGTGGCGGAGGTTTTCCATTGTCCCGCCGTGGGCGGTGAGAAAGGAGAGGAAATGGCGCAGCCGCCGTGCCTTGACGCGAAAGTAGCCTGCCGGTCGGATGAGGCTTGCAAGGGTTTCCTCCGGCAGGGCGAGCAGGGCCTCTGGAGAGAGGACCGCTGCGTCTTTGAGGGCGGCTATGGCCCGTTCGACGTTGCTCCAGGCAGTATTTTGGGTGAGGATGGCCCCAATGGCCACTTCCAAGGGGCTGTCGGCTGGCCACCAGCCGCTGGGTCCTAGGGCAGCGAGGAGGGTTTCGAAGTACTGGCGCAAGAGGGGGGCACGGCGCATGGCTTAGCGGGTGCGGAAGACGAGGCCGGCCCAGTCCCCTTGAGGGTGGTAGGCCGGGGCGGGCAAGCCCAGGTTGGTGTAGGCAGCGGCTACGGTTTCCGTTTGTTCGCCGGCAAGAAATCCCGACAGCACCAGGACTCCGCCCGGGATAAGGCGGGCGACGAGGGCCTCGGCCATATCGATGAGCGGGCCGGCGAGAATGTTGGCCAGTACGAGGTTAAAACTTCCTTCTGGGGCGGCATCAATGCTGCCCACGGCCACGTCCACCCCTTGGATTGCGTTGGCATTGAAGTTGGTGCGGGCGTTGTCCACAGCCACGGCGTCGATGTCGAGGGCAAGGCCGGTCAGGCCCAGGCGGCTAGCGGCTATGGCGAGGATGCCAGACCCTGTGCCAAGGTCGAGAAAGTGCTGGCCCGGTTGGATGGCGCCCGTCGTTGCGAGGGTGTCAAGAAGGGTGAGGCAGATGGCCGTGGTGGCATGGTGGCCGGTGCCAAAGGCCATCTGGGGTTCGATGACCAAAGTCCAGGGGCCGGGGTGCTCGGCGGCAAGCCAGGGGGGGACGACAGTAAAGCGGCCGATGGAAAGGGGGGTGAAAAATGCCCGCCAGGCCGCGTTCCAATCCGTGTTTTCTACGGCACTCGTGGTGAGTTCCAGGGCGGGGCAGACTTGGGCGAGGGCGGCGTGGAGGTGGGCAGCGTCCTCGGGGAGGGTGGTGTGGACGACCAGTTGGCGCAATCCGTTCTGTATGCCTTGGTCTTCCCAACCCCAGGAGACGTGGAGGGCGAGGACCATGGTGACGAGGTCCTCACAGGCCGGGGGATAGGCGAGATGGATACGGGTGAGGTTAGCGGCCATGGGCGGTGCGGGCTTGGTAGCGGGCGAGATGGCGTTCCAGGCGGCGGGAGAGGGCAGTGAGGACCCAGCAGATGACGAAATAAAGGAGCGCAATGGCAAGAAAAATCTCCATGGGCGCCTTCATGGTACGGGTGTAGATATGGCGCGCTGCCAAGGTGAGCTCCGGGACGTTGATGATCATCGCCAGGGAAGTGTCTTTGGTGAGGGAGACGAACTGGTTGACGAAAGAAGGGATCATGTTGCGCAGCGCCTGGGGTAGGATGACATGGATCATGGCCTGGGCGTGGGAGAGCCCAGATCCACGGGCGGCTTCCATTTGGCCTTTGGGGATGGCGAGCACCCCGGCGCGGACAATTTCGGCCACGTACGCACCGGTAAAGACGATGAAGGCAACGATGGCGCTTTCGGTCTCCGGCACACTATGCCCCATGAGAATGGGCGCAAAAAAATAGAACCAGAAGATGACCATGAGCAATGGCGTGCCGCGGATGACCTCGATGTAGAGGATAGCTGGCCAGCAGAGCCAGGGACGCTTGGAGAGGCGCAAAAGCCCCGCGCCGAGCCCAATCCAAAAGGCACCGAAGATCCCCACCACCGCCATGAGGATGCTCATGGCTAGCCCACCCAGGGGGCCTTGGGGGTACGCGCCAACGAGGAGGTAGTCGAAGTTCCTCCAGACAATCCCCCAGTTGGCGAAGAGGCCCGTGCACCATTGCCAAAGACTGTCCATACCGCGCCTCTACCGTGCACTGCCGATGCGCAAAAAACGGCGATTGTATTGGGTGATGAGGAAAGACACGAGGAGAGAGAGCGAGAGATAGATAAGGGTCGAGACCGTAAAGGCCTCGAAGCCATGGAAGGTGTGGGCTTCCACCTGGCGTGCCATATAGGTGAGCTCCATCACCCCGATGGTCATGGCCAGGGAGGAGTTTTTGATGAGGTTGAGGAACTGGCTGATGAGCGGCGGGATGATGATGCGAAAAGCCTGGGGGAGGATGACATAGGCCATGGCCTGGAGGAAGGAGAGGCCTGTGGCGCGGGAGGCTTCGAGCTGGGTTTTGGGGATGGAAAGGATGCCAGAGCGCAGCTCTTCCGCAATAAAGGCTGCAGTGTAGGTGGACAGGGCGATGATGGCAGTGGCGAACTCGATGTTCTGCCGGTAGAGCCACGCTTTGAAGAAACCCGGGAGGATGGGATCCGAGCCAAAGTACCAGAAAAAGATCTGCACCATGAGCGGGGTGTTGCGGAAAAATTCAATGTAGCTGACGGCAAACCACACGAGGGGTGTTATCCGCGACAGACGCAAAACAGTGAGAAATGTGCCCAAAACCAAGGCCAGGACAATGGAGATGCCGGACATTTCTAAGGTGGTGGCCAGGCCGTCGAG
This sequence comes from uncultured Desulfomicrobiaceae bacterium, assembly GCA_937989665.1. Taxonomy (GTDB): domain Bacteria; phylum Desulfobacterota; class Desulfovibrionia; order Desulfovibrionales; family Desulfomicrobiaceae; genus Thermodesulfomicrobium. Next base: position 86,844 of record CALKRN010000007.1, on the reverse strand, counting down.
GAACCAGCGTCCATATTCGCCCGAGAAGATGATGGCCCAATTAAAGGTATACTGCATGGGGAGAAAATATGGTTAGGGCGGCCACCGGGCCGCCCGAGAACCGTGGGTGGGGTTACGGCCAGATTTCCATGGTCCAGGTGAGCGGGATGGGGAACTTGGTGCTTGGCCCAAACCACTTGTCGTAGATCTTCTGGTATTCGCCTGACTTCCACAGTTCCATGAGGCTGATGTTGACGAAGTCGCGGAAGTCCGAGTCGTTCTCTGGCAGGCCAATGCCATAGGGCTCGGCGGCAATGTCCTCGCCGACAATGGCCCAGGCATCAGGATTGTCATCGGAGTTGCGGATGCCAAGCAAAATAGGGGCATCGGTGGTCACGGCCACGACCTTGCCCTGCTTGAGGGCAAGGAAGGCCTCGGGGTAGGTCTCGAAGGAGACGACCTCACAGGCTGGTTGGGCCTTTTTGATATTCTGCTCGGAGGTCGAGCCCTTGGCAGAGCCGACCTTCTTACCGGCGAGGTCTGCTACGGAGGTGATCCCCGAATCTTTCTTCACCAGGAGCTTTTGGGTGGCCGGGAAATAGGTGATGGAGAAGTCGATCTTTTCTTCCCGTTCGATCTTGTGGGTCATGGTGGCGGCAATGAGGTCAATGGCCCCCTGTTCCAGCATGGGGATACGCGTGGCCGAGGTCACCGGCTTAAGCTCAAGGTCGACCCCAAGTTTTTTGGCGAGGGCTGCGCACAGGTCGATTTCAAAGCCGACAATCTGCCGAGTCTGCTCGTCCACATAGCCAAAGGGGGGCTGGGAGTCTTTGACCCCGGCGACGAGTTTGCCGCGACTCTTGATGGCCTCCAGCTTGCCGGCATGGGCGCTGCCGACGGCGAGAATGAGGGCCGTGAGGACCAGTACCGTCTGTTTCCAGAATCCGTTCATGGCACGCTCCTTGGTTTGGGGGTTAGAGGATTTCTTTCAAGAACGCCTTGGTGCGTTCATGCTGCGGATTCGTGAAGAAATGCTCTGGGGTCCCGCGCTCGAGGATCTCACCGTGGTCCATGAAGATGATTCGGTCCGCCACCTCGCGGGCAAAGCCCATTTCGTGGGTGACGCAGAGCATGGTCATGCCCTCGCGGGCGAGGTCTTTCATGACGCTGAGGACCTCGTTGATCATCTCCGGGTCGAGGGCCGAGGTGGGTTCGTCAAAGAGCATGATCTTGGGTTTCATGGCCAGGGCACGGGCAATGGCCACCCGTTGCTGCTGACCGCCAGAGAGCTCCACCGGGTATTTGTGGGCTTGGTTGCCGATGCCCACGCGCTCAAGCAAGGCTAAGGCCGTGGTTTCTGCCTCCTCACGGGGGATCTTTTTGACCTTCATGGGGGCTAGGGTGATGTTTTTGAGGACCGTAAGGTGCGGATAGAGGTTAAATTGCTGGAAAACGATGCCGATTTCCGCTCGCAGGCGGTTGATGTCCTGGTCTTTGGCGTGGATGCTCTTGCCCTCGATGCGGATTTCACCTTGGTCGATCTCTTCGAGGCGGTTGACACAGCGCACCAGGGTGGATTTGCCGGAGCCGCTGGGGCCGCAGATGACGAGGACTTCGCCTTTTTCCACGGTTTCATTGATGTTTTTGAGGACGTGGAAATCCCCGTACCATTTGTTGACGTTATGGATTTCGATCATGGGCATGCGGCGTATTCGTCTCCTCGTGGCACCATGCGGCCAATTGTTGAAGGAGATTCGTTATCCAGAAGCATAGGCCGTGTCAAACAAGGCGATTATTCGTTTGCAAAAGAAGCGAGGGCGGCCTCAAGGGCCGTGCAGAAACCCTCGAGGTGGATTTTTTCCACGATGAGGGGGGGCAGCAGCCGTAGGACCGTGTCTTGGGTGAGGTTGACGAGATAGCGCTGCTGGAGCAGCGCCTCCCAGACCGGTTGTCCCGGGCGCGCAAGCTCGATGCCGACCATGAGGCCAGCGCTGCGGATCTCACGGATATGGCCCGGGTGCCGGGCGGCGACGGCCTCCAGACGGGTGCGTAGCCAGGCCCCGAGCTGGGCAGCGCGTTCCACCAGGCCGTCACGCTCGATGATGTCAAGAACAGTGGTGGCCACCCGACTCACCAGGGCGCCGCCGCCAAAAGTCGTACCATGGCTGCCGGGGGGAAAGCCTTGGGCCACCTCCGCGGTGGTGAGTATCGCCCCTATGGGCAGGCCGCCGGCAAGGCCTTTGGCGGTCGTGATGATATCCGGCTGCAGCCCAAGGCCGTGGGAGGCCCAAAAGTGGCCGGTGCGGCCCATGCCGGTTTGGATTTCGTCGCAGATCAGGAGCACGCCATGGCGGTGGCACAGGGCGGCCAAGGCCTGGGCGTAGTCAGCAGGAAGAGGCCGAACCCCGCCTTCGCCTTGGATGGGCTCGACGAGGACCGCGGCGGTGTGGGTATCCAGGGCGGCCTCGAGGGCCGTGAGGTCGGCAAAGGGGACCACAGAAAAGCCTTCGGGCAAAGGGCCAAAGCCAGTCTTGACCTTATCCTGCCCGGTGGCGGTGAGGGTGGCGAGGGTGCGGCCATGGAACGATCCGGCGAGGGTGATGATGCGAAAGCGCTCTTCGCCGCGCACTTCGCGCATGTAGCGTCGGGCGAGTTTGATGGCTGCCTCGTTGGCCTCTGCGCCGGAGTTGCAAAAAAAGACTCGCTCCATGTCTGGTGCCGTGGCGAGGAGCTTTTCCGCGAGCTCGAGCTGGGCTTCGTGGTAGAGGAGATTGGAGACATGGACGAGAGTGCCGGCTTGGGCGCAGATGGCGGCGGTCAGCTCGGGGTGGCAATGCCCGAGGACGCAGACGGCAATCCCGGAGAGGAGGTCGGTGTAGCGCTCGCCCTCTGGGGTTTCGATGTACATGCCTTCACCACGCACGGCAGCCAGGGGATAGCGGGCGTAAGTGGGGCACAACAAGATGCGCTCCCGCGCCCTAAGTTCGGCAGTTGTCATCATCGGGTCACAATCCTTGGGTTAAAAAGTTCCGGTATGGCCAAAACCGCCTGCCCCGCGCTCGCTGGGGGTGAGGGCAGCCGTAGGCACAAGGTGCACGTGGACAACAGGTTGGAAGACGAGTTGGGCAATGCGCATCCCTTGGGTAATGGTGCGGGGGGCTGCGGCGAGGTTGAGGAGGACGACGGTGATCTCGCCGCGGAAATCGGGGTCGATGACCCCGACGCCTTGGGCCACGACCAGGCCCTCCCGAGCGCCGAGGCCGCTGCGGGAATAGACAAAACCCGCTACCCCCGGCATGAGCGGCTCCACCGCAATCCCGGTGGGAAAGGGGTGCCGCGCCCCAGGAGAGAGGGTGATGGCGGCCTCGGGCATACAGGCCCGCAGATCGAGACCGCACGAGCCTGTGGTTGCCGAGGCCAACCCTTCTGGTCCATAAAGCGGCGAAAGGTACTGAACACGCACCGGACACGGACCCCAGGGCACTGGGGGAATTTGAGAAGGAGAACGCATGCATCCGCTCCAGACATATACGGTTATTCCCCGGCTTCCTGAGCCGCTCGCGGCACTCAAGCAGCTCGCCGGGAATCTCTATTTCTCATGGCACCACGAAATCGAAGACATCTTTGTCCAGATGGACCGTGACCTGTGGGAGCGCACAGAGCACAATCCTGTGCTATTTCTCAACCGCATCCCCCAGTCCACGTTGGAAGAATTGGCACAGGATGAGTTTTTTCTCCAGCGCCTGTCAACCATCGTCCAAGACCAAAACCGCTATCTCGCCCGGCAGGGGGCGAGCCTACCCGGATTTCAGCCTGGTGACCTCGTGGCCTACTTGAGCGCCGAGTACGGCATTGCCCGTTGCCTGCCCATGTACTCTGGCGGACTCGGGGTGCTCGCCGGTGACCACCTCAAGGCCGCCAGTGACCTCAATTTACCCCTCGTGGGTTTGGGCTTGGCGTATCGCGAAGGCTATTTTCGTCAGTATCTCACCCATGATGGCTGGCAGCAGGAGCGCTATCCGGTCAACGACCTCGAGCAAATGCCCTTGCACCTGGTGCGGGGCGCCGACGGTCGGCCGCTAGTGGTGCAAATCCCCATGGCAGGGTCCCCTGTGTATTTTCGGATTTGGCGGGCCGACGTTGGCTGCGTCCCCTTGTATTTGCTCGACACCAATGTGCCCGAGAATTCGCCGACCTGGCGAGAAATCACGGCCCGGCTCTATGGCGGTGATCTCGAGATGCGTCTGCGCCAAGAATACCTCCTGGGCATCGGCGGGGTGGAGGCCTTGCGTCAGATGGGGCTGAATCCCTCGGTGTTCCACATGAACGAAGGGCATTCGGCCTTTGCCGGGCTTGCCCGGGTACGGGAGTACATGCGCCAAGGCCTTTCCTTTGAGGCCGCAGCGGAGTTGGTGGCACAGGGTTCGGTGTTTACCACCCACACCCCGGTGCCGGCGGGCAACGACCGTTTTCCTCCTGAGCTTGTGGAGCGGTATTTTGCCGACTTTGCAAAAGATTTGGGCTTGGCCTGGAAGGTCTTTCTTGCCTTGGGGCGAGAGAACCCCCTGGATGACCGCGAGCCCTTTTGCATGACGGTCCTGGCCTTGCGGCTATCGCGGGCAAACAACGGTGTGAGCCTCCTCCATGGCGAGGTCTCCCGCCGCATGTGGGCCGCGGTCTGGCCGCAGTTCCCGCGCGAGGATGTCCCCATTACCGCCATCACCAATGGGGTTCATTTCCCCACTTGGGTCGCTCCGGACCTCTCCTCCCTCTACGATCGTTTTCTTGGTTCCTCATGGCGCGAAGACCCGGATCACCAGCGGGTGGGGGAGAAGTTTGGCGCCATCCCGGATATCGAACTCTGGCGCACCCACGAGCGGCTGCGGGAGCGGCTGGTGGATTTTGTGCGCAACCGGCTGCGCCAGCAGATCCAGGCCCGTGGTGGTCGGTCGTGGGAATTGGAGAGTGCCGACAATGTCCTTGATCCGTCGGCGCTTACCATCGGTTTTGCCCGGCGCTTTGCTGCCTACAAACGGGCCTTTCTCCTCCTCAAAGACTCGGCCCGCCTCTCCCGGCTCGTCAATGACCCAGCCCGACCTGTCCAATTTATTTTTGCCGGCAAGGCCCATCCCAAGGACACCGAGGGCAAGCGCATCATCCAGGAGCTGGTGAACCTTTGCCAATCGTCGGAGTTCCGGCACTCCATGGTCTTTCTCGAAGACTATGACATGCACGTGGCCCGCCACCTCGTGCAGGGCTGTGATGTTTGGCTCAATACTCCGCGCCGTCCCCTGGAGGCCTGCGGCACGAGCGGTATGAAGGCCATGGCCAACGGTGTTCTCAACCTCAGTACCCTCGATGGATGGTGGGATGAGGCCTGGCGGCCCGACAACAGTTTGGGTTGGGCCATTGGCAGTGGCGAGGAATACGACGACGCCGAATACCAGGACTTTGTGGAGAGCCAAATCCTCTACAATATCCTCGAAAAAGACGTTGTCCCCCTTTTTTACGATCGAGGGCGTGGTTCTTTTCCGCAGCAGTGGGTGCGGCGCATGAAGCGGGCCTTGCAAGTCCTTGGCCCCATCTTCAATGGCCACCGTATGCTCGAAGAGTACACCCACTTTGCCTATCGTCCAGCCATGGATGCGGTGCGCCGCCTTTCGGCGGATGGCTTTGCCCCGGTGCGGGAACTGGCGGCCTGGCGCATGCATCTGATGACTGGTTGGGACGCCTTGGCGGTGCGCGCGGTGCGGGCCGCGGGCAATGGGGAGGTGTATGTCCACGACGCGGTGGACGTGGAGGCCGAGGTGTGGCTCGGCGAACTCTCGCCCGAGGACATCAGTGTCGAGATCTATGCCGGACCGGTGGACAGTTTGGGGCATTTTACGGATCGGCGCACCAGTCCCATGGAGCCCGTGGGCCGCACTAGTGATGGCTGGCTGCGCTATCGGGGCCGGGCCATTACCCAAGATACGGGGAAGTTTGGCTTTACCGTGCGCGTCGTGCCGCGCCACCCCCTCTTGCGTGACCCCCATGACCTGGGGCTCGTGCGTTGGGCAGGGACATGAGGGTGCGCGCGGATATGCTCGTTGTCGCCCAGGGCTTGGCCGAGAGCCGCGAGATGGCCCGGCGGCGCATCATGGCAGGTGAGGTCTTTTGGCGGCGCCATGGACACGAGGAGCGGGTGACCAAGGCAGGCCAGCTCTTGCCTGCGGAGGCCGAGCTCGTGGCGACCCCAGCGCCGCGCTTTGTCTCCCGCGGGGGGGAGAAGCTCCTTTCGGCCCTGGAGGCCTTGGCGGCGCAGGGGGTTGCCCTTCCTTTGGCCGGGCAGGTGGCCCTGGATGCCGGGGCTTCCACTGGCGGGTTCACCGATTGCCTGCTTCAGCATGGGGTGGCCCGGGTCTATGCCGTGGATGTAGGCCATGGGCAGCTCCACCTCCGGCTGCGCCAAAATCCGCGGGTAGTGAACCTGGAAGGGATCAATCTGCGCTTTGCCCCGGCAGACCTTCTTCCTGAGATGGTGGACCTCGTGGTGGCCGATTGTTCCTTTATTTCCCTGCGCCATATCCTGCCGCGGTGTCTCCAATGGCTGCGGCCAGAGGGGTGGGTGCTTGCCTTGGTGAAGCCGCAGTTTGAGGTGGGGCCAAGGCTTGTGGGCAAAGGCGGGGTGGTGCGGGACGAGGCCGTGCGCCTGGCTGCGGTGGAGAGCATTCGGCTGTTTGCCGCTCAGGAACTTGGCTTGCGTCCCCTGGCCACCGTGGCCTCGGCCGTGCGCGGCCCCAAAGGCAATCAGGAGTATTTCGTCCTCTGGCATCGGGAGGCTCGCCCATGAACGTTGCCCCGGACGCCTTGCTCACGGAGGCGCGGAAGGCGCGCCTGCGGCAGGTGGTGGCTTGGCGTCAACCTGATCTCACAGTGGTTCTCCACAATATCCACGACCCGCACAACGTCTCGGCCATTTTGCGCAGCTGCGATGCCTGCGGAGTCTTTCGAACCCATCTCCTCTATACCCGCGAATCGTTCCCCAACCTGTCCACCGCTTCTTCAGCCTCGGCAAGCAAATGGGTGGATACGGTGCGCCACCGCGATGCCGAAGGCTTGCTTGCCACCCTTGCCGCCGAAGGCTTCACCGTGCTCGCCGCTGGGGTACATCCAGAGGCCATCCCGGTCATGGACTGGGACTTTACGCAGCCCACGGCGGTTATCCTTGGCAACGAACACCGCGGCTTGGACCCGGATCTCGCTGCCCGCGTGCCACGCATTCTGAGCATCCCCATGTATGGCTTGGTGCAAAGTCTCAATGTCTCGGTGGCCGCGGCCATCATCCTCTACGAGGCCATGCGCCAGCGCCGGGCGGCAGGCCGCCTGCAGCGGCCTGTCTTAGCCTCAGAGCAGCAAGAGGCCCTTTACGCCGACTATTGCCTGCGCGGCAAACCCTATGCGGAGGCCCTCTATGGCCGGCAGTAGCTTTGGTGTGGTCTTGCGTCTGACGACCTTTGGTGAATCCCATGGCCCGGCCCTCGGCGGGGTCCTTGATGGCTGTCCTCCAGGCATTCCCCTGGATGCAGCGCGCATCCAGCGCGACCTCCATCGCCGGCGGCCTGGTCAGGGAGGACTGGCCGCCACCACCCGCCACGAGCCCGACGAGGTGCAGCTGCTCTCCGGCGTCTTTGACGGAAAGACCACAGGTACGCCCATTGCCTTCCTCATTGAAAACCGCAACCAGCGTTCCGGGGATTATGACGCCTTGGCCGAGGTCTTCCGGCCAGGGCATGGGGATGTCACCTACCAGGCCAAATATGGTTGCCGCGACCATCGAGGCGGTGGCCGGGCCTCGGGCCGCGAGACCGTGGCCCGGGTGGCGGGCGGCGCCATCGCTGCGGCCATTCTCGAGACCGTGGGGATCACTGTTGCCGCGGCTGCCGTGGAGCTCGGCGGTATCCCCACAGTGGCTCGGGATTTGGAGGGGGCCTGGGATCGACCCTTTTTTGCCGCAGACCCAGCGGTGGTGCCAGCCTGGGAGGCCTTGGTGGCGAAGGTACGCGCTGCCGGCGATACCCTTGGCGGTATCGTCGAGGTGGTGGCCACCGGTGTGCCCCCAGGACTTGGAGAGCCGGTCTTTGACAAGCTCGATGCCCGCCTGGCTGCTGCCCTCATGAGTGTCGGGGCAGTAAAAGGCGTCGAGATCGGTGCCGGTTTTGCCGCTGCCCGTCGTCGAGGGAGCGAAAACAACGACCCCATCACCGCCGAGGGGTTTGCCTCCAACCATGCTGGCGGCATCCTTGCAGGCATCTCCACGGGGCAGGACATTGTTGTGCGTACGGCGATTAAGCCCATCCCCTCCATCGCCCTGCCGCAGCGCACGCGAGGTAGAGATGGCCAGGAGCGCGAGATCCGCATCGCTGGCCGGCACGATATCTGCGCCATCCCGCGCATTGTGCCCGTGCTGCGGGCCATGGTCTGCCTCACCCTGGCGGATTTTCTCCTCCTGCAGCGGCGGATGCGGCCCTGGGGAGCAGGGCCCTAGGGGCTAGGGGGCGTATGAAATGGAAAGGGAGGTCGGCCAGGTTTGTGGCCTTTGGGACGTCCCGAAACTGGGCCAGCGTCGCGACCGGGGGCAGGCGGGCACGCTGGCCGGCCAGGTTTGTGGCCTTTGGGACTTCCCGAAGAGGGCCTGGCCACCGCGCCCTGGGTGTTTTTGCACCAGGGCGCTTTTTGTCTCCAGAGGAGGGCGTCGGTGGTAGGGTACTGGACCAAGCGTGTCCTCGGCCAGGTCCTCATGCCCCTCGGGGCAAGTGCTTTGCTTTCCCTCTGGGGGCTTGTGCTGGCCCTTGTGGGCCGACCCAAGCGGGCCGTGGCCCCCTTTGTACTTGCCGCCGCCATTGTCTTCGCCGCTGGCCTGGCGCCGGTGGCGGCGTGGTTCGTGGCCCCGTTGCAGCGTGCGTTCGCCCCGCTTCATTCCACGGACCCTCGCTTGGCCCAAGTGCGCTGGATTGTGGTTCTGGGAAGCGCTCATGATGGCGATGCCAAGCGACCAGCCCTTGGCCGCCTCGATACTGTGGCCATTGCTCGCCTGACAGAGGCCCTGCGGCTCGTTCGCCATGCCCCGCAAGCCCGGCTCGTGGTGACCGGCGGCAGCCCCAGCGGCGGGAGCTCTCATGCCCAGGTCCTGGCCGAGGCCGCGGTAAGCCTTGGTCTTGAGGCCAATCGCATAGTCAGAGAGGAGGAGTCCCTGGATACTCCCCAGCAGCTGGCCGCCATTGCCCGCATCGTACGCCGGGAACCATGGGTGCTGGTGACCTCGGCCACCCATATGCCCCGGGCCGTGCTCCTCGCCAAGGGCCAAGGCCTTACCCCTATCCCTGCCCCGGCGGCCTTTGAGACCTTTTCCCCGGATGCCCTGCCGTTTTTGCCCTACGCCAGCCATGTACTGGCCTGCCACCGCGCCTTGCACGAATACCTGGGCATCCTCTGGGCCGGGATCACGGGAAAGGCCCGCCTCTTGGAGGTCTTGCGGGGGATGGATGCTCAAGAAGGGCCTTCCCCCCTTGCATCGCCTTCTCTTCCTCGCTAGGAGTTTCCGAAGGAGGTTGTATGGTCATCGATGTCCGTGCTTGGAGTGATTTTGATGCCTTGGATCAGCTCGTGGACGCCCTCTGGCATACTTCTGCCCGCCAGCGGCCTCACGCCTTCCCCCCGGTTAACGTGGAGGAGACCGATGACGCCCTCCTCGTGAGTGCCGCCTTGCCCGGGGTACCCCCAGAGGCTGTAGAGGTCCATTTTCAGGAAAAGTCCCTTGTTATTCGTGGGGAGCGTCAGGCCGAGCCTGGCCGGTACTTTCGCCAGGAACGCCCAGTAGGGCCGTTCCAACGGGTGATCACGGTGGAGACCCCGGTGGATGCCGGTGGGGTGCGCGCCAGCCTGCGCCATGGCATCCTCACCGTGACTTTGCCCAAAAAGGCGTACACCGTGAGCTTGCGCCGCATCCCGGTGGAGGCCTCATGATGGAACCCATGCCCATGCCCCAAGGCCGGCCGGCCACAGACATCATTGAACTGCCCGATGCCTTTCTCCTTATCCTCGACCTCCCGGGCGTCCCGCGGGAGGCCCTCAGCGTCGAGCTGCGCGGGGCAGAAATCGTCGTCCGCGGCCGTGCCCAACTGCCCCGTGACCCAGGCTGTAAGCCCCTCCACCTGGAGTTTGGCGATGTGGAGTGGACCCGTACCTTTACGGTGGCCGATACCGTGGCCCGCGAGGGGATCCGCGCCGTGTTCCGTCATGGCCAATTGGAGGTCCTCCTCCCTAAGGCCGGTCAGGGCGCCCAGCGCACCATCCCGGTGGAAGGGGCCGACGACTAGCCCACAGCGGCGAGAAGACCGCCGTCCCCGGCGCTATGCTGCCATGGCGAGAAGACCGCCGTCCCCGGCGCCACGCTGCCAGAGCAGGCGATGCGTCCATGATCAGCCTGTGCGGGCTGCTTTGTTCGTGACCTGGGACCGCGCTTGGCGTCGGCGGTGGATGACTTGCTCACAGGGGAGCCCTGGTGGGAGGCCAGGAACTCTCGTGAACGCGAGGTCGCGGCGGCCCACGTGCGCGGGCAGAGCGGTTTTTTACCCATGCCATTTGGCAGGGATGGGCTGCCTGCCGGCCGTGGGAGGCATTGTGGACGCCCGCTTTGCCGAACTGGGCGCTCGCTCTCGGTGGATGCCTACTCGGTGGAGGCTCCCTCTCAGGGGGGGCTCGCTCTCAGTGGAGGCCTGCTCCTCACGGGAAAACCCCTGGAGGCCAACGCCTTGGCCCAGGGCCTCGGAGACCCCGCCGCATAACGACGCCTCATTCTTCTCGCCGCGTTAAGAAGCCCTGACTACCCCGCCATACGGACGTCTCCAGACACGCTCCCCCACAACACGCCAACCGCCCCATTCGGGGCGGTTGGATGTGCATCGTCCGGGCGAGGCGCCTCGGGGGACAGGTTCCCCTTCCGCCCTCGGCGGGACCTGGAGCTCCTAGTGGGCTTGGACTCCTCCTGCCGCCGTGCCGGAAAAGGTGAGGGAGGTGTCTTCATACGTCCCCGCCGCCACGCCGTGCATGGCGTCAATCGTGAAGCTGCTAAGGGGCCCCACAGTACCACTGCTCGTGATGGAAGCAGACCATTGGTTGGATTCCCAGTATTGAGGGGTGAAGTTGATGTGCGTCAGACTGCCGCCTGTGAGGGGCACCGTTGTTGTGCCGATGATGGGATGACCGGTTTGGAATGTCCCGCTCACGCTTCCAGTGGCCCAGAGCGTGGGGGGGGAGCCGCTCGCGGGAGCGAGGAATTGGACGTTCTGGAGCGATACCGAGAAGTTGGTGTCACCACCGCTGAGCGTTGTGGTCCCGACTGCGTACGCAGGGACTCCGAGGGCGGTGAGTTTTGCGGCATCGCTTGTGACCAAGTTCAGATAGGCCGTGGTCTCCATCCAGGGGCCGATGGCAACGGTCTGCCATGTCGGATTGGGAGTGGCCGTTGGGTCAAAGGTGCCCACAGTTTCGCCGACAAAGATCCCGGTGCTGGGGGACGATCCGACCACCACAAAGGCAGAATGGGTCATCCCTTCGATGGCGTTTTTGACAATTCCTTGGCCGAGGAAAACGGTAGGATAGAAGGTCCCGTCCATCTGTCCGGAGATGAGATCGAGTCCAGAAGAAGACGCAAAAGAGACGATCGCGCTGTTGGTGTATCCGGAGAGGCTGCTCGCATTCGCAGTCCCCTGGGCGGTGATGTATCCCACCCCTGCGTCGGGGAAGTGCGAATCGTTTTGCTTTATTGCGGAGAACGTTGCAGAAGGGATGCTTCCAGAACCAATCGTACCAACGCCAGAGATGCCTGTCTTTGAGAATGTTGTACTATCTAACGACACCGTACCATTATAGAAATCCAGGGGCACGGCTTGCTGGAATCCACCTGCGGCATCTACCATGAGGACCGATTCGAGGATGTTGTCTTCCCCGGCCCCGCCGAGCGCGCCCTTGAGGATGCCGATATTCCCGAGGGGATCGGCATAGATCGCCCAGAGATTGGTCCGGAGGTTATAGGTATTAGGACTAGTTCGCTCGGCTAGCCAGCCGCCGGCAAAGCCGACATAATTGGCAGAAGAAAAAGGGCCTGCGGCTGCCCCGGAAAAGGTGCTTCGCCAGGTCCTTGGGGTAAGGTTGTCCAAGGATCCGAGCAGCACCACCGGGTGATAGGGCGGGATCGGCGTGGGGTTGTACCATGGGCTCGTCGTATCCCAGCCGCCGAGGGAGAAGACAATCCATAACCCTGAATCTGAACCTTGGGCAAAGTGGGTGAGGGGGGTGACCTGGAAATTTCCGCTGATATCGATGTCTGTGATGGCGGAAGTGCTGTCCAAGGTTGCGGTCAGGATGCTCCCGGAGGGGGCTTCCCACCAATGGGTTGATGTCAGGATATGCAGAGTATCCACCGTGTACGTGGCATTGCCTGGCCCGGAGGGCTGGCTTGAGGTGAAGGCGTTGAAGGTCCAGCCATAGTCAGTTTCATACCCCCCACCGAAGAGTTGGGTGCCATTGACAGCGGCGCCATCAGGCGAGGAAGTGAGCTCGGCCGTCCCCTGGACGGTTCGAAACTCCACCCCCGCGGCGTGGCCGCTAAAGTATGCTGGCGTGCCCCCGGCACAGACGAGGCCCTGCGGCAGGGATGCATATATCGGTTTGAGGGGATTGGCCGGTCCGACTTCCGTTGGATCCGTCGAGAGTCCTGCATTGTTGGTGGCGAGGAATTCGATGGAATAGAAGGTGTTGGCATCGGCCGGGATGTTGGCCGTATAGGTGCCGCCAGTGCCCGGCGTCGCGTTCTCCCATGTCCCGTTGTTCACTCGATACTCGACACTGGCCACCCCGCTCTCTGGGTCGGAGACCGCGACGGTATAGAGGAGATGGACCGACCCGGGGATGGCCTTGACCGTGGCCGAGCCAAACACGGGGGGGGTGGTGTCGGAGGAACCGCCGCCGCCACCGCCGCCACCACCGCCGCCGCCACCACCACCGCCGCCACCACCACCGCCGCCCGGGTCACCACCTGGATCAGGGGACGACGGCGGGCCAGGGTCAGGCTGGGGCTCGGGCTGGGGCTCGGGCTGCGGCTCGGGCTGCGGCTCGGGCTGGGGCTCGGGCTGAATCTCCGGCTCGGGCTGGGGCTCGGGCTGAATCTCCGGCTCGGGCTGGGGCTCGGGCTGAATCTCCGGCTCGGGCGGCGTGGTGGCCTCGGCGATGAGGATGGGCGCATTTTCGGTGATGGGGATGACCACCAGGGTCTGGGTCGTCACCTGGGTGGCCCCTTCGAAGACTTGAGGAGTCCCCTCCCCAGCGAGAGGGAGCATGGCTGCCCCTGGAGTTGGGGGTTCGCCATCGCCCGCTGGGGGATTTCCTGCGGCGAGAAGCCCGCCTCCAGGCGCATCCGCCCCTGGGCCTGGGGTGCTGGTGGCACCTCCACCTCCTGCAGGCGCATTCCCGCCGCCGGCCGTGTTGCCAGGAGAACCGCCCGTGGCCGTTCCACCGCCGACCGTTGTATCCTGCTGGTTTTTTTGGATTTGCTGCTCGGTGGCGGGTTGTGGCGCACTCGGCGGGGCTTCCTCGGGCACGGCAACGATTTGGCCAGCCTCCACAATTATTTTCTGGTCGGGGAAGGCCGGGTTGGAGACCTCCACCCGGCCATCGAGCACGAGGACGTACGACGTCGAGCCTTCTTTCCAGGTAATGTAGCGGGTTCCGCGCACCCCAGCCACGGCATTGGGGGTGCGGATTTCAAAGGCCTGGCGGCCTTCGAGAGAGATGCCTTTGACGGTTTGTGGGTCGACGACGGCCTCGGCCTTGCCGCGGGGCAGTTCGAAGCTGCGCGCTCCATCGGTGCGGTATTGGCGGATATCCAGGCGCGAGCGCTGGCCAATGTTGAGGACATTGCCGTCTATAAAGGTGATCTGCGCCTTGGAATTACTCTTGGTGCGGATCATGTCGCCTTCGTCCACCGGCATCCCTATCTGGGCAGGCGTTCCGGGGGTGGTGCCGTTGCGCAGCACGTCCACGATGCCTTCCAGGGCGGTGATGCGCCCTACCGGCGCAGCAAAGGCCGAGGGGACGAGCAAGGCAAGAAAGAGGATGATGGTGAGGGAACGCATGGGGACCTCCTAGAACGAGGCCTCGAAGCCGAGGGTATAGAGATTGCGAGTGTACTCGTAGATGGCGATGGACGACTGGGCGTCCACGTGGGTGTACTGCAGGGTGCATTTTCCCCAATCCCACGGTCGCCAAATCAGTCCCACAGAGCCCGTTGTCGTTGTGTCTCTGCGGTGGGTCTCGAAGACCGTATGTTCGCCATCGTAGTCTTGGAAGGAGAAGTCTCCGCTGGCCAAAGCACTCAGGGTGGATGTGAGCGGGTAGAGTATGGAGACGTAGGGGCGCCAGCCGGTATTGCGCCAATTGACCCCCTGGGCTTCATCTCGGGAGAGTTCAACCCCCAGGGTGAACAGGCCGCCTTGGCCTAGGGGTTTGAGATAGGCCAGGGCTGCGGTGCCCATGAAACCATCACGGTTTTCGTCGTCCATGAGGGCGTCTTCCATGAGCTCGCGGCGGGTGATCCCCAGGGCGGCCTGGAAGAGATGCCCTGGGGCAAGGGTGGTGAGCAGGGTGGGCCGCACCCCCAGGGTGATGGAATAGCGCTGGCCATCGAGCCAGGAGTGGGATGCGGTCACCGGAAGGGTCAGTTGGGTGCCGCTGCCGAGGCTTCGGCCGGGGATGAGGGCCAGGGAAAGAGAGGTGAAGTCGTGGGTGTTGATGCTCTCGTGGCGCACCCCGGTGGCCGCCAGTTGACCGAGAAAGGTCCAGGGTCCTTCGAGAAGAGGAGAGAAGTCGGCCCGAAGGGAGCCTACGAGAGCCGTGTCGCTTTGGCGGGAGCTGATGCCCCTAGGGATGTCGTTGCTTGGTTTGAGAATGACGTTGTCATCGTACTGGTACTGGAGTCCGGCGGTCCAGCGCCATGGGCGATGGGCAGCCATGAGGTTGGCCAGGGCCGTGTCGTATTCACGGGCAAATTCCGCGAGTTCCGTTCCTGGGGCCACATTGGCCACGGCCTGGAGGGCCTGCCGAGCCGAGGCATAGCGGCGCTCCCCCACATCGAGCATGGCGATCTGGAGGTCGGCCCGAGGGGCAAGGCGTGGGTCAGCGGCCTTAGCTTCCAGGAAGGCGGCCCGGGCAGCATCATTCTTGCCCTGGCGGGCGAGGACAAGGCCACGGAGCAAAGACAGGGCGCCGGAGCGGATGCCGTTGGCCTCGGCTTCCTCGAGGATGCGGGCGGCGCCGTCCACATCCCCCAGGGCCAAGAGGACATCGGTGAGTTCGGTATAGGCGTCATTGACCCGCGGGGAGAGGCGGAGGGAGCGCTCTAAATACTCAGCTGCTTGTCGGAGCGCACCGGTTTGTTTGAAGGTCAGGCCGATGTAAAAGGCCGCCACTGAACCTTGGGGGCCATCGGCGGGGATAGTACGGAGGATCTCCAAGGCTTCTTCGTAATTTTCAGTCCGGTATTGGCGAATGGCTTCTTCCAGCGATGCCGCTAGGGCGAGGGAGGGGATGATGCATAAGCCTAAGAAGAGAATGACAGCTAGAGCGCGCATGAGGAAACCCCTTTTTGCCTAACTATTTTTCTTTTCTTTTACCCGAATTCCTTCGCGATTGGCAAGAAACTTATTGCAGGGGCTTGAGAGGGATATCATCGATAAAAAAAATTCGGAGGTTAGATTATTAGAGGCGGCCATCCCTATGCTTGCAAGGTTCTGAATCCGTAGGTCAAACGAGCTGGAAAGGCTGGAAAAAAGAGCGTGATTGGGTCAGGAGAGATAATCTTGTCATTTTAAAAAAGATTGTTATTGAAAAATAGGATTTTATGATAACACGTCAAAAAAGGAGATATGCTATGCGTCTCGAAACATTACTCTATTTTTTGCGCTACTTCGAGCCGCATTGCGAAGAGCGCGAAGGAGAGCGTTGGTGCTATCTCTCGGCCTTAGACTATCCGGATGCCGATGATGCGGCCCATGTTCTGGAAGAGGCCGGTATTGGGGTAGAGTCCTTGCGGCGCCGCTATGTACGTTTGGCCGTGGACGGTGTTGACCAGCGCTGGGTGGAGTGCGAGCCGACGGTCCCGGATGCATTGCCCGTATGGGAAGCCCGGTGTCGGTCTTGTGCTCTGTAAACAAAAAAGGATCGGCCAAGAATCCTTGGCGGACCCTTGGCCGGCGCAAGAAGGAGACCCTTGGTGATGCGCATGCTGATGCCAACGATAGTGATGCTCGCGGTGGCGGGGACGGCGGCTCAGGGCTCGTCCCTGCGCGAGGCTGTGTTTGCCGGTGGCTGTTTTTGGTGCACCGAGCAAGCCCTCCGCCAGACCCCAGGAGTCGAGGAGGTGGTTTCAGGGTACACGGGTGGCACGGTCCCTCATCCCACTTATGAACAAGTTGCCTCAGGTCGCACTGGCCATTTCGAGGCCGTTTTGGTGCGCTATGACCCGGTGAAGGTTTCCTACGCGCAATTGGTGCGCATTTTTGGACGCACGATTGACCCCTTGGATGGCGGTGGCCAGTTCTGCGATCGGGGGGCGCAGTATCGAACGGCCATTTTTGTCGCCGATGCCGAGGAAGAACAGGTGGCCCGGCAGTGGGTCTCGGAGACCGAGGCCATCTTGGGCCAGCCGGTGGCGACCCAGATTCTGCCTCGGGCCCCTTTTTATCCTGCAGAAGACTACCATCAGGATTTTGCGCGCAAAAATACTCTGCGCTACCACCTGTATCGGCAGGGCTGTGGCCGGGATGCTCGGCTCAAGACCGTGTGGGGGGATACGGAACCCACGCGCCCTTAAGGCCTTATGTCACGACGGGGCCCACAGACGGTCCCCACTCGCAGCGAAGCTCTCGGCCAGCATGACCTAAGGCTTATCACGACGGGACCCACAGATGGGTCCCGTGCGTTTTTGAAGCCGCAGGTTAGCTTTGGGCGAGGTGTTTGGTGCGTAGATAGATGACCTGCATGACCACCGGGATCATGAACCAATGCGCCGATCCCGTGATGTTGATGGGGGAGATGGAGTCAAACTCTACCATGAGGGGTTTTTCCGTGGCATCCAGGGCCGGGAGAAATTCGGGGGGCACTTGGTCGCGATAGCCCACGTTACTGGCGAACATCGCCGCCCCATGGGCGACGGTAAGGGCCACCCGACTGGCGAGGTGGTCATCGAAGCGCATGGCCTCGGTGATGGCAACGCTCACCGCCAGCTGGTTCATGCTCGCCGGCTTCACGCCAAAGGCGGCGCTCACCCCCTCGAGGTGAGATTTAGAGAGGCGTTGGAGGGATTTGGCAAAGAGAAACGAGTAAAGCTCACGTTCGATAATCTCGGTGGCGGCATTGGGATTGTAGCGCAGGTCGAAGCGATCACATACATCACAGAGAATCTTAATATAGTGTTTGCCTCGACCGCCGCGGGCGATGGCGGCAAGAGGATTTGAACCATAGAGTTGGATTTCGCCTGCAATGACTTCCCAGTAGAGGGCATGGTTGGGGGCATGCTGCTTGTAGAGGGGATGGTTCGGAAGCCGGCGTACGACGAAGCGCTGCTTCCCTTCGCGGTCGTAAAGAAGAACATGGACGAGGATGTTGAGGTCTTCGGTGCTACACTCTTTAAGGAAGTCGAGGTCAGGATCCGGTCGGTAGTAGGTGCTCATGGAATGGTCCTCTTGTCTTCAGACAGGGTAAAAAAGCTGGCGTGGGGCTAGCAGGGGAGGGCCTGGTGGTCAATACGTTTGCCGCCCAAACAGGAATGATCTGGCTTTGGAAGCCAAGAACGAGAGGCTTTTTTCATCTACAACAGCTCGCCCACTACACCAGCATGATCTGGCTTTGGAAGCCAAGAACGAGGGGTGTTGTCTATGGGAGGAGCACAGGCGCTAGACCTCGAAGAGCATCTCCAGGTCGGCACGGGTGAGGCTCTTCCAGGCCGATTGCCCCGGGATGATAGAGTCGGCGATGCCTTTTTTGGATTCTTGAAGCTTGAGGATCTTTTCTTCCACCGTATTCTCACAGATCATCTTGTAGGAGAAGACCTGTCTCGTCTGGCCGATGCGGTGGGTGCGGTCTGTGGCCTGATCTTCCACTGCCGGATTCCACCACGGATCGTAGTGGATGACGTAATCGGCCGAGGTGAGATTGAGTCCGGTTCCACCAGCCTTGAGCGAGATAAGAAAGATGGGGATATCGGGGCTATTGTTAAAGCGGTCCACCTGCTCGAAGCGGTCCTTGGAGGTGCCATCGAGATAGCAATAGGGGATTTCCACCATGCCAAGCCAGTTGCGGATGATGTGGAGCATTTGCACGAATTGCGAAAAGACGAGGACCTTGTGGCCATCGTCGATGATGGAGGTGACGAGGTCTTTGAAGGCTTCGAACTTGCCCGAAGACACATTGGTGTTGAGGCCGGGGACATCGAGTTTGAGGAGCCGCGGGTGGCAGCAGATCTGCCGCAGTTTGAGTAGGGCGTCCAAGATGGAGATTTGGCTCTGGGCAATGCCTTTTTCGTCCACGTCCTGGAGGACCTGTTCTTTGAGCTTTTTGGCCAGGGCGGCATAGAGTTCCATCTGGTCCTCGAGGAGGGACGAGTAGTAGATGTTCTCCACCTTGGGCGGGAGATCCTTGGCCACCTCGCTCTTTGTGCGGCGCAAGATGAAGGGTTTGACCCGGGCTTTAAGGTAATTGAGGCTGTCCTCGTCGCCGTCTTTGATGGGTTTGACAAAGCCTTTGTGGAAGGCGGTCTGAGAGCCGAGAAATCCTGGCATAAGAAACTCGAATAAGGACCAGAGCTCGAGCAAGGTGTTTTCAATGGGCGTGCCCGAGAGGCAGAGGCGGAAACGGGCCTGGATCTTGCGCACACTGCGGGCGGTAATCGTGTTCGGATTTTTGATGTTTTGGGCCTCATCGAGGATCACGGCGTTGAATTCGAATTTGAGAAGCTCGTCGAGGTCGCGGCGCAGCAAGGCATAGGTGGTGATGATGAGCTCCGATTCTTCAATCTTCTTGAAGAAGTTTTCCCGTCGCGACCCATAAATGACCAGGCGCTTCATGTCGGGGACAAATTTTTGCGCCTCGCGCTCCCAGTTGGGGAGGACTGACGTGGGCACGATGATGAGGTTCGGCCCTTTGGCGCCGTGTTCTTTCATGTACTGCAGGAAGGCCAAAGTTTGGATGGTCTTGCCCAGCCCCATCTCGTCCGCCAGGATGCCGCCAAAATGATATTCCCGCAGGAAATTCATGTAGCTGATGCCCTGAATCTGGTAGGGGCGTAAGGTGGCATTGAGCCCTTTGGGCGGGGTGACGGTCTTGATCTCGGTGAAGTCGTGGAGCTTTTCTCGCAGCGTCGTCCAAAAGCCATCCGCCGTGGTTTCGGGGATATCTTCGATGATCTTGTCGAGTACTGGGGCTTCGAAGTTCTCAAAGCGCTTTTTCGGTGGCTTTTCCGGGTCTAGGCCCAAGGCGGCCAATTTGTAACCGAGCTTTTGAAGCCACGATTCTGGCAGGCTGGTGTAGGATCCGTCCTTGAGTTGGACGTAGCGCTTGCCCTGGGTCCAGGCCTTCCAGATCTTGTCGATGGGCACGCTCATGCCCTCGTAATCCACGGAGATCTCCAGGTTGAACCACTTGTCTTCTTCCTGGGTGGTGATCTCGGCCACCACCTTGGGGGTGGCCTTGCGGACTTTGTACCGCGAGAGGTCCTTTTCGCCAAAGACCCGATATTGCTGGACGAGCTTCGGGTAGGCATCGAGAAGAAAGGAAATGGCCTCCTCTGGTTCCAGGAACCACATGGACTGGGTTCGGGACTGGAAGTTCATCTCCATAAGGGTGGCAATGAGGGCCTCTTCTTGCGCTTGATCCCGGCGGATGAGAAAGGATTTGCCTTCGAATTGGTAGCTGCCAGTTTGAAGGTCCTGGTTGGGGCCAGGGAGGGTGATGTCACCATGCTCGGTCTCATAGGTATTGTGGATCTCCAGGGTGAGCAGGCTGCCTTCTTCGCCGAGGTAGAGCTTGGGGTTATAGACTGCTGGGACAAAGATGGGCTGCATGTGCTCCAAGAATTCATCCTGGCCGTGGAGGTCCGAGGCAGGCAGGCGGGTCCAGACGCGGTCGAGAAACTCTGGGATCTCTGCATGGGGGATGACCGGTGGATTTTTCACCAACTCCTGCACGAGGCGGGGGTCGAGTCCTGTTTGGACCGGGTAGAAACGGTGCCTCAGGCACACCCACAGGGGGAGTTTGCCAAAGAAAAATACTGGTTGTTGGGTAATGGAAAAGGGGACCTTGCCTTCGCGGCCGAGCATGGAGTCAAAGGAGAGTCCTTGCTCAGAAAACTGGGGCCGCAATTGCAAGCGCATGGGGGTACTCTCGATGCGTACCGGCTGATCGGTGTCTTCCCAGAAGAGATAGTATTCGTTGCGGATGGCCCAAAAGAACCAGGTCATGAGCCCCCCCGGGATCTCCACCCGATGGCCGGAGTAGTCGAGGTATTGGCTGATCTGTTCCGCTACTTTCGGCAGTTCCGGTGCCATTTCACACCAATCGGTGTTCCGGATGATGTGTTCCAAGGTGATGGGGGTTTGCACGGTGGACAAACCCGATTTGTTTTGCCGGGCGCGGAAGAATTCGACCTGGAGGCGATCCGGTTCGGGATAGAAGCGGTAGATGATGTAATGTTCCCCTGGTTCTGGCTCGAGATGGGTGGCAAAGAAGGAGCGGAACGTCTGTTTCCATTGTGATTTGATGGGTTGGTGGTCCGCGTCGTGACGAGTTCGGTCTTCGTGGCCCGTTGTTTTGAGCAAATGTATGGCCGTGGCCGCGATGTGCGGACACACCCCAGAGAACGAATCGGGGCAATTGCAGTAGGCGTGGACCGTTCCATATTCGAGATTGATACTGATCTCTGGGGTATAGGATTGAAAATCTTCGCCCTGGAAATGGGCGTCCACTTCCCAGGCATCATCGCCAGGGTGGATGTGTGTTTTGGGGGCACCTTCCTCGGCTAAGAGCGCTTGCGCGACGCTTTGGATGTGCTCGGGGACACTCTCGCTTAAGTATCCGCGCAGGATATGCCGTACGTTTTCGTCAAGATGGTTCATGGATAGGGGTAACTCCTCGGCAACATGGCGCGCTCAAGGTGCAACAGTTCAGGTTACATCAGTCCTAGCGGAGGGTGCTCGGTTTGGCAAGGGGGGGGAGGTGTTTTTCTTTGGACCTTGGTGCGCGAGAGGTCGGACCATAACCGAGAGGAGGGCGTCTGGCAATAGCCCTCGCCAATTGGGAGGACTTCCTGCGAGGATTCAGGGGTTTCGAAGTGATGGATTCCGTTTCACGCTGCAGGCCATGGCCGGAGCTCGGGTGGGGTCTTCGGGCCAGGCGTGTTTGGGGTAGCGGCCGCGCATGATTTTGCGCACCTCGCGGTAGGCCCCACGCCAAAAGGTGGCGAGGTCTTGGGTGATCTGGAGGGGCCGACCTGCCGGGGAGAGGAGGACGAGGGTGAGGGGAATGCGGCCGCCACCAACCGCGGGAGTCTGGAGGGCGCCGAACATCTCCTGGAGTTTGACGGCCAGTTGGGGGCCGCCTGGGGCCGTATAGTCCACAGACCGCTGGGTGCCAGCTGGGGTGGGCACGGTGGGAGGAAGGAGGGCATCGAGGCGGTGTCGGGCGTTTTGGCTGTGGGTCTCAGCGAGCCAACGCCACAGGGCGGCTGCAAGATCGAGGTGGAGCACTTCGGCAAGGCTTGAGCAATTGCTCAGGGAAGGCCCGAGCCAAACTTCGAGGTGAAAGAAGAGGGCCTCTTCGCTCCAATCGGGCCAGGCCTCGGGTTCGAGCTGGGCGGCGAGGCGCACGCGGGCGAGGAGCTGGCGGGCGGTATCGTTCCAGGAGAGGAGCGCCATGTTGCGGCGGCGGATCTCGGTGGCGAGGATAACCTTTCGCTCTGCGGCAGTGGGGGCAAGGACGTGGCGCTGGAGCACGAGGCGATGGGCGAGAAGGCATTCTTCGGCCACGACGCGACCAGCTTCGCCTTCGAGGCGCAGGTTCCGCTGGCGGCAAAGCCAAGGCCCCCACACCGACTCGATGGCTTGCCTCTCCACCGGGGCGGCGGCCTGGATGCGCAGTTCGTGGCTCAAGCGGCCAAAGAGGATCGGCGCGACGACCCAGGGGGCTTCCATGGGGTGGGGGATGTCCCACACGGCCTTGGTCCCTGAACTAAGGCGCCAGGAACCATCGGCGGCGCGGCCGGCGAGGCGCTCAGGATAGGCCATGAGGACGAGCTGGCCGGCGGCCTCGGGATGGAGGGGGGCTGTAACGGGCAAGTGGAGGATGTGGCGCAGGCGGTGGAAGACCGTGCGCCAGGGATGGGGGCGGGGGGACGAGATGGCCGTCTCTAGGGCGTGGACGATGTTGCCGGCAGCGCGCAGGAGGGCCTCGCCTTCCTCGAGAAGGGCTGCCAGGGCGCAGGCCGTGGCGCGGAGGGCGGGCGGGGTAGCGAGGACCATGTGCCCGAGGCGTGGGGGCAGCGGCAGACGCACCAATTCCCGGCCGTGGGCGGTGGGGCGGCCATCGGCGTCGAGGGCGTGCAGCCGTTGAAGAAGCTCGTGGGCTTGGCGCAGGGCTGCCTCCGGAGGCGGGGTAAGCCAGCGGAGTTCTGTCGCCGGAGTGCCCCACACGGCCACTTCCAAGGCAAGCCCGCTGAGCTCGGCTTCGAGGATCTCCGGGGGAGGGGTTGGCGGGCGATTGGTGTCTTCTTTGGGGTCCCACAGGCGCAGGCACACCCCAGGGGCGGTGCGGCCGGCGCGGCCGGTGCGCTGGGTAATTGTTGCCAGGGCCGCCGGGACCGTGGCGAGGGTAGTGAGGCCGCGACCTGAGTCAAAGCGGGGGATACGGGCAAGGCCAAGGTCCACCACTGCCGTGACCTGGGGGATGGTGAGGGAGGTTTCGGCAATGCTCGTGGCAAGGATGATGCGGCTTTCTCCGGTGGGCAGTGGGCGCAGGGCGAGGTCTTGGAGGTGGGGCGGGGTGCTCCTGTGAAGGGGCAGCACCGGGATTGGAGGCGCGAGCGCGGCGAGTTCCTCCTGGAGACGGCGGATCTCTCCCCGTCCAGGCAAGAACACGAGGATGGTCCCGCCATAGCGCAGGGCAGCGTGGTGCACCACCCGGGCGGCATGCTCCCAAAGGGGTCTTCCTGCAGGCGGGGGGAGATAGTGCACGTCCACAGGAAAGGTGGGAGGCTCCACGTGGATCGTGGTTTGTTCTGGGAGGAGGCGGGCAAAGAGGGCTGCATCCGCGGTGGCCGACAAAAGGAGCAGCCGCAGGTCCGGTCGGACGAGCCGTTGGGCATCGAGGGTCAAAGTGAGGGCAAGGTCGGCCTCGAGGGAGCGCTCATGGCATTCGTCGAGAATAATGCCCGCCACACCTTCGAGAGTGGGATCTGCCTGGAGAAGGCGCAGATAGACGCCTGTTGTCACGACCGTAAGGCGGGTGGCTGGGCTCACCTGTGTCTCGAGGCGGGTGCGCAGCCCGACGGTGGCGCCAACGGGTTCGCCGCGGGCGTGGGCGAGGAAGCGGGCCGTGGCCCGGGCGGCAAGGCGGCGCGGTTCCACGAGGAGGAGGCCTTGCCCCTGCGCCCAGGGGGCGTGGAGGAGCTGAGGCGGGATGCCGGTGGTCTTGCCGGTGCCTGGAGGGGCCTGGACGAGGACCGGGGAACCTGCATCCAGGGCCTCGAGGATGGTGGGCAGGGCCGCGTCTAGTTGAGGAACGCTCATGGCAGAAGGAGGCGCAATCCACTGAGGCTGCCGAGGGCGATAAGGCCAGCGAGAACGTCGTCGAGCATGATGCCGTGGCCGCCGGACACGCGGCGGTCCACCAGGCCGATGGGCCAGGGCTTGGCGATATCGAGTGCGCGGAAGAGGAGCAACGCCAGGGCGATTTCCCTCCATTGGGCGGTGGGCGGGGAGAGCAGGAGGGTAAGCCATTGGCCCACAATCTCGTCCACGACCACCTGCGGGGGGTCAGGGCGGCCCCAGAGGGCGGCGGCACGGGCAGCGCTCCACGCCCCCCCGGCGTAAACGACAGCTAACAGGCCTAGGCGGGCAGGTAGTGCCAGTGGCAGGAAGAGGGCCGGGGCCATGAGGGCGGCGAGCAGCGACGCCCAGGTACCTGGGGCCCTAGGGAGCAAACCTATGCCACCACCTGTGGCGATGACGAGCGCCAGCCGTGGGAGGGCGTTCATGGCGCCACCTCCACGAGGTCCATCTCAAGGAGGAGCTCCACGGTTTCCGTCAAGGGCAGGCCGATGACCGCGCTTGCTGAGCCGTGGATGGCCTGGACAAGAAAGCCCCCGATCCCTTGCACGGCATAGGCGCCAGCCTTGTCCAGGCCTTCGCCGGTGGCGGCATAGGCGCGGAAGATGGACTCAGGAAAGGCCGCCATGACGACGCGGGCCGAGACAAGCCGCTCCTGGATGCGGCCGTCATAGTGAATGGCAACGCCTGTGTGCACCCAATGCTCCTTTCCTGCGAGGCGCTGGAGCATGGCCAAGGCCTCATCATGGTGGCGGGGTTTGCCGAGGACCTCGCCGTGGATCGCCACTACGGTGTCGGCACCAAGGCTTGCCGCTTTTGGTTCGGCGCAGGCCAAGGCCTTGGCCCTCGCCAAGGCAAGGGCGTGGGCGGCGGGATCAACTCCTGAGGGGACGGACTCGTCCACCTGGGGGGGGCGCACGAAAAAGGACAGCCCCAAGGCGGCCAGCATGGCCTGGCGTCGGGGGGAGGTGGACGCCAGGATGAGGGAGGTTTTGGCGCGAAACGGTCCACGGGGGATCATAACGGCTCCTGGGGGGCAAGGAGGGCGGCACGGATGGCCTCATCGAGGCTTGGATGGGCGAAGATATGCTGGTGGGCTGCTTCGGCGCTCCACTGGTGGCGCACCATGGCCTCGGCCAGCCCGGCGAGATGGCTGACGCGCCCTCCCACGGCGGCCACGGCAAGGACCCGTCCCTCCTGCCAGTAGATGCGCACCAGGCCTTGGGTGTGGCCATGGGCCTGGGCCATGGGATTGGCCGCCAGGCTGGCTTGTGAGACGGTCACCCCTTCGGCCATCTGGCTTCGGGAAGGCCCTACCCGAAGGAACTCGATGCCGCCGTAGATGCAGCTCGGGATGGGGCCGGGGTGGTATGGTCCCGCTATTTCCCCGAGGGCATGGGCCACGGCAAAGCGGGCTTGGTGTTCCGCGGCGTGGGCAAGGAGGGTGCGGCCATTGACGTCCCCCACCGCATAGATGCCTGGGGCGGCGCGCAGGGCGTCATCGGTTGGGATGAACCCGCGCTGGTCGAGGGAGATGCCGGCGGTCTCCAGTCCCAGGTCTTCGGTATTGGGTCGCCGGCCAATGGCCACGAGGACTCGTGTGGCCATGAGCTGCTCGCTGGGCAGGTCCACCTGTACCCTGTCGCCGACTACGGTCACTGCCCGCACCGGTGCCCCGGTGCGCACCGTGATGCCGCTGCGCCGCAAGGCTGCGGCCAGGGCCTCGCCCAGTACCGAGTCTTCTGTGGGGACGAGGTGCGGGGCTGCTTCCACTAGGGTCACCTGGGTGCCGAGGCGGTTCCAGAATTGGGCCATTTCAATGCCAATGGCCCCGCCGCCGACGATGAGGAGGCTTGGCAGGGGGGCAGTACACTCGAGCAGGGCCGTGGAGTCGAGGATTGGGCCACCAAAAGGGATGCCTGCAAGGGCCATGGGACGAGAGCCTGTGGCGAGGATCACGGTGGTGGACTGGATTTGGTCGCCTTGGTCTGGCACGAGGACTGTGTTCGGTGCGGCCAATTGGCCCCGGCCCTGGATGACGGTGACCCCGTGGAGCGCCAGCTGACTTGCCATGGCCTTGGCAGTGGCCTGGATGACGGTGTCGGCCCGGCGGCGCAGGGCTGGGAGGTCAAGGACAGCCTCGCCGCGCAGAAGGCGCAGGCGGCCCATGGCCCGCAGGCCCTCGAGGGGCTCGCTTGCGCCAAGAAAGAGTTTCGTGGGGATGCATCCCCAGTGGAGACAGGTGCCGCCCAGGGGGCCAGCGGCCACCAGGATGGTCGTTTTTCCTCTTTGACTGGCCGTGAGAGCTGCGGCATAACCCGCTGGTCCTGCGCCTAGGATGGTCATGTCGGCCTGGTGGGTGCTCATGGGTTACTCCAACGAGTCGGTTTGGGTGCCCCTGGGCCATGGTGCCCCTGGGCCATTAAGGAAAAGAAAACACGTGTCATGCTGCCACTTGGTCCGGGGGATGTCGGTGGCAGGGGAGAGAATGAAGACGATATGCACGAGCAGAAGCAGCGGTCCGAGGAACGCCGACGCGGCCTTGCGGCCTTATTTGACGAATATGAACTGAAGGACCTCTTTCGGAAATATATCCACCTCTTGCTCGTCCTCGAAGGGCTCATCTTTTTGGTGTGTTGGGTGTACCAATTGGGTCTGGACGAAGTGGCGGTTACCGGCAAACCCGTGGACATCCCCTTTCCGTGGAGGATGTATATTCTTGCGGCCTTGGGGGCTCCCATTGCCGTGACCTTTCTCTTGGGTATTGTCGTGGCCGGGTTTAACACCTTTGTGTACGGCCATCGCGGCCAACCCCTCCTTCGCGCGAAAAAGGACGATGGCACCGAGAACCGTCTCGCGGCGATCATCAATTTCTGGTTGCAACTGCCCTTTCTCATGGTTTTAGCCCTTGTGGGCATCCTCATTGGAATTCTCTTTTATCTGGATGTACTTCTCGAGTTTCTTGCCCGCTTTGGAGAGGCAACGGCACGCACGCTGCTCATCGCTCTGGGGGCAATCCTTGTAGCTGGCACGGTCTATGCCATCGTGCGGCTCATTTTGCAATATAAGTTGCGGGCAAAGAATCTGGAATACGAGTATAAGCGTGAGGTCATGGAGAAGCTTGGCATCGCCATTATGGATAATACAATTATCCATAAAGATGCTGGCGTCTTGGCCAACGGCAACGGGGGGAACCTTCCCACGTTGCCGTCGAGTGCCTTGCCACCGGGGAGTGCCTCCCGGCCGGAAGCGGGGTCAGGGGCCCCACCTGCGTAGCCTTTCGTCTTTGGGCCTCTCCCTGCGGTGACCGAAAGCGGGGGCAGTACCAGCTGGGGGTTACTGGAGGGCCGCGGCGTCGCTCTCCACTTGTGCGGCCATGGTGCGCCGGGCCTCGTGGAGGCGGGCTGCCAGATCAGGGTCGGTGAGGGCGAGGATCTGCGCCGCCAACCATGCGGCATTGCGAGCCCCGGCGGTATCTAAGGCCACGGTGGCCACAGGGAAGCCGGGGGGCATTTGCACCGTGGCGAGAAGGGCGTCCATGCCGCTGAGGGGTGAGGCCGCCACCGGAATGCCGATGACCGGCTTGATGGTGCGGGCGGCCACGGCCCCAGCGAGGTGGGCGGCCATGCCCGCAGCGCAGATGAAGACAGCCACGCCCTGGGCTTCCAGCTCCCGCACGAGGCGCTCCGTGCGTTCTGGGGTGCGGTGGGCAGAGGTGATGGTCCAAACGTAGGGAATGCCGAGGTTCGCGAGGAGTTCGGCGCACGGCCGCACCGTGGCCTCGTCGGATTTGCTCCCCATAAAGATGGCGACTTTCATGCTGTTCTCCTAATGCCTTTGGCAGCGATGTCAGTGCGGAAAAAACAGCCGTCAAAAGAAATGGCGCGAGCAGCGGTGTAAGCGCGCTCCCGGGCCTCCACCAGGTCGCGGCCACGGGCAGTCACCCCAAGCACGCGGCCGCCGCTTGTGACCAGTTGGCCGTCTTGGATGGCGGTGCCGGCGTGGAAGACCATTGTCTCAGGGACTGCGGCCGCCTCATCCAGGCCGGTGATGGGCATCCCCTTGCGGTAGGCCCCGGGGTAGCCTGCAGCGGCGAGGACGACGCAGCAACTGGGCTCGGGCGAGAAGCGCACGGTGGCCGGGTCGAGCCTCCCCTGGCAGCAGGCGAGCAAAAGCTCTACCAGGTCGCTTTCAAGGCGCAGCATGAGGGGTTGGGTCTCGGGGTCACCGAAGCGCACATTGTATTCGAGAACCATCGGCCCATGGGCCGTCATCATGAGGCCAGCGTAGAGCACGCCGACAAAGGGATGCCCGAGGGCGCTCAGGTGGCGCACCATGGGGACGATGACCTGTTCGGCCACGGCTTGGGCCTCGTCATCCGGGAGGATGGGCGCAGGGCTGTAGGCCCCCATGCCGCCGGTGTTGGGACCGGTGTCGCCGTCGCCCACTCGTTTATGGTCCTGGGCCGAGGGGAGGACCGCCACGCGTTCGCCGTCGCACAGGGCGAGGAGGGACACCTCCTCGCCCTCCAGGGCCTCTTCCATGACCACCCGCTCGCCAGCACGACCAAAGGCCTTGGCCACCATCATCGCCTCCAGGGCAGCGTCTGCTTCTGCGAGGCTATGGGCCACGACGACGCCTTTGCCTGCGGCCAGGCCATCGGCCTTGAGGACAATGGGCAGAGGTGCCTGCCGGAGGGAGTGGCGCGCTGTAGCAAGGTCCTCGAAGACCTGAAAGGCCGCGGTGGGGATACCAGCGGCGCGCATCCTTTCTTTGGCAAAGGCCTTGGAGCCTTCAAGCTGGGCTGGCCAGGCGCGCGGACCAAAACAGGGGATGCCTTTGGCTGCCAGGGCGTCTGCGAGGCCGCCAACAAGGGGGGCCTCGGGGCCAACAACCACAAGGCCAATGTCGTGGGCTTGCGCAAAATGGGCTAGGCCAACGATATCCGTGTCAGCGATGGGGACATTGGTGCCCAAGGAAGCGGTGCCGCCATTGCCTGGGGCGATGAAGAGCTGGGAGGTATGCGGACTTTGGCGGAGCTTCCACGCCAAGGCGTGTTCCCGACCGCCACTGCCTACAACAAGGATGTTCACGTGCGAGCCTCCTTTGAGAACGGGACTATCCACGGCGTTTGAAGAGTTTTTCCAGGGCCTCGGTCCCCAAGCGGACAACAGTGGGGCGGCCATGGGGACAAAAATCACGCTCTGGCACGGCCCACCACGCAGCCAGCAAGGCCTCGGCTTCAGCTGGAGCGAGGGGGTCGCCGGCGCGCACCGCCCCATGGCAGGCCATCTGGGCGCGTAGGGTATGGAGGTCTCGGGCCTTGCCGAGAAGGACGTCGGTGAGAAAGCCCTTGGCTTGGGAGACGGTGAGCAGGTGGGGGATGCGATGGATTTCGAGGGATGAGGCGTGGCGGGTAAGGCCAAAGCCGAGGGCGTGAAGCTCTCCCCAGAGGGCCTCGAGGACATTCTCGTGGGAGGGGTGCAGCGGCACCGAGAGGGGAACAAGGAGATCTTGGGTGCTCCCTGGCGCTGCAACCAGGGTATGCCATAGCACTCGTTCATGGGCGGCGTGTTGGTCGAGGAGCAGGATCTCGTTGTCGCCCAGCAGGACTAGATAGGTGGCCGCCACTTGTCCGGCGTACCGCCAGGGGAGGGAGGGAGATGGAAAATGGACCGCCTCGGGCTGAGGGGGGGGGAACGTCGTTTTGTCGGTGGTTTTAGGGCAAAGTTGCGTGCTTGGTTGGAGTGCGTGGGGTGCTGGGGTGCCAAATGGGGCCGGGGCCTCGGCCGCTCCGAGGTGTTCGGCCAGGCGCGTGTGGGCAAATTTGGGGCCCTTTGGGGTGGTCATGGGCGGTGCGCACGAGGGGCGTCGTGAGGCAACGGTGTCGGGGACTTGGACAGGGGCTGGCCGCAGGGAGCGGGAGAGGGTGGCGAGCACGGTACGGAAGACGAGGCCTTCGTCCTGAAAGCGGACTTCGATCTTCGCGGGATGGACGTTGACGTCCACAAGTTCGGGGTCCAACTCGAGGTGGAGGACAGCTTGGGGATATTCGGTGCGCAGGAGCTTGCCGCTATAGGCCTCACGCACGGCCCGCAGGAGGAGTTTGTCCTGGATGGGGCGGCCGTTGACTGCCAGCAGGATGCGGTCGGGTCGGGCTTGGGCGAGGCTGGGGTCTCCCAAAAGGCCGCGGACACGAACCGCGCCTTGCCCCTGGCATACGGGCTGCATTGCAGAGACGACCTCCTGCGGCCAGAGCTGGGCGAGGCGGGAGGCGAGGTCAGCGGCAGGGGACAGATGGTGCACAAGACGCCCGCCCATGGTGAGGCACATCTCCGTCTGCAGGTGGATGAGGGCGAGGCGTTGGAAGGTTTCTTGACACTTGCGGGCCTCGGTGGCCGGGGTGCGCAGAAATTTGAGGCGGGCAGGGAGGTTGGCAAAGAGGTCCCGGACAGTGACTTCTGTGCCGCGTGGCATGGCCCGGGGCGAGGGGTCTCCGAGGTGACCGAAGCTGGCCTCGATGGCCATTCCTTCACCGGCGTCGGTGCTGCTGGCAAGAGACAACCGGGCGACACTGGCGATGGAGGCCAGGGCCTCGCCGCGAAAGCCGAGGGTACGGATGGCAAAGAGGTCTTCGACGGCGCGGATTTTACTCGTGGCATGACGGGTGAGGGCGAGGGGGAGGTCTTCGGGGACGATGCCGTGGCCGTTATCGGCGACGTGGATTCGGGTTTGGCCGCCGCCATCGACATGGACGTCGATGCGTGTGGCCCCAGCATCGAGGGCATTGTCGAGGAGTTCTTTGAGGACGCTGGCCGGTCGTTCCACCACCTCGCCAGCGGCAATGTGGTTTTGGAGGGCTTCAGAAAGGGGCTGGATGCGCGGCGGGGTCATCGTTCGATGCCTCCGAGCTGGTCGAGAAAGAGGCGGAATTCGAGGCGGGTGTCGGTGTCCGTGCGCGACCAGCTGGACTCGATATCAAAGCATTGGTGTCGGTAGCGCACGGCCACGGTCTTTTCCAGGTCGGCTCCGGCCTCCCAGTCGGTGCGGTAGGTGAGTGCCGTGCTCCAGCCGCCACCGAAGTTCCAACCTGCCCCTAAATGGGCGATGTTTTGGCGCTCCTGCTCTTGGCGCAGGAATTCATCCATGGGGGCAAGAAAGTCGAGGCCAAACAAGACATAGCCCCGGGAGGGCCATGCGGCCACGAGAACGTGCTCGTGCTCTGTGACCTTGGCCGCATAGGGAGAAAACCAGGTGCGATCCGTGAGGGTGAGCCAGGGGGTGAGGCTGGTGGAGGCCTCCAAGAGGAGGTCAGTCCAGGGGCGGCGGGGATAGCGGTCGAGGTCTTCGGTGCGTCGTGCCTCGCGAATTTCAACACCTTGTTCGAGCTTGATGCGGGCTATTTCTGCAAAGTCCGGGGCCCCGTTTTCCCCTTGGGTCTTGCGAGTAAAGACATTGGTGATGCTATAGCGCAGCGCGTTGGTGGCATTGACCCGGTCCGTGCGATCAAAGAAGGGAAGACTCTCGTGGTCGCGGTAAGGGATGTAGTGGTAAGAGAGGCGGGGCTGAACGGCATGGCGGATGGCCTGCCAGCGACCGGGTTCACTCGTTGCGGCGAGGGGGAAGACTCGAAAGAGCTCGGTAGACAGAGAGGAGGAGAAGTCCCACAGGCCGCGGAAGCGGGTGTTGCTGCGGGTATCGACTTCGAGGGGTTCGTTTTCAAAGCGATCAATGTCGTAGAAGGTGCCGCGGACCCCAAGTTTGGGGAGGAAAGAGAACCACTCTTCGTGGAGGGCCAGACCCACGGTGGGGTGGAGGTCGAGACGGGTGCCGGTGGTCCCGTATTCACGCCAGAACGAGACCAGCTGCGCTTCGCCTTCGAGGGTAAAAGGGGTGTCGCCGAGTTCGGTTTGGTAGAGGTAGGCATCGAGCTGCGGGAGTCGCTGGAGGGTGGGGTTGCGGTCCTTGGTCATGCCGGGGTTGTCGTTATTGCTCCCGTATTCAAGGTTTTGAATGAATTCTACGAGGCCAAAGAGGCCAAAATGGGCCCAGTTGCGGGAGAGGAGGAGGCGGTTGACGCGTTTTTTATCATCGCGATCGGCGATGTCGCGGCCAAAGGCCTCGAGAAAGGCCTTGCGGCTCTTGCGAAAGCCCGAATAACCGTGGCCGAAGTCGCGCAGATAGTCCTGATCCGAGAGCCAATCGAGATCGATTTTGAGACCGAGGTCCGGATCTCCAAGATAGCCGTCATACTTGCCGCGCAACCAGTAGCGGTGGCGGTTGACGCGCTCCATGCCATCGTTGTCCCGGTAGGGGGAGGTCCCTTCAATTTGGTTGTCGTAGAGGTAGTCGACACGCAGCAATCCCTTGGAATAGATGTCCGGGGTGAGGCGATATTCTGCCCCCAGCATGAGGCCTTTTTCGGTCATCAGATTCGCATAAAGGGTCACGTCGCTTTCCTCATCAAGGACCTGGTAGTAGGGCTGGTTGATGACCAGTCCCAATTGCTTGCTGAGGCTTGTTTCTGGCAAAAGGAAGCCGCTTTGCCGTTTCGTCTTGACGGGGATGATGGCATAGGGGGCATAGGCGACAGGCTGGCCAAGGATTTGGATGCGGGGGTTCCATAATTGGGCATACCCATCGAGGGTAATGGCCCCCTGGGAGGTGGCGATGGACCAGGCCGGACGGTCGCCGTCGCACACGGTGACCGTGGCTTCGCGGAATTCGTAGGCGTCTTTGGCGGTGCGCTTGAGTAACTCCCCGGAGAAGTACATATGGGGGCTCGCGAGAAAGACGGTGCCGTTTTTGAGCCAGCCGCGGTTGGTGGCGAGGTCGAATTCCGCCTCTTCGGCGCGCAGGTAATCGCCGCTCAGTTTTGCTTCGATATTGCCACGCAGATAGACCCACCGGGAGGCCTGGTAGTAGCGGGCGTATTCGGCCTTGATGAAGTCATCGCCGCGTTCCACCTGGACACTGCCAAAGGCCTCCACGTACTGGCGGTCGTGGCTGGCCACGGTACGATCTGCAGTCATCCGCCACGTACCTGGCGGGGTTTGGGCCAGGAGGGGATGGGCGAGAAGGCAAAAGAGTATGGCGAAATAAATAGGCATCGTTGGTCAGATTTCTGTGGCAGAAGTTGCTCTCCTATCAAACCTTGAGCGAAAAGCCTAGTCCTTCTGGAGGCGTCTTCGTCCTCGGGGGCGAGGCGGGTGCTCGCCTTGAGCGGATAGAGACACAGAGCCTTGGGAGATGCCCCTGCCGTGGCTGTGTATTTTTGGGGACCGGCAGGGAGACCACGGGATGGGCGGCTCCTTGTCGCTTTTTTCACGAACAGCTTGACCTCCATGACCCCCTTCTTTACAACCCCCCGCAATTGCGGGCCCACTGTGGATACTCATTGGTGCCCTTTCTTTTCAAAGGAGCCCCTTATGGAATTGGATCGTCTCTTCCGAGATCGCCGTGGCGCCATCGTCGAGGAATGGGTTGCTGCCCTGCTGCGTATCTATTCGGAAGAGGGGGCGAAGTTTTTTGGATCGGTGCCGAACCGGTTTGCCAATCCGGCAGGCTATATTTTTCGGACGAATACGGAACGTATCGTGAGCAAACTCATGGATGGAGCCGACGAGACGGAATGTCGGCAGGACCTAGATGGCATTTTGCGCGTTCGGGCCGTGCAAGGGCTTTCCCCCTCCACGGCCCTTTGTTTTATTCCCGCATTGAAGGAAATTTTGTATCGAGAAGCTTGTCAGGTTGTCTCTCCGGAGCAGGCGGATGCATTGCTTCATAATTGGTATATTCGTATCGATCGTTTACTGCTTCTAGGGTTTGATATTTATATGGAATGTCGAGAAATTTTGTGGCAACAAAAGGCTAATCAACTCTATGACCGGACGCATAAACTTCTAGAAAAGGCGAATTTGATTCAGAAAGAGGACTCTACGGGGTAGGCCCGTTGGTATATTTTTGTGTAACCCTATAGCGAGGTAGATGGTACATGAAAGCGCTCTACTCCCTCTTCCTGGTCTTTGCCCTCGCGGCAATCGCCTTGGTGGGTGCCGGGGCCTTGGGTATGGAACGGACCTTTGGTCTGTACATCCCATTCCTGGCCGCCGCCGTGTTTGTGGTGGGATTTTGCTGGCGCGTGGTGCAGTGGGGGAAGTCGGCAGTGCCGTTTTGCATTCCCACCACCTGTGGACAGCAGGAGTCCTTGCCGTGGATCAAACAGAGCACCATTGAAAATCCTTCCACCACGACTGGTGTGGTGCTGCGGATGCTTTTGGAAGTGCTGTTGTTTCGGTCCTTGTTTCGTAACAATCAACCCCAGCTCTACAGTGATGGTCGGGTGCGATATGCCTCGAGCAAATGGCTGTGGCTGGGAGCCTTGGCCTTTCATTATTCGTTCTTGATTATCTTTCTCCGTCATATGCGCTTTTTTACTGAACCTGTGCCGGCGCTCATCCGAGGTATTGAATCGGTCGATTCTATGCTTCAGATTGCTGCTCCAACGCTGTATTTAACCGACCTCGTATTCATTGCTGCCGTGACGTATCTCTTTTTGCGGCGGGTGGTTGTTCCCAATATTCGGTATATCTCTCAGGTGCAGGATTATTTTCCGCTGTTTTTGATTCTTGGGATCGGTCTCTCCGGAATTTTCATGCGGTATTTCGCTAAAGTGGACATTATGGCCGTAAAAGAGCTTACCATGGGGTTAGTGACTTTCTCTTGGAAGGCTCCTCAAGGAATAGGTGCCATCTTCTATGTCCATCTCTTCTTGGTTTCAGTACTGCTGATCTATTTTCCGCTCAGCAAGCTCATGCATATGGGCGGGGTATTTTTGAGCCCGACGCGGAACATGAATTGTGCTTCGCGGAAGTTCCGGCACATCAATCCCTGGAAATTCGAAAATGTCCATTACCATACATATGAAGAATACGAGGACGAGTTCCGGGAAAAGATGGTAGAAAAGGGAATTCCTGTTGAAAAGCCTCTGTGAGAGTAAGGAGCCAAACGCATGTCCACGTTGCCACGCCCTGAAGAACTCTATGCGAAGATTAACCACACACCGCCTAAAGCGGATTGGATGGATGTACCGGTAGATATCAAGCCCGGTCGCTACTGTTATGCAGCCAATCCTGATAGCCTCAATTACGTAGGGCTACCCCATGCTCGCAAGTGGAATCCTCTTGATGAGGATTGGAAACTTCCAGAAAACTGGAAAGAAATTATCTTTAACGGTATTCGAGAACGCCTTGATAAATATCGCTCTTTTAAGGTGTTCATGGATATTTGCGTGCGCTGCGGTGCTTGTGCTGACAAGTGCCATTTTTTTATCGGTTCGGGCGATCCAAAGAACATGCCGGTGCTTCGCGCTGAGTTGATTCGTTCTGTGTATCGAGGTGAGTTTACTACTTTTGGGAAGCTTCTTGGTAAGTTTGCTGGTGCACGTCCATTGACGGAAGAAGTACTCAAAGAATGGTGGTACTATCTTTTTCAGTGCAGTGAGTGCCGTCGTTGTTCTGTCTTTTGTCCGTATGGCATCGATACGGCAGAGATTACCATTATGGGCCGTGAGCTTATCAATCTGCTCGGGCTTAACATTGACTGGATCGCGACGCCGGTGGCCAATTGTTACCGCACGGGAAACCATTTGGGGATCCAGCCGCACGCTTTCTTCGATATGATCGACTTTTTTTGTGATGATATCGAAGATATCACCGGGATTCGCCCTGAGCCGCAGTTCAACAAGAAAGGCGCCGATATTCTTTTTGTTACGCCATCAGGTGATGTGTTTGCTGACCCAGGAACGTATACCTGCATGGGGTATCTCATTCTTTTTGAATACCTCAAGCGAGAGTATGGCCTTGACGTGACCTGGTCGACGTATGCTTCGGAAGGAGGTAACTTTGGTTTCTTTACCTCCCATGAGACGATGAAGCGTCTTAACTCGAAAATCTATATGGAAGCCGCCCGTCTTGGGGTGAAATGGATCATTGGCGGTGAATGCGGTCATATGTGGCGTGTACTCCATCAGTATATGGATACTCTCAATGGTCCAGAATTTCAGTCGTCCAATATGACTGTTCCAAAAAATCCTATTACAGGGACAGTGTTTCAGCATGCTGCAAGTACAAAGATGATCCATATTACGGAGTTTACTGCGGATCTTATCAAGCATGGAAAGCTCAATCTCGATAAGAGCCGCAATGCCGGTATCCATCTTACTTGGCATGACTCCTGTAATACTTCTCGCGGTATGGGCCTTTTTGAAGAGCCGCGTTATATTATCCGTCATGTTGTAGATAAGTTTACGGATATGCCTCCGGGCACGATCCGAGAAGAAACGTTCTGCTGCGGCGGTGGCGCTGGGCTTAACGCCGGAGAGTGTGAAGAACTGCGGATGATGGGCGGACTGCCGCGTGCCAGCGCAGTTAAGTATGTCCACGAGAAGTATGGAGTGAACATGCTCGGTTGCGTATGTGCTATTGACCGGGCAGTACTGCCAGGGACCATGAAGTATTGGGTTCCAGAAGTGACGGTGTGTGGTCTCCACGAGTTGGTGGGGAACGCCCTAGTCATCCCTGGGGAGAAGGAGCGGGAAGTCAACTTGCGTGGTGAGGACCTGCCCGGAAAGGAGGATGAATAATGTACGACAAGGGAAAAATTTTGACTGGCCTTGCCGTGTTTGTGGTCTTTATGACCTATCCTTTTTGGAATAACATCGGGCGGGCGGCATACGTAAAGCCAGAGCTCGAAAAACCGCGCATGGCGAAAGAATGTGTGGAGAATGTCGAGTACATGCGTGCAGAGCATATGGCGATGCTCAACGAATGGCGGGATGAAGTTGTTCGCAACGGGATGCATGAATATCATTCTTCCTTTACACATCAGACATATGCAAAGTCGTTGACCAAAACTTGTTTGAAGTGTCATGAAAATAAAGATAAATTTTGTGACAAATGCCATACTTCCGTGGCTGTCAGCCCATATTGCTGGGATTGTCACGTGGATCCGAAGGGGGTGAAGCAATGAACACCACGCGCCGCTGTTTTCTGAAACTGGCCAGTATTGCTGCGCTGGGTTGGGGGGGAGTACGTCCTGCAGCGCAGGTGCTGGCCTCAGGAGGGGCTGCGCCGAGTGAGGGACTGCTCTTCGCCTCGCGTCATGCCGTTCATGCTGGCCCTCATGCCCTGACGGCCAAGCGCTGGGCGATGGTCATTGATACTCGGGCGCTGACTTCGGAGATCATCAAAGATATGGTGGAGGTGTGTCATCGTATCCACAACGTACCGGACATACCCACGAAGCAGAATATCAAGTGGATTTGGGAAACCCATTTCGAGAACCTCTTTTTGGATGATGTGCATGAACATTTACCTGCAGACCATCCCCAAATTGGTGTTGCGTTATGCAATCACTGCGACAATCCTCCCTGTGTCCGGGTCTGTCCTACGAAAGCGACATTCCAGCGGGAAGATGGGATTGTGATGATGGATTTCCATCGCTGTATTGGTTGTCGGTATTGCATGGCGGGCTGCCCGTATGGCTCTCGGAGTTTCAATTTTATGGATCCCCGTCCATATATTGCCAAGATAACACCGGAATTTCCTACTCGCACAAAAGGCGTCGTAGAGAAATGTGAGTTTTGTGCTGAGCGTCTCGCGGAAGGCAAGTTGCCGGCCTGTGTGGAGGTCTCTCGAGGGGCGGTGGTCTTCGGGGATCTGGCAGATCCTGAATCGCCAGTACGGAAGGCCCTGGCATCGCGGTATTCCATTCGGCGCAGCCCCACGCTGGGAACGCAACCTTGTGTCTACTATCTTGTGTAGGGGGACGACATGCTGGAAAAAGCCCTTCAAGGAACCAAGCTGTATTGGGGCTGGCTCGCCTTTTTGGCGTTGCTTGTGCTGGTCGGGGTGGGGTGCTACTGGCAGCAGCTCACCCATGGGTTGACGATCACGGGGATGAGCCGTGATGTGACTTGGGGATTCTATATCGCGCAGTTCACTTTTCTCGTTGGTGTTGCTGCTTCGGCGGTCATGCTCGTTATTCCCAAATACCTTCATGACTATAAAAAATTCACTAAGATTCTGATTCTTGGTGAATTTAATGCAGTGGCTATGGTTCTTTTGTGTCTGCTGTTCATCGTGGCAGATTTGGGTTCCCCGCAACGGCTCATGAACGTCCTCTTGCATCCCACGCCCAATTCCATCTTGTTTTGGGACATGGTGGTGCTCAATGGCTACCTGCTCATCAATATCCTCGTTGGGTGGGTGACGTTGGAGGCCGAACGGAAGCAAGTCGAGCCGCCGCATTGGATTAAGTTCTTTATCTATCTATCTATTCCGTGGGCTGTCTCCATTCACACAGTGACGGCCTTTCTCTATGCTGGTCTCCCAGGGCGTGGCTACTGGTTGACGGCAGTGTTAGCTGCCCGTTTCTTATCTTCTGCATTTGCGGCAGGTCCAGCATTTCTCATCCTCGTTACATATATCGCACGTGCCTTTACTGGATTTGATCCTGGCAAAGATGTCTTGGCTACATTGGGAAAAACGGTGGTCTATGCTATGATTGTGAACATCTTTTTGTTTCTCTGCGAGGTGTTCACGGTAAGTTATAGTCAGATTCCATCGCATAGCGCGCATCTCCAATATCTCTTTTTTGGCTACCATGGTCATGGGGTTCTCGTTCCTTGGATGTGGGCATCGATGATTATGGGCGTCGCTGGTATTTTGGTCCTCTTAGTGCCGAAGAACCGGAAACAGGACAATATGCTCATTATAGGCTGTTTGTTGGTTTTTATCGGTGCCTGGATTGATAAAGGGTTGGGGATGATTGGTGGTGGTTTTGTGCCGAATCCCCTCCATGAAATTACTGAATATGTACCCACCCAATTGGAACTTGGGGTTTCTTTGGGGATTTATGCTCTTGGATTTTTGGTGTTGACGGTCTTGTACAAGATCGCCATCGGCGTGAAACAGGAAGTGGAATAAAGCGTTGCCGGGGGAGGGATGTCTCCTCCCTCCCCCGGCGGATTGATGCAGCTTCTAGTTTACAGCTGCCTGAGGGGTGTGTAGAGGGAGTGCCGCCGCAGTATACTGTGGTGATTCTTCAAAATTTTCGGAGGTATAACATGGCTTACAAAATTACTGTGGATTTAGACAAATGTGTTGGTGACGGCGAGTGTGTCGATGTATGCCCCGTGGAAGTGTATGAGTTGCAGGATGGCAAAGCCGTGGCTGTGAACGAAGAAGAATGCTTGGGTTGTGAGTCCTGTGTCGAAGTGTGCGAACAGGACGCCATTACAGTGGAAGAAGCCTAATATTGTAGGCTTTCGGCAGGCCTCTTGTTGGAGGCCTG
Organism: uncultured Desulfomicrobiaceae bacterium; assembly: GCA_937989665.1. GTDB lineage: Bacteria > Desulfobacterota > Desulfovibrionia > Desulfovibrionales > Desulfomicrobiaceae > Thermodesulfomicrobium. The sequence goes on along the minus strand of CALKRN010000007.1, from coordinate 47,599 downwards.
CCTTTTTGTACGTTGTATTCAACGGGAAACGAAACGAGCATGGTGGATGTAACTCCATTTTTGTATGAATATGAACAGTTATGCGCGTCAGTAGACAAACTTTGTGCGCACATAGCGAGCCAGTTCCCGCATGAGATGCGATGTCAAGAAGGGTGTACTGATTGTTGTCACGCCCTATTTGATGTTCCGCTTATCGAAGCGATATCATTAAGCAATTCTTTCTCTCAATTAGATGATGCTATCAAGCAGCGTGTTTGGATTGATGCAGACAAGATAGATAGGCATATTGAAGTCCTTAAAAGAAATTTTTATAAAGAACATGTTCGGACTGGCGATGCTGATGCGATTTTGCATCAAGCGAGTAGAGAGCGAGTGCGATGCCCTCTCTTAGGAGAGGATGCCCGCTGTGTTCTCTATGCCCATCGTCCGTTGACCTGTCGGATTTATGGATTGCCGCTCGAGATTCATGGGCAAGGATGTTCGTGCGGACGTTCTGGCTTTGTGGCTGGAAAGCAGTATCCTGTTATCAAAGTAGTGTCGCTGCAGGATCGCTTGCTTGATATTTCTCGACGTCTTGTGGGGGCGATCGGTTCCCCCTATCAAGACCTGGCGACAATGTTCGTCCCGGTCTCACGGGCCGTGTTGACGGTATATGATGCAACTTTTTTTGGTGTTCATTCTCCTGAGGCGGAGGAAGAAGTATGAAACGTTGCGTCCCTCGGTCTCCAGAGCATGAAGAGCAAAAACGCGCGATTTATGAAGCACTTTCACCGCGCAGGAGAAAATTTATCGATCGCATTGGTTATGAACGATGGGACCCTTTTGCCGAGCCAAAAGATCCTATCGAATGGCGTACCGACGGAACAAGCCGTACAACGCAGCAGTTGGTGCGAGAATTTCTTCAACAGCATGCTCCGGAAAATTATAGTAATGGTTATGGAGCTGGTGTATTGGAGATATGTCTTGGAATTATAAATGGCGATGATCGGTACATTGCCATGTACGAATTTGCACTGTGGTACGCAGAAGAGTTGCGTAAGGCAGGATTAAATATCCGAGATTATCGTCCGTAATTTGGAGGAAAGGAGCGTGGCTTCTACAATTCAGCCTGACTATGGCCCTCAAGATCCAGAGTCTATCCAAATCGCACTTCAAGAAAATCCAGATTCTGCTACGTTGTTCTACAATTTAGGTGTTTCTCTCATTGCAAATCGTCGTTTTGATGAGGCAGAAAAGGCGTTTCGAGACGCGCTCAATATCGAGCCAGAGATTGCTGAGGCATATGTACAGCTTGGTGGTCTTGCCATGCACCGGGGAGACCTGGAAACATGTCTCGAAATGAATAAAAAGGCAGCCCAAATTCGACCTCGTTTCGCTGTCCCTTGGGGTAATATTGGTTTTGTTCATATGCAGCGCCAGGAACCTGAAAAAGCTATTAAGGCACTCAAAAAAGCCTTGAGTTTAGACCCCAAATTTATTCAAGCTCATACAACGCTGGGAAGTGCGTATCTTGCGTTGGGTGATGCCGATGGCTGCATTATGCAATGCATGAAAGCTATTGAAATTGAACCTATGTTTGGTCCAGCATATAATAATATCGGCCTGGCATATCTGGAAAAAGGTGACGTATTGCAAGCGATACCTTATTTTGAAAAGGCCATGGAAACTGGTTTTGAAGTAGATCCTGTCGTTCTTGCAGAGCTTGCCCCATACCGTCAGGGATAAGTCGAAAAATCCATTTTCCGGTTGACTTTTTCTGGGTTTTGAGCCATGCTTCACAAGCAGGTATGATTGAAGAACTGCCTGGAATTATTGATGAGGTTGAGGTTGGCGGGCTTGATGGCCAAGCCCTGCGACACAAGGTATCCGGTCTAATCTCAAGGAGGATGCGTAATGCCTAAACACGAGACCCCGTTGCTGGATCAGCTGCAGAGCGGTCCCTGGCCGAGTTTTGTGACGGACATCAAGGAGGAAGCGGAGCGTCGTCACAAAAACGAAGGGAAGGTGGAGTACCAGGTTCCGGTGGATGTTTGTGATGACCTCTTGGGTCTCCTCGAGCTGTCCTATACGGATGGTACGACCCATTGGAAGCATGGTGGTATCGTTGGCGTGTTCGGCTATGGTGGTGGCGTCATCGGCCGTTATTGCGACCAACCCGACAGATTTCCGGGTGTTGCTCACTTCCATACGGTGCGGGTGGCTCAGCCTGCTGGCTTGTACTACACGTCCGAATATCTCCGCCAGCTCTGCGATATCTGGGAGATGCGTGGCTCTGGCCTGACCAACATGCATGGTTCTACGGGCGATATCGTCTTGCTCGGGACGACGACCCCTCAGCTGGAAGAGATCTTCTTCGAACTCACGCACAAGATGAACACGGACCTTGGCGGTTCGGGCTCCAACCTGCGTACCCCCTCGTGTTGTCTGGGTGAGTCTCGGTGTGAGTGGGCGTGCTATGACACCCAGGAGCTCTGCTACAAGATGACGATGGAATACCAAGACGAGCTCCATCGTCCTGCTTTTCCGTACAAATTCAAGTTTAAGTTCGATGGTTGCCCCAACTGTTGTGTGGCCTCTATCGCTCGTTCGGACATGGCCTTTATCGGCACCTGGCGTGATGAGATCCGCATCGATCAAGAAGCGGTGGCTGCGTATATCGGTGGGGAACTGCAGCCCAATGGTGGTGCCCATGCGGGCCGCAATTGGGGACCCTTTGATATCCAGAAAGAAGTCATCGATCTGTGCCCCACAGAGTGCATGTGGATTGAAGACGGCAAACTCATGATCAACGATCGGGAGTGCACCCGCTGCATGCACTGCATCAATGTGATGCCGCGTGCCCTGCGCATTGGCAATGATCGTGGTTTGTCCATTCTCGTGGGCGCTAAGGCCCCCATTCTTGATGGTGCCCAGATGGGGTCGCTCCTGGTCCCGTTTGTGAAGGTGGAAGAGCCCTACGATGAGATCAAGGAAGTCATCGAGAATATCTGGGAATGGTGGATGGAAGAGGGCAAGAACCGCGAGCGGCTCGGTGAGCTCATCAAGCGTCAGGGCTTAGCCAAGGCCATTTCCGTGGTTGGCCTCAAACCCATGCCGCAGCATGTACAGGAGCCCCGCCATAACCCGTACATCTTCTGGAAGGAAGAGGACGTGCCGGGTGGTTGGGATCGCGATATCGCGGAGTACCGCAAACACCATCAGAGATAAGAAGGGGGTAGACCATGGCTTTTGTTTCTTCTGGTTACAATCCCGAAAAGCCCTTGGAGAACCGCATTACCGATATTGGTCCGCGCCATTACAGTGATTTCCTGCCGCCGGTGATTGCCAATAACAAAGGCAAATGGCTGTGGCATGAGATCATTGAGCCCGGCATTTTGATGCATAAGGCCGAGAGTGGTGATGAAGTCTACACGGTGCGTTGTGGTGCTGCTCGTCTGCTGTCGGTTGGCATGATCCGCGAGATCTGTGACATTGCCGATAAGTTCTGTGGCGGCTATTTGCGTTTCACCACCCGCAACAACATCGAGTTCATGGTAGGGTCCCTGGACGAAGCCAAAAAGCTCAAAGAGTATTTGAATAGCCAGAAGACTTCTACCGGGAACTATAAGTTCCCCGTGGGCGGGACAGGTGCTGGCATCACGAACATCGTTCATACGCAGGGATGGGTACATTGCCACACCCCGGCGACCGATGCCTCCGGAACAGTGAAGGTCGTCATGGATGAGCTCTTTGAGGAGTTCCAGCAGATGCGTTTGCCGGCCCAGGTGCGCATTGCCATGGCGTGCTGCCTCAATATGTGCGGTGCCGTGCATTGCTCGGACATCGCTATCTTGGGTTACCACCGCAAGCCGCCCATCATTGACCACGAGTGGCTCGACAACCTGTGTGAAATCCCCTTGGCGGTAGCAGCGTGCCCTGTGGGCGCCATCCGTCCCACCAAGAAGGAGATCACCACGGCCTCCGGTGAGACAAAGACGGTGAACACCGTGGCCATCAAGACCGATCGCTGTATGTTCTGTGGCAACTGCTACACCATGTGCCCCTCCCTGCCGCTGGCGGATAAGGAAGGCGACGGCCTGGTCATCATGGCCGGTGGTAAGGTGTCGAACCGCATCAGCAATCCCAAGTTCTCCAAGGTCGTCGTGGCCTTTATCCCCAATGAGCCCCCCCGTTGGCCCACATTGGCCAAGACCGTGCGTCAGATCCTTGAGGCCTATGCCAAAGACGCCCGGAAGTACGAACGGTTGGGTGATTGGGCCGAACGCATTGGTTGGGAACGCTTCTTCGAGAAGACCGGTCTGCCCTTCAGCGAGCACATGATCGACGACTTCCGTGATCCGGCCTACTACACCTGGCGTCAGACCACGAACTTCAAGTTCTAGAGATGCGTCTATCCTTGGGGCTGGCCCATGGTGGGCCGGCCCTTTAGCTTCAAGAGAGGCGAGTTATGTCGGAAAAGACCCCCAAAGAAATTGTCGTCGAATTCATGCAGTCCAAGGCGAAGCAGAAAAGTAAGTTCTATTTCAATGACTTGGCAGCCTTGTTTCCGGACATGAAGCAACGGGATGCCAAAAAGCTCATCAACCAGCTCGTGAACGAAGGCGTCCTCGTCTACTGGTCCAGCGGGAGTACCACCATGTATGGTCTGCCGGGGACGGGCAAGCAGGCGGGCGCCGAAGGCGAGGAATAGCCCTCCCCCCATGCGTTCAACCTTGTCCTGCCCACGGCTGCTCGTTGCTGGTCTGAGTGGCGGGGGCGGCAAGACCATGGTGAGCTTAGGCCTCGCGCGCGCTTTGCGCGACGAGGGCTGTACTGTCCAGACCTTTAAAAAGGGTCCAGATTATATCGACGCCCAATGGCTCACGCTGGCGAGCGGGCGGCCGACCTCCAATCTGGACCCTTTTTTGTTGTCTGCGCTTCAAATGCGTCAGGTGGTTGCCCTTCGCTCCCAAGACGCGGACCTGGCCCTTGTGGAAGGCAATCGCGGCCTCTACGATGGCAAGGATGTCCAGGGCTCGTGCTCATCTGCGGAATTGGCCAAGCTGCTCCATTGCCCTGTTGTCGTCGTGGTGGATTGCACCAAGGTGACGCGCACCGTGGCTGCTCTTGTCCTCGGCCTTGTGCACTTCGACCCTGAGGTCTCCATTGCCGGTGTGATTCTCAATCGCATGGCAGGGTGCCGGCATCGGAAGGTCGTGCGCCAGAGCATCGAGGCCTATACCAATGTGCCCGTCTTAGGCGAGATCCCCAAACTCAAGGAGAACCCTATCCCGGAGCGGCACATGGGGCTGACCTCCCATGCCGAATGGACCTCGGACCCGTTGGCCACCCTGGCTGCAGTGGTGCGTCAGAACGTCAATCTCGATGCCTGCCGCGCCATCGCGCGTTCGGCCCCGGCAGTGCCTCTTGAGGACGCGTCTCCGCTGTTTTTGGTGCGTCCGCCGCAGGGCGTGCGCATTGGTGTGGCATTAGATGCCGCCTTGTGGTTTTACTATCAAGAAAACCTCGAGGCCCTGCGAGCAGCAGGGGCTGAGCTGATTCCGTTTAGCCTGTTGCATGACCAAGAACTCCCTCCCATCCATGCCCTCTACCTGGGAGGGGGCTTCCCTGAGACACTGGCCCAGGGGCTTTCGGCGAACGCATCCATGCGGGCGAGTGTCCGCCAAGCCGTGGAGCAGGGGATGCCCGTGTATGCCGAGTGTGGCGGACTCATGTACCTCGCCCGAGAGCTCCACTTCCAAGGCCAGATTTATCCCATGAGCGGGGCATTGCCCTTTGCGACGACAGTGTGCACCCGGCCCCAAGGCCATGGCTATGTGTCGGCAACGGTGGTGGCTCCGAATCCCTTTTTCCCTGTCGGCACTCGCCTGTGCGGCCATGAATTCCACTACTCCCGCTGCGCTGGTTTGGATTCAGGGGCGGCTTTTGTCCTCCAGCTCGACCCAGGGGAGGGTATGGGGGCAGGGCAAGATGGGTTTGTGTGGCGCAATGTGTTTGCTGCCTACACCCATATCCACGCCCTCGGCGTCCCTGGGTGGGCAGAAGCCTTGGTGGCAGCTGCGGTCCAGTTTGCGGCCTGCCTTCCTCATGAGTCGTTGCCGGATTTGCGCCTCCATACTTGACGCAAAAGAGAATGATTCCTAAATGAGAAAGACAACACCCATTTATGGAGGAGGAGCGTATGGGCCAGCTGCGTCGCTTCAAAGATTTGGTCATTGACTGGGAGATGACGCCCGAGGATGCTGTGGCGTTGTATTTGGAGTGGGGGAATAATGGCTACCGTGGAGGTTACCAGCATGCCGTTCGCGGGAAGAGCGATCATTCCAATTATTTTGTGGTCAATACCTGGAAAAACCCGCCCACGGTGACGCTGGTGCGCCGCAACTCGGATGGCGCCGAAGAATTGATGGAGCTTGCCTTGCCCGAACCCCTTGCCCGGGATTTTGTCACGAGCGTATATGGGCATAAAGGCGTGTATCCGGTGAATCCCGCTATCCGAACGTGGTTGGAACAAGAGATGTTCGGGCAGTGACTGCTGCCGTGGTGGACAAAAAAGCCGGAGCAAGTTCCGGCTTTTTTTATGGGACTTGGGGGAAGTATGGAATGCCAGCGTTGTGGGGCGTGTTGTCGGACCAATGGCCCGACGTTGCGGGAGGTAGATCGTGCGCTTTTGCAATCAGGCGCTCTTGCCGTGGACCACTTGGTCTGTGTGCGTGCCGGGGAGCTAGTGTGGGACCCTCGTCTCCAGGGGCTACACCCTACGCCTACGGAGATGCTCAAGGTGCGAGGGCAGGCAGATGGGTGGTCCTGCCACTTTTTTGATCCTGCCAGCCGTTCGTGCTCCTGCTATACCCATCGCCCTGCAGAGTGTCGGGCCTTGGCGTGTTGGAATACGGCAGCCATCCTTGAAGTGATGGAGATGCCACCCCTTACGCGTGCGGCGATTGTTGTCCCGGGCAGCGCCCTGGCACAGGTCATTGCCGAGCATGAAGCGAGCTATCCTGCTGCTCAGACTGTGGCCCAGGCCATGAACCCTGCCACCCAGGGCCTTGCATTGGAGACTGCCCGACGAGAGAGATATTTTCGAGCGGTGCTTGCCGAGCGGTTGGGGGTGGAGGATACTGCCTTATGGCCGTATTTAGGGCGGCCATTGGCAATGGTCGTGGCAGCGGTGATGGAACATGTGTCAAAACGTTGACTCTTGGGGAAAAACGGTTATGGGAAGGAAAACTCGAAAACTGCCAAGGAGCGGTTATGGCTGTGGAATATAAGGATTATTATAAGCTGCTCGAAGTTCCTCGCACTGCCACCCAAGAGGAGATTTCTCGCGCCTTCAAAAAGCTGGCACGCAAATACCATCCTGACTTAAATCCAGGCAATCCGCAGGCAGAGGCAAAATTTAAAGAAATCAACGAGGCCTACGAAGTCCTCAAAGATCCAGAAAAGCGGAAGCTCTATGATTCCTTGGGGCCGAATTGGAAGGAAGGGCAACATTTCCAACCACCACCTGGTTTTGAGAACATTCGCTTTCATAGCTCGGGCTTTGGCGGCTCCGGGTTTAGCGATTTCTTTGAGATGTTTTTTGGTTCGCCCGGTTTTGACGCCGCGGGCGGCGGTTTCAGTGGGGCGACGTTCGGTGGTTTTTCTGGGCGACGGGCTCGTGGCCAGGATGCGGAAGTGCCGCTGACCCTGTCTTTGGAAGAGGCCTATCGTGGTGGGGCAAAGACCATCACCCTTCAGGAGCGCTCCCTTGGTGCGGATGGCCGGTGGCACTTTGTGCCGCGCACCCTGCAGGTGCACATCCCCGCTGGGGTGAAGGACGGCGCTAAGATCCGCCTGGCCGGTCAAGGCGAACCGGGAGTGGGCGGCGGGCCGGCGGGAGACCTGTACTTGCGGGTGGAGCTTGCACCACATCCCGTGTTCAAGGTGGCAGGTAATGATGTTGTCTTTGACCTGCGTCTGGCCCCCTGGGAAGCCGTCCTCGGCACAAGTGTGCGGGTCCCCACGCTGGAAGGAGAAGTGGATCTTAAGGTGCCCCCGGGTATTAGTAGCGGACAGAAGATCCGTATCCCGGGGCGGGGGTTGGGCACAAAAGGGAGTCGGGGTGACCAATTGGTGCGGGTGGTCATTCGTTCCCCTAAGAACCTTACCGAGCGCGAGCGCAGCCTCTGGCAGGAGCTTGCGCGGGTATCCACGTTTGCTGCCAGGAGTTAGGAGGCCAGCATGACCTTGCTTCGCACGTGGTCGTCCATGCCCGTGGCCTCGGATTGCATCACGAAGATGGAATTTCTCGAGCTCACGGGCATTGGTGAAGAAGAGCTTATGGAGTTGATCCGTATGGAGTGGGTAGCGCCTCTCCGGACGGCCCAGGAGGAAATGCTCTTTTTGGGGCGAGATGTTTCTCGGGTCCGGAAATATGTCCGGTTATGCGCTGATTTTGAACTCTCGCCCATCGCCGGGACCATCATCGTCGATTTATTGCATCGTATTGAAAGACTGGAGCGCCGCATCCAGGAATTGCGCACATTGGCAGCGCTTTAAAGGAGGATCCCATGGATCTCAATCGGTTTACCCAGAAATCCCAGGAAGCATTGGCCGCGGCGCAGGCGACAGCGGTGCGTCGGGGCCATCAGACAGTGGATGCCGAACATCTGTTGGCCACCCTTTTGGAGCAGGAAGACGGGCTTGTCCCGCGCATCCTTGAACAGGCAGGGGTCCAACCGCGGCGCCTCCTTGAGGCCGTAGAGGCAGAGCTTGCGCGAATTCCGCAGGTGAGTGGCCCTGGGGTGCAGCCAGGGCAGGTGTATCTCACCCAACGGGCAAGCCAGGTGCTTGTGCGGGCCCAAGAACTCGCTCGCACGCTGAAGGACGAATATGTCAGTGTAGAGCATCTCCTTTTGGCCTTGCTCGACGAGCCTCAATCCACGGGTGTGGGCCGGGTTTTCGCCGATGCCGCCATCACCAAAGACAATGTGCTCGCCGCCATGGCCGCGGTGCGAGGCAACCAGCGGGTGACCTCGGCCAATCCTGAGGAGACCTACGAAGCCCTCAAGAAGTACGGTCGCGATTTGGTCGATGAGGCCCGGCGGGGAAAGCTGGACCCGGTCATTGGCCGCGACGGCGAGATCCGGCGCTGCATCCGCATCCTCTCTCGCCGCACGAAGAACAATCCCGTGCTCATCGGTGAGGCGGGGGTCGGGAAAACCGCCATCGTGGAAGGCTTAGCCCAGCGCATTCTCAATCAGGATGTGCCCGAAGGGCTCAAAGATAAGAGCATCTTTGCCCTGGACATGGGCGCCCTCATTGCTGGGGCCAAGTACCGCGGGGAGTTTGAAGAACGCCTCAAGGCGGTCCTCAAGGAGGTCCAGGCGTCGGAGGGCCGGATCATCCTCTTTATCGACGAGCTCCACACCATCGTCGGGGCTGGCAAGGCCGAGGGGGCCATGGATGCGGGCAACCTCCTCAAACCCATGCTCGCTCGTGGCGAGCTGCACTGCATTGGCGCTACAACCCTCGATGAGTATCGCAAATACATCGAAAAAGACCCAGCCCTCGAGCGCCGCTTTCAGCCGGTCTTGGTGGATGAGCCCAGTGTGGAGGATGCCATCTCCATCCTGCGTGGTCTGCGCGAGCGCTTTGAGGTCCATCACGGGGTGCGGATCGCCGATACGGCGTTGGTGACGGCAGTCATCCTCTCGCAGCGCTACATTTCCGATCGCCACCTGCCCGATAAGGCCATTGACCTCATCGACGAAGCAGCGGCGATGATCCGCACAGAGATCGACTCCCTGCCCACAGAGCTCGACGAGATCAACCGCAAGATCATGCAGCTGGAGATCGAACGCGAGGCCCTGCGCCGGGAGACGGATGCTGCCTCGAAGGAGCGCCTCTCTAAGCTTGAACGCGAACTTGCGGATCTGCACGAAGGGCAAGCGGCTTTGCGGGCGCAATGGGAAAAAGAAAAGGCCGCCATCGAAGGCGTGCGTCAAATCAAGGAGGAAATCGAACGCACCCGTATGGCCATCGAGCAGGCAGAACGGGAGTACGACCTCAATCGGGCCGCAGCATTGCGCTATGGCACGTTGGCTGATTTGGAGCGCCGGTTGGCCGAGACTCAGTCGGGGACAGCGGAAGAAAAACGCCTGCTGCGAGAAGAAGTCGGGCCTGATGACGTGGCTGCCATTGTCTCCAAATGGACCGGGATCCCGGTCACCAAGCTCCTCGAAGGGGAGCGGGAAAAACTCCTCAAACTGGCGGACGTCCTCCATGAGCGCGTGGTGGGCCAGGACGAGGCCGTACAGGCCGTGGCTGACGCCGTGCTGCGGGCACGGGCTGGGCTAAAGAACCCCAACCGCCCCATCGGCTCTTTTCTCTTCCTTGGTCCCACGGGGGTTGGTAAGACGGAACTCTGTAAGACCCTTGCTCAAACCCTCTTTGATAGCGAAGACAATATGGTGCGTCTGGACATGAGCGAATATATGGAAAAGCACTCTGTGGCCCGACTCATTGGGGCGCCGCCTGGATATGTGGGTTATGACGAAGGAGGACAGCTTACAGAGGCTGTACGGCGCAAGCCCTACAGCGTCGTACTCTTTGATGAGATTGAAAAGGCACATCCTGATGTCTTTAACGCCCTGCTACAAATCCTCGATGACGGTCGTCTTACGGATAGCCATGGACGTACAGTCGATTTCAAGAATACAACTATTATCTTGACGTCCAATATTGGTTCTCCATTGCTTCTTGATGGGATAACTCCTGAAGGGGAGCTTCGTCCTGGGGTGCGTGATGCTGTGCTTCAGGAATTACGTCGCCATTTTCGGCCTGAGTTTCTAAACCGCATCGACGAGATTGTCCTCTTTAAGCCGCTCTTGATAGAGCAGGTGAAGCGCATTGTGGACCTCCAGATGCGTCGACTTCAGGAGCGTCTCGAGGAGCGGCATATCCAGATTATGCTCACCGATGAGGCGCGAGAGTGGATTGCGCGCGAGGCTTACGATCCGGTGTACGGCGCCCGACCGCTGTTGCGCTTCCTCCAAACCCACCTCGAGACCCCGTTGGCGCGGCAGATCATTGCCGGGGCCCTGCGCGATGGCCAAGCGGTGACGGTGGATGTGGCCAACGGCGAGCTTGCTTTCCACATCGCCTCATCTTCGTGAGGCACGGCACCCCCGTGGCCCTGAGACACCCCTTGGGGCCACGGGGAGTTCTCTCTGAAAACGTCCTACAAATACGGAACTTTTCTTGTGCTGGGGTTATCTTTTTGCGGCCATGGTCGTTGCTGGGCACGGCCAGCCGACAGGCTCAACGTCTAGGAGGACAGGTGCCCCGCAAAGGGGACACGAGAAGGTGAGCCGAGTGCAGGCCAGCAAAAGGTGGGGGAATGGCGGCCCGCCGAAGGCAATGTCGCCCACCACCGGCATTTGGAGCTCTTGGGCGGCGTGGCGACGGATCTGGTGGCGTCGGCCCGTGGCAAGATGGACCCGGACCCAGGTGCGGCGGGTATCCTTGGCGATGACGCAAAACCGGCTCTGGGCGGGTTGTTCTCCGATGGGGCAGGTAACGATCCGCTCCTGCCAGGGGGCAACCCCCTGGAGAACCGCGGTGTATTCTTTGGTGAGTGTTCCTTGGCGCATCTGGCGGCAGAAGGCGGCCATGGCCTGCGTTGTATGAGCAAGAAGGACAAGCCCCGAGGCAGCAGTGTCGAGCCGGTATACCGGATGGAGTTCCTGGTTGATGCCGAGGGCTGCTGCAGTGATGCGGGTTAGGGCAAGGTGGTCGCCCCAGGGGCTGCCGTGGGTGGGGATGCCGGGGGGCTTGGCCCAAACGCTCCACTGGGGGCCACGCCCCACCGGGGTAAGGGCTGGGGGCGTGCGTTGGAGCAGGGTGGCGTCGTACCAGATCTCGAGGATCATGCCGGCCTGCACCGTGGCGGTGGCCCGGCGCACCCGATGGGGTTTGGCGTGCGGGAGGCGCTGCCATACCCCACCTTTGGTCATGCAGTCTTTGACTCGGGCTTTGGGGAGTCCCGTGGCCTGGGCGAGGAGGTCCACGGCTCGAGTTGCCTCATTGACGAGGATGCGGGCGTGGATTTTGCTGGGAGAATGGCGGGACAAGCGCAGCACTTGGGCGTGCATTGTGACGACTCGTTGGTTGGGCCTTGATTCTTTTTCGCCGCCCCACGTGCCTGGGCGAACTGCTCCATTTCTTCAGGCTTGAGTGTCGCGATGGTGCCGTAGGCTTCGGCGACCTGTGCTCCATTTCGCCATAGCGTTCAGACTGCGGTACAAGGAAAAATGGCAGGGGTCCGTGTGGGCGGGTTTTTGGATATTTCCCTGTTGTCCCAAGGTTCTATGGGGCAAAGTGCGGGGCAAAAAGGTCCTTTCTAGCAAAGTCTGGCGCTGGCCTCCACGTCGTCCCAATGCGTCAGCTCCCGTTGGGGCGGACCCTGTGCGCGAGGGCGTGACCTCTTTTTCTGCAGCAGGGTACGGACGTTCACCGTCAACATCCAGGCTGCGTTTTTGCCTGGGGCGTGGCCCTTTTTTCTGCAGCAGGTTACGCTGCGGCCTTTTGTTTGGCAGCGATGCTTTGATTCAGCCAGACTTGGAGCGATGCGCAAATGCGGAAGGCACCGGGGTGTCCTTAAGGCCCTGGGATTTTGGAGAGCAAAAAATAGTGGGCGGTACAGGGATCGAACCTATCTCGCGTTGGGGTAAGAATAAGGGCCTGGATGTGCGCAAAAAATGGTGGGCGGTACAGGGATCGAACCTATGACTTTCGGCTTGTAAGGCCGACGCTCTCCCAGCTGAGCTAACCGCCCGCGAAGGCGGTCTATAGAAAAGGCGGATAAGGATTGTCAAATGGATGGATGCGTCCAACGCCGTGGGCGCCATGACGGAGTCATGGGCGGCGGTCCAGCGGCTGCCCGCGCTATACGTCCCGTGGCGTTGGCGCTTTGGTCGGTTGAAGGATTGAAGAGGGATTGCTGGCCGGGGCACGATCACGCCCCGTCGCTAAACTGTGTGGGATGTTGTGCCGCTTGGACTGGCGAATCTCCGTGGGGTTTTGAGCAGGAAGACGGGGCTGGTTGCCCGGTGGCGGCCACGGATGACAGGTTCCATGCTCTGTGCTTGCGCCTTTCTTTCTGGAGGGCTTTCGGTGGAGGGCCTTCGTCGTCTTGGGTAAGGAGAGGTGCCGCTATCCCGCTGCCCAGGTGAGCGGACTGCCTTGGGCGGGAGGGTGGATTATCGCCGTGGCGCCTGCATCCGTTTGCCTCCTTCTTGCCAGAGAAATTGGAAAATACGTTCTCCATCAGAAAAAAAGGTTACCGATCCGCGCACGGGTTCGGGGTGCTCGTCGTCAGGACCATAGACGTAGATAAAGCGGTTGAAGCGGTGGAGGCGGCGGTGGAAGCCGTGGGTGACATCATGGAGCCAGAGATGGCCGTGGGCATCTCGGTGGATGGTAACAGTGGCGCCTTGCCAAAAAAAGGTGCCGAGGTAGTTGTCTTCGACAAATTCTTCTGTGGCCAAACCATGGAGGAAGCGAGCTTCCGCCCCGTGTTTGATGTGGTCCGCACTCCCTTCGTTGGCCAGGAGCACGGGTCCGGATGCATGGCCGCCGCTTGGCGCGGTTGCCGGATGCTGGTCGTGGATCTCGATGTCTATGATAGGACTGGAACTGGTCCCGATCGAGTGTCCTTGGAGAGTCAAGCCTACGAGGAGGTGTACTGCTGCCGAGGCGAGTCCGCTCGTTGTCCAGAGGACCCAAGCCGCCTGTTTTTGTGTTATTATTTTAGTTTTTATATTCATTTTGTTTTATTGCTGCGTATAAAACATATAAAACTTGAAAAAGAAAAGTCCTTCTTTAAGAAGGGCGAGGGGCTCTCCATACGTCATTTTTCATCGTAATCTATATTGACCTCAAACGCAAATAATGCTAGTGATAAAGCCAACGTAATTGAGTGCTCCGGGGGTCAAGGCCGGTGTGAGAATATGCCGCCGGTCCGATATATTCAACCGATGGAGGTGTGTTATGAAGTTTGCGGTCGGATTAGGCAAACCGGGCGCCGAGGAACGACTGGCACAGCATGGGGTCACGCGCCGTGATTTCATGAAGTTTTGTTCCACCCTTGCCGCGGTCATGGGCATGGAGGCGTCTTTTGCGCACAAGATCGCTGCGGCCATGACGGCCAAGAAGCGTCCCTCGGTGGTGTGGTTGCACAACGCCGAGTGCACGGGCTGTTCCGAGTCCATTCTTCGTACGGTGCGTCCGTTTATTGATGACCTAATCCTAGATACCATTAGCCTTGATTACCATGAGACCCTCATGGCTGCTGCGGGGCACAAGGCTGAGGAAGCCCTCCACCAGGCAGTGAGCTCCCCGGAAGGATTCCTTTGTGTCATTGAAGGGGGCATCCCCACCAAAGACAATGGTATTTACGGGAAAGTGTCGGGCAAGACCATGCTCCAGATCTGCTCGGAGATCGCTCCCAAGGCCAAGGCCGTCATCGCCTATGGCACTTGCGCCACCTTTGGCGGCGTGCAGGCGGCTAAGCCCAATCCCACCGAGGCCAAAGGCGTCAACGATGCCCTGGCCGCTTTGGGGGTGAAGGCGGTCAATATCGCCGGATGCCCGCCGAACCCCTATAACCTTGTCGGGACCATCGTGCATTTGCTTACGAATAATTTGGCCATCCCGGATCTCGACCAGCTCAATCGTCCGATCATGTTCTTTGGAGAGACCGTGCATGAAAATTGTCCGCGTCTCAAACATTACGATGCTGGCGAGTTTGCTCCTTCCTTTGATTCTGAAGAGGCCCGTAAAGGTTGGTGTCTGGCGAAGTTGGGCTGCAAGGGCCCGGTGACTTACAACAACTGTCCTAAGATCAAGTTCAACCAGACCAACTGGCCGGTGGAGGCTGGGCATCCGTGCATTGGCTGCAGTGAGCCCAACTTCTGGGATGATATGAGCCCCTTCTACCAGGAAGCCTAATTCACTGATCCAACCTGAGCGTGCACGATAAGGAGCATACTATGGCCAACACGCCGATGAATACCAATTTCAAAGGCCCCATCGTGGTCGACCCTGTGACCCGGATTGAGGGCCATCTCAAAATCGAAGTGGAAGTGGATAAGGGCAAGGTCGTCAATGCCTGGTCCAGCTCCCAGCTCTTCCGTGGCTTGGAGATCATCCTCAAGGGTCGGGACCCGCGTGATGCCCAGCATTTTACGCAGCGTTCTTGTGGTGTTTGTACATATGTCCATGCCCTGGCTTCCACCCGCTGCGTGGATAATGCCGTGGGGGTCGACAAAACTCTGCCTGACAATGCTCGTCTGATCCGGAACCTCGTGCTGGCGGCCCAGTTCCTCCATGACCATGTCGTCCATTTCTATCATCTTCATGCCCTGGATTGGGTGGATGTGGCCTCGGCCCTCAAAGCGGATCCCAAAAAAGCGGCAGACTTGGCCAACTCCCTCTCCCCGCGCAAGACCAAGGCCGAGGACCTCAAGGCCGTGCAGGACAAGGTCAAGGCCCTGGTGGACTCCGGCCAGTTGGGGATCTTCACCAATGCCTACTTCCTCGGTGGCCATGACGCCTACTACCTGCCGCCCGAGGTCAATCTCATTGCCACGGCCCATTATCTCGAGGCCCTCCATCTCCAGGTGAAGGCGGCCCGGGCCATGGCGGTCTTTGGCGCTAAGAACCCCCACACCCAGTTTACGGTGGTGGGCGGCGTCACCTGCTACGATGGTCTGACGGAAAACCGTATCAGCGAATTCGTGAGCCTCTTTAAAGAGACGAAACAGTTCATTGACGAGTGCTACATCCCAGACCTTTTGGCCGTGGCCTCCTTCTACAAAGATTGGGCCGGTATCGGCGGGACGACCAACTTCATGAGCTTTGGAGAGTTTCCAAAGGTCGAAAGCGATCTCTCGAGCCGGTGGTTGCCGCCGGGCGTTATCTTCAAACGCGATATCAGCAAGGTGCAGGCCTTTGACCCGAAACTCATTACCGAACATGTGCGGCATAGCTGGTACGAGGGTGATAAGGCATTGCATCCCTACCAGGGCGTGACCGCGCCCAAATACACCTCCTACGAAGACCGGGATCGCTATTCCTGGATGAAGGCCCCGCGCTACAACGAAACCGCGGTGGAGACCGGTCCGCTGGCCACCGTGCTCGTGGCCTATGCTAAGGGCCATCCCGAAGTGAAAAAGCAGGTGGACGCTGTGCTCAAGCACTTGGGTGTGGGACCGGAAGCCCTGTTCTCTACCCTGGGCCGCACCGCTGCCCGTGGCATCGAGACCAAGGTCATCGCCGATAAACTCATGGATTGGGTGGATGAGCTCGCCACCAACGTGAAGAAGGGCAACACCAAGATCTATCAGGAATGGAAGATGCCGGACGAGGCCGAAGGGGTGGGCTTCGTCAACGCCCCGCGCGGTGGCCTGAGCCATTGGATCAAGATCAAGGGTGGCAAGATCGACAACTTCCAGCTCGTGGTGCCTTCCACCTGGAACCTCGGCCCGCGCTGCGCCAAAGGCCAGCTCTCTGCCGTGGAAGAGGCCCTCATTGGTACCCCCATCGCTGATCCCGAGCGGCCGGTAGAAATCCTGCGTACGGTGCATTCCTTTGACCCCTGCATTGCCTGCGGCGTGCATGTCATCGATTCGCGCACTAACCAGGTGCGGGTGTTCCGGGTGCTGTAAGAGAGGGCAAACCGCTGTCCGCAGCGGCCGCTGCTCGCAGTGATGGATGAAGTATCCTCCGGCGGGTCGGGGTCCCCGGCCCGCCCTTTTTATGAGCTGGCAAAGGAGGTCGCGTGCCGCGTATTCTTGTGTTGGGTGTCGGCAATATCCTCTTTACTGACGAAGGGATTGGCGTGCGCTGCGTGGAAGCCTTGGAGCGGAGCTATACTTTTTCCGACAACGTCACCCTCATGGACGGGGGCACCTTGGGGGTCAAACTCATGGGACCGCTCATGGAATCCGAGGTGGCCATCATCTGCGACGCTGTATTGGGCGATGGGCCGCCCGGAACGGTGTACCGTCTCTTGGGCGAGGATTTGCGCAAAAGCCTCGCCTTTCGCGACTCCATGCACCAGACCGACCTGGTGGACACCTTGACCATGTGCGAGCTCGCCGGCAGACGGCCTGCTGCTGTGGTCATCGGCATGGAGCCTGCCGACTACCAGTCCATGGGTGTGGAGCTCTCTTCGGTAGCCCAAGGAGCCATGCCGGCAATGATGCGTGCAGTCCTCGAGGAGATTGCCGCCGCCGGAGGCTCGTTCTCCCCTAACCCCTCGTGAGGTGTCCCATGTGTTTGGCTATCCCTGCCCGCATTGAGCGCATTGACAATGGTGTTGCCACCTGCCGTGTGGGAGAAGGCGAAACCTTTGTGCAGGCTTCACTCCTCCTTCTGCCCGAACCGGTGGCCGAAGGCGACTACCTCATCATCCACGCGGGCTTTGCCATCCGCAAGCTCGATCTGCAGGAGGCGCAGGAGTCCCTTACCATCCTGCGCGAGCTGGCCGAGGCCTATGCCCAGGAACAGGCCCGCTACGCCCATCAATGAGAGACCTCGCCCGGAGGATATGGAGAGAGGTCTTTCGTGCGTGCACGTCCGTTGGATCGTATCCCCAACGGTTACCGTGCCCACGAGGGCAGGGAGAGTGGTCTTTTCGTGATTCCACCGCGCTGGACGGCCCCGCGGAGTGGCTGTGCAGAAGAGGGCATCGAGTGCGAGCGTCTTCTCGTGGCCTGCGCTGCGGCCTAACATGGTGCGACCTGTGAGGCCTTGGTCCCCATGGGAAGGAGAGAGATGACCTTCTCGGGCCATCTTCTGTCCGTAGACGACGTCAGCCTGCAGTGTTTTCTCCCAGAAGGAGAGAGAGATGCGCTTCTGTCAATGCCTGTGAGGGCCTGGTCCCCATGGGGATGTTTTTCTCTGCCGCCGTCAGGGTTTTTACGCGGCCGGGGAGGGGCTTCCTCCACAGGGGGGAGTGCTGAGCTGCGCGAACAGCCGCTCCACATCAGCTTCCTCCAGAGTTTCGTGGGTAAGCAACTCTGTTGCCGCTTGTTCGAGGGTCGAGCGATTGTCCTCGAGGATACGCTTTGCACAGGCAAATCCTTCCATGACAATGTCGCGCACGGTGGCATCGATGCGGCGGCGGACCTCCTCTGAGACAGCACCTAGCTCGTCAGGGGCCAGTGGCCCTTCCAGAAAACGGCTTCGCTGGCCGGCATAGGCCACAAAGCCAAGGTCTTCATCCATACCGTAGCGGGTAACCATGTCGCGGGCGATCTGCGTTGCCCGGGCTAAGTCGTCAGCCGCTCCCGAGGAGAGGTGGCCAAAGACGAGGACCTCGGCCGCCCGCCCGCCAAGGAGCACCATGATGCGGCGCATGAGGTCCTCTCGGGTGACGAGATAGCGATCTTCCGAAGGCCGTTGCAGGGTGTAGCCTAGGGCCCCGATGCCTCGCGGGATAATGGAGATCTTGTGCACCGGGTCGGCTCCAGGGAGGGCTCGGGCTACCAGGGCATGGCCGATTTCGTGGTAGGCCACAACCCGCCGCTCTTCAGGCGAGAGCACCCGGCTGCGTTTTTCAGCGCCTGCCACGATGCGCTCAAAGGCAGCGGTGAAGTCCTCCATGGCCACGGCCTCAGCCCCACGGCGGGTAGCAAAAAGAGCGGCCTCGTTGACCAAGTTGGCGAGGTCCGCGCCAGCAAAGCCAGTGGTCATGGCAGCCACCTTGTCGAGGTCCACATCTGGCCCCAGGGCGATGCGCCTCGCGTGGACCTCGAGGATTTGGCGCCGTCCAATCTTGTCTGGTCGGTCCACGAGCACCTGGCGGTCGAAGCGGCCTGGCCGGAGTAGGGCGGGATCGAGGATTTCGGGGCGGTTGGTGGCCGCGAGGATGACGATCCCCGCCGATGAGTCAAAGCCATCCATTTCCACCAGGAGTTGGTTGAGGGTCTGCTCTTTTTCGTCATGGCCGCCGACCCCAGGAATGGCCCCGCGGGCGCGACCCAAGGCATCGAGCTCGTCGATGAAGATGATGCACGGGGCCTGCTGTCGGGCTTGTTCGAAGAGGTCGCGAACTCGGGCCGCGCCTACGCCCACGAACATTTCCACAAAATCCGAGCCCGAGATAAAAAAGAACGGCACGCCCGCCTCCCCGGCCACGGCCTTGGCCAGGAGCGTTTTGCCGGTACCCGGAGGGCCAACGAGAAGGACGCCTTTGGGCATGCGCGCCCCAAGGCGGCCATAGGATTGTGGGTCCTTGAGGAAGGCCACGGTCTCCTGAAGCTCGGCCTTGGCCTCATCCACCCCGGCCACGTCGCTAAACGTCACCCCCGTATCTTTCTCCACCAGGACCTTGGCCCGGCTTTTGCCGATGGCCATAAATCCGCCCATGCCCTGTTTTTCGGCAAAGCGGCGAAAGAGGAAGTACCATACAGCAAAGAAGACCAGCGCCGGCGCGACCCAAGAGATGAGATCGCGCAAAAAGGTGTTTTCCACGACGCGGGTATAGGGCACCTTATAGCGGTCAAGGCGCTCGGCGAGGTCTGGCTCTACCCGGGCCGCGGCAATGGCAACAGTGCGGCCTTCTGGGGTGCGTAATCTCCCGGTAATGACGCGTTCGCCGATGGTGACTTCGCTGATTTTGCCCTCCGCCAGGGCCTGTTCAAAGGCCGAGTAGGGGACGGTCTCAACGGTGCGGTAGGTTTGGATCATCTCCTGAAAGAGGAGCAAGAGCATAATGGCCACAATCCAGTAGCCCACATGCCAGTGGCGGTTTTCCATGGGAACCTCGGTGGGTAATAAGCGGAAGACAAGTCAGTCTCTTGCTATAAATTGGTGCTACGTCAAGTTTCTTGCCAAAGAAGGAGCGCCTCCCTATCCCGCAGGCATCGGTACCTGGAGACGGGAGGTACGCCTTGTGTCCAGTACCCTAGGGTGCGTCTGTTTGTTTGGAAAGGCTTAAGACAGAAGTTGGTCATTTTTCCTTGTTTTTCCGGAGGTTTTATGCCCCCTCGTCGTTCTTCTGGTCCAATGGTCTTTGTACTTGTCCTCCTTTTTGCCGCAGGATTGGGCGGGCTTTATGCCTTGAAGGCGGAATGGCACCAACCGGAGCTGCGGCTCACTCCGCAACGCTCCGCCGTCAGCCCCCAGACCGTGTTCCGCCTCGAGGCCCAGGACCCCGGATCAGGGGTGCGACGGGTGATGGTCACGGTGGACCAGCCGCAAGGGGCCCCCATCGAGATCCTCAACAAGCGCTACGATACCCCGCAAGAAACGGTCGTGGAGGCGTTTTCCCTCGCCGCCCTTCCCATGAAAAGCGGTACGGTTACCCTGAACGTCGCCGTTACCGACGCCTCGTGGCACCGCTTGGGTTTTGGCAATACCGCGCGCATGGAGCTGCCGTTGACGTTGGATGCTGTGCCGCCGGTGGTGTCGATTACCTCGCGCCAACACAATGTGGCCCATGGTGGTACTGGGCTCGTCGTGTACACGACAAGTGAGCCCCTAGGGAAAAGTGGGGTGGAGGTCGGTGCGTATTTTTTCCCGGGATACCTCGAGCGGCCAGGACGGTACCTGTGCTTTTTCGCCTTGCCCTTTGCCGTGGACCCCAAAGCAGTGCGTCCTACCTTGGTGGCTGAGGACGAGGCCGGCAATGCCGTGCAGCTCCCGATCAATGTTCGCGTAATTCCCAAGAAGTTTCGGCAGGACAGCATCACGGTGAGCGATGCCTTTTTGCAAAGCAAGATGCCGCAATTTGCCGAACTCTACCCGCCAGGGACGTCCATGATCGATATTTTTATCAAGGTGAATAGCGAGCTTCGTCAGCAGAACATCAGTCAACTTAAGGAGATAGGCAAGAATACTGTCCCCCAGATGCTCTGGAGCGGTGCCTTTCTTCGTCTGCCCCAGAGTGCGACTATGGCCCAGTATGGGGACACCCGGACCTACCTCTTTGGGGGAAAGGCCGTCGATACCCAGACTCACATGGGGGTTGACCTGGCCTCATTGGTGAACGCACCAGTCCCGGCGGCCAATACCGGTCGCGTCATTTGGAGCGGATTTTTGGGGATCTATGGCAACCTCATCGTGCTCGACCATGGTTTTGGTCTCCACTCCCTCTACTCCCATTTGAGCGAAATCCATGTACGGGTGGGTGATGTCGTCCAGCGGGGGCAGATCATCGGCAAGACCGGGGCCACCGGCATGGCTGGCGGCGACCATCTTCATTTTGGCATCCTCGTGGGGGGCGTCGAGGTCCAGCCCATCGAATGGTGGGATGAACATTGGATTCGCGACAACATCACCAGCAAGCTCCAGTAGGGGCCTTAGGCCCCGAGCCCTTGCCCAGGGCGCATGAATTGGCCTGTGAGAGAGGTTTCGTAGCCGCCAAGGGCTTGGATGCGTTGGTGGAAGCCCTGATGGCGCAGCAAGTGGAGGATGCGTTCCACTCGGGCATCGAGGTGCTCGGCACGGAACACCAGGTCATAGCGCTCGCGGGCCAGAGGGATGAAATCAAGCCCTAGGGCTCGAGCCGCGGCGAGGATGCCCACCCCGCAATCAGCGGCCCCGGTGCGGACGTTGGCGGCTACAGCCATGTGGGTGAACTCTTCGTGCTCGTAGCCACGAACCTGGGTGGGCTGGATGCCCGCCTGCCGTAGGGCGTGGTCCAGGAGGATGCGGGTACCCGCTCCGCGCTGGCGGTTGACGAGCCGCACCTCAGGCCGGGCGAGGTCGGCCACCCCACGAATGCCCAAGGGGTTGCCCTGGGCAACGATGAGTCCTTGGTGGCGGATGGCGAGGTTGCAGCAGATGACGTTGACCCCTGGCAGATACTTGGCCAAAAAAGGGAAGTTGAAGTCCTCGGTTTCGGGGTCAAAAAGGTGTATCCCGGCGAGGATGGTGCGGTTTTCACGCAAGGCGGTGATGCCGCCCATGGAGCCCACATGACTCGAAGCAAGGCGCAGGGGTTCCTCTTGAGCCATGAGCTCGTCGGCCAAGAGGTCAAGAAGGTTGTCGTGGCTGCCCACCACGATGATGGTTTGCTCGAGTTCTGCCGCAGGCACAAGGAGCCGTACTGGGATGCGCGCCCCGGCCTCGAGCCCTTCGCGATGCGTTGGAATAATGGTGGTGGCCTGGGCACGGACCATGGTGGAGATGAGCCCTGCCCCGCGGCCAAGGGGCATGGCCACCAGCCGCTCCCCCACCCGACCAACGGCAAGGCGCAGGTATTCGTTTGTCCCCAGTTTGGATGGGATGGAGCGGGCAAGCTCCACTTCCACCTGCGGCCGCTGCGGGAGGGGGAGATGGCCAAGCCAGCACAGCAGCGGCGCGAGGACCTCTTCCACGCACACTGCTGCTGACACCGGATAGCCCGGCACCCCCACGAGGAGGCGGCCCTCGGCTACTCCAAAGAGGCTCGGCTTGCCTGGCATGAGGTCAAGACCATGGACGAGGACCTCGCCAACGGCCTCCATGACGGAGCGGGAATAGTCTTTGGCTCCAGCGGAAGAACCGGCGCCTATGGCCACGGCATGAGCGTGCGGCAGCTGTGCCTTTACGGCAGCGCGCAGGGCCTCAGGCTGGTCTGGCACGGGCGGCAGGACGACGACATCAATGCCAAGAGGTCGCAAGAGGCCAGCCACCAGTTGGGAGTTGCTCTCGATGACCTGGCCAGGGCGGGGGTGAGGGCGGCTGCGGAAATCCAGGACTTCGTCGCCGGTGGGGATAAAGCAGAGCCGCGGCCGCTGCCACACCGTCACTTCCCAAATGCCGGCAGTCAGGAGGGCGGCGATGTCAAAGGCCGTCATCTGCCGCCCCCGGGGCAGGAGAAGCTCGGTGGCAACAATGTCTTCCCCCAGGCGGCGCACGTGCTGCATGGGGAAGACTGCGGTCTCGGTCTCGATGGTATCGCCCAGGTCACGGGTGACGTACTCGATCATAAGGACAGCGTTGCAGCCTTCGGGCAGGGGGTTGCCCGTGTTAACGGCAAAGGCATCCGTGCCTTTGACCAGGCGCACCGGAGCCCCGGGCCGGGCCGCAAAGGTGGCTTCGGCGCGCACCGCATAGCCATCCATGGCCGCGCCATGGAAGGTTGGACTCGAGTAGCGGGCAAAGACCGGCGCTGCGAGGACGCGGCCTTGGGCCTCGTGGCTTGGGATGGTCTCGGTGCCAAGGAGGGTGTCTCGGTCGAGGCGTTGGCGCACTCGGGCGATGGCCTCGGCTACGGGCAGAGTATGGAGATAAACCGTACGTTTCATGGGTTCTCCTCGAGTAACGGTCGGTCGTCCCAAGGGATAACCGGGACAAAGGTGCCTGCTTCGATGCCCTCCAGGGCGGCATCGACGCGCACCAGCCCATGAGCCTCCACCAGGGAGCGTACCAGTCCCGATTTGGCGCTCACCGGTTCGGCCCACAGGTCGCCATTGTGTTGTCTGAGACGGACGCGGACGTATTCTTCGCGCCCAGGCTTGGAGGCGATATTGCGGCTCAGACGCGCTTGCACCGTGGGGCGCGGTGCAAAGGCGTCCTTCTCGCCCGCGATATGCCGCAGCAGCGGCAGACCCAGGACCCAGAGCACGACAAAGGCTGAGGCCACTTGTCCGGGAAGGCCAAGGACAGGTCGAGAGCCGAGACGCGCAAGGATGGTGGGCTTGCCAGGGGCCATGGCGACACCATGGGCAAGGACATCTGCCCCCAGATTGTGGAGGGCCGTGAGGGTAAGGTCGCGCGTCCCCACCGAGCTTCCTCCCGAAAGAAGAAGGAGGTCAGCCTGCTGGCTTTGGCGCAGGGCGTTGGTAAGGGCGGTTTCATCGTCGGCGACTATTCCAAGATCCAATGGAAGGGCACCGGCTTGCCGCAGGAGGGCGCGGATGGCCGGGCCGTTGGTGTCGCGGATCTGACCGGGGCGCGGCGTGGCCGAGACCGGTACGAGTTCATCCCCGGTGGAGAGGACCACCACCTGGGGACGGCGGATGACCGGGACGCTGGAATAACCCACGGCCGCGAGCATGCCGATGTCTTGAGGACGCAAGCGCGTGCCCCGGGAAAAAATCACCGTGCCGCGGCGAGCGTCCTCGCCTTGGAGCAGGACATGATCCCCTGGAGCCACCGCGCGTCGGATCTCGATCGTATCCGCCATGCGGGCCGTATGCTCCACCATGACCACGGCATCGGTCCCAGGAGGGAGGCTCGCCCCAGTGGGGAGGGCGATGCAGGTGCCTGGGGAAAGCAAGGGGAGGTCCTGGGCATCGATGGCAATACTTCCTGCCAATTCCAAATAAGCAGGCAGGGACTCACTTGCCCCAAAGGTGTCCGCAGCCCGCACGGCATAGCCGTCCATGGCGGCGCGGCCACAGGCTGGCAGGTCTTCTGGAGCCATAAGGTCAGTGGCAAGGATTCGTCCCAAGGCTTCATCCAAAGAGATGGTTTCAGTCTCAGAAAGAGGAGGAAACGCTGCCATGCGCTCCTGCATGGCAGCCACGGAGATGACCTGAAAAAAAGGGCGTTCCATAAGGCTCCTTTAGACAGCGGCGGATGGTATTGCTTGAGAAGGGGAGGATGCGGAGTCGTCAAAGGAAAGCACCGGGATCCCAAGGAGGGCCATGGCGCGGGTGCGGGCAAAGGCTTCCACGTCGCGCTGGAGGGTAAGAAAAGCATTACAGAGGCGCTCACCATCCTCCGTGAGCTCGAAGCGTTGTCCCCGGGCCTTACGCACGAGGGCCATGCCGAGACGGGCCTCCGTGGCCTTCAGTTTGCCCCAGGCCGCGCGGTAGGACATGCGCATGTCTGCTGCCGCCTGGCGTAGGGAGCCATGCTCGCGGATTTTGGCCAAAAGTAGGGCACGGCCCATACCGAAGGCCGTTTCACCATCACCTTCCATCCAGATGTGCACACGCAGCCGCAGGGCCTGTTCCATGATTCCTCCTTCGGGCGGATATGGTCGGTGTAGAGAAAGGCGCGAGGAGATTCAAGCCTTGCTATGCCTAAAAAGGCATGATATGGCCGTCCGTGTCGTTTTCCAAACTCAAAATTGGTGAGGATATCATGCCCCAGACTCCTGAGCGACTCGTTCAGCGCATTGCAGTGTGCCGGCAAGCGGGTGTTGTGCCCGAGGCCATGCTCCAGGTGGTGGAGCGGGTGGCGCGTTGGCAGATGGACCATGGTGTGTCGGCAGACGAGGTCCCGGAAGTTACGTCCACGGAGAGGGAACGCCATCACCAGGGAGTGCCGCTTCTACCGCGTTCGGCATTTCCTGTGCCTGCAGATGGGGTGGCGCGGTGGCATATGGTCCTTGAGGTGCTCGCGGATACGGCGGTTGCACCAGCGGTGGAGAGGCTCCAGCGACTCCTCGAGGATGGTGAGATGGATCCAGAGGCTGCAGTACGAGCCTATCTGACCGGGGATGAGGCCTTTTTTGCCCCCTATGCGGCCAAGACCCCCGATGCCCCCCGTCTTTTGCCATTCAGCCTGGCTGCGGCCTTGACCCCGTGGGCGGTTGCGGTGGCGGACAAGGTCCGGGGAACGAGGGATCTGACTGCTCGTGAGGCGGTGTGGAACCATGGCCATTGCCCAGTATGCGGGGCCTTGCCGGTGGTGGGGGATTTGCGGGAAAAAGAAGGCTACCGCGTCCATATCTGTAGTTTTTGCCGTACCGCCTACCGCGTTCCCCGTCTGCAATGTCCGTTTTGTCTGGAGACCGCCCAAGGCCAGCTCGGGTTTCTCGATGCCCCCGATCTGCCGGGGTTTCGCCTTCTTACTTGTGCCACCTGCCGCATGTACCTCAAGGTGACCGATTTTCGCACCATGGATCGCACGAGTTGGCCAGCCATGGATGACCTGGAGTCCATGACCCTCGACTTGGCGGCCATGGAGCAAGGGTGGCGCCGTCCCACCTTGTCGGCTTGGGGTTTTTGAGCCCATGCCGGCTCCAGATGTTTGGGGCTTGGTGCTCGCCGGTGGGCTGTCCTCGCGTTTGGGGCAGGACAAAGCGCGGCTCTGCTACCGTGGGCAAACCCTGGTGGAGCGGGCGTATGCCTTGCTGACTCGGGTCTGTCCGCGGGCAGCCATTTCTTGCCGCTGTCTGGAGACCGCCGCTGGCTTGCCTGCCCTCCTGGATGCCACCGAGCGCGTCGGTCCGCTGGGAGGTATCCTGACGGCCTTGGAAGCCTGGTCTCGCCCGGTGCTCGTACTGGCCTGCGACATGCCCTGGATGGGAGAGGAGGCCTTGTACCGCCTTGTGCTCGCCCGCAGCCAGAGGTCACGGCAGACGCTCATGACCGCCTGGGCCCGCCAAGGGACTCCATACATCGAGGCCTTGGCGGCCATCTACGAACCGGAGGCAGCGGCTGTGTTGCGCCACGGCCTCAATACCGGCGTCTACCAGCTTACCCGTCTCATCGGCCCCCAGTACCGCCACTTAGTCCCCTACACCGAGGCCGAGGCAGGGTGGTTTTTTAACGTCAACACCCCAGCGGATGCGGCCCAGTTGGACTGCAGCCTCGAGAATGGCTCCTCTGCCAGCCTCCTTGCCCCTTGAGGGGGTAGAGGGGTTGACGTATCCTCACCCCGCCCGGAAGGACGTCGGGGCGAGGAAGGTGGTGGTTATGGATTGGATGCAATTTATTTGGGCAGGACTTGGCAATGGCGCCATCTACGCCCTCATAGCCCTCGGGTTTTGTATCGTGTATGGGGCCATGGGCATTGTCAATTTCGTCCAAGTGGACTTTGTCACCTTGGGGGGGATGTTCCTTTACTCTGTGGCGGTTACCGCTGGCCTGCCCGTGCCCCTTGGGGTGGTGGCCTCCATGGTCGGTACGGCCCTGGTGGCCATGGCCGTGGAGCGGATGGCCCTGCGGCCAGCGCGCACAGCCAACCATCTCGTGCTCGTCTTTCTCACGGTGGGGATTTCCATTGTCGTGCGCGGGGCCATCCATATGGTGTGGGGCAAAAATCGCATGGCAGTCCCACCGCTGACGGCAGATGACCCTGTGCGGCTGCTTGGGGCGTATGTCCTTCCCCAGACCTTGTGGATGATGGTCTTGACCCTGCTTGCCATCCTGGCCTTGGTCTGGTTCTTCCGGGGGACCCCGCTGGGGTTGGCCATGCGGGCCGTGGCCTCCAACCCCAGGGCAGCGGCAGTGGTGGGTATTCCAGCAGGTCGGGTGCGCCTGGCCGCCTATGCCGTGGCCGGGGCCTGTGGAGGCTTGGCCGGGGCTTTGGTGACGCCCATTACCACTCTCAGCGCCGATGTGGGGGTTCTTCTGGGCTTGAAAGGCTTTGCCGCGGCTATTTTGGGGGGCTTTGGTTCCTTTCCGGGGGCTGTCGTCGGCGGGCTTATCTTGGGCATAAGCGAGGCCTTGGCCGCGGGGTATCTTTCGAGCGCCTACAAAGACGCCCTCGCCTTTGTCCTCCTCGTCCTTGTCTTGGCGTGGCGGCCCCAGGGGCTGCTTGGTCGGTGACAGGAGGGGGCGAATCGATTATGGATTTATTCGTCTTGCGGCTCCTTTTTTCGGGGAGGGGCCTTCCTTGGGGCTGCGCTTGCCTCGATGTTCGAGGATGGAAATTTCGGATGCTGGCCGGGCGATGAGGGCGGTCATAGGCCAGGGCATGGCACCAGTTCAGGACAGAAAACGGCAGATACGGTCGCCTCTGCGCAAGCCCTCTTCTCCAGCAAGAAGGTAGGTATCGTGGCAAGAGCGTTCGTCTTGTTCCCCCGAAGGGGAGCCGTTTTTCTTTCCTGTTGGAGGACCGTATGAACGCCCGCCTCGTGCACTTTGTGTGGTCCCATCGTCTGGGGCTGCTTGTGATCGTGGCTGTGGCCATGGTGCTCATTTTTCCCCTCGTCACGAACAATCCCTATACGTTGGAGCTCACCAATCGCATTGCCATCATTAGTTTGGCCGTGGTGGGGCTCAATCTGTTTATGGGATCCACAGGGCAGATTTCCTTGGGCCACGCGGCCTTTCTCGCCATGGGCGCCTATGGTTCTGGGGTCTTGACAGTGCATGCAGGCCTCTCGCCGTGGGTGGCTTTACTCGCGGCGGCAGTCCTAGCGGCCTTTTTTGCCCTGGTGGTAGGGGTGCCGCTGCTGCGTCTCTCTGGCCATGCCCTGGCCATGGCCACCTTGGCCTGCAATGTCGTGGTACACCACGTGCTGTTGCAGGAGGATCAATGGACGGGCGGGCCGAGCGGTCTGGCCGGTATCCCACCGCTGTCGGTAGGCGGCATCCTTCTGGATAACCCCGTACAGCTCCACTTTTTTGTCTGGGGGGTACTGCTCCTTGTCCTCTTTGGTGCTCTGAATTTGGTTCGGAGCTTGCCAGGGCGTGGGTTAGCATTGTTGGCAGCGGACGAAATTGGCGCTGCTTGCCTCGGGGTGCCGGTGCTTCGGGTGAAGGTGGCTTTGCTCGTCCTCTCCGCGGTCTTGGCAGCGGTCGCTGGGTCGTTTTTTGCGCACACTTATGGGTATGTGAGTCCGGATTCGTTTAGCATTTTTGTTTCCACTGACCTTGCCATCATGGTGGTGCTCGGCGGTATGGGGTCGGTGTGGGGCTCGGTGCTTGGGGCCGCAGTGATCATCTTGTTGCCCGAAGTCTCGGATGCTGCGGAGACCTATAAAGAGTTCGTCCATGGCGGGATCCTCGTGGCCATTTTGCTTTTTGCCCCGCAGGGGGCGATGCGGGCCATACGCCAAGGTTGGCAGCTGGCGGTATGGCGTTGGCGGAGGGCGCATGCTACGGCTTGAGGGGGTTACCAAGCGCTTTGGCGGTCTGACGGCCCTCGATGGCGTGAGCTTTGCCGTGGCCCCGGGGACGGTAACGGCGCTCATTGGTCCCAACGGTGCGGGCAAAAGCACGTTGCTCGACTGCCTGTTCGGGGTCCAGCGCCCAGATGCGGGCTCCATCCGCCTGGGTGAGCGCGAACTCGTTGGTTTGTCCCCTGACGCCATCGCCCGTCTCGGCCTGGCACGTACCTTTCAAAATCTGCGTTTGGCGCCGTTTGAAACAGTACTCGACACCGTGCTCGTAGGCCTTGTGGCCCGGCAACCGTTCTCTCTTTGGGCTGGCCTCCTACGCCTGCCGGCGACCCGCCATACAGAGCGCGCCATGCGTTTGGCCGCGCTGCAGGCCCTCGATCGGTTGGGGCTGGCCCATAAGGCGGATTGGCCGGCAGGGGTGCTTGCCTATGGGGATAAAAAACGCCTGGAGTTGGCCCGGGCCATTGTGGCCGAGCCGCAGGTGCTCGTCCTGGACGAGCCTGTGGCTGGCCTGAACCGGGTCGAGACCGAGGCCGTGGCAAGTGAGCTTCGGCGGCTCCGTCGGGCAGGCCGTACGGTGCTCCTTGTGGAGCACGACATGGACCTTGTCATGCGCTTGGCCGATACGGTGGTCGTGCTGGATGGTGGCCGGCGTATCGCTCAGGGGACGCCGGTAGAGGTCCAGCGCAATCCCTTGGTCCTGGAGGCCTACCTGGGGCAGATGGAGGTCGTGGCCTGATGCTGGTGGTACGCCATCTCGTCGTGCACTACGGCACTGCCGAGGCCTTGCGGGGGATGTCCTTTTCCGTGGCTGCCGGAGAAACCGTGGCCTTGGTGGGGGCGAACGGGGCGGGCAAGACAACGACCTTGCGGGCCATCATGGGCCTGGTGCGGCCAAGTGGTGGGTCTGTGGTGCTCGATGGCCGTGAGGTGACCGGGAGTTCCCCTGCGGCCATGGTGCGCCGTGGCTTGGCCTTGTCCCCCGAGGGCCGAGAGGTCTTCCCGGAGCTCACAGTGGAGGAGAATCTGCGCCTTGGGGCATTGGTGCTGCAGCTGTCGCGTGCCGAAGAAGGCCGTCGGCTGGATGAGGTCTACCACCGTTTTCCTCGTCTTTTGGAGCGTCGAACGCAAGCGGCAGGGACCCTCTCAGGAGGGGAGCAGCAGATGCTCGCCATGGGCAGGGCGCTTATGGCCCGGCCCCGCCTGCTGCTGCTTGACGAGCCCAGCCTTGGTCTTGCCCCGAAGATCACAGACGAGATTTTTGCCATCATCCGCGGTCTCGCCCGCTCAGGTACCGCCATTTTGATTGTGGAACAAAACGCCGCTCGGGCCTTGACGGCCTCTTCTCGCGCTTATCTCGTGGCTGGCGGCCGCATTGTCCACGAAGGCGAAAGCCGTCAGCTTTTGCTCGATCCAGTGTTGCGTCGCGCCTTTTTAGGCGCAGCCAGCGACCATAACCCTGCAGCGAGTCGTCTTGGCGCTGCAGGTCTTACCAATATCCGTTTGGAGAAACCGCTCATGAATCAGAATTTCATGCCCTCATTTACCAGCCCAGAGGAACTTGCGGCCCATCAGCTGCGTGGCCTGCAGTGGACCGTGCGCCATGCCTACGAGGGCTGCAGCGCTTACCGCGCCAAACTCGAGGCAGCGGGCATTCGACCCGAAGACATCCAGTCTCTCGAGGACCTGCGGCGTCTACCGTTTACGACGGCAGAGGACCTGCGCGATGGCTATCCCTTCCCCTTGCGTGCGGTCCCTTATGAACAGCTTGTCCGTATCCATGCCAGCTCCGGGACCACCGGCAAACGCAAGGTCCTTTGCTACACCCAGAAAGATATAGACGATTGGATGTACCTCTTTGCCCGGTGCTACCAAATGGCCGGGGTCACGCCCTTAGACCGGGTACAGATTGCCGTGGGTTATGGAGTATGGACCGCAGGCGTGGGCTTCCAACTTGGCTGCGAGAAGATTGGTGCCTTGGCCATCCCCGTAGGGCCGGGAAATATCGATATGCAGATCCAGTTTTTGCTCGATTTCCAGTCCACGGTGTTCTGCTCCACGGCCTCCATGGCCTTGCTCATGGCCGAGGAGATTCATCGTCGTGGCCTGGCCGAGAAAATTGCAGTCCGGAAAATCATCTACGGGTCCGAGCGTTCCAGTCGGTCCATGCGGGCCAAGATTAGCGAGCTCTTTGGCGGTGCGGAACTCTTTGACATCACCGGACTTACCGAACTCTATGGCCCGGGGATGGGCATTGAATGCCCGGATCATGACTGTATCCACTATTGGGCCGACTACTACATCCTCGAGATTGTCGATCCGCAGACTTTGCAGCCCCTACCTGATGGCGAGTGGGGGGAGATGGTGGTGACGACCCTGTGCAAAGAGGGGGCGCCGCTACTTCGCTACCGCACCCGGGACATTACCCGCATCATCCCTGGGCCGTGCACTTGCGGCACGGTATTGCCGCGGCATTCGCGCATCAAGGGCCGCACCGACGATACCATCAAGTTCCGCGGAGTGAACATCTACCCGAGCTCCGTGGATGCCATCTTGTCCTCCATCCCGGGCTTGGGCTCCGAGTACCAGATGCATCTGACCCGCGACGAGGCGGGTCGTGACCATCTGCGCCTTGTCGTGGAGCGGGGGCAAGGTGTCGAGAGGGCACGAGGCATGGACCTGGAGCGAGAGATCGAACACCAGGTCAAAAAACAACTGCTCGTCTCCATTCGCGCTGAAGTGGTGGACTATGGAAGTCTGCCGCGTTCGGAACGAAAGAGTAAGCGCGTTTTTGATACCCGGATCCAGGATGAGATTGTTTAGGTGGGCGGTAGTCGGGCAAACCATGGTACGGAACGTTGAGGCAAGGAGATGGCAATGAGAAGGACATTGTGGTGGCTTGTGGCAGGGATGCTCTTGAGTGCGGCACCGGTGTTTGCCAAGGAAACGATTAAAATCGGTGCTTTTTTTGACCTCTCGGGTCGAGCGGCCTTTATTGGGACCCCCACGAAGCTCGTGGCCGAGATGGTGGTGGAGGCCCTCAATGCCGCGGGTGGGGTGGGCGGCAAGAAGCTTGAGCTCGTCATTGCAGACACAGAGGGAGATCCGGCAAAAGCGGCGACGATTGCCACGCGGTTCATCCACAAGGACCAGGTAGTGGCCATTGTGGGGCCGACACTCACCGACGAAGGGATGAACGTGAAGAAGATCGTCCACACCGGCCGTACCCCGGTGGTCATGACCGTGGGCGGGGACCCGGTTATCCTCGATGGCGAGAAGTTTGGCCCGGCCCGGTGGGTGTTCAAGTCCCCGCAGCGCTCCTCCACGGCGGTGGAGCGCCTCTTTACGTACCTCAAGGAGAAAGGCCTCACCGAGGTGGCCTTGCTCACCGCAGACGATGGCTTTGGCAAGGACGGCTTGCGCTGGATGGAGGCCTTGGCCCCACGTTTTGGCATCACCTTTGTGGCCAAGGAGGCCTTTGGTGCCCGGGATACGGACATGACGGCCCAGCTGACGCGCATCAAGCATGCGGCCCCAAAGGCCTTGGTGGTGTGGACGATTGGTCCAGCCGGGGCCATTGTGGCCAAGAACCGCCAGCAATTGGGCATGACGGTGCCGCTCTTCCAAAGCCATGGCCTGCCGGACCCTAAATACATCGAGCTTGCCGGCGCGGCGAGCGAGGGGACGCGCATGCCGGCCACCAAACTCCTCGTGGTGGACGAGCTGCCAGAAGGCGATCCGCAAAAACCGGTTATTCAGGATTTTGTGCGCCGTTACACCGAGCGCGGCTACCACAAACAATTCCCTATCAATACCCACTCGGGCTATGCCTGGGATGCCATTATGCTCATCGTCAAAGCCATGGAAAAGGTGGGGACAGAGCCGGAGGCATTGCGCTCGGCCATCGAGACAACGAAGGACTATGTGGGCGTCTCGGGGACGTATAATCTCTCTCCGGAGGACCACAACGGTCTGGGGGTTGACTCCATGGTGATGGTAGAAGTGCGGGATGGCCGCTTTGTGCTCGCCCGCTAACCAGCGGGATCGGGCGAGCATCTTGCATTGCGATTCCTTTGGTTTTGGGTGATGGCCGTGGGGATATGGAGGCCGTCTTCACAATAGACCTCATCCTCTTCGGGCTACTTGGGCCAAGGCACATGGCCCCTGCGAGGGGGATAGTTGCCGCGAACGGCGGTGTCGCTCCAACGCCCCAGGGGTGTCTCTGGGGCGTTATCGATCGCGCCCGCAGTGGACGCGGGGCGGCAATGTCTGGTGGTTGTCCCCTTCGGGGGTGATAGCACGGGCCAGGAACACAAGCCTGGGGGGCTGGACAAGGGAGGGGAGCTGTCTATAGGAAGGCCGCTTCGTAGCTTATTTTTTCTGGAGGAACCCATGGCCCATAAGAAGATCGAACGTCATAAGGAATTGGACCGCCGTCGCAAGCGCCGCGAGGAACGCCTCAAAGCCCGCATCAAAGAGGCCAAGGCAGCGGCTAAAGCGGCGAAGACATCCAAAAAATAATCCATGTGAGAAGAAGGCGGAGGAACTGACTATGCCCATCTACGAATACTGCTGCGAAGATTGCCGTCAGGTCTTTGAAGAGTGGCAGAAAGATTTCGTGGAACGCACCCTGCGCTGCCCCATCTGCGGAGGCGAAGCCCAGCGCGTGATCTCCAATACCTCGTTTATCCTCAAGGGAGGGGGATGGTACGCCTCAGGCTACTGCAAGGAAGGGGGTAATGGGCAGAAAAAGACGGAATCGGCCCCGTCGTGTTCCTGCTCTTCCGGGTCCTGTACGGCCACGGCATCCACGGATGCCTAATCCAAAGAGGCCAGGCAGCTTCGGCTGCCTGGCCTCTTTTTGAGAGCAGAGCTGATGATCGAACGCTATACCCGTCCCCAGATGGGGGCCTTATGGACGTTAGAGCACAAATTCCAGACCTGGCTCCAAGTGGAGCTTGCGGTCTGTGAAGCCTGGTGTGAGCTTGGCGTCATCCCCGCGGAAGCCATGGCCGCCATTCGCGCTACGGCAGGCTTTGATGTGGCCCGTATCCTCGAGTTGGAAGAAACGACCCGCCATGACGTTATCGCCTTTCTCACCGCCGTGGAGGAACGGGTTGGGGAGGCGGCTCGCTATATCCATCTGGGCTGCACCTCTTCAGACATCGTGGACACGGCCAATGCCCTGCTCTTGCGCGAGGCCGGTAGGATGATCCGCCAGGGCCTGGTGGACCTTCTTGCTACCCTCAAGGAGGTGGCCCTTGCCCACAAAGGCCGGCTGTGCATGGGCCGCACCCATGGCATCCATGCTGAGCCCACGAGCTTTGGCCTCAAGATGCTCGGCTTTTATGCGGAATTTACCCGGCACATGGCGCGTCTTGAGGCCGCCATTGCGGCAGTGGCTGTTGGCAAGATCTCCGGCGCCGTGGGCACCTATGCCTTTCTCTCCCCAGAGGTGGAGCGCCTGGCCCTCGATCGTCTGGGCCTGGCCGTGGACCCCATCTCGACCCAGATTGTCCAGCGGGATCGGCATGCCCAGTTCCTCACCGCCTTGGCCCTGTTGGCGGGCGGGGTAGAGCGCCTGTGCGTGGAGCTGCGCCATCTCCAGCGCACCGAAGTCCTGGAGGTGGAAGAGGGCTTTGCCCCCGGCCAGAAGGGCTCTTCCGCCATGCCCCACAAAAAGAACCCTATTTCCGCAGAAAATCTCGCGGGATTGGCTCGGCTGGTGCGTAGCAATAGCCTGGCAGCCATGGAAAACACCGCCCTGTGGCATGAGCGGGATATCAGCCACTCCTCGGTGGAGCGGGTCATCTTTCCCGATTCCACCATCTTGGTGGACTACATGCTCCATCGCCTACGCCGTCTCCTGGAAGGGCTGCGGGTGATCCCTGAGCACATGGAGCGCAACCTCATGGCCTCGTACGGCTTATTCTTCTCCCAGCGGGTACTCCTTGCCCTCGTGGACGCCGGCTGGCCACGCCAACGTGCCTACGAGGCCGTCCAGCGAGTGGCCATGGCCTGCTGGAGTGAGCGCCGCCTTTTTCCCGATGCCGTGCGCGCTGATGCCGCCATCGCTGCTGCCCTCCCCTCGGCGGTGCTTGACGAACTCTTTGACCCACGGTTTTACCTGCGCCACGAAGACGCCATTTATGCCCGGGTGCTTGGAGGTGGGGCATGATGCGCCGGCGTCTGGCTCAGCTGCTCCTCGAAAAATCGTATCTTGAGGGGGAATTCATCCTCACCTCGGGGAAGAAGAGTGACTATTACTTTGATTGCAAACCCACGGCCCTCCACCCAGAGGGTGCCTATCTTCTCGGGCGCCTTTTGGTGGAGCGGCTGCGAGGGATAGAAGGCCTTGTGGGGGTCGCCGGCATGACCCTGGGCGCAGACCCTCTCGTGTCCGCCGTCACCGTGGTCTCTTACCTCGAAGGGGTGCCGCTGGCCGGGATCATCGTGCGCAAGAGCCCCAAAGGCCATGGCACGAACCGCTATCTCGAAGGGCTGGCCAATTTTTCGCCAGGTGCCCGGGTTGCCCTCCTTGAGGACGTTGTCACCACCGGCGGCACCCTGCTTACAACGATTGAGCGGGTCCAGGCTGAGGGCCTTAGCGTGGCGGCGGTGCTCTGCGTGCTCGATCGCGAAGAAGGGGGCCGGGAGCGGCTGGCCGAGGCCGGGTTCCCTTTGGAGGCCCTCTTTTCCCGGGCAGAGCTCCTCTCCCTGGGCCGTGGGGACCAGGATGCGTCTTCTTGCTTGCCATGAGGGGCGTCTTGCTGGCGATGTCCCTGCGGGGTCAGTCCTCGGCGTTTCTTTATAGGCAGGGTGCATGGTGTCAGAAATAAACTGGGCGCTAGGGTGCCGTGCCCTACTTGTGTGGGTGGGCATGCTTGTCGTGGCCATCTTCTGCGGTGGAATCCGCGAAAGGTTCTTCGTCCCCTGGTTGGGCCAGATCGCTGCCTTGCGAGCAGGCGGCATCATGCTTTGCCTGGCGATCCTCGCCCTGGCGTATCGCGCAGCTCCATGGCTCGGGGTCTGGCAGCTGGCTCCCCTTGGGCGGGTTGGGCTCTTGTGGCTGGGGCTTACCGTGGCTTTTGAGACGCTCTTTGCCCTGGGGCGTGGCCAGACCATGGCGGAAATTCAAGCGGCCTATACCATGCGCGACGGCAATCTTTGGCCAGTGGTCCTGGTGGTCATCGCAGTATCCCCGCTGGTGGCCGCGTGGCTGCGGCGGTGGGGTTAGCCCTCGAAGCCGAGGATGCCCCCTGTCGTGGCGCCGGTGAATGGGCAAAGCGGTGGTGGCTCAGGAGAGAAGGAGCCGTCCTTTTAGCTCCTGGATTCAGTCAAGGGCGCCGATGCCGTAAGGACGGTAGAGGCAATGGTAATGGGCATCAGCGCCATTGGCCTCGCGCCCCCCACCAACCAATGCCACCAAAGGCGTCCAATGGACGCCGAGAACCACCGCGCAGACGCGCGTCCCCACCAACCAATGCCACCAAAGGCGTCCCACGAGGGCGAGAGCTCGGTTTTCCCCTCTGGACTCCAGGGCATTTTTTCTCCTAGACGTTCCAGCAGCATCTTTTTTCGGGAGGGTGGCATGCGTATCGAGACCTTGGCCCTTGGGCCGCTGGAGACCAATTGCTATCTCGTGGGCGACGATACCCGGGCCCTGGCCATTGACCCGGGTGGAGAGCCGCAGACTGTCCTTGGGGCTTTGCAGGGCCGTCGTCTGGAGGCCATTCTCGCCACGCATTTTCATTTTGATCACATCCAGGGCATCGCCGGTCTGGTGGAAGCCACCGGGGCCCCGGTCTTCGCCGATC
This sequence comes from uncultured Desulfomicrobiaceae bacterium, assembly GCA_937989665.1. Lineage (GTDB taxonomy): Bacteria > Desulfobacterota > Desulfovibrionia > Desulfovibrionales > Desulfomicrobiaceae > Thermodesulfomicrobium. Next base: position 10,999 of record CALKRN010000007.1, on the reverse strand, counting down.
CCCGTGAAGCCGCGCTGCTTGAAACCGAACTCGGCGCCGGCGGCATGTGGGGCTTCCCGCCTACCCCTGCCTTTTCCTGGTCTCCCCTTGCGCCAGGAGAGACCAGTTTTCTTGACACGCCCTGCCTGGTCCTCTCGACCCCAGGCCATAGTCCGGGAGGGTTGTCCTTTTATTTCCCGACCCTTGAGGCCGTCTTTGTCGGTGACCTTATCTTCTATCGCTCCGTTGGCCGCACCGACTTCCCGGGGAGTTCCCCTCAGGTCCTCGAGCGCTCGGTGCGGGAGCAGATCTTCACCTTGCCAGAGAAGACCCGCATCTATCCTGGACACGGCCCAGCGACGACGGTAGGCGAGGAGATGCGGCATAATCCATTCTTTTCGCCATTTCACTCTTAACTTGGAGGCAGCGGGATGCGAGAAATCGATCTGCGTCAGGCCTGTCCATGTACCCTTACGCGGGATACGAGCTGGTACTTGCGTTTTGCCAAGGAAGACGAGCTGGCAGTGCTGGTGGGGCCGAACGGAGTGGATGCTGTGCTTGAGGCCAGATGGGTGGATGCCGCTTGGCAGGCTCATGCCGAGCCGGAGGATGCCTCCACCGTGCGGATTATCTGGCGGCGGCAGGCATAATGGAGGTTGTGCTCAACCTCTCGCCCCACCGGGGAGGCACGAGCGAGACCTTGGCCCAGAGACTGGTGCAGGAGCGAGGGGGGCGGTTGGTGCAGTTGCGTGACTTTGCTGTGCGCCCATGTACCGGCTGTGGGGTATGCCAAGAGGGGGAGTGCCCCTTGGCTGGGGATGATGCCGAGACCCTTTTTGGCGAGATTTGCCAGGCCTCGAGTCTTCTTCTTGTGGCCCCGGTGTACTTTTACCATCTGCCGGCCCAGGCCAAGGCATGGATCGATCGGGCTCAGCCGCGCTACTGGGCAGGGGTCGTGCCTAACGAGCTACGCCCCGCAGCGGCGGTCCTCGTGGCTGGCCGGCCGCGGGGGGCTGAGCTGTTTTCTGGCATTGAGCGTACTTTGCGCTTTTTTCTTCCCTATCTTGGCTTTGTCCTTGGACCAGTTGTTGGGCTGCGCGGGGTGGAGACTCCAGCAGACTTAGGAGCATCGGCGTGGCGGCAGCTCCAGGCATCGCTCAGCGGATGGCCTTAGCCAAAGGCTGGAGGGCGTCATGCCTAGTGGTTGGCTGCGTTTGGTGGGGGACTGGGTAAGCCAAATTGCCGGACGGCGTTGCCAGGGCTGCGGCATGCCCCTCTCGAGGGGCCTGTTGTGTAATGCATGCCTTGTCCGTATGCCGCAGCAAACCCAGTCCTATTGTCCCCGCTGCGGCGAGATCCGAAGTGGTGCTCCTGGCCCGCCCCTCCTGTGTGGCGTCTGCGGCTCTACTCCCCCGCCGTGGACAACAGTGGCCTTTTGGGGGGGATATCGCGGGCAGTTGCGCCAGCTGCTGCGACGCTTCAAGTTTGCGGGGGAGTTGGGCCTGGCTGGGGTCCTGGGCTGGATGCTTGCCGAGGCTGTGGCCGAGCGCCGGCTGGTTGCCGACGTCGTCGTGCCGGTACCCATGGGAAAGGCTGCCTTGGCGGCGCGGGGATTTAACCAGAGCATGGAGCTTGCCCGCATCGTGGCGCGGCATCTGCGGCTGCCGGTGCAAGCCGCCCTGGTCAAAACGCGAGAGACGGCCCAGCAGGCGCGGCTTTCCCGTCAGGAGCGCTTGGTGAACGTCGTCGGCGCCTTTGCGGCCGCAGGGGTTGCCGACCTGCGGGTGGCGCTGGTGGATGACATCTTGACGACTGGGGCTACGGCGCGGGCCTGTACCGAGGCCTTGCTTGCGGCTGGAGCCAAGGAGGTATGGTGCGCGGTGGTGGCGCGGGCATGAAACGAGAGCGCTTGGTGATCGTGGGGATGGCCTTGGTGGGGGTCGCGCTGACGGGGGCGTTGTTCCACCTCCACGCAGAGCGCCGCGCCCATGCGCAATCTCTTGCCTGGAGCCAGGTGGACATCGCGGCAGCGCATCTGCAGGCGGCATCAAATAGCCTCTCCTGGCTATGGTTTTTCCTGGACGACACCCTACCCCTTGACCGCCGTCACCAGGGCCTGACGAGTCTCAACACTGCGATTGAGACCTTGCTTCGTGGCGAGCACGCCATGCAGGTGGCCGTCGCCCAGCTCCCCGAAGGGACCGCCGTGCCTCTGGGCGATCTCCTCGAGTCTGCCCGGTTGTTGGAAGATGCCCTGCGCGTTGTGGCCTCCTTCGGTCCTGATGCCCCACGGTCGCAGCGCGAGCGATGGGTGCGCACAGCGCATGAGGCGAGCGTTGCCCTTGGTCAGGCCTTGGCCCACCTGCGGCAGGCCATCCCCCAGCCCCACCAGCCGTGGTGGCCGTGGTGGGTGTGGGGGGGATTGGCTGGGATAGGGGTGCTCGTCGGCGGTGGAGGGATATGGTCCCGGCGGCAGGTCCTGGCGGATAGGCCCTCGCCGGTCCTCGCGGTGTCGGTTCCCGAATTCGTGGATGGAATCCCGGTGCCAGCGATTCTCGTAGATGGGCAGGGGCTGGTGCGCTGGGTCAATCCTGCGGCAGCCACCTACCTGGGACTTCCTGCGGGCCACGATGTGGGGTGTCGCTGGGCGGATGTGGAGGAGAGGGCCGACGGGGAGCATAATTTCCTGCTGGCGCGAGAAGTGGCCTTGCGCCGCAGCGATGGGACCGTGGTATGGGCCATGCGCGCCACAGCACCGCTGCATTGGGAGCGAACACCGCTGGCGTTGTATCTCCTCTGGGATATCACCTCCCGCCGGGAAGTGGAGGCCTATTTGCGGCAGGAGGCGGAGAACTGGCGGGGTATGGCCATGGCTATGGACTGTGGCTTGGCCCTGGTGGACCCATCGGGCGAGGTGGTGGCGGTTAATTCGACCTGGGCCATGCTGGCAGGTCTCAAAGAAGAGGCCGGCGCTGTGGCCGGACGTCGTCTGGAAGAGGTGGCCCCTGGTCCGCTGCTGTGCGCTCCTGGGCCGTGGTGGCACGGGGAGTGGGCTGGGCGCTGGCTCCTCGGTGGGATTTTTCCTTGGCCGGCAGGCGGAGTAGGGGCGCGGAGTCTTTTGCTTGTGGATGCTGGGTTGGTCCGCCACGAAGGCTTGAGGCAAGGGCAGCGTGCGGGCTTGGCCTTGTGCGCCAAGGCCTTGGCGCGCATCGAAGAGGGGCTTTTGAACCCCCAGGCCCTGGGGAGTGCTGTGCCGTTGGTGGTGACGACGTTTTTGGCGCTGATCCAGTTTCGCCAGGGCCAATGGTCTCTGCGTCTCGAACCCACGTCCCTCGTGGCGTTGGCCCGGAAGGCCGTCGCCCATATCCGTTCGTGGGCAGAGCACTGGGGCGTGGGGCTCCACCTGGCGTTGGGCCCTCTTCCGGACAAGGTCCTTGTGGATGCCGCGTTGCTGCGTCAGGCCGTGGAACAACTGCTTTGGGGGACGTGTTTGCGGGCCAAGGGGGCGCGGGTGATCCTCGGCCTGGAATCCGCCACCCGTGAACCTGAAGGGGTGCAGCTCACCGTGGTGGTACAGGGCCCCGGGGTCCCGCCTCCGTTACCTGAGGACCTCGAGGCTTTGCTGGATATCTCCGTTTGCGACGATGAGACCCTGCACCTGCTGGTGGCGGAGCTCTCCGTGCGCGCCTTGGGGGCGTCGGGGGTAATGCGGCAGGTCGTTGCCAACGGCACCCGCATGCAGTTCACGGTGGAGTTGGCCGTGCCAGACGAGTCGTCAGCAGCAGGGGCCTTCCAGCCACCGGAACTGCCACCAGGGGAAGGGATCGCGACCGCCGCGTTGCCGGAAGATGCTGCGGCATCTGCACTCCTCGACGGGGAAGGCGCTCTTCATGGGGGTGAAGCCGCTGCGTTGAGCGAGGGCGCTGCAGCTTCTGCACAAGGCCACGAGGCGAGGCCAGGGCGGCTAGCGCCTCCTGGTCATGGGTTTCAGGTCCTTGTGGCAGAGGATAATCCCTTCAATGCGGCCTTGTTGGAATCGCTTCTTGTACGTCTTGGCGCACGGCGGGTGATGGTGGTGGACGATGGCCTGCAGTTGGTGGAGGCAGCTTTGGCTGAACCAACGGGTTTTGACCTGGCGGTGGTGGATGTGGAGCTGCCGGGCCTAGATGGTGTGGCGGCGGTACATCGCCTGCGGGAGCAGGGAATTGGCCTGCCTGTGGTTGGGGTGACGGCCCACACGGACCCTTCCCGTCACCAGGCGTGTGCCGAAGCAGGGATGGCCGCGGTGCTCACCAAACCTTATGATATGCGCCAGATAGCTGGAGTATTGCGATGGATAGGAGTGGAGGTGGCGGAATGCTGATGGATGTCGGGCTTAGCCTGTTGTTGATGACCGCCTTTGGGCTGCATGTAGTGTCCTTGCCAGCAAATTGGGTCATGCTCGTGCTGTTCGCCTTCGGTGCTTGGGCTGGGATCCATGCGGCAGGCGTGGGGACGTGGGCCGTACTTGTGGCCGCTGCGGGAGTGGGAGAGGGACTGGAGTGGTGGTTGCAGGATCGCCAGGCGCGTCGAGCCGGGGCCTCGGCAAAAGGGAGCTTCTTGGCCATGCTAGGAGCGTTTGGAGGAGCGCTCCTCGGCGCACCCATCGCCTTTGGACTTGGCGGGCTCGTGGGGGCAGTGGCTGGGGCCTATTTCGGTTGTTTGGTGGGAGAACTCCTGCAGGGGGTGTCCTGGCGACTGGCGCACGAGGCGGCCTTTGGGGCGCTTTCGGGCCGAGTGGGGGGCATGGTGGCGAAGATGGTCCTGGGCGCGGTGATGCTCGCCCTCATGCTTGGGCGCATTTGGGAAGGCTAGGGGTGGTTGGCAAGGCGCACCCCCGCCAGGACCAACGCCCCGCCCATAAGCAGGCTTGGATGGATGGGCTCACCCAAGAGGAGCCAGGCGAGAACGACAGCGCACACCGGCACGAGGTTGATGAAGACTCCGGCACGGGCAGCACCGATGGCCTGGATGCCGCGCACATACCAGGTAAAGGCCACCCCAGTGGCCAAAACGCCCAAAAAGACGATGTTTCCCCAGTCGATAAGGCTTGCAGCCTGGGCATGGGCGATGACCCCTTCCCGGAGGGCTGGGAGGGCGAGCATGGCCGTGCCGGCCAGGCAGGCCCAGGTGACCGCGGTGAGGGGTTCCATGGTGCGTGTGGCCTGGGTATTGAGAAGGGAGTAGGCGCTCCAGCTGGCCACACAGCCGAGGATGGCGAGATCCCCATGGCCAAGTCCGGTGCGTAAAAGTTTCCACGGGGCGCCTTGGGCAAGGACCGTGGCCGCCCCGATGAGGGCAAGCAGGGCACCGAGTAAGACCTGCGGGCGGCGACCGCGGGGGCTTACCAGGGTGATGACAAGGGGGGCGGTGGCGATAATCAGGGCCGCCCGTCCTGCCGGCACGGTGGCTAGGCCGGTGAAAAAAAAGAAATTGTAGGCAAAGATGCCCGTGGCTCCAAGCAGGAGGACAAGACCCCAATGGCGCGGTGGCCGCGGCAGCTGGTTGCCGTGCCACCACGTCCAGCCCAGCAAAAAGACCGAAGCCACGGCAAAACGCAGAAAGGCGGCGGAAAAGGCCGGCATGCTGCCAGCCAGGAGCCGGCCAGAGATCCATGTGCCGCCCCACAAGACAACAGAACCCAGCAGCTGGAGATAGATGCGCATCCTGCCTCCTTGAAAAAATCCGTCCCTAGTCGGGGATGGGCGTGGACACAACCTCGGGCAGCAGGGGCGCCAAAGCATTTTCGCTGCAGGCAAAGCGAGCAAGGCCGTGGAGAATTTGTCGTTTCTGTTTTGCGGCACAGAGTCCAGGTATCGGCGCACTATTTTTCGGCAATTTAGCCCGCAAGTCAGAGCATCCGGCATGTCGAGTACTGGAAAGGCACGAGCGCCAATGGGGGAGCTTGGAGTCGAGTGCTTTTTCGTCCCATGAAGTGACAATCAACGTGGTGACCTTGGGTCGTTCTCGGAGGGAGAAAGGTCTGCCCTTGGTGCTGGCGCTGCTGTGGCCGTGCGGTGTGGAGGACTTTCGGCGGGGAAAATCCTTATGGCTGCGTGGCACACCAGCGGCGTGAGAACCGCGGCGGTGCAATGGCTTGACAGCAGAAGAAAAAGAAGGGTATTTGCTAATATCAGGATATCTTGATATGAGTCTTTCGGCATTTGATGACCTGTTGGCCCAGACTAAGGCCTTGGCTGATGCCACGCGGTTGCGGCTGGTGGCGTTGTTGGCGGGTCATGAACTCAGCGTCGGTGAGGCCGTGGCAGTGCTTGGTATGGGGCAGTCGCGGGTGTCGCGACACCTCAAGATTTTGGTGGACGCCGGCATTTTGTGGTGCACGCGCAGTGGAGCATGGGCCCTGTACCGGGTGCCGGATCCGGTGCCGCCCATTGTGGTGCCGGTATTGGCGGCCCTGACTCAAGACCCGCAAATCCAGGCAGATCGCGACCGGGCGACGGCAGTCCTCGTGGAACGGCGGCGCTCTTCGGTGCGGTTTTTTGATGCCCTTGCGGGTGAATGGAAGGCCCTGTCCCAGGAGGTCTTGGGGGATGTTGATCTCGATGCCCTTGTCATGGAGCACCTGGATGGTGTCCAGACTGTGGTGGACCTTGGGTGTGGTCCGGGGTTTCTTGTGGAGCGCCTGGCGGCCAGTGGTCGAGCTGTCGTGGGGGTGGATCACTCGCCGCGCATGCTTGAGGCCGCAGCCCGGCGCACCCAGGGGCTTGCGGGGGTGAGTCTTCGTTTGGGGGACCTGGAGCATTTGCCGGTGCGCGATGGTGAGGCCGATGCCGCCGTGCTCTCGCTTGTCCTGCATCACCTGCCACGGCCCCAGGCAGTGTTGCTGGAAGCGGCCCGGGCAGTGTCTGCTGGTGGACGCCTTATCATTGCCGATTACGCCTCTCACGGGGAGGAGCGATTACGGCGGCGTCATGGTGACCATTGGCTCGGATTTTCCCCAGACGTCTTGGAGGCCTGGGTCGTGGAGGCCGGTTTTCATGTGGTGTTAACCCGTACCTATCCTTTGCCAAGCCGGTTAGGGCTCATCTTGCTGGTGGCCCAGCGGCCGCAAGGCGCTGACAGTGTATCTCCAAAGGAGGAATCATGACAAAACCATTGGATTTGTCGCTGCCGTATCAGGTAGCGGATATGGGCCTCGCCCAATGGGGCATCAAGGAAATGGAGCTTGCCGAGCGCGAGATGCCGGGGCTTATGGCCCTCATGGACCGGTATGGTGCCTCCAAACCATTGGCGGGCTTGCGGGTATCGGGCAGCCTGCACATGACCATCCAGACGGCGATGCTCATCAAGACGCTCCATGCCTTGGGGGCCGATGTGCGCTGGGCCTCGTGCAACATCTTTTCCACCCAGGACCACGCGGCCGCAGCCGTTGTGGCCCAGAAGCTTGGCGCCGTATTTGCCTGGAAGGGGGAAACCCTGGAGGACTACTGGTGGTGCACGGAGATGGCCCTTACTTGGCCGGATGGGACGGGGCCAGACCTGATTGTGGATGACGGTGGCGATGCCACGCTTTTGGTGCATCAGGGGGTGCGGGCAGAGCGGGATCCTTCCTTTCTAGACGAACCCACGGACAACAAAGAATGGGCTTGCGTCTTGGCTCGACTCAAGCATGCTCTTGCCACGGCGCCAGGCAAATGGACGGCCATGGCGGCAAAGATCCGTGGTGTTTCTGAAGAGACAACTACCGGGGTGCACCGCCTCTACCAGATGGCCAAAGCCGGAGAGCTGTTGTTCCCGGCCTACAACGTCAATGATTCAGTCACTAAATCCAAGTTTGATAATCTCTATGGGTGCCGGGAATCTCTTGCCGATGGCATCAAGCGGGCCACAGACATCATGGTGGCTGGCAAGATTGTGGTGGTGGCTGGCTATGGTGATGTGGGCAAGGGCTGTGCTCAGTCCATGCGGGGTTTTGGCGCCCGGGTGATTGTTACGGAGTGCGACCCCATCTGCGCTTTGCAGGCGGTCATGGAGGGCTATGAAGTCACCGTCATGGATGAGGCCTGCGAGCGCGGCGATATCTTTGTCACCGCCACTGGCAATTATCATGTCATTCGTGGCGAGCACATGGAACGCATGAAAGACGAGGCCATCCTGTGCAATATCGGTCACTTCGATAATGAAATCGACATGGGCTATTTCGAGCGTACCCCAGGTTGCCGCCGGGTGCCCATTAAGCCCCAGGTGGATAAATGGATTTTACCTTCCGGCAAAAGTCTTATCGTGCTTGCCGAAGGGCGGTTAGTTAACTTGGGGTGCGCCACCGGACATCCGAGTTTTGTCATGTCCAATTCGTTTACCAACCAGGTGCTGGCCCAGATTGACCTCGCCACCCACCGCTATCCGCCGCAGGTCATGACACTGCCCAAGCGTCTGGACGAAGAGGTGGCACGGCTCCACCTGGAACGTTTGGGGGTAAAGCTTGAGCGGCTCTCTCCTGAGCAGGCGGCCTATATCGGGGTGCCTGTGGAGGGACCATTCAAACCAGATCACTATCGCTACTAAGGAGTACATCATGATTCTCAATGCAGAGCACTACCTCTTTACCTCCGAGTCAGTCACGGAGGGGCATCCTGATAAAGTGGCGGATCAAATTTCTGATGCGGTCCTCGATTGTCTCCTCGCTCAAGACCCCCATGCCCGGGTGGCGTGCGAGACCATGGTCACCACCGGCATGGCGATTATTGCTGGCGAGATTACCACAACTGCCTGGGCGGATTTGCCGGAGATCGTGCGATCCACGGTGCGAGAGATCGGGTACGTGAGCTCGGATATGGGCTTTGATGCCACCACCTGTGCGGTCCTCTCTTCCATCGACAAACAGTCCCCGGACATTGCCATGGGGGTGAACCGCGAGCGGCCCGAAGACCAAGGGGCTGGTGACCAGGGCATGATGTTTGGCTATGCGACGACAGAAACCCCGACGCTCATGCCGGCGCCCATTTATTTTGCCCATGCCCTCTCTCGCCGTCTGGCAGAGGTGCGCAAGACCGGCGTCCTTCCTTTCCTGCGGCCCGATGGCAAAACCCAGGTCTCGGTAGAGTACCGCCAGGGCAAACCAGTGCGGATCGATAACGTGGTCGTCTCTTCCCAGCATAGCCCAGACATCACCCACGCCGATCTGTCGGCGGCTATCGAGGCCGAGGTCATTCGTAAGACCCTGCCGCCGGCCATGCTCGACGAGAAGACGCGCATCTTCATCAACACCACGGGTCGCTTTGTGGTGGGTGGGCCGCTGGCAGATTGTGGCCTCACAGGACGCAAGATCATCAACGATACTTACGGTGGCATGGGTAATCATGGCGGTGGTGCATTCTCGGGCAAGGACCCCTCCAAGGTGGACCGCTCGGGGGCCTACATGGCGCGCTATGTGGCCAAGAACGTCGTTGCTGCTGGTTTGGCCCAGACCTGCGAGGTGCAGATTGCTTATGCCATTGGTGTGGCCGAGCCCGTCTCGGTGCTGGTGACAACGGGCGGCACTGGGGTCGTGCCAGACGAGGTCCTCACCCGCGCCGTGCAAGAGGTCTTTGATCTGCGGCCATATTTTATCATCAAGCGCCTGAACCTCATTCAGCCTATCTACAAAAAGACGGCTTGCTATGGCCACTTTGGCCGCGAGGATGTTCTCTTCCCCTGGGAAGCGACTGATGCAGTGGACGACCTGCGCACCGCAGTGAAAATCTAATGCTCCGGGCCGGGGTTTCCCCGGCCGGTTGCCATTGGGGAGGAGGCCATGCCGGTGCTGGTGGCGGATATTGGGGGGACTTCGGCGCGCTTTGCCGTGGCCCAATTGACCCCGTGGCCTTGGCTGGAGCGAACGGTGGTGGTGCCAACGGCCGCTGCCCCGCATCTTGCTGGCCTCCTTGGCCTTGCTCAGGAGAAGGGTCTTGGCCTTGAGCCCCAGCACGCTGATGCCGTGGTCTTGGCCGTGGCAGGGGCGGTGCGGGAGGGGAAGGCATGGCTGCCCAATGCTGGGTTGGTGGTGGATGTGCAGGACCCATGTCTCGGGGGCCAGGCGGTCGTGGTCAACGACTTTGTCGCCCAAGCGTATGCCACCTTGCATCCCGAGGTGATGGCTTCGGGCCGTATCCTTCAGGCAGGAAGCCCGCATCCAGGGCCGCGGGCAGTGGCCGGGGCTGGTACTGGTTTCGGGGCCAGTGTGCTTGTCCCCTGCAAGAAGGGCTGGACTCCCCTTGCCATGGAATTGGGACATGCGCCGTATCCCTTCACCCCTGAGGAGCGTCCTCTCCAGGACTTGGTGTTGGCTGAGGCTGGGGGGGCGATTTTGGATGCTGTCGTTTCCGGACCAGGTCTGGCGCGGGTCCACCATTGGCAGACCGGCGAGATCCTTGAACCAGCAGCTGTTGCGGCGAAGCTCAGTCCCGGCCATCCCACGGTGCATACTTTTGCCCAACTTTATGGGCGAGCCCTGCGCTTTTTGGCCCTGGCGACTCTCCCCTCGGAGGGCATCTTTGTGGCTGGCGGGGTTGCGGCGCGCAATCCATGGTTTTTCGAGGAAGCGATCTTTCTCGAGGAGTTTCGTCGTTGCCGTGGCTACGAGGCCTTCTTGGCGGCCATCCCACTGTACCTGGTTACCCATCCCGCAGCAGGGCTCCTGGGCGCAGCCATGGTTGCATTGGAGGGGGAAAGTCCCCGACGCCCCAAGGCTTCTTCTGCTAGTCGAGAGCACCCCACGCCATCTTCATGTGGTGAGTAACGGGGCCTGGTCGGAGGGAAGATGGTTGTTGAGAAGTACCGACGGCCAGCCTCGGGGCCCGGCCCTCAGCCCACCTCCCAGCCGACGATCTGGCGCTTTGTCTTGGAAAACTCCACGCCTACCTCCAGGACCTGGACGCCTGGGGCGCGGTATTTGGCGGCGTAGTCTTTGGCCTTGAGCTGGGCCAGGGCCGCACCGGTGGGGGCATCGCCGTCCACGACCTTGAACTCAAAGACCCAGACG
>CALKRN010000006.1 GCA_937989665.1 uncultured Desulfomicrobiaceae bacterium | reverse complement strand
GATGGTGATGCCTGGGGACAATACGACCTTCAATGTGCATCTCATCAACCCTGTGGCGATGGAGAAGGGGTTGCGCTTTGCGATTCGCGAGGGCGGCCGTACTGTCGGCGCTGGCGTGGTCTCGGAAATTGTGGAGTAAACCATCATGATAATGCAAAGCGACAAGATTCGAATCAAATTGCGCGCCTACGACTACCGTATTTTGGATAAAGCTGTAGCGGAGATTGTGGAGTCAGCTCGGACGACGGGAGCCTCTATTGCTGGCCCTATTCCATTGCCGACACAGATTCATAAGCAGACTATCCAAAAGTCGGTACATATTGATAAAAAGTCGCGTGAACAATTTGAATTGCGCGTCCATAAGCGTCTTTTAGACATCTTGGAGCCGACGCAGCAGACGGTGGATGCTTTAGGAAAACTCAATCTTCCCGCTGGTGTTGATGTAGAAATTAAGTTGTAAGCGGGATTTTATAGAGGCAAGCCATTATGAAGCAGACCATGGGACTTGTGGGGCGCAAGCTTGGCATGACCCGTATCTTTGGGCCGGATGGGAATGCCATTCCGGTTACGGTGATTCAGGCTGGGCCGTGCCCTATTGTGGATAAGAAAACTCCTGAGCGTGATGGGTATACTGCCTTGCAGATTGGCTTTGAAGCAGTTCCCGCTCATCGCCTCAACAAGCCCGATCGTGGACATCAGCAAAAGGCAAATTGTGGCTTTTACAGAATGCTGAAGGAGATCCGGCTTCCGGACGCTTCGGGTTTTGAGGTTGGGCAGGAACTTACCGTAGATATTTTCCAGCGCGGGGATCGTGTAGCCGTTACCGGGACATCCAAGGGCCGCGGCTTTTCGGGCGTTATCCGTCGTTGGAACTTCGGTGGGGCACCGGCTTCGCATGGGCACGAAAAAAACCATCGTCGGCCTGGTTCGATTGGACAATGTGCCTGGCCGAGCAAGGTGTTTAAGGGAAAGAAACTGCCGGGCCAATATGGTGCGAAGAGGTCTACGGTGCTCAATGTAGAAATTGTGGATGTACGGCCAGAAGTCAATGTGGTTCTCGTACGTGGCCAGGTCCCCGGCCCTAAGCAAGGGATCGTGGTTCTGCGCAAGATGAACTAAGGAAACGTGCCATGGCTTATATGAAAGTAGTCAATCAGCACAACGAGGTCGTCGGTGAAGTGGAGTTGGCCGACGATATCTTTCGGGTTGAAGTGTGTCCCGAGATTCTCCATCTGGCGGTGCGTTCTCATCTTGCCAAGTTGCGTGCGGGTACTGTGGGAGTGAAGACTCGTGGTACAGTGCGCGGAGGTGGTAAAAAGCCGTGGCGGCAGAAGGGTACGGGTCGGGCTCGAGCAGGGTCCATCCGTTCGCCGCTGTGGCGGGGAGGAGCCGTGGTGCATGGGCCAGTGGCTCGCGAGTACGGTTTCAAGATGAACAAGCAAGTGCGTCGCTTGGCTTTAAAGATGGCCTTGTCTGCGAAATTCGCAACAGAATCCCTTTTGGTAGTGGATCGGCTGACCTTGGAGCGGATTAAGACGAAAGATTTTGTCGCTTGCGCCCGGACCTTGGGCTTGGAAAAAGCCTTGATTGTCGTTGGCGATCAAAATAATAATCTTTTTCTTTCGTCTCGGAACGTGGCCGATATGTTGGTGGTGGAGCCAAACTCCATTAATGTCTACGAAATTCTTAAATATCCTCAGTTGGTGCTCGATCGGAGTGCCGTCGAGGCGTTGCATGCGAGGTTGAAGTGATGGAGAGCACGCAAATTATATTGCGGCCACTCATTTCTGAAAAGACTACCTCGATGAAGCAGAACAATCAGGTGGCTTTTCTGGTGCATCCGGCTGCCAATAAAATTGAAGTACAGCGCGCCATAGAGAGTATTTTTGGCGTGCAGGTGATGGCGGTCAATATGGTTCGTTATCGTCCCCGGGTGCGGACAAAATTCAGTCGGGCCGTGGGCAAGATTCGGGGCTATAAGAAGGCCTATGTGACACTTGCTTCTGGGGCCTCCATCGACTTTTTCGAAGGGGTTTAGTGTATGGCAATTCGTAAACTCAAACCGACTTCTGCGGGGCGACGTGCGCAGACGGTGCATACCTTTGAGGAAGTCACTAAGGTTGTGCCAGAAAAGTCTCTCGTCGTTGGTTTGTGCAAGAAGAGCGGCCGTAACCATTTTGGTCGCATTACGGCTCGCCGTCGTGGGGGAGGCGTTAAGAGGCGGTATCGGATTATCGATTTTAAGCGTAATAAGTTTGACATCCCTGCGCGTGTTGCCAGTATTGAGTATGATCCCAATCGGAGTGCTCGGATTGCTTTGCTGTCCTATGCCGATGGAGAGAAGCGCTATATTTTGTGCCCGGTAGGATTGCAGGTCGGAGATACGGTGCTTGCAGGGAATTCTGCCGACATCAAGCCTGGGAATGCGTTGCCTCTTGGACGAATCCCCTTGGGAACATTGGTTCATAATGTAGAGCTTCATCCGGGGCGTGGCGGGCAAATGGCTCGTTCGGCGGGGACGTATGCCCAGCTGATCGCCAAAGAAGGAGTCTATGCCCTGTTGCGGTTGCCATCGGGGGAAGTGCGAAAGGTGCTTGCCACGGCGATGGCCACGGTAGGGCAGGTGGGGAACTTGGAGCATGAGAACATTTCCCTGGGCAAGGCCGGGCGCAACCGCTGGTTGGGGCGTCGGCCTAAGGTGCGTGGTGTGGCGATGAATCCAGTGGATCATCCTCTGGGGGGTGGAGAAGGTCGGAGTTCTGGTGGACGGCACCCCGTGACCCCATGGGGTAAGCCGACCAAGGGAGCCAAGACTCGTTCGCCGAAGAAGGCGTCCTCCAAGTTCATCGTCAAACGCCGTGGGACTAAGTAGGAGGAGCTATGCCGAGGTCTCTCAAAAAAGGCCCCTTCGTCGATGAGCATCTCATGAAGAAAGTAGAAAAGGCGAACGCGGAACGGAGCCGTCAGGTGATCAAGACATGGTCGCGGCGTTCGACGATTATCCCAGAGATGGTAGGGCTGACCTTTGCCGTGCATAACGGCAAAAAGTTTGTTCCGGTGTTTGTGTCGGAAAATATGGTTGGGCATAAGCTCGGGGAGTTTGCCCCCACGCGGACATTCTTCGGCCACGCCGCGGATAAAAAGAAAAAATAAGGCGGGGATGGAGATATGGAAGCGAAAGCCGTTGCCAAGTTTATCCGCGTTTCTCCGCAAAAGGCGCGACTTGTAGCCCGTAACGTTACGGGGAAGCCTGTGGAAGACGCTTTGAATATTTTGAAGTTCACGCCCAAGAAAGCGGCCCGTCTCATCGAGAAAGTTTTGGCCTCCGCCATTGCCAATGCCGAGCATAATGCGAACGTAGATGTGGACAGCCTGTTCGTGAAGGAAGTCCGCATCGACGGTGGTCCAACATGGAAACGCATTCGTCCTCGAGCTATGGGTCGTGCGTATCGGATCATCAAAAGAACGAGCCACATTACAGTGGTGGTGGACGAGCGATAGGAGGGCAGAACCTTGGGTCACAAAGTACATCCGTATGGGTTTCGTGTCGGCTATAACAAGCCCTGGAAATCGCGTTGGTTTAGCGATAAAAAGTACGCTGAATATGTTTTGGAAGACAATAAGTTGCGTCGGTATGTGAAGGATAAGTTAAACCACGCAGGGCTCTCCAAGATTGATATTGAGCGGGCAGCAGACAAGGTCCGTTTGATTTTGTATACGGCTCGTCCCGGCATTGTTATCGGTCGCAAGGGCGCGGAGATTGAGAAGATGCGACTGGAATTGCGCCAGAAGTTTGGCCGGGATTTTGCCATCGAGGTCAATGAGATTCGGCGTCCGGAGATTGAAGCGCAGCTTGTCGCCGAGTCTATTGCCCAACAATTGGAGCGTCGGGTCGGTTTTCGGCGGGTTATGAAGAAGACAATCTCGCTAGCGCAGAAATTTGGTGCTCAGGGCATCAAGGTGCAGGTGAGTGGTCGCCTGGGAGGTGCGGAAATTGCCCGCACTGAATGGGCCCGTGAAGGGCGCGTCCCACTGCACACCTTGCGCGCCGACATTGATTACGGCCTGGCCTTGGCCAAGACGACCTATGGGGTCATTGGTGTTAAGGTGTGGGTCTTCAAGGGCGAGATTCTCAATGAGGTGAATAGCTGATGCTCAGTCCAAAACGCACCAAATTTAGAAAGCAACAAAAGGGTCGGGTTCGTGGGGTGGCCCAACGGGCGACGACCGTTGCTTTTGGGGAAGTGGGGCTCAAGGCCTTGGAGTGCGGGAAAATCACGAGCCAACAGATCGAGGCAGCTCGTATTGCCATGATGCGGCACATTAAGCGTGGTGGCCAGGTGTTTATCCGCATTTTTCCCGACAAGGTGATTACCGCGAAGCCACTGGAAGTGCGCCAGGGGAGTGGTAAAGGTTCTCCCGTAGGATGGTGCGCGCCAGTACAGCGGGGTCGGATGTTGTACGAGATCAAAGGTGTTGATGTTGAGCTGGCCAAGGAAGCCTTGCGTAGAGCGGCACATAAACTGCCGATCAAGACTATGATAGTCGAAAAGGAGTAGTGTATGAACGCTCAAGAATTGCGTGGGATGGACGTGGCCAAGCTCAACGAGAAGCTACAGGAGTTCCGTAAGGAGTTGATGAATCTCCGTTTCCAGCACGCTACTGCACAGCTGGAAAACACACAAAGAATACCGCACGTCAAAAAATCCATTGCTCGGATTTTGACTGTTTTGCAAGAGAAGCAGATGGAGACAAGGTGATGAATAGTAGCGGTAAAACTTCAAATAAAAGAACTCTTGTTGGCTTCGTGGTGAGCGACAAGAACGATAAGACCATCGTTGTCCGCGTTGAGACTTTGGTCAAGCATCCTGTCCTGAAAAAATATATCCGCCGTAGAAAGAAATTTATGGCGCATGATCCCAACAATGAGTGCCGGGTGGGCGATAAAGTTCAGATTGTGGAGCACCGTCCATTGAGCGCGCATAAGAATTGGCATTTGGTCAAAATCATCGAACGGGCGTTGTAGGGGTACTGATTATGATTCAGATGCAAACGACGTTGGATGTCGCGGACAATTCTGGCGCCAAAAAAGTGGCCTGCATTAAGGTGCTTGGTGGCAGTAAGCGTCGCTATGCCCATGTTGGTGATATTATTATGGTGTCAGTGAAGGAGGCGATCCCGCACGGCAAGGTAAAGAAAGGTGATGTGCTTCAAGCCGTCATTGTGCGGACCAAAAAGGAAATTGGTCGCCCAGATGGTACGTACATCCGTTTTGATACCAATTCTGCCGTACTGCTCAATAAAAATATGGAGCCGATTGGTACCCGTATTTTTGGCCCAGTAGCTCGAGAATTACGGGCCAAGAACTTTATGAAAATTGTCTCCTTAGCTCCTGAGGTGCTGTAATGGCAAACCGCGCGTGGAAAATTCATCAAGAGGATACGGTTATTGTCCTTACGGGTAAGGATAAGGGAAAGATTGGGAAGATTACCCGTATCCTTCGTGATAAAAACAAGGTGATTGTGGAGCGGGTGAATGTGGTCAAAAAACACATGAAGCCCAACCCCTATGCCGGCAAGCCTGGTGGCATTGTCGAAAAAGAAATGCCCATTGACGTCTCTAATGTGCAGCTGGTTTGTCCCGCGTGTTCTAAACCAACGCGGGTGGGATACCGCTTTACAGAAGACAATAAAAAGTTGCGCTATTGCAAGAAGTGCAACGAAACGATCAGTTAAGGTGTCGTGATGACCAATCTCGAGAAGATCTACAGAGAACGAGTCGCCCCTGCGCTCGCCAAGGAATTCCAGTACAAATGTGTGATGGAAATTCCACGGATTACCTATGTGTCACTGAACATGGGTTTGGGTGAGGGAAGCCAGAATAATAAGCTAATCCAGGATTCTGTACGCGATTTAACTCTGATTGCAGGACAGAAGGCCGTTGTGACGCGGGCGAAAAAATCCATCGCTGCTTTCAAATTGCGCGAAGGGATGCCTGTTGGATGCCGGGTGTCTTTGCGTCGGGACAGAATGTGGGCTTTTCTGGAGAAGCTGATTCTTATTGCGCTTCCTCGAGTGCGTGACTTTCGCGGTGTTCCTGATCGGGGTTTTGATGGTCGTGGCAACTACACGCTCGGAATCAAGGAACACACCATTTTCCCCGAGATCGAGATGGATAAGGTCGAGAAGGCCGTTGGCATGAATATCTCGGTCATTACTACCGCAAGAACAGACAAAGAAGCCAAAATGCTGCTCAAGCTGCTGGGTATGCCTTTCAGGAAGTAAGGAGGAAGGAATCTTGACTCGCACATCCTTGATGGTCAAGGCGCAGCGGAAGCCTAAATTTTCCACTCGGAAATACAATAGGTGCCCATTATGTGGGCGTCCGCGTGCTTTTCTGCGGAAGTTTGGTGTGTGCAGAATTTGTTTTCGCAATTTAGCGCTGGCTGGTGAATTGCCAGGCGTGCGAAAATCGAGCTGGTAGAATGGGAGGCTCCATGGCTGTTGTTGATCCTATCGCGGATTTACTCACGAGAATTCGCAATGCTCATATGGCGCGTCATACGCAAGTCGCCATGTCTCCCAGCCGGATGCGGGAAAGTATTCTCACCATCCTTCAGGAAGAGGGCTTTATTGAGCAGTTTGAACCCCAGGATGGTCAATTGCTTGTCCGTCTCAAATATCATGACCAAAAGCCGGTCATTTCCGGTTTGCGTCGCGTCAGCAAGCCGGGGCGCCGTGTGTATGTAACGGCCGCCCAGATCCCGTCGGTGCAGAATGGATTAGGTATTTGCATCCTTTCTACCTCCCAAGGAATTATGGAAGGAAAGCAGGCCAGCGCCAAGGGGATCGGCGGAGAGCTGATCTGCGAGATTTGGTAGGGAGGAGAGCGATGTCACGAGTTGGAAAGATGCCCATCGCTGTGCCTGCAGGAGTGGAAGTCGCTATTACTTCGGAATCCATCACCGTGAAGGGGCCAAAGGGCTCTGTGACCCTGGCCCAGCATCCATCGGTGGATGTTGTGGTGGAAAACGGCATGGCGCAGATTATGCGGCGGGATGATTCTCGTATGGCGCGTCAGCAGCATGGTCTGCGGCGGACGTTACTAGCTAATGCCATAATGGGCGTCACCAAGGGATTTGAGAGGTCCCTCGAAGTGGTGGGCGTGGGTTATAAGGTCAATCTCCAAGGAAATACTATTGTTTTGACTGTAGGATACTCCCATCCAGTCAATTATGTCCTTCCACAGGGTATCCAAGCGAAAGTGGATGGCAATAAGATTACTATCTTGGGATGTGATAAGCAGGTCGTGGGAGAGGTCGCTGCACAGATCCGGCGCGTTCGGGAGCCTGAACCCTACAAAGGGAAAGGCATCAAATACATCGATGAAGTCATCCGTCGCAAAGCCGGTAAGTCCGGTGGTAAGAAGAAGTAGGTGGGTGTATGTCATTATCGAGACAAGAAGCACGGAAAAAACGGAAAATTCGTATTCGAAAAAAGGCCTCTGGGACTCCAGAACGTCCTCGTTTGGTCGTTTTTCGCTCGAACAAGCACATCTATGCGCAGATCGTCGACGATACCCGTGGAATGACGTTGGCAGCGGCTTCTACTCTGAATCTTGAGGAGAGCGCCGTCCGACTGTCCGTGGAGACGGCCAAGCGTGTCGGGCAGAAGATTGCCGAGGAAGCGAAAAAGCAGGACATCACGACCGTTGTCTTCGATCGGAATGGGTTTTTGTATCATGGTCGGGTGAAGGCAGTGGCCGAAGGTGCCCGGGAAGGCGGTTTGAACTTTTAGTGCCGGGGACATCCATGCAGCAACACAACGAATTGGAACTCATCGAGCGACTTGTGGCCCTCAACCGTGTGGCCAAGGTGGTGAAAGGTGGCCGACGCTTCAGTTTCAGCGCCTTAGTGGTGGTGGGGGATGGCAAGGGTCGCGTGGGTTTTGGACTAGGCAAGGCCAATCAGGTGCCCGATGCCATCCGCAAGGCCACGGATCATGCCCGAAAAAATATGGAGCGCGTGCCTCTGGTGGAAGGGACGATCCCCTGTGATGTCCTGGGCGAGTTTGGCGCCGGCAAGGTGCTGCTCAAACCAGCTTCGGCAGGCACGGGAATCATTGCAGGCGGGCCGGTGCGTGCGGTTATGGAGGCCGTGGGTGTGCATGACATCCTCACGAAGGCCATCGGCACCAACAATCCGCATAACGTCGTTCGGGCGACATTTGCTGGGCTTCGGTCGTTGCGGAGTGCGGAAGCGGTGAGCTCCATGCGCGGCAAGACCCTGACCATCAAACGGAAATAGGTGGCTATCCATGCTCAAGGTGAAATTGGTCAAAAGCCTCATTACCCAGCCTCCAGTACAGCGCAAGACGGCGCAGGCCCTGGGGCTGCGACGGTTGCATCAGGTTCGGGAACTTCCAGATAATCCCAGCGTTCGAGGCATGATTCGGCAGATCCAGCATTTGGTAGAGGTGGTATCATGAAGCTTCATGAGCTTTATCCGTTTCCTGAAGAACGCAAGCAGCGCAAGCGCCTGGGTCGTGGCAATGCCTCGGGGCAGGGAGGCACTGCCGGCCGCGGTCATAAAGGACAGAAAGCGCGCAGCGGCGGCACCGTCGCCCCTGGGTTTGAAGGCGGGCAGATGCCGTTGTTTCGGCGTCTGCCGAAGCGTGGATTCAAGAATCCGTTTCGCGTCGAATATCAAATTGTATCGGTAGGGACGATTGCGGAACGTTTTGCAGGTCAAACCGAAGTTGGGCTCGAGGACCTCTATGCAGCGCGGCTCGCTCAGCCAGGGGCGCCCATCAAGGTCCTCTCCGATGGTGAGATCGCTTCGGCGATGCGGATTACGGCGCATAAGTTCAGCGCCAAGGCTGCAGAGAAGATTGCTGCCGCTGGCGGTGCGGCAGTGGCTGTAGAAGGATAATGCTGTGCGCACGACAAAGGGTGCCAACGCAGGGTTGGAAAGCCTCAAAGGCAAGATTGGGTGGACATTTTTCCTCCTTGCCGTCTATCGAATCGGGGTCCACTTGCCCATTCCGGGAGTGGACGGGAAGGCCCTGGCAGATTTCTTCGCCAGTGTCCAAAATACCTTGTTTGGGCTCTTTGATATGTTCTCTGGAGGCGGATTACGGAATCTTTCCATCTTTGCCCTCGGAATTATGCCGTATATCTCTGCCTCCATCATTATCCAGCTCCTCACCGTCGTAAGCCCCGAGCTCAAGCGACTTTCTCGTGAAGAAGGGGCCGCTGGCCGGAAAAAAATCACCCAGTACACTCGGTATGGCACGGTGCTCATTGCCTTGGTCCAAGGTCTCGGCATTGCGGTTGGGGTGGAGAGTATGACTAGCCCCACGGGGGCGCCCGTGGTCTATCTGCCAGGCTGGGGCTTTCGCTTCATCACCGTGCTGACACTGACCGCGGGCACGGTCTTTCTCATGTGGCTGGGAGAAAAGATTACGGAACGCGGCATCGGGAACGGCATTAGCCTAATCATCTTCGCGGGGATTGTCGCCGGGTTACCCAGTGGCCTTGGTCGGTCCTTTCGTCTGATCGGGACCGGCGAGTTGACGTTGTTTGCGGCGATATTGCTTGTGGTCTTTATGGCGGCGGTGTTGGTGGGGATTGTGTTTGTGGAGCGTTGCCAGCGCCGTATCCCCATCCATTATGCGAAACGGATGATTGGTCGAAAGCTGTATGGTGGCCAGACGAGTCATTTACCGCTGCGTCTCAATACGGCTGGGGTTATCCCGCCCATCTTTGCCTCATCGCTTTTGATGTTCCCCGCGACTCTGGCGAACTTCTCGCATGCAGAGATCCTGCAGCGGATTTCCGAATGGTTTCGTCCAGACAGCGTGCTGTATAACGTCTTGTTTATTGGGCTTATTGTCTTCTTCTGCTACTTCTATACCGCCATTATCTTTGATCCCAAGGATATTGCTGAAAATTTGAAGAAACAAGGTGCCTTTGTGCCTGGGATTCGGCCAGGACAAAAAACAGAGGAATATCTCGACAAGGTCCTCAACCGTTTGACTTTGTGGGGGGCCATCTATATCTCGCTCGTTTGCGTTTTGCCCATCGTCTTGATGCGCCAATTTCACGTACCGTTTTATTTTGGCGGGACCTCCTTGCTCATTGTTGTGGGCGTGGCCATGGATACCATGGCTCAGGTGCAGTCCCACCTGATTTCTGGTCAATACGAGGGCCTATTGGCGAAAGCGCGCATCAAAGGGCGGCGAGGATGAAGAAGTATCGGGGCATTTTCCTGAAAAACCCTCAGGAAATTGTTGCCTTGCAGCAGGCCAATCGCATTGTGGCGGAAATTTTAGATGCGATTTGCTCCTTGGTGCAGCCAGGGGTGACGACGATGGCCTTAGAAGAACGGGCCGTCGCCCTTTGTGCGCACTATGGTGTGCGGCCTGCATTCAAAGGATATCAGGGATTCCCGTATGCGCTGTGCTGTTCGGTGAACGAAGAGATTGTCCATGGATTCCCTTCGGATCGACCACTACGGGACGGCGATATCCTTTCCATTGATTTTGGCGTGGTGTGTGACGGATTTTATGGAGATGCAGCTCGTACGGTAGGGGTGGGAAAGATCACCGAGGACGCGGCTCGTCTCCTGGAAGTGACAGAACGCTCCCTGTATTTGGGAATTGCACAAGCCCTTCCAGGAAACGACCTCTACGATATTTCCCGGGCAGTGCAGGAATATGTGGAAGGACATGGGTATCACGTCATCCGACGTTTCGTGGGGCATGGCATTGGTCGAATGCTCCATGAGAAGCCCGAAGTCCCTAACTTTGTTCCTCGCAACGCCGCGCGTTTGCCGTTACGGCCTGGGATGGTCCTGGCCATTGAACCTATGGTAGCCGTAGGTACCGAGCACGTCGATATCCTCTCCGACGGCTGGACGGCAGTGACCAAGGATCGGAGCCTTGCTGCTCATTATGAACATTCTGTGGCCATCACAGAGGACGGACCAATTATCTTGAGTCAGCTCGAACAGAGCAGACTTGGAGGAGATGGAGTATGAAAGTGCGGCCTTCTGTTCAGAAATTGTGCCCGAAATGTAAGCTTATTAAACGTAAGGGCGTGTTACGGGTGATTTGTGAAAATGCCCGACACAAGCAGCGTCAGGGCTAGCGCAGTGAGGGGGAACGTGTGGCAAGATTAGTTGGAGTTGATTTGCCGCGGAACAAGCGGCTCGATATTGCATTGACGTATATTTACGGCATAGGCCGCGCCACGGCACTGAAGATCCTCGATGCGACAGGTATCGATTGGACCAAGAAGAGCGACGACCTTACGTCAGAGGATATCAATGCCTTGCGCAAGGAAATCGAGGCTAACTACAAGGTCGAAGGGGATCTGCGTCGCGAGGTGGTGACCAACATCAAACGGCTTATGGACATCGGTTGCTATCGTGGACTCCGGCACCGTAAGGGCCTTCCCTGCCGTGGCCAGCGGACCCACACCAATGCACGGACGCGGAAGGGCCCGCGTCGGGCAGTGGTGGGCAAGAAGAAGAAGTAAGGTGAGGAGCGACGACTGTTATGGCGAGACCACAGCGTGTGACGAAAAAGAAAGAGAAACGGAATATTCCAGTGGGAATTGCGCATATTACCAGTTCCTTCAACAATACGATTGTGACGTTTACGGACCCTGCAGGAAACGTGGTCAGCTGGGCAAGTGCGGGGGCATCGGGGTTCCGTGGCTCCCGAAAAAATACCCCCTTCGCGGCCCAAAAGGCAGCGGAGACTGCAGCGCGCAAGGCCATGGAAAGTGGTATGCGTACTGTCGGTATCTATGTGAAAGGTCCTGGTGCAGGTCGAGAATCGGCCATGCGTGCTATCAATGCTTTGGGGATGCGGGTTGTTTTTATTCGTGATATCACGCCCATCCCGCATAATGGATGTCGTCCGCCCAAACGCCGTCGCGTCTAAGAGGGGGAAGAGCCTTGGCTAGATATACAGAAGCAAAATGCAGAATTTGTCGTCGTGAGGGAAGCAAGCTGTTCCTCAAAGGTGACCGTTGCTATACTGACAAGTGTGCCTTTGATCGCCGTCCGTATGCCCCAGGTGATCACGGCAAGAACCGGAAAAAGCCGAGTAACTACGCCCTGCAGCTGCGGGAAAAGCAGAAAGTGCGTCGGATGTACGGGCTTTTGGAAGGACAATTCCGTCGCTATTTCCAAGAAGCAGACCGTCGTAAGGGAGTGACGGGGACGAACCTCCTGGTGCTCCTCGAGTCGCGTATCGACAATATCGTGTACCGCATGGGGTTTGCCTTTTCACGGGCACAAGCCCGCCAGATGGTCCGGCACGGATTGTTCCGTCTCAATGGGCACAAGGTGTCGGTGCCTTCGGTCCGGCTGCGTCCTGGTGATGTTATCGAAGTGCGGGAGCGTTCACAAAAGAACTTGGTGCTCGCGGCTGCCTTGGAGAATGTGGCCCGACGTGGCGTTCCGGCGTGGCTCGAGGTGGACCCCACGGCCATGCGGGGGACGGTCAAGGCCCTGCCGACTCGCGAGGACCTCACCTTCCCCATGACCGAGCAGCTCATCGTCGAACTCTACTCCAAATAAAGGGCGGTACCCATGACTCCTTTGAGCGGAGACAACAAGGTTTTCGTTCGCAATTGGGCCGAACTTGTTCGGCCGTCGCAATTGGAGTGTGATCCCAAGTCCACGGATACGTATGGGAAGTTCGTCTGCGAGCCGCTGGAGCGCGGGTTTGGCACGACTATCGGGAACGCCCTGCGGCGGGTGCTGCTTTCTTCTCTGCAGGGGGCTGCCCCAGTGGCCTTGAAGATTCAGGGCATCCAGCATGAGTTTACGACCATCCCCGGGGTCATTGAGGACGTCACCGATATCGTTCTCAATATCAAACAACTGCGGATTGCCATGGACACGGCGGAGCCCCAGCGGGTACAGCTCGTCGCCAATTCGCGAGGACCGGTGACTGCCGCGGCCATCCGGGAAAACCAGCATGTCCGTATTCTCAATCCTGACTTGCATATCGCGACCCTTTCTGAAGATGTGGACCTCGTCATGGATTTGGAAATCCGGATGGGTAAAGGCTATGTGCCCGCAGATATGCATGAAGACTTGGATCTGCAAATCGGGGTGATTGCCCTTGATGCGAGCTTCTCGCCCATCCGCAAGGTGGCCTATACGGTAGAGCAGGCCCGGGTCGGGCAGATGACCAATTATGATAAACTCATCCTCGAAGTCTGGACAGACGGCTCGGTGCGTCCTGAAGATGCCGTGGCCTATAGCGCGAAGATCCTCAAGGACCAGCTGTCGGTGTTCATCAATTTCGATGAGAGCTCGGCAGATATCCAGCATGCAAAGGCGAAACCACAAGCCCAGTTCAACGAACATCTTTTTAAGACCATCGAAGAACTGGAATTGCCGGTGCGTGCCGCCAATTGCCTTAAAAGTGCCGGGATTCATCTGGTAGGGGAACTCGTCCAAAAGACCGAAAACGAACTCCTTAAAACTAAAAACTTTGGCCGGAAGTCTCTGGAAGATATCCGGCGCGTTTTGGAGAGTATGGGGTTGGATTTTGGTCTCACCGTTGATAACTTCGACGCCCTTTATCAAGATTGGTTGAAGAGGAACGAAAGCAATGAGACATAGGAAAGCAGGAAGAAAACTTGGGCGTACGTGGGAACACCGTAAGGCCATGATGCGAAATATGGCTCGTTCTTTAGTGGAGCATGAACGTATCCGAACCACAGAGCCCAAGGCAAAGGAATTGCAAATTCTGGCTGACAAGTTGGTGACCTTGGCGAAGGAAAATACAGTCCATGCCCGGCGCCAGGCATATGCGGTGTTGGGCAGCCAAAGCATTGTCAAAAAGCTCTTTGATGTCATCGGCCCACGCTTTCAGGGTATCGCCGGTGGATATACTCGGGTGGTGAAGTTCGCCATCCCTCGGCCGGGCGATAGCGCGCCCATGGCCCTCATCGAGTTCTCGGTTCGCGGTCAAGCCGAAGCGACCTCTGCGGGAAGCGACGGCGTATCTGCCGCACAATAAGGATAATTCCGTGGCAGGGGGAGATATCCCCCTGCCTTTTGTGTGCCTGCAGGAAGATCTGCCGGGCCAAAGGGGCGGTCCTCTGCGGTCGTGTATTGGGGGCCATTTCGCGTACGCCTGCCGTTGGACGACTCGTTTTGCAGAAGGGACGCATGAAGGCCTTGACTTGTGTTCAAGGCGTTTTTGCCAAGGAAGAGGAGGTTGGCTCCGTTTGAAGGAGACGGGGAAGGCAACGCGCGTTGGCGTCCATGCTGCCACCGGTTTTGTGGAGGCTGTGCCCCGACCAGGGCAGACGTGGCTTGAGCTTCTCTTTGAGATAGGGTGCTTTCCCCAGCAGGTGGTGTGCGCTGGAACGGGATTGTGCGGCGCCTGCCGGCTTCGTTTTCTCGCGCAGGCCCCAGAACCGCTCCCGGAAGAGCGGCGGCGTTTGGGGGAGGACGAACTTGCTGCGGGCTGGCGTCTCGCGTGTCGGCACCTGCCACAGCCGGGCCAGGTGGTTGCGCCAGCACACACCCCGCCACAGGACCATGCCCTTCCGGCCCATGCGGCGCGCCTGCTCGCCGTGGATATTGGGACAACAGCCCTCAAATGGGCCTATGCCGACCCAAAGCACGGCCCTTTTTCCCTCCCCAATCCCCAAGCCCCAGCGGGCAGTGAGGTCCTCTCGCGTATCCGCTACGCTAGCGTCCATCCCCAAGGTGCAGAGAAGCTGCGCCATGTCGTACTGGATGCGGTTCGGTCCATGGCGGCTCGGGGCGTTGAGGAACTCGTGGTTGTGGGCAATACGGTCATGCTCGCCCTCCTCCTGGGGTTGCCCGTGGCCGGGCTTGGGGCCTTTCCGTATCGGATGCCAGTCTTTGGCGGCCCAGTCTGTCTTGGACGAGGGATCCCCGCAGCCTATATCCCCCCGCCGCTTGCCCCGTTTGTGGGCAGCGATATCACCGCTGGACTGATCGCATGCCTGACACACCATTTGCCCCTCCCGCTGCTTTTGGTGGACCTGGGGACGAATGGGGAAATGGCATGGTACGATGGCCATCGCTTGGTGGCCACCAGCGTTCCCATGGGGCCAGCAGTGGAAGGGGTGGGGCTGCGCTGGGGGCGGTTGGCCGGCCCTGGGGTGGTGAGCGCCGTGGATATCGGGCCTCAGGGGATTGTTCCTCGCGGCCAAGGGCCATGGCAAGGCATTTCGGGCACCGGATATGTGGCGATTGCCGCGGCACTCCACCGATTGGGGGCATTGGATCGCCTAGGCCATCTGGTGACGAACCCCCCTTCGCCCCTTGCGCGGCGGGTGGTGGCGCAGCACCGCGTGGCGGAGGACGGCCGCTGGCTGCCCATTGCCGGCGCGGTGGAGTTTGGGGAAGCCGACGTGGAGGAGTTGCTCAAGGTCAAGGCAGCGGCGGTAGTGGCCCTTGAGGGCCTTTTGCAACGGGTGGGGTATGAGGTGGCAAGCGTGGCTGTCGCCGGGGTCTTGGGGAGCCATGTGGCTGTGGAGGACCTCATTACTTTGGGATTTTTCCCGCCAATGTGGCGGGATCGCATCGTTGTCCTTGGCAACACCGCCCTTGCTGGCGCCCTCCTTTTGGGCCAAGACCCGAATCTTCGCGCCATCGCCGAGGTCTTCCCCAAACAAGTGGAGGTGGTGGACACTGTGGCTGAGAGCACGTTTGCTCCCCGGTATGTTGCGGCCATGCAGTGGGGGGCGTGGGGAGGAGGAGAATAAACATGGATCGTGCGGCTGCCCTCCGCCAGTTGGCGGCGTGTCCTCCGGACCAAGACGACACCTGCCGCCTGCCACCCTGGTTGCGGACACCGCTGCCGCGGCAAGCGCGTTTTGCCCAAACCCTTCGCACCGTGGCTGAGCTCGATGTGGGCACGGTGTGTCAGGCCACGCGTTGCCCGAATCGGTTCGAGTGCTTTAGCAGTGGGGTAGGGACGTTTCTTTTGCTTGGACCGCGTTGTACCCGGGGCTGTCGCTTTTGTAACGTCGATGGCGGCCCTTTGGCCCCCTTGGACCCGGACGAACCACGGCGAGTAGCGGAGGCTGCCCTGCGTCTTGGCCTCCGGCATGTGGTGGTGACCTCAGTGACGCGCGATGACCTCCCCGATGGAGGTGCTGCCCACTTTGTCCGGACAATGGAGTCCCTGCGTTCCGTCTTGCCCCAGGCTACCGTGGAGGTGCTGATCCCCGATTTTGGGGGCAACCCCACCAGCCTGGCACAGGTCTTGGCCGCCCGTCCCGAGGTCTTGAACCACAATCTCGAGACCGTCCCCCGGTGTTATGGGCTAGTCCGTCCGGGGGCGGATTTTGCTCGCAGCCTTGCAATCCTCCGTCAGGCGAAGGCTGCGGGACTAGCGGTAAAGACGGGCCTCATGGTGGGACTGGGCGAGGGCGACGCCGAGGTCTTGGAGGTCATTGATGCCGCTGCCCATTGCGGCTGTTCCATGATGACCGTGGGACAGTACCTGCGCCCAAGCCTACGGCATCTGCCCGTGGCCCGCTACGTCCATCCGGAGCGTTTTGCCATCTATGCTGCCTATGGCCAGGCCCAGGGCATCGCTGTAATGGCCTGCGCTCCTTTGGTGCGCAGTAGCTACCACGCCGCCCAGGACGCGTGCCGCCTAGGCGCGACACGCTCCTAGAGGCGGGCGCCAATGGCGTCGAGGATGCGGCGCGAGGCCGCCTCATCACCCAACAGCCCCCAACGGACGGCCACCTTCGTGGTATAGGGACTTGTGGCTTCGAGGGTGATCCAGACGTCGGTATTCCCATCGAGAAACTGGAGACGCGACGTCCCGAGGGTGCGCTCTTTGGATTGGAGGACAAGGCCAAGGGACGCCGGTGCGCTTTGGGCTGCTTCCCAAACGATGTCGATATGGCGATTGTAGGTCTGCTCGAGCCAGCCGGCCATGTAGACATAGGTGCCTGCCGCTGTGGCCCCGCCAACGATCACTGCGGCGCAGCCGCCACAGGTCCAAGCGGTGCTGAGGACTATGAGGGTTATCCAGGAAAAACGCATCGAGGCCTCCCACAAGGTGTCAGGTTTCTGGAAATATGCCATGTAGGGTGAGTTCAATGCCGACTATGCCACGAAACGTGGAGGTCTTGGGGGTGTAGGCAAAACGAAAGGATGAGGCAAGGCGGGCCATGGCCTTCCACTCTTCACCCAGACGCCAGGCCACGCCGCGCAGGGTGGTGCCATCCGAAGGATCACGAATCCATAGTTCCACATGCTTGCCGGCACCGAAAAAGCGCTGTCGGGTGATAGTAACCGGAGGGGAGAGAAAAACTGGCCGTGGGTTCGCCGGTCCAAACGGTTGGAGGAGGTCCAGTTCATGGAGCAGTTGGGGTTGGATTTGCCCAAAGGGTACTTCGAAATCCACCTCGAGAACGGCGGGGGCTTCGAGCCCATGGCGGCATTGGCGGCGCACGGCCTCGGCAAAGGCCTGACGCAAAGCCGGCAAGGCCTCCTCGGGGAGCTTGAGGCCTGCTGCCTGTTTATGGCCGCCAAAAGCCGTAAGGAGGTGCCGGCACTCACTTAAGCCTTGATAGAGGTCAAAAGCCGGCACCGAGCGAGCAGAACCTTTGAGAAGACCATTTTCTTTCGTGAGGATGATGCACGGACGGCGGTAGCGTTCCACAATGCGGGAGGCCACGATTCCAATGACGCCTGGATGCCAAAAATCGCCATGCAGGACGAGCCCTGGGAGATCGCGCTGGGATTCGGCCTGGGCGATGGCCTCGGCGAGGATGCCGCGCTCGGTTTCTTTGCGCTGGTTGTTGAGGGCATCAAGCTCTTGGGCCAATCGACGGGCTTGGCTAAGGTCTCGAGTAAGAAGGAGTTCCACCGCAAGACGAGGATCGCCGACGCGTCCAGCAGCGTTGATGCGCGGGGCTAAGGCATAGCCAATGGAGCCCACACCCACTTGGTCATTGTGGGGGATGCCGCTGGCCTCTTTGAGGGCATGGATGCCCACCCGTCGGGCTTCACTTATGAGGAGCATGCCATTTTTGACGAGGATACGGTTTTGTTCATCGAGGGGTATGACGTCGGCAATTGTCCCCAAGGCCACGAGGTCCAGGCTGTGGCGGATGTCCACCGGAGTGAGGGAAGGCAGCAGTTTGCCCACGGCGGCCATGAGGAGGAAACTCAGCCCCACCCCGGAGAGGTCCTCGGAGGGCCAATTGCCGAGTTTCGGGTTGATGATGGCCGTAGCCGGGGGCAGCTCTTTGCCTGGCAGGTGGTGGTCGGCCACGACGACGTCAATACCGAGGCGGCGCGCGAGGGCGATTTCGGAAGCGTTGGAAATCCCACAATCCACGGTAAGCAGGACACTGACCCCGTCGGCGGCCAATTGGTGAATGCCTCCTTCTGTAAGTCCGTAGCCATGCTCGCGGCGATCAGGGATGATATGGCAGACATGGGCCCCATGTTGGCTTAGGTATTCCTGTGCGAGCACCGTGGCGGTGATGCCATCGACGTCATAATCTCCCCAGATGGCAATCTTTTTCCCCTCGGCGACACCTCGGGCGAGAATTTGGGCGGCATCAAGGACCCCTGGCCAATACTCCAGGGGGAGCAGATAGCGGAGCCCTGGGGAAAGAAAACGGTGCATGGCCTCTGCTTCATACAAACCACGCAAAAGGAGGAGCCGCACCGTGATGGGGCTTACCTGGAGGGCTGCCGCAAGACGAGGGATGTTCGTATCGTCAATGGGGTGAGGGGCGGTGCGGTAGTTCCACGTCACAGCGAGGGCCATGGAGGGTTACGATTTTTTGACAACTGCCAACCATTGCCTCTATCCGAAAACGCTGCATTGGCAACCGTCGGTTGTTCTGACTTTTTTCTTGGAATATTGAGGAGATAATTATGGAGTTCGCTCCTGTGACCTTGGAAGGACTCGATGCCTATCAAGAGGCCTTGGCTCGCATGCCCCAGAAGACCTCGGACTATAGCTTTGTCAATCTCTGGGGATGGGGGCCGCATTATGGTCTGAGGTGGAGTTGGGAGGGCGACGTCGTCGTGCTGCGCCAAACCCATCCTGCGCCTATCTATTGGGCACCAGTGGGGGCCTGGGAGGGCGTCGATTGGCCGCAGCTGTTTTCGCGTCTTCCTCGACCGCTGCGGTTTGTACGGGTGCCGGAGGCCCTGGTGGAGTTTTGGCGTGTCCTCGGGCTGCCCATGGCCGTGCACGAGGCCCGGGAACATTGGGACTATGTGTACCGCGTGGAGGAGTTGGTGTCTTTGGCTGGTCGGCGCTACCATAGTAAAAAGAATCTGCTCCACCAATTTGTGCGCCAATATCCGTTTACCTGGGTGGAGCTTGATGAGCGTACGGTGGAGTGTGCCCTGGCGCTCCAGACGGAGTGGTTGTTGTGGCGGGACACGGAAGACGATGCCACGTTGGCGGCAGAAAACCAGGCCATTGTCCGGGTGTTCCATGACTGGGGACGCCTTAAAGGGGTACGAGGAGGCGGGATCCTCGTGGAAGGGAAGATGGTGGCCTATACCGTGGCCGATGCCCTGGATGCGGAGATGATCGTCATTCATTTCGAGAAAGGCTGTCCCCAGTTTCGGGGGGTGTATCAGGCCATCAACCAGATGTTTCTGGAACAGGCGGGTCAGCAGTTTCGTTGGGTCAACCGAGAGCAGGACCTGGGGGATGAGGGATTACGCCAGGCCAAGTTAAGCTATCATCCGGCGTTTTTTCTCAAAAAATATACCGTAGTGATGGAAGACTGATACAGGGAGGGCGCGGGTCGTCATGGGCGATCGGCCAGGGGGCAACGCGATCTTTGGCGGGAGTGTTGGAGGTCATTTTTCGCGCCAGCCGCAGTCCTTGGCAGGGCAGGCAAGAAAAGAACTCGCCTTGCTGCGTTTGCGCACGAGGATTGGAAAGCCGCAGGAGGGACACGGCCCAGGTGCCGGCTGGTCCCACAGGGCATAGGTACACTGGGGGTAGCGGTTGCAGGCATAGAAGGTCTTCCCGCCGCGGGTAGTCTTTTCCACGAGTTCGCCGTCGCAACCTGCCTCCGGGCAGGCCACGCCTGTGGAGAGGGCGGCGGTAAAACGGCAGTCTGGGTAGCGGGAGCAGGCGACGAATCGGCCGCCATGGCGGGTTTTTTTGACGGTCAGCCGTCCTTCCTGGCAGGCCGGACACGGTCCCAGGTCCTGGGCTTCAGTGTGCGGCACAAGTTCGATGCTCCCTTGCTCGGTGCGGCGGTATTCGCTGGTGAAGGTGCAGGAGGGATAGGTGGAACAGCCAAGAAAGGGGCCGTTTTTGCCAAAGCGCATGACGAGGCTTCCCTGGCTGCATTGCGGGCACACCATCCCGGTGTCCACCCCGGCTTTGACGGCGGTCATGCGCTCCCGGGCAGCCTCGAGGGTGGGGTAGAAGTCTTGGGCAAAGCGGGTGAGGACCTCCTGGAGGGTGGTTTGTCCCTCGGCGATGCGGTCGAGGTTGGTTTCGAGGGCAGCGGTAAATCCAGGGTCCATGAGACGGCTAAAGTGCTCCACGAGGAGGTCGCTGACGGTACAGCCCAACTCCGTGGGGACAAAGGCCTTATCTTCCAGGACGACGTAGTTGCGATCCACCAAGGTGCTGATGATGGTGGCATAGGTGGAGGGCCGGCCAATGCCGAGTTCTTCGAGTTTGCGCACGAGGGAGGCCTCGGTAAAACGTGCCGGCGGCTGGGTGAATTTTTGTTCTTCATGGATGCGGGCCACGGGGATGACTTGGCCGGGCTGCAGTTCGGGAAGGAGTGCCTCCTCGCTGTGCTGCGGCCAAATGGTGAGAAAGCCCGGGAAGATGAGGCGTTCACCTTTGGCTCGCCATTGGGCAGGACCAGTGGCGAAGATGGCCGTTGTGTCCCAAAACCGGGCCGAGGCCATTTGCGAGGCCACGAAGCGCTGCCAGATGAGGCGGTAGAGTTTGAACTGCTCTGCCGGCAGGTGGGGCTGTACCAGTTCTGGGGTAAGGCGCACGTTCACCGGTCGGATGGCCTCGTGGGCGTCTTGGGCACTGCCCTTCGTTTTGTAGCGGCGCGCCGTCTCTGGGAGGAAGGCCTGGCCGAAGGTCTCGGCAATGAAGTCTCGGGCAGCCTCTTGGGCCTCAGTGGCAATGCGGACCGAGTCAGTGCGCATGTAGGTGATGAGGGCTTGGGTGCCGCCTTCGCCAAGTTCGACGCCTTCGTAGAGGCGTTGGGCAATCGTCATGGTGCGCTTGGCCGAGAACCCGAGGCGGGTACTGGCTTCTTGCTGGAGGGTAGAGGTGATGAACGGCGGTTTGGGGTGACGGGCGCGCTCTTTTTCCTGGACGGCAGCGACCTCCGCGGGCAGGCCGTCGATGCGCTTCCGCAGGGCCGCTGCTGCCTCGGCATTGGGGATTTGGGCCTTGTGGCCGTCTATGCGCCAGAGTTTGGCCACCACCGGTGGGTCGGTGGCGAGATGGAGCGTGAAGTCCCAGTACTCCTCGGGGACGAAGGCTTGGCGTTCGCGTTCTCGGTCAACGATGAGGCGCAAGGCCACAGACTGAACCCGCCCTGCAGACAGCCCCCGCTGGACTTTGGCCCACAGGAGGGGAGAGATTTTATAGCCCACCAATCGATCGAGGATGCGGCGGGCTTGCTGGGAGTCAAAGAGCGGTCGGCGCAGATCCGTGGGGTGCGCCAGGGCCTCGCGTACGGCCCGCGCCGTGATTTCGTTGAACCAGATGCGCTTGAGATTGGGATTGGCGTCGCGGATCAGTTCCGCCACGTGCCAGGCAATGGCCTCGCCTTCTCGATCCGGATCTGGGGCGAGATACACAATACCCGCCTCCTTGGCAGCAGCGCGCAGTTTTTGCACGATCTTCGCCTTCCCCGGGATGATCTCGTAGTGGGGTATGAATCCGTGCTCTTCGTCCACCCCAAGGTGTTTTTGCGGCAGGTCGCGCACATGCCCCATGGAGGCCTCCACCCGGTATCCTGGTCCCAGGAACTTGGTGATGGTTTTGATTTTGGCCGGTGACTCGACGATGATGAGGTCCTTGCTCATAATGGGTGGGGCCTATATCCAGGCCATGGAACCCAGGGCAAGGAGAAATTGCCGCGCCTTCTGGGGCCAAGAAGAGGAGACGTATGCAACCTGTCCATCGTTCTGGCTCTATAGCCTTGATCGGCCCGCCTAATGCAGGGAAGTCCACGTTTCTCAACAGCGTGCTTGGGGAGAAGATCGCCGTGGTTTCTCCCAAGCCAGGGACGACTCGCACCGCCATTACCGGCATTTGGACGACAGCAACCGCCCAAGTGGTTTTTTTCGATACTCCCGGGCTCCTGCTTCCCCGTGGGACCATGAACCGTCTCCTGGTGGAGGCGGCCTGGAGTGCCATCGCAGCTTCGCAGGGGGTGGTCGTCTTTGTGGATGGGGCACGCTATGCCGATCGTCCCGCGGCCCTGGCGCGGGAGACCCATCCTTTTGCCAAACGGGTTGTGACTCTTGGTGTGCCCTTTGTGGTCGCGGTGAATAAGATCGATCACGTGACGCCCAAAGCACGGCTTCTTGCGGTGCTTGCTGCGTGCGCCGAACGTTGGCCCGGGGTGGATATCTTTCCTGTATCTGCTCGTACTGGTGAGGGGAAGGAACGCCTACTGGAGGCCATCCTCGCCATGCTCCCCGAGGCCCCGCCGCTTTACCCTCCCGATCAGCTTAGCACTGCCCCTCTGCGTTTTCTTGCGGCAGAAATTGTCCGCGAACAGCTCTTCCTCCAGCTCCGTCAAGAGATACCGTACCATGTGGCCGTGGAGGTGGAAGAGTGGGTTGAGGAACCGGGGATGACCCATATTGGCGTGGTCATTTTCGTGTCAAAAATCAGTCATAAGGCCATGGTCATCGGCAAGGGAGGGGCACGACTCAAGGCAGTGGGGCAGGCCGCCCGCGCGGCGTTGAAGGAGCTCTTGGGGACCAAGGTGTACTTGGAAACTTGGGTCAAAGTGCGTGAAGGTTGGGTCGAGGATGAGGCCTTTTTGCGCGAACTTGGCGTAGGCGAGGTCCTGTAATGGAGATGGCGATTGTGGTGCGGTGGCGGCGGACCGTGGAGGCCTTGGCAGAGGCTGCCGAAGCAGCGGGCCGAGATCCGGCTACGGTGCGCTTGGTGGCTGTGTCCAAACGCCATCCAGCAGCGGCGGTTGCCGCCCTGCACGCCGTAGGGCAGACGGTATTTGGTGAAAATTACGTTCAGGAGGCGCGGGCCAAGATGGCGGCGCTTCCCCCCTCCATTGCCTGGCACCTGGTTGGCCATCTTCAGACGAATAAGGTCCGCCAGGCGGTGGGGGCGTTTGCCGTGATCCATACGGTGGATTCGGTACGGCTGGCGCACGCTTTGCAAGAAGAGGCGCGGCGGCAAGACTGTGTGCAGTCGATACTTGTGCAGGTCAATCTTGCCCGGGAAGAGCAGAAGAGTGGGGTCCTGGAGGAGGACCTACCGGTCCTTGTGGAGACGGTACTTGCGGCGCCGAATTTGGCTTGGCAGGGGCTGATGCTTATGCCGCCTTTTTTCGATGACCCGCAACGGGCGCGGCCGTATTTTGCGAGGTTGCGGCAGCTTCGGGACCATTTGGAAGCCCGCTGGGGGGTGCGGCTCCCGGAACTGTCCATGGGGATGAGCGGGGATTTTGCGGCCGCCATTGCAGAGGGGGCTACACTGGTTCGGATCGGAACGCGTATCTTTGGAGAGCGGAGCTAAATGGATATCGCCACGATTGTCGGCATCTTTGTCGCCTTTGGCTTGGTCATTGCCGCCATTGCCAAGGACATCATGGTGTTTGTGGACATCCCTTCGGTGCTCATTGTTTTTGGTGGTACGGTGGGTGCAGTGCTTATCTGCTATCCCCTCCAGCAGGTGCTGGGGGTGATGGCCGTGGTGAAAAAGACCTTTTTGTTCAAGTTGGACCAACCTGCGGACATTATTACTCGGTTCATGGAATACGCCAACAAGGCCCGGCGGGAGGGAATTTTGTCCTTGGAACCGCTGCTCAAAGACATCCAGGACGATTTTCTGCGCAAGGGCCTGCAGCTCACCGTGGACGGGATGGAGCCGCAAGCCATTCAGGAGATTTTGGAGACCGAAATCGCCTATTTGGAAGAGCGGCACCAATTAGGAGCGGAAATCCTCGCCACCTTTGGCACCTATGCCCCGGCCCTGGGGATGATCGGCACGGTTATCGGTTTGGTGCTCATGCTGAAGACCATGAACGACCCGAGCTCCATTGGTCCGTCCATGGCTGTGGCCCTCATCACCACGTTCTATGGCGCGGTGCTCGCCAACCTCGTCTTCAACCCCATGTCCGCTAAACTCAAAAACCGCAGTAAAGAAGAGGTCCTGATCCGGGGCATGATCCTTGAGGGCATTTTGTGTATTTCCAAGGGCGAAAACCCTCGGATTATCGAGGAAAAACTCAACAGCTATCTGCCCCCCAAGCAGCGCAAGACGCAGGGATAGATCAAGGGATAGATCATGGCCAAGCGGGAGAAAAAAAGCAGTGGTGGTGGCGGCGAAGGCGTGCCGGCATGGATGATCACCTTCTCGGACCTTATGACCCTGCTGCTGACCTTTTTTGTGCTCTTGCTCTCGATGGCGTCCATGATGGATGAGCGCCGTATCAAAGAAGCCTTGGGGTCGGTGTTTGGTTCCTTTGGGTTCGGGACCTCTGGATATAATCCGCTTACCACGACGCCGCGTCAGGATGCCTTCGAGCCAGGGCCCATGAACGATATCCGGGATCTGGAAGCCATCAAACCCCTGCTGTGGGAGGACCCGACCATGGACCTGCGCTTTGAATCCAACCGTTTTATCCAGCGCGTGGGGATCGATGCCGAAACGTTGTTTGCCCCTGGTTCGGCGACACTGACACCGCAGGGGCAGGTCCTTTTGCGCCGCATCGCCCCGGTGTTGGCGCAGACGGAATTTCCTTTTGCCATTGCCGGCCATGCCGGATTGCCCCGAGACGAGGAGGGAGAGGCGTATCGGCCTGGGCAGTTCAAGGGTCTTGATTCTTCCTGGGAGCTTTCATTGCGGCGCGCCCAGGCGGTAGCGGAATTTTTGGAAGGAGCAGGGGTGCCGGCTGCCAAGATGCGGGTTGAGGGCTTTGGCCGGTTTCGTCCCCGCACCACCAATGAGACCCCTGAGGGACGGCGCCAGAACCGTCGGGTGGAGATTACCCTTGATCGGCGGGTGGCGGATTGGATCCCGCGTGTGGCCGATGTTCAGACTATGGCCAATGCAACCCAGCAGGAAACCGGCTCAGAGTTTCGCTATAAGGACTTTTTGTTCCGGTTTGACCGGTGAGGGTATGGTATGGCGAAGCGACGCAAGCGCGAGGAGGCTAAGGCCGGGGAAGGATGGATGGTTACCTTCTCCGACCTGATGACCTTGCTTTTGACTTTTTTTGTGCTGCTGCTCTCCATGTCGTCCATGGATCAGGTGGTCATCAAGGAGACCTTGTCCTCGTTTCGCCATGACATTTCTTTTCTGACGGCCAAGGGTGCAGGGCGAATCCCCACACGCTTCGAGATCCTCTCAAAACTTTTGGAGCGTCCCCTCGAAGCCTTGGACAAGCCGCAGCGCATCAAGGACCTCCTTTTTCCTGATGAGGTCCTGCCAGCGTGGATGGAGCGCCAAACCCTCGAGGAGAATCTCCTTGTCCTCCAGCGGCCCGAAGGTGTCGCCGTAGTGTTAACGGAAGGCCTCCTCTTTGCCCCGGGATCCAGTGAGCTTGGCGAAGGTGGACGGATCCTCTTGGAACAGATCGCCGCCTTTCTGGCCACGACGCCCCTGCCCGTCAACGTGGCCGGTTACGGAGTGGAGGAGGCTGGGGCTGATGCAGCGAGCGTGGCGCGGGCCCGGGCCCTTCGGGTCCTCGAGTTTTTGGTGGCCTTTGGGTTTGATGCCGAGCGTTTCTCCGTCTCTGCGTACACCGGCGAAGGAGCAGTATTGCCTGGGGTAGATCCCTTGCGCTGGCGGCGGGTGGAGGTCCTTTTCAAAACCATGGGCCGAACCTATTTATAAAAGCAGGCGACGACGAAGGAGGGGCCATGGCCGAGAAGGACAAGAAGAAAGACCCGGGTGGCGAAGAACAGCCCAAAAAAGGCGGTAAGCTCAAATGGATTATCATTCTTGTGGTGCTGGTGGCCTTATTGGGTGCGGGCGGTTTTTTCGCATATCAATTCTTTTTCGCTTCCAAAAAAGATGCTGGTGCTGAGGGCAACGCCACCGAGACCAAGACAGAGAAGACAGCGAACGCGACCAATGCCACAGCCCCAGGGCAATTGGTGAAACTCGATACCTTGGTCGTTAACTTGGCCGATCCTCTAGGCCGACGCTACCTTAAGGTCACGATGGAGGTGGAGATCGTCGACGCCCAGGCCGTGACCGAGCTCTCCAGTTCCATGCCCAAGGTCAAAGACGCCTTACTTTTGCTCTTTTCCAGTAAGACCTTTGCCGATGTGGCCACAATGGACAAAAAGTTGGAGTTAAAATTGCAAGTGGTAGAGCGTCTCAACCAGATCCTTGGCAAGTCCAAGGTGCGGGACGTGTATTTCACGGAGTTCGTGGTGCAGTAGAGCTATGAGCAAGATTCTCAACCAGGATGAGGTCGATGCCCTCTTGCGGGGCATCTCCGGCGGGGAGGTCGAAACCGAGCAGGACCAGCCGCAGGATGACTCGGGGGTAGTGGTCTTTGATCTGGCTAATCAGGACCGCATCATCCGCGGACGCATGCCTGTGCTTGAGATCATCAATGACCGCTTTGCCCGCTTGGCCACCAATGCCATGGCCAACACCATGCGCAAGCGCGTGGACGTCAATCCGTTGTCCATCGATATGTCCAAGTTTGGCGATTTCATGCGCTCGCTTCCGGTCCCCACGAGCATCAATATCTTCAAAATTGACCCGTTGCGCGGCAATGCCTTGCTCGTGGTGGACACCCGCCTTGTGTTCTCGTTGGTGGAAAATTTCTTTGGTGGGGCAGGTTCGCAGCCGAAGATCGAGGGTCGGGATTTCACCCCCATCGAACAGTCCATTATCTCCAAGGTGGTGAAGCTCCTCTTGGCCAACCTCGAGGATGCCTGGCGGCCGGTGCATGAGGTGAGCATTGAGTACGTGCGATCGGAGATCAACCCGCAGTTTGCGACGATTGTCCCCCCCAGCGATGTGGTTGTGGTCATCTCCTTTGAGGTGGAGCTGGAGAGTGCCATGGGCTCGCTTCTGGTGGCGTTGCCTTACGCCACCATCGAGCCCATTCGGTCGAAGCTCTATGCCGCCTTTCAGAGCGAGCGATTGGAGGTGGACCACGCCTGGATCTCCCGCTTTCGCGACCGTTTGCTCGAGACACCGGTGGACTTTACCGTGACCTTGGGGACAACCCGGCTCACCGGCCGGCAGCTGCTTGAATTGCAAGTGGGTGATATTCTTCTTCTTGACCAAGACGAGGATGACCTCCTCGAGGCGCGGGTGCAAGGGGTCCTCAAATTTTATGGCGAACCGGGTTTTGTGAAAGGCAACAAGGCCTTTCGCGTGGTGAAGGAACAGGAAATAGCCTATTAGGAGTGGCCAATGGCAGAAGATCAAGACAAATTGGCAGCAGAATGGGCCGCCGCCCTGGCCGAACAGGCGGAGACCATCCAAGAGGGTGGGGGGGACGACTTGGCCGACGCCTGGGCCAATGCCTTGGCAGAGCAGGAAAAGGCCTCTCCCCCACAGGAAAAGCAATCCGAAGAGGCGCTGGCCGACGAGTGGGCCAAGGCCTTGGCTGACGAAGAAGCGGCCAAAGTGCAGCGGGAAAAGAAGCAAAAGCAATTGGCGGCGCAGAGCCGGGACTTTGAGTACAAAGACCTGACCGCAGAGGCAAAGGCGCAGCGTAGTGGATCGGAGACCTTGCGCCGGGATTTGGAGTTTATCCTGGATATCCCGCTGGAGGTCTCGGCCCAACTTGGTTCGACGAAGCTCCTCATCAATGAGCTTCTCCAATTAGGGCAGGGTTCGGTCATTGAGCTCAATAAATTGGCCGGTGAGCCGCTCGAAATTCTCGTCAACGGCAAGCTCGTGGCGCGCGGCGAGGCGGTGGTCATCAACGAGAAATTTGGTGTGCGCTTGACCGACATCATTAGCCCCATCGAACGGGTCAAACAATTGGCATGATCATGGACACGCAGCTGGGATGGGCGGCGCTCAAAATGCTCCTTGGCCTTGGGGCCGTGGTGGTGCTGCTGGCGGGGATGGTGGTGGTCGTCCGGCGTTTGGGTCTTGCCCCGCGAGGACGGCGGGAGGGGCAGTTGGAACTTGTGGATACCCTGGCCTTGGGGCCACGCAAACAGGTGGTGGTGGTACGTTTTTTGGATGAGTTCCTGGCACTGGGGGTAAGCGAGTCCGGTATCTCGCTGCTTACCCGCCGACCTGTGGAGGAATCATCCCATGATGCCTTTGCCCATCATCTTCGTACGGCTGTTGGGGATCCTCATTCCCCTAACCCCGATGCTGGCCCTGGCCGCTGAGCCGGTTCTCCCATCCATTTCACTCCAGCTCGGGACAACGAACGAACCAGAAAAGATTGCCCTTGGGCTTGAGATCCTCGCCCTCCTCACCGTCCTCTCCCTCGCCCCTGCCATTTTACTGACGCTTACCTCTTTTACCCGGATCATCCTCGTCTTCCATTTTTTGCGCCAAGCCATGGGCATCCAGCAGATGCCGCCAAACCAAGTCTTGGCCGCCTTGGCAATTTTTATGACAGTGGTCATCATGATGCCCATTGGCAAGCGCATCAACGACGAGGCCCTCCAGCCCTACTTGGAAGAGCGTATTGGCTACCGGGAGGCCCTTGTTCGTGCCGAGGTCCCGCTGCGATCCTTTTTATTTAAGCATACAAGGGAAAAAGATCTCTCCATCTTTTATGCGATTACCGGTATAGAGCGGCCACAAACAAAAGATGATGTGCCAACAAGCATCCTTGTTCCTGCATTTGTCATAAGTGAGCTCAAGACAGGATTCCAGATTGGATTTCTTATCTATGTTCCTTTTCTTATCCTCGACATGGTTGTCGCAAGTGTACTTCTCTCTATGGGAATGATGATGCTTCCTCCAATTATGGTTTCTTTGCCGTTTAAGATTCTTCTTTTTGTCATGGTGGATGGTTGGAATCTCTTGGTGGGGTCCATTGTCAATAGTTTTGCCTAAGGAGGGCCGATGTCTCCCGAATTCGTCATGGGATTTGCCCGTCAGGCCATAGAGCTTACGTTGGTCATCTCCCTGCCCCTTTTGGGGGTTGGGTTGGGTGTCGGCGTGGTGGTGAGTATCCTGCAAGCCGCGACGCAGATTCAGGAAGCCACCCTGACCTTTGTGCCAAAGATTGTCGCGGTGTTTCTCGCCTTGCTCGTGGCCTTCCCGTGGATTCTCGACAAGATGGTGGGCTTTACGCGCGAGGTCTTCCTCAATCTCCCCCAGTACATCCGCTAAGGACCTGCCGGGCCATTTCACCCAGGATGATGGCCCCGGCCTGGGCGACGTTGAGGGAGTCGAAACCTCGGGCCATGGGGATGCGCACCAGATGGTGGCAACGGCGCTCGATAGTGGACCGCAGGCCGCGTTCCTCATTACCAAGGAGCAGCACGCAAGGGAAACAAAAGGCCGTTTGCCAGAGGGGGGCCGCATCCTGGTGGGCCGCAGCGCCATAGAGGGTCAAGCCTTCCGCAGTCAGCTGGTCCAGGACACGACCGAGGTTGACCGCCACGTGCACCGGGAGCTGGGTTAAGGCCCCGGCCGCGGCCTTCGCCGCATAGCCACCGAGATAGGCACTGCGGTCCTTGGGGACGATCAGCCCTGCTCCGCCTAAGGCGTAGAGAGTGCGGGCGAGGGTGCCGGCATTGCCTGGGTCATGGATATGATCCAAGGCGAGAAGAAGAGGCAGCGGGGCGGTGGGGAGGACGCGCAAGAGCTCCGAAAGCGGCGTCGCCTGGACAAGGCGTAGCCGCGCCACCACCCCTTGATGCGCGGCAGGAGTCAGCCGTGCGAGCTCCGCTCGCGGCACGAGCCGGTAGCGGACCCCAAGCTCCCGACAGCGCGCCAGGATTTCTCCCAGCCCCCCGTCTTCGCGGGCCACGAACACGGTATCGACGTGTTCTGGAGTTTTATGCAAAAGTTCTGCCACTGACTTGCGTCCAGGGACTATCCGTTCTGAATTCCAACTTTTTTCTGGTGGCATGGGGACCTCGTAACAATGGTGTGACGGGGTTTGCCTTATGGCTTTTTTTATTGTAGACGGCAATTGTCGTTTTGGCTCCACCGCGTGCCCGTGGTGGTTAGGGAAGAACCGCAACCAGGAGTTAGCTTTTGACAGGGATAATCCAGAAGTTGGTGATCGCGCTTCTGCTTGTGGGAATGGGAATGGGGTGTGCCTCTACCCGGATGATGACCCACGAGGGAGGGCCAGAAGGAGCGATCACAGGGGCCGGCGTGATCCACGATCCGGGCACCTCCGTGTCCACCGGCTCCGAAGCGGCAAAGGACGATACTGCGGTCACTTGGGAAGTGGCCAACGAAGAGCGTATTGTCCTCGAAGGCCCGGCGCCGCAGCTCTCGGAACGAGCGCAGCGGGCCCTGGTCGTGTCCAGCACCCTTTTTGGCACGGATACGGCCGAAGATGAACTCACGAAGCGCTATCTCGCGCTGTATGCGGAGAGGAATCGGGAGACCTTCGCCACATGGCTGCGGCGTGCCCAGCCGTATCTGCCCGTGCTCCGAGAGCGTTTTCGGGCCGCAGGTCTGCCAGAGGACCTCATCTACCTGCCGTTGGCCGAGAGTGGATTCGATCCCATGGCCACGTCGAGGGCCGGGGCGGCTGGGGTATGGCAGTTTATGCCTGAGACGGCCCGCAAATACGGTCTGCGCGTCGATTGGTGGGTAGATGAACGACGGGATGTCTTCCGTTCCACGGATGCTGCCATTGCCTATCTCAAGGGTCTGTACGCCCAGTTCGGCGATTGGAAGCTGGCCCTTGCGGCCTATAATGCTGGTGAGGGGACCATTGACCGTGCCATGAAGACCTCAGGAGCGGAGAGCTTCGATGGCTTGGCCGAAACAGCTCGTCTGGCCCAAGAAACACGGTCATATGTGCCCAAGTTTGTCGCTATCGTGAAAATCGTCCACAGCCTCGAAGAACTTGGCTTTACGCCATTGCGCTGGGATCAGCGGCCGGTGGTGGTGCCCATTGCTGTGCAGGGGGCGACAGACCTCCGGGACCTTGCCCGGGCGGTAGGCCTGCCGTGGCAGGAGTTCCAGGCCCTCAATGCTCAATACCGCCGTCAAGCCACACCGCCGCATGGGATGAGCACCGTGCTCGTACCCCTGCACCAGGCAGCGGCTGCGCGGCAGTACCTCGACCGCCGTCCGGCCCTCGCCAAGGTGGCGGGCCTCGTCCGGTACACGGTACGCCAAGGGGATACCTGGGATTCGCTTGCCAAGCGCCATGGGGTGGCCAAAAAGGAACTGCTGGCCATCAATGCAGGCGGCCGGCTTGTGGTAGGGCAACCCGTGTACGTCCCTGCCCGTGAAGCAAAGCCGTCGCTTCCGGCAGTGTCTTCCAAGACGACTGCCAATGCAACGGCTCGGCGTGCCAATTATGCGGTGCGTCCTGGCGATACCCTCTGGAGCATTGCCCGCAAGTTTGGCGTCACGCCGCAGGCCATCCTCGAGGCCAACGCCCTGCCACCGTCTCCCACCTTGCGTCCAGGGCAGGGGCTCTTCATCCCCGAGGCCCAAAAGCAGGAGACCAAGGCGGAGCCGCAGCGCTATGCCGTCCAACCTGGAGATACGGTATGGAGTATTGCCCGCCGCTTTAAGGTGGAGCCTCAAGACGTGCTGCGGTGGAACGGGCTCAAGCCGACGGCGGCCTTGAAACCAGGAGATACGCTTGTGGTCCAGGCCCCTTAGCCCTGGGGGGATGCGTCCACGTCCTGCGGAGGCCTTGTGGCCTCCGTTTTTGTTGGGGGGGCGACGGGCAGTTGGATGGTATAACAGGCGCCTTCTCCTGGCGTGCTCTCCACCGTGAGATGACCGCCATGTTCTTGAGTGATGATAAAATAGCTTACGGACAATCCGAGCCCTGTGCCTTTGCCTGGAGGTTTGGTCGTGAAGAAGGGCTCGAAAACACGGGCTCGTACTGCCTCCTCCATGCCAGGGCCGTTGTCGGCGATGCGTACCTGCACCCTCTCGCCGACGCGCTCCATATGAATGGTAAAGCGGGGGGCCTCGCCGGGAGGATAGTCCTTTTCCGCCATGGCCTCGGCGCCATTGCGGAGGATATTGAGAAAGACCTGCTGGATTTTGCTCTCGGAGCAGTGGACTGCGGGTAGATCCGGGGCGGCGTGGAACTCGAGGCCAATCCTGCGGAAGTCATACTTCTTTTTGAGGTCATAGTCGGTGGCAGCGAGTTCGAGGGTCGTGCGCATAAGTTCGGCGAGGTTGGTTGGGCGGACGCGACCTTCATCCGTGCGGCTAAAGCTGAGCATGTTGACCACGAGGGTCGCTGCCCGGCGTGCCGCTTCTTGGATGGCGGAGAGCATTGGCGGTACGCCGCGAGCCTCGAGATAGGCCTGCAGGGCCGCGAAATCGATCCCTGCGGTGGTTGCAGCCTGGAGATTGGCCGGATGACGGCTCGTAAGGCGGCTTGCCAGTACCTGGGCGTTACCAAGGATAGAGGCCAGAGGGTTATTGATTTCATGAGCCATGCCGGCGGCAAGCCCCCCCACGGAGAGCATCTTTTCCGATTGGAGGAGCATCTGCTCCATGCGATGGCGCTCCGTGACATCGTCCACTCGGATGACTACCCCGTCCACGCCGTTGGTGACCAGTGGATAAACGGTAATGTCTTCGTAGATGACCTGATTGCCATCGCTGCGCACTTGACGTGGAAGGCTTTGGGGGGCGCGCGTGGCCAACGCCTGTTGGGCAAGAAAAAGGCAT
Organism: uncultured Desulfomicrobiaceae bacterium; assembly: GCA_937989665.1. GTDB lineage: Bacteria > Desulfobacterota > Desulfovibrionia > Desulfovibrionales > Desulfomicrobiaceae > Thermodesulfomicrobium. The sequence goes on along the minus strand of CALKRN010000006.1, from coordinate 185,820 downwards.
GGGCGCAAGTGCGGAGCAACTTCGGTGAGAGTCCGGCCAAGTACGGTAGCAGTAGGTTTGCCCGTGGTGGCCTCGGCGTAGTGGTTCCATTGGGTGATGTGGCCTTCGCGGTCGAGGGCGATGAGGGCCGAAGGCATGGAGTCTACGACGTTGGCCAGAAATTTGCGCAGCTGCTGGATTTGGTGGATCATGAGGAGCGAGGTGAGGTGCGCGGCCATGCGCCCGAGAAAGGCGATTTCGTCAGGGAACCAGGGGCGTGGAGCGCTGGCGTCTTCCCCCGTCAGCATGCCCCAATAGCCTCGATCGTCCAGAATGGGGGCGGCGATGAAGCCGCCGGGGTGTTCATGCCCAAGGGCTTGCCACAAGGCTCGGCTTTGGGCGTCTGTTGTGGCATCGGCCACGGCCAAAGGCGCGGCGGCCAGGGAGGCGTAGAAGGTGGCATCAGGCAGGGGGATGGCGTTGGGCTGGGGGGCTGGGTTGCTTTCCACCGCGATGGCGCTTTGCTCCAGAAAGCGCCAGACCGTGGCTCGGGAGAGGGTGAGGGCTTGGGCCAGGACCGCACAGGCCATCGTGATGGCGCCATCCACGGGGCCAGTGGCCTGGTGGCTGGAAAGGCGCTCCATAGCCCGGTTTTGGCGTTCAAGCCGCGCTAAGGTGGCGCGCAGGGTGGCTTCCGCTTGCTTGCGTTCAGCGATTTCGGCTTGGAGTTGGGCAATGGTGCGTTGGAGCTGGGGATAGTGGCTTTTGCGCGCAGACGTGTTGCTGATGCCGATGATGCGTTGCAGGATCTGGGGGTTAGAGGAGTCGGGCATAGAGGTCCTCGATGTCCGCCACTGAGGCGGGTCGCGGGTTAGTGATGAGGCAGGGGTCGTGGGCGGCAATGGCCGCAAGATGAGGGATATCGTCGGGTTGGACGCCGTATTGCCGCAGCCCACCACAAATACCGAGATTCTGGCGCAGGGAGGTGAGGGCGTCTGCCATGGCTTGGGCAGCGGCCATATCGTCCAAGCCGTCGAGCGGGATCCCCAGAACAGTGGCCAATTGCCGGTAGCGCGCTGCGGCTGCCGGGAAATTGAAGGCCACAACGGCCGGCAAGAGCAGGGCATTGCATTCCCCATGCGGGAGGCCTCGGCGGCCGCCGAGGCTATGGGCTAGGGCGTGGACTGCGCCGAGGCTGGCGTTGGAAAAGGCCATACCCGCATGCAGGCTGGCGAGCATTGTGTGGGTGCGGGCCGCCATGTCGTGGGGATTGGCCACGGCCTGAGGGAGGGCGTCCCGAAGCAAGCGGACGGCCTCGAGGGCGTGGAGGTCCGTAAACGGAGAATTGGCTCGGGAGACGTAGGCCTCTACGGCGTGGGCAAGGGCATCCATCCCGGTGGCGGCGGTAAGTGCTGGAGGCAAAGGCTCTAGGGTCAGGGGGTCGACAAGGGACACGTCCGGGACAATGGCCTTGCTGATGATGGCAATTTTGGCATGGCGCCGGGTATCGGTGATGATGGCAAATTGAGAGATGTCGGCTGCTGAGCCGGCAGTGGTGGGAATGGCAATAAGCGGCGGCATGGGAACGGTCACGGTGTCCACTCCTTCGTAGTCAAGGATATGGCCGCCATTCATCGCCACGATGCCAATTCCTTTGGCTGTGTCGAGGACACTGCCACCACCCACGGCCACAAGACCATCGCAGTCGGCGGCAAAAAAGGCTTCCACTCCGGCCATGACCTCGTGGTCCTTGGGGTTCGGGGTAAGGGCAGTAAAGATGGTTGGTAAAACGCCTGCGGCGCGCAGCAGGTGGGCAACCCGCGGTGTCCAGCCTGCGGCCACGACTCCAGGGTCCGAGATAACAAGTGGGCGGTTTAGGCCAAAGGCCTGGGCATAGTGACCCACCTCCTCCAGAGCGCCAGCGCCGAAGACGATCTCCGGGACCACGAATTTGCGCAATTGGTCGAGCACCATGAGGACCTCCAGGGAGCGTGGGTACAAGACAGCGCTTGTGTAGCAAATGCCGCACACGAAGGCCAGGGGAAACGTCGCGGGCAGCGTTTGGGGGGACGCTCGCTTGCCAAGCCCCTGCCAACGGGCTAGAAACCCTGCCTTATGGCACAACGGCGGATCCTCTTTGCGTGCCGGCCGCAGCGCGCCACCGGTTTGTATGCGCCCCTCAAAGAGGCTGGGGTGGTAAGTGCTGTTGCCGAGGACATGGCCACCATCGCCAAGACATTGGTAGCGCGGCAGGTAGACCTTGTGCTGTGCGAAACGGGCCTCCCCGGTCTGCCTGCAGCAGACATCGTTGCCGCTGCGGTGGAGCATGGGGTCCCGGTGGTGGTGGTGGCTGAGCGGGGCAGTGCCGATGAAGTGCGCCACTACTTAGGATTGGGGGCACGGGATTACTGGCTCCTGCCGCTTATGGTGGAAAAGGTCTTGGCGGTGCTTCCTGATGACGCCCCGGCACCGGCGATGACGGTCCAGCCCGCGTCGACCTCTGGGACGCCGACTATAGTCGGTACCCACCCCTCCATCAATCGGATCCTCGCCTTGGCACGGCAGGTGGCGCGCTCTAAGGCGACGGTCCTGGTGAGCGGAGAGTCCGGGACAGGTAAGGAGGTCCTGGCGCGGTACATCCACGCCCATTCTGGCCGACAAGGGCCTTTTGTGGCGGTCAATTGTGCGGCCTTGCCAGAACAGCTCTTGGAGAGCGAACTCTTTGGCCACGAAAAAGGGGCCTTTACCGGGGCCATTGCCCGCAAACTCGGCAAGTTCGAGCTCGCTTCAGGCGGGACCTTGCTGCTCGATGAAATCTCGGAGATGGATTTGGCCCTCCAGGCCAAGCTGCTGCGCGCCCTGCAAGAAGGCGAGATCGATCGGGTCGGGGGAACAGAGCCCGTAACTGTCGATACTCGGGTCATCGCCACGACGAACCGCAATCTCGAGGAGGCCGTGGCCCAGGGTCAGTTCCGCCAGGACCTTTTTTACCGTCTTAACGTCATTCCCTTGCGTCTGCCTCCCCTGCGGGAGCGAGGCGATGATGTTCTCGAATTAGCTCATTTTTTCTTACGCCGCTTTGCAGACACCTACGGCTACCCCAGTACAACACTCTCTGCCGAGGCCACGGAGTGGCTCCAGCGGCACGATTGGCCGGGGAACGTCCGTGAGCTGCAAAACCTCATGGAGCGAGCTGTTTTGTTGGCCGCTGGCAAGGCGATCCTAGTGCGGCATTTTCTGCTTGAGGGCAGCGGGGGGGACGAAGACGATCTTGAGACTGCCGAGACGGCGGCGGACAGCGAAGTGGTGGCGGCATCCCCTCCTGCGCCGGCGGACTATGGCACATTCCCCGAGATTCTCCCGTTGGAGGAGATGGAGCGCCGGCTGATTTTGCACAGTCTGCGTGCTACTGGGGGCAATCGCACCAAGGCTTCGGAATTACTCGGGATTTCGGTGCGCACCCTGCGCAATAAGCTCAACGAATACCGGCTCCAGGGCATCAGCGTGCCCTAAGGGCTCGTACGGAGGCACGATGCTGGCTCGCAGTGTGGAAGGATATTTGACGCGTTCCTCGTGGATTCGGCGCATGTTCGAGGCCGGTATGGAACTCAAGCGCCGCTTTGGAGCGGACAACGTCCAGGACTTTAGTCTCGGCAACCCGGATCTTCCCCCCCCGGCAGCCGTGGCCGAGGCTTTGCAGGCCTTGGCGGAGACGGCCTCGGCCCCCTTTGCTTTTGGATACATGGCCAATGCTGGCTATCCGGAATTACGCGAGGCCCTCGCCCAGCAGCTCACTGTGGAGCAGGGAGTCGACCTGGAGGCGAAACACGTCGTGGTCACCTGTGGCGCTGCCGGGGCCATCAATGTCGTCCTCCGATCTATCCTCGATCCTGGCGATGAGGTCCTCGTCCTTGCGCCCTATTTTGTGGAGTATGGATTTTATGCCGAAAACCACGGGGGGCAGCTGCGGGTCGTGCCGACGCGAGCCCGGGATTTTGCCCTGGACGTGGAGGCCGTGGAGGCGGCCATTACGCCGCGGACCCGCTGCCTTATCCTCAATTCTCCCAACAACCCCACCGGACGCGTCTACAGCGCCCGCGAGATAGCTGACCTTGGGGAGGTCCTCCTGCGCGCCTCGCAGCGCCATGGCCGTCCCCTCGTCCTCATTGCCGATGAACCGTATCGTTTCCTCACCTACGATGGAGTGGAGGTCCCCTCCATGCTGGCCGCCTATCCGTACGCCGTCGTGGTGAGTTCCTTTTCCAAGAGCCTCTCCTTGGCCGGCGAGCGGGTGGGATTTGCGGCCATCCACCCTGCCATCCCTGAGGCAGGGCGGTTCATGGACGCCATGATTTTGGCCAACCGCATCCTCGGGTTTGTCAATGCCCCGGCCATCGGCCAGCGCATCCTTTTGGCTGCCTTGGGGCATCAGGTGGATACCACAATCTATGCCCGCCGCCGGCAGGCGATGATGCAGGTGCTGACTGAGGCCGGGATCCGTTTTGCTCCGCCGCAAGGGGCTTTTTATTTCTTTCCTGAGGCCCCGGGCGGGGATGACGAAGCCTTTGTGCGGTTCCTGGCGGAAGAGCGTATTTTGGCCGTGCCGGGGCGTGGCTTTGGGCTGCCGGGCTATTTCCGGCTCGCCTTTTGCGTGGACGAGACAGTGATTGCGCGCGCTGCGCCGGGGTTTGCCCGCGCTGTGGCTCGGGCCCAGGCCTGATGCCGCTGCTTGGCTCTCTTCTTGACGCATGGGCGCAAGGCGCCTATGCAAGTCTCCCTTTTTGCCTGTGGGGAGTGCCATGTTTGACGGATTATCCGAACGCCTCGAGTCGATTTTCAAGAAATGGCGTGGTCACGGCCGCTTGGATGAAAACAACATCCAGGAGGGGCTGCGTGAGGTGCGTTTGGCGCTCCTGGAGGCAGACGTCCATCTCGATGTCGTGCGCCGTTTTGTGGAACGGGTGCGGGAGCGGGCCTTGGGGCAGGAGGTCATGGCAAGCCTCACCCCAGGGCAGCAGGTGGTTAAGATCGTCCACGAGGAGCTCATCGCCCTCCTAGGGGGGGAGCACCAGGGATTGGTCCTCACGGGCAAGCCACCGCATGTCATCCTCATGGTGGGACTGCAGGGGTCTGGCAAGACGACGTCCGCGGCCAAGCTGGCCTTGTTTGTCCGACGGCGCAAGATGAGCCCGTATCTTGTGCCCGCAGACGTGTACCGGCCTGCCGCCATCGACCAGCTGCGCAAGTTGGGCGCGGAGCTGGGCGTGCCGGTCTTCCCTTCTCGGGTGGAGATGAACCCGGTGGATATCTGCCGCCAGGCTGTGGAAGAAGCCCGGCGTCTCGGCCATACGGTGGTCATTTGTGACACCGCTGGCCGGCTTCATGTGGATCAGGCCCTCATGGATGAGCTCGTGGCCATCAAGGCGGCCTGCCATCCTCAGGAAATCCTGTTCGTGGCCGATGCCATGACTGGTCAGGACGCCGTGACTGTGGCCCAGGCCTTCGATGCTGCCCTAGATGTCACGGGTGTGGTCCTCACGAAAATGGATGGCGATGCCCGCGGTGGCGCGGCGTTGTCCATCAAGAGCATCACTGGCAAGCCCTTGAAGTTCGTGGGTACGGGCGAGCGGCCCAGCGAGTTTGAGGTGTTCCATCCCGATCGCATGGCCTCGCGTATCCTTGGGATGGGGGACGTGCTGACGCTCATCGAGAAGGCCCAAAGCACCATTGATGCCAAAGAAGCCGAGCGCATCCAGGAGCGCATGCGCAAGGCGGAATTCGATTTCGAAGACTTTCGCACCCAAATGCGCCGTCTTCGCAAGTTGGGCTCGTTGGAAGGCCTGCTGGCACTCATCCCGGGGATGAGCAAGCTGCGCAAGCAGCTCCAGGATGTCCGGTTGCCCGATAAGGAAATGACCAAGGTCGAGGCGATGATCAATGCCATGACCGTGGCGGAGCGCCGTAACCCGAAAATCATTGACACGAGCCGGCGTCAGCGCATTGCTCGCGGCAGCGGGGTGACGGTGGCGGATGTCCATGCGCTGATCAAAAATTTCGAGCAGATGCGTGGGCTCATGCAGCAGATGCTCCAAGGAAAACTCCCGGCCGCCCCTAGTGGTGGGGGGATGCCGCCGCTGCCAGTAGGAGGGATGCCGGGGATGGGTGGAGCGCGCCGGGGGCAGGTGGATCGCGACAAGCTGCGGGAAAAACGCAAAAAAGAGCGCCAGCAGCGCAAGCGCAAATAATGTGAGTTTGAGACAACAAGAGGAGAATCCAATGGCTTTGAAATTGCGGCTGACCCGCATGGGGTCAAAGAAAAAACCGTTTTATCGCGTGGCGGTCATGGAGGCCCAGTCCCGCCGGGATGGTCGTGCCCTGGCGTATGTGGGCTATTATAATCCCATGACAGATCCGGCGGATGTGAAGCTGGACCTCGACGCCATCAAGGAATGGATGGCTCGGGGGGCGCAGCCTACCGATACAGTGCGTTCGCTGCTCAAGCGTGCTGGGATTGCTGCTTAAGTTTATGGCGACCGCTGTACTGGAGGAGTTGGTGCAGTTCATCGCCGCATCGTTGGTGGATCGGCCGGAAGCGGTGGATGTGCGGGCTGTAGCGGAGGCGCAGTCGGTGGCGATTGAACTGCGGGTTGCCAAGGAAGACTTGGGCAAGATTATCGGCAAGCACGGGCGTATGGCCCGGGCTATCCGAACGGTCGTGGCTGCGGCCGCAACAAAGGCGGGTACCCGCTGCACGTTGGAGATCCTTGAGTAGCAGAGCCCACGCCCTTGCGTTGGTGGAATTGGGCCGGGTGGTGAAGGCCCATGGGCTCGGGGGGGAGCTTGTGGTCGCCCCGCATGGGCGGGGAGAAGAGGCCCTCTTGGGCGTGGGTCGGCTCTACTTGCGCCGCGAGGGCTCCAAGGCGAGGCCCTGGCCAGTGCTCCGTGCCCGACGCCATGGGGCGAGGGTCATCGTGGCCCTGGATGGACTCCAGGGTCGGGAGAAGGCCGAGGCCTGGCGCCATGCGGCAGTCCTCGCTCGGGCGAGGGATGTGGCGGCCGCTGCCCCCCAGCATTGGGGGGCACTTTTGTGGGTCGGCCGTGTCGTGGCAGCGGTGCAGGGGCACGAACTGGGGAGGTTGGAGACCGTGTCGCATGTGGCGGGCCAGGAATTGTGGACGATTGTCGGCGCCCAGGGGGCGCGGTATCTTGTCCCTGCGGCCTTGTGCCGGGAGGTGCGAGAAGATCGGTTGCTCCTTGACCTCCCCGAGGGCCTGCTGGAGTGCTGCCGTCAGGATGCAGGCGGCTGATTGTCCCTGTCCTCTTTAAGGAAATGCGCCATGCGCTGCACCCTGGTGACCTTGTTTCCGGAGTTTTTTGCCTCGCCGTTGTCCTGCGGACTTTTGGGAAGGGCGGTGGCGCGGGGTCTGGTGCAGGTGGAGTTTCGCAACCCTCGCGATTTTTCCCAGGACAAGCACCGTCATGTGGACGATCGCCCCTACGGCGGCGGTGCGGGGATGGTTCTTGCTGTAGATCCGGTGGCTCGAGCCATTGAGGATGCCCCGCCGGGACGTCGGATCCTCCTTGCCCCCAAGGGACAGCCCCTTACTCAGTCCTTGGCGCAGGCGTTATCTTGGGAATCAGAGTTGGTGGTGGTGTGTGGCCGCTATGAGGGCATTGATGCCCGCATTGAAGCGCTTTTTCCCCTGGAGGCCGTATCGGTGGGCGATTTTGTCCTCAGTGGCGGGGAGAGTGCGGCCTTGTGCCTCATGGAGGCGGTCTTTCGTCATGTGCCGGATTTTTTGGGCAAAGAGGAAAGCGCTGCCGAGGAGAGCTTTAGCGCTGGGCTGCTGGAGTACCCCCACTACACCCGTCCGGAAGTGTACCAAGGTCTGCGCGTGCCCGAAGTCTTGCTCTCCGGCGATCACGCCCGCATCCGCGCTTGGCGGCGGCAGCAAAGCCTCGAGGAGACGCTCCGACGGCGGCCAGACCTCCTGGAGCGGGCTTGGCTCGAGGACGAGGACTGCCGCCACCTCCAGCAGGTGCCGCGCCGGCGCTGGGGGCGTAATCTGTTTGTCGCCTTGGTGCACTACCCCGTGGTGGATGCGCACGGTCGGACGATAGCCACCTCTTTGACAAATCTCGACCTCCACGATATCGCACGCCTTTCGTGCACCTATGGCCTCGGTGGGTATTGGCTCTGCACGCCGCTGGAGGATCAGCAGGCCTTGGCACGGTCGCTGCTTGCCCATTGGCGGGAAGGCGAAGGGGCACTGGCCAACCCCCATCGTCGACAAGCCTTGGAGATGGTTGAAGTGGTAGCGTCGTTGGAAGACGCCATGGCCCAGGTGACGCAGCGTGTCGGACGTCTGCCCCGGCTTGTGGCCACTTCAGCGCGGGGCGGGGACACTCCGGTCCACGAGGTGCGTCGGTGGCTTGAGAACGAGCCAGTGCTGCTTGTTTTGGGCACAGGCCACGGCCTTGCCCCCGAGGTCCTAAGGCGGGCCGAGGCCTGTCTGCGGCCGGTGCGGTTTTTGGAAACGTACAATCATCTCTCGGTGCGCGCAGCAGCCGCAATCCTCGTCGATCGGCTGGTGGGTGACCTGGGATAAGTCTGCTTCTGCCCTATGGTAGAAAGAATTGGAAGGAGATCACGTTATGGACATTATCCGCAATATCGAAGCTGAACACCTGCGCGCGGACATCCCGGATTTTCGGCCTGGGGACACGGTCAAGGTCCACACCCGCATTGTGGAAGGCGAGAAAGAGCGCATCCAAGTCTTTCAGGGTGTGGTGATCCGTTACAAAAAAGGGACCACCGATGCCTCGTTTGTCGTGCGTAAGGTTTCTGAAGGGGTGGGCGTAGAACGCATCTTCCCACTCCATGCCCCATGCATTGATCGCATTGAAGTCGTTTCTCAAGGTGTTGTGCGTCGCAGCCGCCTCTACTACTTGCGCAACCTCAAAGGAAAAGCAGCTCGCATCAAGGCCAAAAAAGATTGGATTTAGGTCTCGGTACAAGGAGTCACGCATGGGGGACGCTTCCGTCCTGGTGGCGGGGGTAGACGAGGCTGGGAGGGGGTGCCTCGCTGGCCCTGTTGTGGCGGCAGCGGTGGTGGTGGCCGCCGACTGGCAGCTGCCGGGCGTGGCAGACTCCAAGACCCTCTCCCCTGCAAGGCGTGAGGTCCTTGCTCGCACCATCAAGGCCCAGGCGGTGTCCTGGGCCTTGGGCTTTTCTTGGCCGCGGGAGATTGAGGCGGTGAACATCCTCCAGGCCACCTTGCGGGCCATGGCCCGCGCGGTGGAGGCCCTCTCCGTTCGGCCTCATCAGGTCATGGTGGATGGCAACCAAGTGTTTCCTGCCCGTGCCCCAGTCCGGGCTGTGGTGGATGGTGACTGTCTCGTGCCGGTCATTGCGGCGGCCTCCATCCTTGCCAAAACGTTCCGCGATGGGCTCATGGAGTTATTGGCGCAGCGTTATCCCGGGTATGGTTTCGAGGTCCATAAGGGCTATGGGACTGCTGCCCACCGGGCGGCATTGCAGCGCCTTGGCCCCAGCGCGCTCCACCGCCGCACTTTCCGTGGCGTTTGCCCTGCAGCGATCCAACTCCATCTGCCTGGAGCGTAGGCATGAAGCAGGGGCAAGCCACAGGACGTCTGGGCGAGGAGCTGGCCGTACGCTATCTTCTTGGTCTTGGCTGGCGTGTCCTGGCGCGAAACTTTCGCACCCGGGGAGGTGAGCTCGACATCGTTGCCGAGGAGGCAGAGACATTGGTGTTTGTGGAGGTCAAGACCCGGGCCACCACCCGACGCGGTCTGCCCGGTGAGGCCGTGACTTCGGTGAAGGCCCAGCGCCTTGTGCGGGCGGCTGCCGCTTATCTTACGCACGTTGGGGCATGGAATCGCCCATGTCGTTTTGATCTCGTGGCCGTAGTGGGCAGCCAGCCGCCGTTTGCCATTGATCACCTTCGTCATATCTTGGACATCAGTCATGCTGTGGATCGTGGCCACGCCGCTTGGCAACCGTGGTGACCTCTCTTCTCGGGCGCGTGAGGTCCTCGAGACGGTTTCGTTTCTCCTGTGCGAGGATACCCGGCGCACCGGGCAGCTCCTTTCTTTGTGTGGGGTGCGCACCCCGGAACTTGTCAGCTTGCATGAGCATAACGAAACCCAACGCCTGCCCTGGGTCCTTGCTCGGTTGGCCCAGGGCGAGGACGCGGCTCTGGTCTCCGATGCCGGGACCCCGTTAATGGCGGACCCAGGCTATCGCCTAGTGGCCGCCTGCTGGCAGGCCGGGATCCCGGTTTCGCCGGTACCGGGTCCTTGTGCGGCCGTGGCAGCGGTGGTGGCCAGCGGGTTGCCGCCATATCCCTTTGTCTTTCTCGGATTCTTGCCGCGCAAGCCCGGGGAGGTGGCTGCTGTACTCGCCCCGTACGCTGCTTTGGCGGTGACATTGGTGTGGTATGATCGCAAGAACCGTGTCCCGGCGTCCCTGGCCGTGGCCCATCGGGTGCTTGGGGAGAGGGCCTTTTGTTTGGCCCGGGAATTGACCAAGCGCCACGAGGCCTTTATCCATGGCCGGCTTGGCCAGGACATGGCAGCCCTCTCTGGGCTCATGGGAGAGGTCACGGTGGTGGTGGGCCCGCCAGAGGGATGCGAGCCGGCGTGGGAGGCCGCGCGTCTGATGCACGAGGCGAGGGCCTTAGTGGCTGCGGGCCTAGGCCCCCGTGAGGTGGCCCGGCGGTTGGCTCGGGTTTCGGGCTGGTCGGCCAAGGAGGTGTACCGCATGCTCGTGGAGGAGCGATGATCCCCCGGCGGCTCTTGCTGCGTATCTTTTTGCGCACCTATTTGGTGGGAGCGGTGTACACGATGCGCGGCTTCCAGAATGTGGGGCTCGTATTCATCCTCCATCCCGCCCTCGAACATCTCTATGGCCATGACCCTGCAGCCCTGCAGCGGGCGCGGCATCGCTATTTGGGACTGTACCATACCCATCCCTCTTGGACGCCAGCCTTGGTGGGGTTGTTTTTGTTCTTCGAAGAGCGCATCGCCCAAGGGGTGTTGGCGCCGCAGGCCCTGGCTGCGGTACGCCCAACGGTGATCTTTACCTTGTCGGGCTTAGGTGACGCCTTTTTTGGTGGCGGGGTCCTGACGGTGTGGGCCGTGGTGCACTGTTGGTTGCTGGTGTGCGGCTGGTGGGGCTGGGCCTTGGGCTGGATGATCGTTGTCGCCTCCGTGTTCCAGGGGTTCAAGTATCGTACTTTTTTGCGGGCGTACGCCGAGGGACTCGTTTTTTTGCAGGGACTTAAGCGGTGGGATCTCATCAATTGGGCTCGGCGGCTCAAGGTGATCGGTGCCATGGGGCTTGCCCTGGTGGCGACCACGGTGGCGGCCCCAGGCGGTTTATGGGCCATGCTGGCGACAGGCGTTGTGGCTGGGGGTGGCGCTTTGGTGGCCACGCGGGGGTTGTGGCGGCTTGCCTTTGTGCTTGCCGTAAGTGGCGTGTGGTTCCTGGGGTTCGCACGATGAGGCAAGCGGGGGCTCATACCTGGGAGTGTACCGTCCAGGTGGCTAACACGTTGGGGCTCCATGCGCGGCCAGCAGGAAAGATCTGCCAGACCGCCCAGCGTTTTGCCGCAGACCTGGTGCTGGAAACCCAGGACGGGGCTGTGGACGCCAAATCCATCTTGGACATCCTTACCTTGGCCGCCCCTCGGGGGGCGTGGGTGCGCGTTCGAGGTCATGGCCCCGATGCCCAGGAAGCAGTGGAGGCCGTGGCTCAGTTGTTCCGTGAACGTTTTGGAGAGGAATGATGGCGCGTCGGGTACTCCATGGGATCCCTGTGGCCGCTGGCGTGGCCATTGGTCGGGCGTATGTCCTGGATCGCGATTGGTTTGCCCGCGCTGCCTACCATGCCATTCCCCCGGAGGCTGTCCCCCAGGAGCAAGCGCGTCTCCGGCAGGCCTTTGCCAGTGCCGCGGCAGAACTTGGGCGGCTTTTGGCCGCCGTGCCGGAAGACCTGCGGGAGCACGCGGCCATGGTGCAAGCGCACTTGCTCCTTGTTCAGGACCGCAAGCTTCAGGACCAGGCCCTGGCGGCGGTGGCTGAAGGCATCAATGCCGAGTGGGCCTTAGAGCGAACCCTAGCTGGGGTGGAGGCCACCTTTGCGGCGGTGGAGGACGACTATCTGCGGGCGCGGATGCAGGACGTGCGCCAAGCCGCGGAGCGGGTCCTGCGGATCCTCGTGGGTCAGGCCCAGGTGGCGAGTATGCCCCAGCGTGGCGTCCTTGTGGCGCAGGACTTGAGTCCTGCGGATTTGGTGGAGATCGATTTTGCCAAAGTCCTTGCCCTTGCCACCGCCAGTGGCGGCAAGACCTCGCATGTGGGCATTCTGGCTCGCTCCCTGCAGATTCCGGCGGTAGTGGGCATCGAGGCCTTAGATAGCGCCTTGGCAGGAGAATTGGTCATTTTGGATGGGTTCCATGGCCGGCTGCTCGTGGACCCTGACGAAGATGAGCTTGCCCGCGCCACGGAGCTTGCCGCCCGTTTTGACGAGTACCAGGCAGTGGTACTGCGCTCTTGCCACTTGCCAGCGGAGACGCGGGATGGTTTTCGGGTGCAGGCCTTGGCCAATATCGAATTTTTCGAAGAAGTCGTGGCGGTGCGGGACCTGGGGGCCGAGGGCATTGGCCTGTACCGTACGGAGTACGCCTTCATGAACCGCGCCACCCCCCCAGACGAAGATGAATTGGCCGAGCAGTATCTCGATCTCGCTAGCCTCATGGCCCCGCACAAGGTGGTTATCCGGACCTTGGATGTGGGGGCAGACAAGCTTGTCCCGAGCCTGCGGCAAGGCCGAGAGTCGAATCCTGCCCTTGGGTTGCGGGCTATTCGGTATTGTCTGCGCCATCGGGACCTCTTCCGCACCCAACTGCGGGCGATCCTTCGTGCCAGCGTCGTCGGCAATGTCCAGCTCTTACTCCCGATGATCTCCGGGATTGAGGAGCTCGTGGAGGCGAAGAAGTTCTACCACCGGGTGCAACAGGAGTTGGCAGCGCAAGGGATCCCTTTTCGCGAAGACATGCCCCTCGGTATTATGATGGAGGTCCCGAGCGCCGTCATGACCGCGGACGTCTTGGCGCAGGAAGTGGATTTTTTTAGCGTCGGCACCAATGATCTTATCCAATATACCCTGGGGATTGATCGTACCAATAAAGATGTTTCCCCTCTCTACCAGCCCCTTCACCCCGCTATTGTGCGATCTATCAAATGGATCGTCGATTCTGGTCACCAGGCAGGCATTGAAGTTTGTGTTTGTGGTGAGCTCGCTGCGGATCCATTTTGTGTTCCATTGCTTTTGGGGATGCAGGTTGACTCCATAAGTCTTAATCCTCGTTCCATTCCGAGTATCAAGCGATTGGTGCGTCAGATGACTCTCGAAGAGTGTGATGCCCTCTTAAAACAGATTATGAGTAGCCAGTCGGTAGCCAGTAATAACCGCCTTGTACGGGAGATGATCTACCGGCGCTTTCCAGAAGAGCTCTTATTTTCAGTCTCGCTCCTGGGCGAGGAAGGGGGAACGGTATGAGTGCCAAGCCCCAGGGCGTGAAGCTGGTATCGGCCAATCGGAAGGCTCGCCATGAATATGAATTTCTCGACTTCGTGGAGGCGGGCTTAGTGCTGACCGGGTCTGAGGTGAAATCTTTGCGCGAGGGCCGGGTCAACCTCGGTGATGGCTATGTCGTCTTCCACGGTGGCGAGGCCTGGCTGACGGGGGTGCATATTTCCCCTTACCCCAATGCCGGTTATGCCCAGCATGATCCGGATCGCGATCGCAAACTCCTGCTGCACGCCCGAGAGATTGCTGGGTTGGCGGCCAAGGTGGAGCAAAAAGGGCTTACCGTGGTGCCCACGAAGATGTATTTCAAAAACGGTAGGATCAAAGTGGAACTGGCCTTGGCTCGGGGCAAACGCTTGCACGATCGCCGCGAGGAACTGCGGCGTCGGGCTATTGCCCGCGACCTGGAGCGGGAGATGGTCCGCTAGGGACGGTTCCTGCAAGGAGACATATGTTTGGGTTTTTGACGAAAAAGCTTTTTGGCACCAAAAATGACCGCTATCTCAAGTCCTTGCGGCCGATTGTGGCGGCGGTAAACGATTGGGAACCCAAGGTCGCTGCGCTGCCGGATGAAGCCTTTGCCCGTCGCATCGCCGAGATGCGACGTGAAGTCGAGCAGGGCCGCAGTCTTGACGACCTGCTACCCGAGGTCTTTGCCCTCACTCGGGAGGCTGGCCGGCGTGCCCTGGGTATGCGCCATTTTGACGTACAGATTATCGGCGGCATCACCCTGCACCAGGGCAAGATTGCGGAAATGAAAACAGGTGAGGGCAAGACGCTTGTGGCTACCCTCCCGGTGGTGCTCAACGCCTTGACGGGTCGTGGGGTCCATGTGGTGACGGTGAACGATTACCTCGCTCGCCGTGATGCCGCCTGGATGGGGGCCATTTACGGATTTTTGGGGCTCTCGGTGGGGGTTATTGTCCATGGTCTTTCGGATGAAGAGCGGAAGACTGCCTACGCCGCTGACGTCACCTATGGGACGAACAACGAGTTCGGCTTTGACTACCTGCGCGACAACATGAAGTTCTATGCCGAACAGCTTGTGCAGCGGGAACTCCATTATGCCATTGTGGATGAGGTGGACTCGATTCTTATCGATGAAGCCCGCACCCCGCTTATTATCTCTGGCCCTGGGGAGAAGTCGACGGAACTCTACGCTCGCATCGATGCCATCATCCCGCTCCTTAGCCGGGATATCCATTTTACCGTCGATGAAAAGGTCCGCACCGTTACCCTTACCGATGAGGGCGTTGCCCGTTGTGAGGAGCTTCTTGAGGTCGAGAACCTTTTTGATCCGGCGCATATTACTTTGCAGCACCATATTTTGCAGGCCTTGCGCGCCCATCATCTTTTTATCCGTGACGATCACTACATCGTCAAAGACGGCAAGGTCGTCATTGTAGACGAATTTACGGGTCGACTTATGCCAGGTCGCCGCTACAGTGATGGCCTCCATCAGGCATTGGAGGCCAAAGAAAAGGTCCCGGTGGAGGCGGAAAACCAGACTCTCGCCTCGATTACCTTCCAGAACTACTTTCGCATGTATGCCAAACTGGCCGGCATGACGGGCACAGCGGATACCGAGGCCGTGGAGTTCCAGCAAATCTATGGCCTGGAGGTCGTCGTCATCCCGCCCAACAAGCCAATGATCCGGGTGGACCATCCAGACGTTGTCTACCGCACCCAGCGGGAGAAATACCTGGCGATTGTGGAAGAGATCGAGCGCCTCTACCGCAAGGGACAGCCGGTGCTGGTGGGCACCACCTCCATCGAAAAGTCCGAGATGCTCTCCGCCCTGCTGGCGAAGCGCCGCATTCCCCATGCGGTGCTCAACGCCAAGCAGCACGAAAAAGAGGCAGAGATCGTGGCCCAGGCTGGTCAGCGTGGCCGGGTGACGATTGCCACCAACATGGCGGGGCGGGGAACGGACATCGTCCTTGGTGAGGGTGTGCGGGAACTCGGTGGTCTCTTTATCCTCGGCACGGAGCGGCATGAGAGCCGGCGCATCGACAACCAGCTCCGAGGTCGGGCAGGTCGGCAGGGGGACCCCGGGGAGAGCCGCTTTTACATTGCCCTCGATGACCCGCTCATGCGGCTTTTTGGCTCAGATCGCATCTCTGGCCTTATGGAAAAGCTAGGCATGACCGAAGGCGAGTCCATTGAACATCCCCTTATTTCGCGCTCCATTGAGAACGCGCAAAAGCGGGTGGAAGGATACAACTTTGAAATTCGCAAACAACTCCTGGAATACGACGACGTCATGAACCAGCAGCGTGAGGTCATCTACGCCTTGCGCCGCGAGGTCATGACCGCCCCACAGCTTGATGGGCTGTTGGAAGAGTTCCTCGACGACCTCCTTGAGGCCCTTTATGAGCCCTGGGAGCAGCGGCGCCGCGGCGATGAGGAAGCCGCACTTCAGGCTCAGGTGGCGGCTCAGGTGGATGATATTTTGGCCTTACGTCGTGTCTTGCCGCAAGCCGCGGAAGCGCCAGTTTTTGTTCCGCGCGAGGAGGCTAAAAGACTGGTGGGGCGCATCCTCGATCTCCACCGCCAGGCGGCTCCGGATCACTACACCGAGATCGTACGGTTCTTCATTCTCGATACCCTCGATCGTGCGTGGAAAGAGCACTTGCTCCAGATGGACTATCTCAAGGAGGGGATTGGTCTGCGCGGCTATGCCCAGCGGGACCCCAAACAGGAGTATAAGCGCGAGGGTTTCGAGCTCTTTGAGGGGATGCTCCTTCGGATCCGCGAAGGTGCCTTGCGGGCCCTCACCCACCTTCAGGTAGAAGTCACCCAGCCCGAGGCCTTGCGCCACGAAGAAGCCGCGGCAGTAGAATATGTCGCCCCTGGCCTTGAGCAGGAGGAACGACCCCAGACCCAACGCCGTGCCGAGCCCAAAGTCGGTCGCAACGACCCTTGCCCGTGCGGCAGTGGCAAGAAGTACAAGAAGTGCTGTGGTCAGCGGGGCTAGGCGAGGGCAGCCATCCCCCCCAAATCCTCTGGCCGATCGTGGAGCGGGCCCGCCGCGTGCTCAGGGAATCTAACTAGGGGGGCGGAGGCCCCCCCAGGGAAAATTTCCTGCTTCTCTTTTACCCGAAGACAGGAGGGGAACTCCCCCCGTGGAGGGAGCATCTGTCCCTTTGCCAAAGCTGGAGTGGCGGGCTCAACTCCCGGTTTAGGTTTGCTTTGGTGCCTGAAGACCAGCTCTTCCCAGCGCGCCTTTTCAGGGGTGCTTCCTTTCGGAGGATGCCGCCATCTCGTTGCGCACCACCGTCCTGTTGCTCCGTCATGCGTGAGCCCGCTTTTGGGCGTTTTGGTTCGTCAAGGCCGCTGCCTTCCTGTGCATGCCTCCGCCATTCAGGGGGCTCGATTTTGGAGGGAAGGAGGTGCCGTTCGGATCGTTATTCGTGGGGAAACAGTGGTTTAGGACAGGTTAGGGGCACAACGACTCCACATACTGCGCGGTGGCAAAATCCACGATATCGTCTTCAATGGAGCGCAGATCAACAGGATTGGCGGTATAATCCGTGTCGTTCGTCTGGTCAGTCCCGTTGCTGGCGATGAAAAAGGCCACTGGTTGTGTTACTCCGGTGACTAAGATGAGGCTTGTTGCGGAGGAACGGTAGAAGAGTCCTTCTCCGAGGCGGCCAAGGCGGTGGGCAGCGGTGGCCTGAAACCAGCCACTGGAGGGGAGGGTGCAGCCATGGTCTTTGGCATAGCCGAGGACTTCACTGCGAGCGCTGCGCACCGCCCGTTTGATTTCTGCGGTCATGTCCCGTTTGATGCCGCCAATGATGCGCGGCATGAGGGTTGTGACGATGAACCCCATGATGACGAGGATGAGGGCCATTTCCACAAGGGAGAATCCATTACCAATGGGCTTGGGCGAAGTTGGATGGCACATAGACGAAATTGGTACTCCCGAGGTTGAAGCTTCCTGGGGGGATGGCCGAGATATGGCCCACAAAGGCCTTGGCGTTGATCGTGGCCGGGCCGTTGGTGAGGACCCCACCGATCCACACACTCGTGGCGCCGCTAAAGGAAAAACCACCGTGGGCCTCCAGGTACACCCGTTTGGCGGCATCGGTGGAGGCGTTATTCGCCGAGAGATACGTGGCGTTGTCTGTGGAAAAGAGGGTCGTCACACTGGTGAAATTGGCGCTGCCCACAACAAAGAGGGCGATGTCTTGGAGGGTGCCTGTGGCATTGAAGTTGAAGCGCAGCTGGGCGTTGTTGCCCATGGAGAGGGAGGCGAGGATATAGGTGCCGCTATGCAGGGTTAGTTGGCCGTTATTGGGGATGGAGACAGCGCCATAGTTTCCAGGCAGCAGCGTCCCACTGCTCGAGATATTGGGGCCTGAGGCACTAAAGGTCTGCATTTTGGGGATGCCAGGCGATACGTAGGTTTGGAGTCCAGGCACCGGGCTGCCGAGATTTTGTTGGATCGTGCCGGTAACGCTCCCTGAAGGAGCGTCCACAAGGCCACCGGCAGAGACATTGCCGTGGACGGTCCCGAGGATGGTGACGCTGCCGCCGGCATACACATTGCCATAGATATGGGTGTTGGCTCCGATGGTGAGACTTCCTCCCACATGAACGTCGCCATAAATATTGACATTTTGATTGATAGAGACTGCGCCGTTGGCAATTATGCCTGATGTGCTTGTATTTAGGAGAATGTTGACGGAGCCTCCAGAATAGAGAATCCCATTTATATTGGTGTTTTGATTAAGGGTTATGCTGCCATCACTGGCAACACTTCCACTAATGGCAGAGTTTGATGGGATGGTTATTGGAGAATTGCTATAGAGAATATGTTTTGTTGCATTGTGGGGAGGATGGCTGCTTCCTCCTGTGCAGATAAGGTAAAAAAGTTCTTCTTTGCCCACCCACTCGATGAGGTCGTCGTACGGGTTGGTGAGGTCAACGGGCGTGGCTGGGTTGGTGGGGGTAGCAGGATAGATGGCGTTTTGGGTGGGGTCATGGCCGAGCGAGGCGAGGAGAAAGGCCGCCTGAAGGGTGGTGTTGTCTTTCTGGAGAAAGACCGGCGTGGCGTTGAGGTCCGTGCAAATGGAGAGGGCGGAAGAGAACGGGGCATAGATATATTCCCGTCCCCAGACGTCGGTATTTAAGATGTTGGCAGCGGTGAGGTTTGCAGGGAGCTTGTCCCCGTGGGCATTGGCCCACTCGATGATGGCATGGCGAACACTAAGGAGCCCTTCTTTCGCTTCTTGGCGTTTTTCGTGCTTCGTGCTGGCCACCATGGCTGGGATGACCAAGGCGGCAATAATGCCCAGGAGGATCAACACGATGGCCGCCTCCACCAAGGTAAAGCCACCTCGGGAGCTTTGGGGATGCTTCCTGACGCGGCCAAGACACCTGGAGACCGCTTCCAGCGAGTCGATTCCGAGGCCCATGCTTGCGTGGCGTACGCCGCTGCTGGCCCACCACACGGAGGCTCCTTTCATCGAGGGGATGCCACGAGGGACCATCGATTCACTCCGGGAAAAAGAAGGTCGCGTTGGTGATGGTGATCCGCTGTCGGGACCCTCCTGTCCCCTCGGTCCAACCAAGGAGAACCTTGTCCATGAGGAGGTTCCACGTGCTGTTTAGCGTAGCGGTATTGTTGAAGTATTCTGCGGCAGCAAAACGCTGCCCTGGTGGGAGCGGGCCGCTGAGGCCCGAGGTGGTGAGATCGCCACAAGAGACACAATTGAACCACACATGGGTGGTATAGGTTCCGGCCGTGGCGTTGCGGACGATTTCGAGGCGCACAGGATAGGTCACGGTGCCGGTCTCGTCGAAATACGTTTGGTTCGAGGATCTGACCCAATTGGGATGCGCTGGGCTGCCATCGGATGGGATGGTATTATGTCTGAGGTCATCTTTTCCCCGCGCTAGATCATCGACTCCGGTGTTGGAGCCCCAGTAGGCGATGCCGAGGTGATCGAGATGGCTCCCCGGGTCGTTATACCATCCGGAGGTATAGACGTCGAACTCAAGGGCGGTCTTGGGTGGCAGGACAAAGGGCGATACGCCATCGTCGCCCGGCTGGTTAAAGGTGCTCGCATATCCTAGGGCAGAGCCCTTACCGCCGCACGAGGCGTGGGAATTGGTGTGGGCGCTGATAACGGCAAAGGTAAAGCCATCGGCGAGGGTCCCGCCGACGTTTTGCACGGTAAAGGTAAAATAGGCCCGCAGGCCTTTGCCCAAGGTACAATTGCCGTTGGTGCACACCTGGGTGCCGCTCGAGGAGTTCAAATTGCCGGTGTACCAGACACAACCAAAGGAAGATCCAGGGGTTGTGCCGTTGGGGACGCCAAGAACAATGCTCGAACCCGTTACCATGGCCCCGAGATTGCCGGGGCCACTTTTGACGATGGCGGTATTGCTGAGGATGTCGTTCCAGGAGGCTTGGGCGCCGGGGTCTCCGCCTCCGCCGGCGAGTTGGCGATCAGTGCACAAGATGGTCTTGAGCTGCTCTAACGTGACGAAAAGAAGGAGATCGTCATCGGCCATCTGGCCGTTGGTGGCAGGGCCCACAGGGGCGTCGATTTGGAAGTTTGGACCTGCGCTGCCGAGGGTAAAGGCCACGTTGGTGACGTTTTGGCCTTCGGGGGTACGGAAGGTGCCGTTTGTGGCATTGTGGGTGCAGAGATCGGTGGTGGTAAGGGATGGGCTTGCCCAGTAGCTGATGGTTTGACCCCACGGGTCCCGGGGGGTGCCAAGTGGGGCGAGGGAAGACGGCAGGATATTGTTATGCGCTTGGGCATGGCCAATGACCCCGTCGCGCACCCCTTGGAGGGTGGACCGCGCCATACTGATTTTGTTGCGCAGGATACCGCTTTTGAGGGCCGGCAGCACGAGGGCGGCAATGATCCCCACGATGACGAGGACGATAGCCAGTTCGATGAGGGTCAATCCAGCGTGGCGTGCGTTCATTGGGGCCCTACCACGTTGCGTAGAAAGCCCATGACCTCGTAGCCCTGGACAGGGAGGACGAGGTCGTCTTTGGTGGTGCTCGAAAAGTCGAAATCGTTGGTGAGGTTTGCGATGGCAGCCGTGGTGAGGCCGGCGTAACTGGGGTGATCGGCGAGGTGATCCTTACCGAGGCTGACAAGGGCAAAGGCAATCGCCGTAACGTTGGCCTCTGGCAGGAGGATGCGCCACCCGGTATGGGGAAGCGCAAGGGCTTGGGCACGGACCGGGTCCGTTACTACCGCAAAACTGGCATTGAGGGGGAGGCTGGTGGCGTTGTCGAGCCCCCGCACCAAGCGGAAATCCCCCCCCCAGGGGTCAGGGCCAGTTTCGTTGCGGCAGCGTAGAAAATTGGTGTCACTGGGATAGCGCTCATGGATGAGGCTTGCGCGGAGCAAACAGTCGCGCAGCTCAAGGAGTTGGGCCTGACCTTTGGCCAAGCGCCGGCCCTCCGCGAAGGTGACCCACGAGGCCACACCAATGGCCAGGAGTGCGCCGATGACAACGAGCACGATGGCGATTTCAAGGAGGGTGAAGCCTGACGCTACGGCACAAGGGAAGGAAAACCCGCAAACGGCCCTCGGCTGTGCTGCAAGCGGCACAGGGCAGCGACGGCAACAGCGGGGGATGTGTCCCCCCCGAGCGCGAACGGCTCTCGGCAGGGCCAGAACGTAGTCCCCAGATACCTTCGGGCGGTGGACAACGAACATGGGTGGGGTCTCCCGATGCTTTTAACGATTCTTGTCCTTGTTAGGGAGGACAAATGCTCGGTGTCAAGGAAATCCCTAAGGGTGTGGGCAACGATAGGGTGTGGCACCCGGAAATCCCCACGGAGACGATGGGGCGGGCTTGTGCCGAGGTGTTGGCTGCCCCCGTGCGCAAGGCGGCCCGTCAATCCGGTTGACAGCTGGGCCGTGGCCGGTGAAATTTTGGGGCTATGAACGACAGCTGTTCCAATTCCGATGCCCGACGCTTTGCGCGTTTGGAATGTTTGGCCCCAGTGCGGGTGCGGTATGCTGGCTGGCGAGTCCAATATGCCCGGATGGTGGACCACAGCGCAGGGGGATTTCGTCTGGTGTCCCGTTCCCCCTTTGAGGACGGGGCTCGTGTGGAGCTCGTCTTTGAGGGATTTGTCCCCGAGGGCTCGGCCTTGAGTCTGCTGGAGGCCTATGTAGGCGTAGTCCGGTGGACCCGACAGGTGGAGGTACCGGGGCTGCCCCTCTTTGAGGCCGGGATAGAGCGCCTTCAGGAATAGCCCACGCTTTTCCCGCCAACGGGAACAAGGCCTAGGGCCTCGTGCCTCGCCGAGGGAAAACGTTATGTCTGCGCAACAGCCAGCGGCTCAACGAGCCGGTTTCGCCTCTGCCGTCCAGGGGGAAGCGATGAAGGTATTCCAGAAGTGCGCAACAGCCAGCGGCTCAACGAGCCGGTTTCGCCCCTCCAGGCCACGGGAGGGGTATTCCGCCACGCAGTGGCGATGCCCTCTGCAAGCTTTTGGGGGCCCTGCCTCTATGGTTTTTTTCCAGTAGTCAAAGGGCGTGACATCCTCCACTGCGGGTTTTTGGGGCCCCTGGTTTTTTGCAGTGCTCAACGGGGGCAGTTGGCGGCCTCCATAAGCTCGCGGAGGGCTGGCGCGTCTGGGCGTGGGGCTTTCTCCGGTGCTCAGAGGCCGCCTTTGGTTGTGCCCACCGGCACGCCTGCTGTGTTTTATGGGCCTCCTAGTGAAAATGGTGGTGTGCTCGCTTTCGCAGGCCCCAGGTCATGATAAAGCGCCACGGCAGGCTCTTTGCTTTGGTGGGGTTAGGCCAGGATATCGCTGGACACGGCCCGGCAGCTGGCTGTCCCGGTCATGACCATGGCTTGCCTAAGCTCGAGGGTGAGGGTGTCCAGATACTGTTCGACGCCCGGTTGCAGGCCCCCTATCGCAGCGATGGAAAATGGGCGTCCGATAAGCACCGCCCGGGCGCCGAGGGCGAGCATTTTGAGGACATCACCGCCGCTGCGCACGCCCCCATCCACGAGAACCGGAATCAAATGGCCTACGGCCCGGGCGATGGCAGGAAGGACTTCGGCGGTGCCTGGGGTACCATCGAGGACGCGACCGCCATGGTTGGAGACCACAATGGCATCCACCCCAGAGTCCACGGCGAGGCGGGCTTGGTCTGGGGTCATAATGCCCTTGAGGATAAAAGGAACCGGGACGCGGTCCCGGATGAGCCGCAAGGCCTTGGCCGACCGAGGGGAAACAGGGCGGCCCATTTTGCGCAGGGTGACAAGCCCGGCGGCATCGATGTCCACGCCGACGAAAGATACGCCGGTGGCCAGGACTCGCTCCAATTTGCGCAAGAGTTCTTCGTCTTCCCATGGTTTGATAAAAGGAATGCCGCGACCTTTGGCAGCGGTAAGGGCTGTGCAAGCTGCATCGAGGATGAAGTCCGGCACACCGTCGCCGGTGCAGCCCAGCGTGCCTTTGGCGGCGCAGCCGTGGATGACGGCATCGATATATTCTTGCTCGCTGCGCCCTCCCCCCATGTTAAAGGAGACCCCGCCGATGGGGGCTGCGAGGATGGGGATGGCCAAGGTTTGCCCGAGGAAGTCTACACGGGTGTCTGGCTCCGTGACATCGTGGATGAGGCGCATGGTGAGGCGTACCCGGGCGAGGGCCTCGACATTGGAGGTAAAGGCCGATCCCGTGCCTAGGCCGCCCATACCTGGCACCTCGCCAGCGCAGGCCTTGCCATTGCAAATGGGACAAACTCGGCAGTAGCCGTGCATGAGTTCTCTGGCAGTGGCGCGGATTTCCTTCATGAGTACTCCTCCTTGGGGGGCAGTTGGATGAGGGTGTGGGACCAGAGGATATGGGCCTCCATGGCCAGGGCCGCAGCGGCGGGGTCGTGGGCAAGGATGGCCTCGAGGATTTGGCGGTGTCCGGCCACTGAGGCCGCGTGGCGCTCTGGCGATTGGAGTCCCTCGTCGCGGGTCTCGGCGAGAGGGGCGGCGAGGGCCGTGACGAGTTCCTCCACGAGGAGGTTGCCCGTGGCCCGGGCGAACTCGGTGTGGATGGCGTGGTCATAGGCCCCCCAGCGGGCTGGGTCGGTCTCGGCTTCCTGGAGAGCGATGGCTTCAGCGATGGCCTGGGTGTGGCTTGGTGTGGCTTTACGAGCCGCCAGGGCCGCGATGCCGGGCTCCAAGGCAAGGCGAAGCTCAAAGAGGGCGTCTATGCGGCAGCGGGCATCCGTGAGGGCGCGCCCCAGCGCTTGGGAGAAGGCCCGAAGGGGGCTTACCAGAAAGGTCCCGGCACCGTGGCGGCTTGCAATAACCCCCTGAGCCGCGAGGGTTTTCATGGCCTCGCGGATGCTGCCGCGGGAGACACGAAAACGTTGGGCCAGTTCCCGTTCTGGGGGGAGCTGGTCTCCTGGGGCAAGACCCAGGTCCTCGATGAGGCGCAGGATTGTGGAGGGGAGCGAAGCAGTCATTGGTCCGACCAATTGCCTCGTCTTGGCATGGAGGTCAAGGGAGGGTGAAATTAAGGAGGTGCATGATGGAGCGACAGGAAATGGAGCGACTCTGGGAGACGTTTTTTGCCAAGTACAAAAAGACCGAGGGTGATGGGACGACCTGGTGGGCGCCATGGCGTGTATGGAGCGGTGGCCATACCCTTGAAATGCTGATGTCCCGCTGCCCTCAGGGGACACGCTTTCGGTTATTCGTGGACGGCCAGCGGGTGGAGGAGGTGGAGGGTTTTGATGGCCTGTGGGCCCAACTGGCGACTTGGGAGAAGCAGTTTCCTGGGGTTTTTGTGGCCGAGCGGTTTTTTGCCGAGATGGCGGAGGCTCTGGAGTAAGGCTCGATGCGGGCACTGTTGTGCCCGCTGGCTTCGGCCTGCAGCCCGGGTGGGCAGGGGTCTCCATGGGATGCCTGCGCCTTTTTTCCCTTTTGCTGCCCCTGCCCTCAAGAGGGCGCCCCGTGCGCGCCCTGTTTTTGGGCCCCCGCCGCATTGGCGCCATCCTCTAAGGCAGGAAGAACACGCCACGAACGGCAGTCAGGGGTAGCCCTGTTCCGCTTCTCGTTGGCGCTTGAGGGCAGGAGGAACGCGCCTACAGGGCGTAGAGCTCTGGTCCAGAGAGGATGCGCACCCCCGCGGCCTGGAGGATCTCGATGGCCTGATCCGTGCGGTCAAAGCGGAAAATAAGCACCGCGTTCTGGCCACTTTGGGTGACAAAGGCGTACATGTACTCCACGTTAACTCCCCCCGCGCCGAGGATCTCCAGGATGCTATGCAGTCCACCAGGGCGATCGGCGACTTCCACCGCCACCACATTGGTGCGCCCAACGGTGAATCCGCCGGCTTTCAGGAGGTCTTTGGCCTTCTCCACCTCGGTGACGATGAGACGAAGGATGCCGAAGTCTGACGTGTCGGCCAGGGAGAGGGCACGGATGTTGATGCCGCCCTGGGCGAGGATCTTCGTGACTTCGGCGAGGCGTCCGGCGCGGTTTTCCAAAAAGACGGAGATTTGTTCAACTTTCATGGTGTCTCCCTCGGGGCTAGCTGTGGCGGAGATCGATGATGCGCTTGGCCTTGCCTTCGGAGCGCTGGATGCTGCGGGGTTCAGACAGGGTGACCTTGGCGGTAACGCCGAGGAACTCCTTGATGTTCTTTTGTATCGTGCTCTCAATGCGCTGTAAATGCTTGATCTCGTCAGAGAAGAGCTGCTCGTCCACTTCAACCTTCACCTCGAGGGTATCGAGGCTGCCTTCGCGGCGGAGGATCAGCTCGTAGTGCGGGGTGATACCCTGGGTCTCGAGGAGGATGGCCTCGATTTGTTGGGGGAAGACGTTGACGCCGCGGATGATGAGCATGTCGTCACTGCGGCCTTGGATGCGGGTGATCCGCCGATGGGTGCGGCCACACTTGCAGGGGATGGCGTTGATGCGGGTGATGTCCCGGGTGCGGTAGCGCAGAAGCGGCTGGGCTTCTTTGGTAAGGGTCGTGAGGACGAGCTCGCCCGTAGCGCCCTCAGGGAGAACTTCCCCTGTTTTGGGATCGATGATCTCCATGAGAAAATGGTCTTCCCAAAGGTGGAGGCCGTCTTGGGCTTCGCGGCACTCCATGGCTACGCCTGGCCCCATGATTTCCGACAGACCGTAAATGTCGAGGGCCTTGATGCGCAGTTTCGACTCGATCTCGGCGCGCATTTTTTCGCTCCATGGTTCGGCGCCAAAAATGCCTGTGTGGAGTTTCAGATCCGTGACATCGATTCCGGATTCGATGATGGTTTCATAGAGATACAGGGCATAGGAGGGCGTACTGCAGAGGACCGTGGCGCCAAAATCCCGCAGGAGCATGACCTGGCGTCGGGTTCCACCGCCAGAGATAGGGATGATGGTGGCGCCGAGGCGCTCCACCCCATAGTGCATCCCCAAACCGCCGGTGAACAGGCCATAGCCGTAGGCGTTGTGGACAATATCCCGGCGACTGCCGCCGGCGCACACAAAGGAACGGGCCATGAGGTCTGCCCAGTTGGCCACGTCGCGGGCAGTGTAGCCCACCACGGTGGCCTTGCCTGTTGTCCCAGAAGAGGCGTGGACCCGGACGACGTTATCCCGAGGAACGGCAAAGAGTCCAAAAGGGTAGTTATTGCGGAGGTCCTGCTTTTCCGTGAAGGGGAGGAGTTGGACATCGGCCAGGGTGCGGATATGTTCGGGACGCACCCCGCGCTCATCAAATTTTTTGCGATAAAACGGGACATTGTAGTACACTTTATCCACCAACTGACGGAGCCGCCGCAGTTGGAGGGCTTCCAATTCATCCCGTGGTAACGTCTCTTGGGGGACATCGTAGAGCATGGCTATCTCCTTAATTTGGTGGAGTCCAAGTTCGAGCTCTGTGAACAACGGGGCGTACTCTAGGTTCTTTGTACGACCTAGGCGAGACGCTGACTCGCCTGGGTCTCTCCTGTGGACAACGGGGCATACTCTAGGTTCTTTGTACTTACCCTAGAGCGCCACCACTGCAGCCTTGCCGGGCTATCCTGCGTATTTTGGTTTCTTTGTACCTAACTCTGGGGCGACGGACTCCTGTCCTCCTCGTTGTCTCAACCCCAGACCACGCCGAAGGGCAACAAGGCCATGCCATGGAATAGGATGGACGGCGCATTGATGGGGAGTATCTTCTGGGAAGGGGCGGGCCATCCCCAGCCACGCGAAGCCCTCGCTCCATGGGTTTTTATGCTGTCAGGGATGGAGATGGACCATCCATGGCCAATCGATTATGGTTCGTCAAGGCTGTTTGCCGAAAGGCCCAAGGTGGGATACAGGAAATCTCCATTGATTGGAGGAAGACGCGTGGACGAGAAGATAGCTGCCATTGTGCGCTGGCTTGACGAGAAGAAGGGCCAAGACATTGTAGCCTTCGATGTGGCATCAAGGTTCTCCCTTTGCGATGCCATGGTGCTGGTAACGGCCCTGTCGGCCCGCCATGCCCAGGCTTTGGCCGAAGAGGTGTCCGTTTTTTTTCGGGAGCAGGGCTGGTCAGTCCTGGGCGTTGAGGGGCTGACTGCGGGGCAATGGGTGCTCGTGGATGGAGGGGATGTCGTGGTCCACCTTTTTGTGGATGAAATGCGGCAACGCTACGATCTGGAGGGGCTTTATGGCTGGGCGCGACGTATCCCGTTGGCTCAAGGACAAACTTAGAGGAGACGCGCTCCGAGCGGGACATCACGTTCAGGTATGGCAAGGACAATCGCCCCGTCGTCGCGGGCAAACCCAGTGAGCAGAAATTCGGAGAGGACAGGCCCGATGCGTTTGGGTGGAAAGTTGAGCACCCCGAGAATCAGGCGGCCAAGGAGATCGGCTTTGGTATAAAGCGTTGTGATGCGAGCACTCGTGGTCTTGACCCCCAACTGAGGGCCGAAGTCGGCGCGAATGCGGTAGGCTGGGATGTGCGCTTCAGGAAAGTCCAAGACCTCGATGATGCGGCCAACGCGCAGTTCCACGGCCTCGAAATCGCTCCAAGAGATGGTGGGCATAGGTTGCCTCCGAATGGGGAAAGGAATGCTAGACGGTGTGCGTATTGTCGTCTAATGCTCGCAAGAGCTTTTCGTTGAGAAAAAGTCAAGGAGTCAACAATGGTTAAGGACCTCGGCAAAAAGATCATTCTTGGACTGGTGGCTGTCGCATGTCTTGTCGGCGCGCATGCGGCCTTGGTGGCTGCAGTGGCGGGCTGAGGGATGGCTTTCGCTTTGGAGGGACATCAAGGCCTTCGGGATGCGAAGGCCTTTTGTTTAGTGTCAATGAGATGACGGGCTGTGGCTTTTATATCACAAAGAAATGCCCCCCCATTGCCAATGGGGGGGTTTTGTGCCACGAGCGCCTCGCTTTGGTACAGCCACCTGGCCTGACTATAACCAGGGGAGAGCATTATGGCGGAGACCGCTCAGGATCTCGTAGAACTCTATGTCTACAAAAAGAAAGAGGTCGCTATCGTTTGTCCGAGCTGTGGGCTCGCCAAGACCGTACCGATAGAACCGTTGCGCACGAAGGGGCACTGGGAAGTCAAGGCCAAGTGCACGCGGTGTGCGCATATTTTTCGGATTAGTCTCAATTTTCGCAAGTATTTTCGAAAGCCACTCGCTGTTCAGGGGCAATTGATTGATGCCGCGAGTGGGACAACTGTTGCGCAAATAGCGCTCCGCGATATCTCCATGGAAGGGACGGGCATTGAAGTCCAGGATACAGTGCGTTCTCTAGCGCGGGGGGAAGTCTTGCATCTCCAGTTCCCTGCGGTGGATGGTGGGCGTATTGTGAAAGAAGTGGAGCTCGTTTTCGTGCGTGGTTCTCGGGTGGGGGCACGGTTTACGGACAAAAATTTCGATCCAGCCGTGTTTGCCTGGGTATCGGCCAAATAGGGGCATGGTATGGCGACAGAACAACGACGAACGCGTTCCTGGTGGCCGGTTTTTTTGTGGGGATAGCCCTGCTTCTTCTCGCCCTCGCCGGGGGGATTGTCTGGCGTCCGGAGTTCCTTTTGGGCCGGCAGGAGCCGGTGGTGCGTTCGGTGGCCATCTTTCCTCCGGCAGCAGCCAAAGAAGGCGCTGGCTGGCGACTGGTTGGGGAGTGGCACGCGCAGGGGAAACAGGAACGCGATGAGGTCCTGTGGGCCGTGGAGTTCAAACCGGTGCCAGATTGGGACGTTCCGGCGCCGGTCCTTATCCCCCAGGGTGCCCGAGGAGTGGATGTGCGCGGGGTGTATCTCCCAGCTCCGTTTACCCGTGAACCACCGCTGCGGGTGGCGGGTTCCGTTGTTATGGCCGAGGCCGCGGTGGAGTGGGTGCGCTTGGCCTTGCTCCGTACTGGTGCCGCCGAGGTCCGCCGCTTCCCAGGAGCACGTCCGGATAGCGTGGAGGTCGAAGGGATATCTTTTGCCACTAAGTCCCGCCGCGCTGTTGAGGTGCAAGCCGTGGGGACAGACGCAGGTATAACCGCGCTTGCGAACGGTGCTTGCGATGTGGCGTTGAGTTCGCGGCCATTGACCGCAGCGGAGCTTGCTGCTGGTATGAAGGCGCATCTCGTGGCTCGTGATGCCGTGGCGGTAATCGTGGCGCCAGGCAATCCGGTGCGGGTGTTGGATATGGACACTGTTCGGGGCATCTTCAGTGGACGTATCCAGCGGTGGAGCGAGATAGGAGGGGCGGATATCCCCATCACCGTCGTAGACCTCGACGTTTCGTTTGGCACACGGCAGATGTTTATGGAATTGGTCATGGGCGATGTCCCCATGATAGAAGGACAAAAAAGACGTCTTGCGACTTCTCCGGCGGCAATGGATGCCTTCGTTGCTGGAGAGCCTGGGGCTATTGGGTTCACCAGTCTGCCAATGGTGCGTCAATCTGTGCCTGTAGCTCTCCGTATCGCGGACAATCAACCACCAGTGCAGCCTCAAAATACATCGATACTGGATGGTTCATACCCACTGGCACGGTCCCTTTTTGTTGTGACATATCGTAATAGTTCGATGCAGTGGATGCTTGATTTCATACTCTCTAATGAAGGACTTCAAGTGGCACAACGTTTTGGATTTGTTGTGCCCCAGCGGTAATAGATTCAGAATGAGGTGTCGGCATGCAGGCGCGAGTACTAGTTATCGATGATGACAAACTTATGTGTTTGGCTTTAGCCAAGATGCTTATGGCAGAAGGGTATGTTGTAGAGCAAGCTGGAGATGGTGACGAAGGATTGCGGTTGTATCGACAAAATCCTTTCGACGTCGTGGTCACGGATATGATTATGCCAGACAAAGAGGGTATTCAGATTATCCGTGAACTGCGCAAGCTCGACCCCAATATTCGTATCATCGCCATGTCTGGTGGGGGCCGGGGTGGGGCCACGGATTATCTGAAGTGGGCCAAACTCATGGGTGCCAAACGGTGTTTGAGCAAACCCATCAAGCGCGAAGAGCTCGTGGGGGCAGTGGCAGAGGTACTGGCCATGCCATGAAGCTGGCCGACGGCAATCCACTCGCGGTAAGGACAGAGGGTCATGGAACGAAGACGGGCTTTTTATCATCTGCTCCAATTCAAGATCCACATCGGAATTCAGATTATTCTGGTGGCCAGCTTTGTTGCGCTCGGGTATTTCATGTACCAGACCCAGCTGGCATTTCTTTTGGCCGAGGTGCGCCGTCAGGGGGCCGAACAGGTAGACCTTGTAGCCAAGACCAGTCTTCCGGCTTTGGAACGAGGGGCATTGTATCTTGTGGATGAAATTGCGGCCCGGGCGGAGTTTTCGCCTTCGGTGGCCTATTGTCTGTTCCTCGATGCAAGTGGCCGCCCGCTTAATGACAGCGAAGTGCGTCCAGGGGTGCGTCGTTTTGCATTGGCCCAGACCTTTCCTCCTGACGATGTCCTTGTTTTCTCCCAAGAGATATCCCGCGGAGGTGTCGTCTTGGGGCAGGTGCAGCTGGGGATGCGTGTTGACAAGGCGCGAGCCGAAGCTCAGCGCACGATCATCCAGCTCATCGCCGCGTTTGCGGTGGTCCTCGGTGTCATTGCGGTGTTTTTGTATTTTTTCCTCAACCGTCTCATCATCCAGCCAGTGGCCAACCTAGCGGAGCTTACCGAGACCCTGGCGCGGGGCGAATTTGTCGCTTCGAATCTTGACCGCCGGACGGATGAGCTCGGCACGCTCGCTGCGGGCTTCAACGTCATGAGCCGAAATTTGCGGGAGCTCTACCGGAGTTTGGAGCAGAAAGTGGCGGAGCGGACGGAGGAACTCGACCGGGCTTTCCGCGAAGTAGAGGCCATCTTTGAGAACTCGCTCGTGGGCATCGCGGTCCTCTCGCCGGATCATCGGATTGTGCGTGCCAATGCGCGGTTTGCCGCCATTTTTGGCTATGCTCCGGCGGAGATGCCGGATGTTGACCCGGTACACCTTCATGTTTCCAATCGGGATTTTGATCTCTTTGTGGAGAAGTTTTTCAGCCAATTGCCGGAGGTGGAAATCGCCCAGCTGGAGTTTCAATTCCGGCGCAAAAACGGCGAGATCTTTTGGAGCCAAATTTCCGCGAAAGCGCTGGATGAACAGGACCCCAACAAAGGCATTATCGTCGTCCTCGAGGACATTACGGATCGCAAGAAGGCGAGCGAGCTGTTGCGGCGGCATGCCGAGGAGCTGCGCTTGGCCAAAGAGGAGGCGGATAAGGCCACGCGGACGAAGAGCGAATTTTTGGCGCGTATGAGTCATGAGATCCGCACCCCCATGAATGCCATCCTCGGTATGGCCGAGATGCTGCAGGAAACGGGCCTTACGGAAGAACAGGCCGAATATGTGCGAACCTTTAGTTCTGCTGGTGAATTGCTTCTTGGAATTATCAACGACATCCTTGACTTCTCTAAGATCGAAGTAGGCCAGATCAAGCTCGAGACGGTTTCCTTTGATATGCACGAGCTGGTGCACGATATCCATAAGCTGTTTGTCTATCGCGCGGAGGAAAAAGGGTTAGCCCTTTCTTCCTCGGTGGCACCTGGTGTGGCCAAACGCTATGAGGGGGATCCGTTTCGGATTCGGCAAATTCTCATCAACTTGGTGGGCAATGCGATTAAGTTTACCCACCAAGGTTCCGTGCGCCTCGTGGTAGAAGATGCGGTCAACGAGGCGGGGGTGCCATGCTGCCTCTTTAAGGTTCAGGATACAGGCATCGGTATCCGTAAAGATAAGGTGGCAACTATCTTTGAGAGTTTTGCCCAAGCCGACACCTCGACGACGCGGGAATTCGGCGGCACGGGCCTCGGTTTGGCCATTTCCAAAAAGTTAGCCGAACTCATGGGTGGGGATATTTGGGTAGAAAGTGAAGTGGGCCGGGGCACCACCTTCTATGTCATGCTCCCCCTGAAACCGGATTTCGAAACAGCGGAGGTGAAGCCTCGCAGCCAGGTCCCGTCCGATTTGCGTATTCTTGTGGTGGAAGATCGGCCACAGGCCCATGACAGCCTTTCCGCCCTGGTTCGCGCGTGGGGGATATCCCCGCAGTCGGTCTCGCATCCAGCGGATGCGGTCAACCGGCTGCGATCGGGAGGCGTGCAGTTGGTCCTCGTGGATAGCCAGGTAGATGGAGAACCAGGGTTTGAGACGGTGCAACTCCTTTTGGGCCAGGGGATGGATGTGCCGCCGCTGGTCCTCATGGTGGATTCCCCCCAGCAGCTGGGAGAGCTCCCCAGCTCCACGGACGTCGGCCCGTTGGCTTATGTCCTGCGTCAAGAACGAGCGGTACGTCTGCAGGAAGTCGTCCTCGACCTCTTGGCCCAACAGCAGCATCGGCGGCTGACACGCGCAGGACAGCAGTGGAAGGTGCTCTTGGTGGATGATGTGGAAGCGAACCGCAAGGTGGTGGAGCTCTTTCTCAAAAACACCAATGTGGTCCTCTCGCATGCCGAAAATGGGCAGGTGGCGGTGGACCGTTTCATGAGTGAGCCTTTTGACCTCGTCCTCTATGGATATGGAGATGCCGGTCATGGATGGATTGGAGGCCACCCGGCGTATCCGACTCTGGGAGCAAGAAAAGCGCGAATATTCCACGCCTATCGTGGCCCTTACGGCCCATGCCTTTCAGGAGCATCGGCAACAATGTATGGCTGCAGGGTGTACGGACTTTTTGGCCAAGCCTCTCAAGAAGCAAGACTTGCTCGATATGATCGAGCGGTATGCCGGCTTGCGGGAAACGTTGCGGAGCGCTGCCCCGGCAGCGGCCCAGCCGGTCTTGCCCGATCGGGCGGATGAGGACCTGTCACCGGTTCAAATCGACCCGGAACTGGCAGAGTTGCGGCCGATGTTTTTACGTACGGTGCGCGATTTTCAGCGCCAGATTCAAGACGCCCTGGATGTGGAAGACTTCCTCACGGTGCAGCGTTGTGGCCACAGCCTGAAAGGGTTGGGAGCAACCTACGGGGTGGACCCGGTAAGCCAGATCGGGCGGAGTCTCGAATTGGCTGGCCAGAACAAGCAGAAGAACGCAGCCATTCAGGCTTTCAATCTCTTGGCAACGTTTATGGATACCGGGGAGATCCCAAAAGTCCAGACAGAGCGGCTCGAATGTACCCTGGTGGACGCAATTTCCGATGCTGGTCCAGAGAAATTGGTGGTTTATGTGGCGCCAGAAATGCAAGAGCTTATTCCATTCCTCATGGAATCCATGCGCAAAGATTTGGAAATTATGCAGAGCGCCCTTGATCAAGGAGATTTTGCTACGGTTCGGCGTCTTGGACATAGCCATAAAGGATTTGGATCTACCTACGGATTTGACTATGTCAGCCAAACGGGGCTCGCTATTCAATGCGCCGCTGAAGCAAAAAATACAGAAGAATTGCGAAATCTCTTGCAGCAATTGGGGCAATACTTGGATCAAGTTCACGTGGTATATGGGTCGCCTCCAGCGCCAGAGGCAGTGGAGCCCGTGCGGCTGGAGGAGTCGCCCTCGATCCCACGAGCCACTGCGGCGAATCCTGTGGTGGCGGTGGACGCGGAACTCATGGACTTGATCCCGCTCTTTTTGGACACCATGCGCCGCAATCTTGCCGAAATGCGTGATGCCCTCCCCCGAAGCGACTTTGAAACGATTGGACGCCATGGGCATAGCCAAAAAGGGCTCGGGAGTACCTATGGTTTTGATGCATTGGGTCAACTGGGGGTGGAGTTGGAGCTCGCGGCCAACGGGAAAAACCAGGCCCAAGTCGCGGCGCTGTTGGATGCCATGGAGGCCTATCTCGCCACGGTACAGATCGTTCGTAAGGAGGCATAGATGACGACGCCAGACGGGGATTGGTTCCCGCAGATCCCGCTTTCTGTTTTGCTTGTGGACGATGAGTTCCTCATTGGCGAGGCCATGCGTATCAAGCTTTCAAGCCAGCGCGACATTGCCTTCCACTATTGCCGGGAGCCTGATCGGGCCTTGGAAATGGCCTTGTCAGTCCATCCCACGGTCATTTTGCTGGACTTGGTCATGCCGGGAGTCAATGGGCTCACCATGGTGAAGTTTTTCAAGACGAGCGAAGACTTTCGCGATGTCCCGCTCATCGTGCTCTCGGCACGGGAAGAGCCCGAGCTCAAGAAACGGGCCTTTGAGCTAGGGGCTGACGATTATATGATTAAAGTCCCGGATAAGCTGGAACTCATTGCGCGGATCCGGTGCCATTCGGAACGCTATGTCTTCCGCCGGCAGCGGGATGCCCTCATCCAGCGGCTATCGTCCCAATGCGGTGAGACTATCTCCATGATGCATGCGGCATAAGACGGAGTCAGTGTGCAACCGCAGATTATTCTTTCTCTCAATAAAATCCTTCAATACGCCCCCTCATTCGATGAGGCGTGGAAACAACTCGTGCAGGAGATTCCCAAGGCCTTTGGCTGTGAGCAGGCGCGTCTGTACCGCAAGCATCCCTCGCGCTCGGAATTGGTGGCTCGGGCAGGAGTGGGTGATCGTGGAACATTGATTTCCCTGCCGTTTGCCACCTCCAGTGTGGCCGGATACACGGCCTTGATCCGTATTCCGATCCTGCTCAAAAGCCTGGATCGATCCGAATTTGCCCTCATCCATCCTGAGTTACGCTTCGCTCCCCAGTACGACACGGCCACCTCGGTCGTGACTCGGAACCTCATCTCGTTGCCGCTTAGCCATGGGGAGGCATTCCTCGGCGTCCTTCAGCTCGTCAATAAGCGCGAGGGCACTTTTGACCGGGAAGATGAGGCCGTCGCCCGATTGCTGGCGGGGGTGCTGGCGCGCAAGATGCACGAGGACCTCCGGCTCCCCAAAGGGCCGTTTGACGCGCTCGTGCACAGTGGGCTCATCGATGCCGAAACATTGGAGGCCGCCAAGTCCACTGCTGCCCAGCAGAGGGTGCCGGTGTCGGTGGTGCTGCGGCGTCAGTATGGTGTTCCGCCGCTTGAAATCGGTGCTTCTTTGGAGCGGTACTATCAGGTCCCGTTTGTGCCTTTTGAGGGCAAGGTCCTTAGCGACGCTGCGCTCATGGGCATGAACCGGGCGTATCTGCAAAAGAATTTTTGGTTGCCGCTTCAGCGTGAAGAGGGGCGGTGCATTGTGCTGGTCCACAACCCGGCGGACCTCAATCTTCTCGAGGACATCCGGCATGCCCTCGGGGCCTCAGGGTATGAGTTCCGGGTGGGGTTGCCAGAGGAGATTCTTGCTTTTTTGGGTGACTTTTCTCTCCTTCCTGAGGCAGCCCGTGGGGCTGTGACCCGGGAGGAGGCTGAAGAGGAACTTCCAGCCATGGAGATGGTCGAGGAGGAGGATGCGGCCGCTTCTGACCTGCATGAACTCCTCAGTACCGTCACTGGCGAAGAGAATCTCGATATTGGGACAACGTCCCACGAAGAAGAGGATATTTCTGCCGAGAGCCGGCAGCAGGCCGTGAGCTTTGTCAACAAGATCATTATCCATGCCCACAAGATCGGGGCCTCGGATATCCACTTGGAACCAGGTAAACCGGGGAAAGCGGGGACAGTGCGCATGCGGGTGGATGGGGCATGTACGAAGATTTTGCCTATCCCCGAGGCCTTGCTGCGCCCTGTGATTTCGCGCATCAAGATCCTCTCTGGCCTCAATATTGCGGAGCGACGGCTTCCGCAGGACGGCAAGGCCAAGGTGCGCTTTAAGGGCAAAGAGATTGAGATGCGCGTGGCGACTGTGCCCACGGTGTATGGGGAGAGCGTAGTGCTGCGCATGCTCGCTGCCGGCCAGGCACTTCCTTTTGAGAAGCTCAATCTAAGCGCCATCAATGCCCAGCGTATTGAGGCGATCATGAAGAAGCCGCATGGCATCTTTTTAGTGGTCGGCCCCACAGGCTCAGGAAAGACCACGACCCTGCATGCCATTTTGGGGCGTATCAACACCCCGGATAAAAAGATCTGGACTGTTGAAGACCCGGTAGAAATTACCCAGCCGGGGTTACAGCAGGTTCAGGTGGATACCTCCATTGGTCTCACCTTTGCCCGGATTATGCGAGCCTTTTTGCGGGCTGACCCTGATGTTATTCTTGTTGGCGAGATGCGGGACCTCGAGACGGCCCAGATTGGCGTTGAGGCCTCTCTCACTGGCCATTTCGTCTTCTCGACTCTCCATACCAACTCTGCCCCTGAGACAGTGACCCGTTTGCTGGAGATGGGCATCGAACCCCTCAATTTTTCTGAGGCCATCCAAGGGGTGCTTGCCCAACGGTTGGTGAAGACCCTCTGTCCAGCATGCAAACAGCCCTATACCCCCAGCGATGAGGAGTGGGATTTTTTGGTAGCCCAATATGGGGAAGAGTATTTTGCCGAGCTTGGCATCCAACGGGATGGTGCCCAGCTCTACCGGGCAGTGGGGTGTTCACGGTGTGGGCAGGAAGGCTACAAGGGGCGGACTGGGATCCATGAACTCCTCGTCCCTACTCCAGAGATCCGCAAGGCCATTGCCCGACGCACCCCGGCGGATGAGATCAAGAAAATGGCCATGGCTGTCGGGATGCGGACCTTGTACCAAGACGGGATTGCCAAGATCTTTCGTGGGGATATGGACATCCTCCAACTCCAGAAAGTCACGGCCAGCGACTAGGTTGGACAATGATTGGCTATAACGCGGTGCGGGTGGCGGTGGACCCTGCGGCGGTAGCTCGCAATTTTGTCCGCCTCCGAAGCCATGGGTGCGACCTGGTGGCCGTTGTCAAGGCTGATGCTTATGGCCATGGGCTGGTACCGGTCGCCAAGGCGATAGCCCAGGCCGGGGGACGGCGGTTTGCCGTGGGCACCGTGGCCGAAGGAGTTTCGTTGCGCCAGGCCCTCCCAACCGCGCAGATCATCGCCCTCTTGGGGGCGATGGACATGGACGATGCCCGCGCCTGCCAAAGGTGGGGGATTGTCCCAGTTGCCACGCATTGGGAACATTGGACCCTTATGGAGGCCGCGGCCGAAGAAGGCAACGGGCCGTGTGCCGCCATCATCCTCAAGTTCGATACCGGCATGGGCCGACTCGGGTTTGCTCCTCACGAAGCAGCTGCTCTGGGCCGACGCTTGCGCGAAACCCCGTCGCTGCGAGCCGTGGCCGTCTTCTCTCATTTGGCCACGGCGGATGTCCCGGATGATGCCGATTTCGTGGCCGAGCAAGTGGGGTGCCTGCGAGCCATTCTTGCGGATTTGGCGGCAGCAGGGCTGTCCTTGCCGGCTAGCCTGGCCAATTCTGCGGGGCTCCTTGCCCATCCGTCTACTCATTTTGACCTCCAGCGTCCTGGGATTGCCCTCTACGGGGCGAATCCTCTGGCCAGTACGGCGTGGGAAGATCGCTGCCCACCTCTGGAGGCAGCCATGCAGGTCGATGCCCCCATTCTTCAGGTTCATGAGGTCCCTGCGGGGGCGAGTGTGAGTTACGGGCGTACCTTCCGAGCCCCGCGCCCCATGCGGCTCGCGGTAGTGGCTGTAGGCTACGCTGATGCCTATTCCCGTGGCCTGTCCAACCGGGCGGCCATGGTGGTGGGAGGTCGGCGAGCGCCGGTTGTAGGACGGGTGTGCATGCAGATGACGGTCGTGGATGTTACGGACATCCCTGGCGTGCGGCCTGGCGACCGTGCCTATCTCCTTGGCGGTCCAGGGGCCGCGGCGATTACCGCCACAGAGCTTGCAGCCTGGTGGGGGACCATCCCTTACGAGGTCTTTTGCCTCCTTGGTCTCAATCCTCGTGTTCTTGTTTAGAGGCGTTGTTCCCAAAGATAGGCGCTCTTCACGATGGCGATGATGTCGTCGTGGCGGGGTTGCCAGCCCATGGTGCGCTGGAGACGGGAACTGTCGGCGACGAGGGCCGGAGGGTCACCCGGCCGGCGTGGGGCCTCGCGGACCGGGAAGGTGCCGCCAATGGCTTCTTGCAGGGCGGCAACGATTTCACGCACCGAATAGCCGTGCCCATAGCCGCAGTTGAAGACCCCGGGCGTACCCCCTGCTTCGAGATGGCGCAGGGCAAGGACGTGGGCTTCAGCCAGGTCTGTAACGTGGATGTAGTCGCGGATGCAGGTGCCATCGGGGGTGGGATAGTCTGTACCAAAGATTTCAAGGATTTGGCGCCGGCCAAGGGCCGTTTGCGCGGCGACTTTGATGAGGTGGGTGGCTTGGGGCGTGCACTGGCCAAGACGTCCGCTTGGGTCCGCGCCGGCGACGTTGAAGTAGCGTAGGATGATGGGGCGAAAGTGAGGATGGGCGGCGGCAGCGTCGAGGATCGTCCACTCGCTCATGAGCTTGCTGCGGCCGTACGGATTGATGGGGGCCGTTGGGGCATCTTCGGCGACAGGAACGCGTTCCGGGATCCCATACACAGCGGCAGTAGAAGAAAAGATAAAATACGGGATACGATGCCGCACACTGAGACTGACCAGGGCCGTGGTATTTGTTGTGTTATTTGTGTAGTACTTGAGGGGATTCGTCACCGATTCTGGGACGATAATCGAGCCGGCAAAGTGCAGTACGGCATGAAACCGCGCTTCGGCCATAAGGCCATTGAGCTTGGCCGTGTCGGCGAGATCGCCGACAACAAGGCGCGCTGGCGGGAGGACGGCTTCTGCGCGGCCGGTGGAGAGATTGTCGAAAACCACAACGTCATAGCCCGCCTGGTTGAGGGCGAGCGTCGTATGGGAGCCGATATAGCCGGCTCCGCCCGTGACGAGGACGGTGGGCATGGTAGTCTCCTTGAGGTAGAGATACGCAGGGCTTTACAGCAATGCCCTCGCTTTGCAAAGAAAAACGCCTTTCCACCCCCTCGGGGAGTGTTTGTACGCAAGGAGGTCTCATGTCCCCTGTCTCTGGTTTTTCTGGTTTTACCCTACTGCGCTCGGTGTTCGTCCCTGAGATAGCCTCGCACGTGGAACTCATCCGTCATGATCGAACGGGGGCTCGAATCCTCTCTTTACACAATGCGGACCCCAACAAGGTGTTTGGGATTACCTTCCGCACCCCACCCACAGACTCGACAGGCGTAGCCCATATCCTTGAGCATTCGGTCCTCTGTGGCTCGCGCAAATATCCGGTGAAAGAGCCGTTTGTGGAGCTCCTCAAAGGCTCTCTCCAAACCTTTCTCAATGCCATGACCTATCCAGATAAGACTTGCTATCCGGTAGCGAGCCAGAACCTGAAGGATTTTTATAATCTTGTTGATGTATATCTCGACGCCGTGTTTTTTCCGCGGCTCACCCCGGAAGTCTTGGAACAAGAAGGATGGCACCTCGAACTGGCGGCAGTCGGGGCCGAGCCCACCATCAAGGGCGTGGTCTATAACGAGATGAAGGGCGTCTATTCCTCGCCAGAGTCCTTTCTCATGGAGCGGGCCCAGCACTCGCTCTTTCCCGACACCCTGTATCGCTTTGACTCCGGCGGC
Organism: uncultured Desulfomicrobiaceae bacterium; assembly: GCA_937989665.1. Taxonomy (GTDB): domain Bacteria; phylum Desulfobacterota; class Desulfovibrionia; order Desulfovibrionales; family Desulfomicrobiaceae; genus Thermodesulfomicrobium. The sequence continues at coordinate 146,344 of CALKRN010000006.1, read as the reverse complement.
GATCCAGCGGTCATCCCCATGCTTACCTGGGAGGCCTTTGTGGACTTCCATCGCCGCTACTACCATCCAAGCAACAGCTGGATCTTTTTTTCTGGCGATGATGACCCCACGACCCGCCTTGAACTCGTGGCCCCGTATCTCGACGCCTTCGATCCCTTGGCAGTGGATTCGCGCATCCCGATCCAGCCCTTGCGGCCAGGGGTCGTGCGTCAGGAATTTCCCTTTGAGGCCGATGGCACTGGACGGGCCATGGTGCTGCGCTCCTGGCTCATCCCGCCAGAGCTCGGTTTGTCCTCGGCGGCAGAAACGCGTCTGGCTTTACGCATCCTCGATGAGATTTTGCTTGGGATGGACGCCTCGCCCCTGCGCCGGGCGCTTATTGAGTCCGGTCTGGGCGAGGATGTCATCGGTTGCGGCATGGAACTCGAACTCGCCCAACCCTATTTCAGCGTAGGCCTCAAAGGCGTGCCCGAAGACCGTCTTGATGCAGTCGTGTCCCTCATCGAGAGTACCCTCCACCAGTTGGTGGGGGAAGACGTGCCCACCGATGTTGTGGAGGCAGCGATCCATTCGGTGGAGTTTGATTTGCGCGAACGCAATAGTGGCTCCACTCCCCAGGGGTTGATTGCCATGATCCGGGCCTTGAGCTCCTGGCTCTATGACCGCGATCCCCTTGAGGCCATCGCCTTCGAGGCCCCCTTGGCCCAGATCAAAGCCCGTTTGGCCAGCGGAGAACCCCTCTTCTCTACCCTCATCCATCGGGCCTTGGTGGCACATTCCGGTGGTTCGGTGGTGCGGCTTGTCCCGCGGGAAGGCTACGCGGCTTCCCTCCTCACTCAGGAAAAACAGCGGGTAGCCCAGCTGCGGGCGCTCTGTCCGTTCTCGGACGCCGAGCTTGTGGCGCGCACGCAGGCCCTGCAGGCTCGGCAACAGACTCCGGACCGTCCAGAGGACTTGGCTCGTCTGCCGCGCCTCACCCTTGCCGATGTGGAGCGGGCCGTGCGTGTTGTCCCCACCCGCGAGGCGCAGGCAGGAGATCGACCGCTTTGGGTACACGAGATCCCGACAGCAGGCGTGTTCTACCTCGACGTGGCCTTCGATGCCCAAGGTTTGCCCTGGGACCTTGTCCCTTATCTTCCCCTTTGGGCGCGGCTCGCCACTGAGGCCGGTACGAGCCGCGAGGACTATGCCACCTTTGCCACCCGCATCCATCGGGCCACAGGTGGAGTCAGTGTGCGGCCATTGGTCCTCACCCACGAAGAGGGCCATCCTGTGTTGGCAATCGTAGCTCGGGCCAAGGCGTTAGTGAAAGGCGTGCCGGAGATGCTCCACATCCTCGCCGATGCCCTGCTCGATGCCCGTCTTGATGACCAAGAGCGCTTTCGCCAAATCCTGTTGGAGGAAAAGGCAGGTTTGGAACAGGCATTGGTCCCGGGGGGCCATCACTTTGTGGGGATGCGGCTGCGCAGCTTCTTCCACCCTGCTGAGGCCCTTCAAGAGCGGCTGGGAGGGGTGAGCTATCTGCACTTTGTGCGGGAGTTGGCAGCACGCATCGACACTGATTGGGATGCGATCCAGGAGATATTGCTTCGCATTCGGGAGCTTGTGGTGCGCCGTGGGTGCCTCGCCCTTAACCTTACCAGTGATCCCGAACTCGTGGAGCAATTTGCGCCGCTAGTGGCTGCGTGGCCTAAGTGCCTGCCAGAAGGGGCCGCTCCTGCGGCCTCCTGGCCTGGCCCCCAACTGCCGCGTTCCGAGGCCTTTTTGCTGCCCATGCAGGTCAACCACGTGGGCATGGCCCTGCCTGTGGCTGCTTGCGGCTATGCATTCCATGGCTCCGGCTTGGTGGCCTGTAAAATGCTGCGCACGGGCTGGCTGTGGGAGCGGGTACGGGTCATGGGCGGGGCGTACGGGGCCTTTTGTACTTTGGGACGGCACAGCGGGCTCCTGGATTTTGGCTCCTATCGTGATCCTAATCTCACGGCGACCCTGGCGACCTTCATCTCTGCCGCCCAGGCCCTGCGCAAAGCCGATGCCGCCACCTGGGAGCAGGCCGCCATTGGGGTGAGCGGCGACCTTGACCCGTGCTTGCTCCCGGATGCCCAGGGCTTCCGTGCCCTGATCCAAAACCTTTCCGGGCTGACCACAAGCATCCGGCAGCGCATCCGCGACGAGGTCCTCGCCACGAGCCCAGAGGTGGCGGCGCCCTTTGTGTCAGCCATGGAGCAGGCCGCCTCCCAGGCCTATGTCTGTGTGCTCGGTGGCAAAACGGCCATCGCCCAGGCCCGCGCTGAGGGCATCGTCTTTGACCAGGTGGAACGGTTGGCATGAAGCTTGGGTTCTAGACGGCGGCGGCTGGCTTCTGTATCGTGATGATACAGAAGCCATGCTGACCGAAACACCACCGCGCATTGCCCCGGAAGGTAGGGACCTCCTTCCTGGGGCGCCATGGAAGGTCCTTGTGGTGGATGATGATGACTTCGTCCACCGCCTCACGGAGCTTATTCTCCGGGAGTACCGCTTCCAGGACCGAAGGTTGCAGTTTCTCCATGCCTCGAGCGCGGCCGCTGCGCGGGGGATATTGGCGCAGCATGCGGATATTGCCGTCATTTTTCTTGACGTCGTCATGGAGACGGAGCGGGCGGGCCTGGAGCTTGTGCGTTGGGTGCGGGAAGAGCTTGGCAATCGTCTGGTGCGAATTATCCTGCGCACGGGTCATCCGGGCCAGGCCCCGGAGCAGTCCGTTATCCTCGATTACGACATCAACGATTACCGGCACAAAGCAGAACTCAACGAGCTCAAATTGATGACCTCGCTGACGGCGGCGCTGCGTTCCTACGAACAGATGCAGGCCCTTGCCGTGACGCGCGACGGGATGGCCACCTTGAGTCGAGGGGCGAGTCGGATGCTCGCTGTGCGCGGGTACGCGCAGCTCGCGGCGGTGGCCTTGGATACAGTGCAGGGGCTTGCCGAGGCTGCAGCGGTGCGGGCGTGCGTCGTCGTTGGACGTGCGGAGGCCCACGGTATCGAACCAATCGCTGCAAGCCAGGGGGTGACGGGGCCCTGGTTGGCCCAGGCCTCCCGGCACCTTGCCTCGTGCTCCGGCCCGTGGTCGCTCTCTGACTCGTGGTTTGTTGCTCGCCTAGCGGGGACGGCTTTGGTTGTGGTCGCGGAGTTTTTCGTGCCGCCAGCGCGCTGGGTGGGGCAGATGTTCGATACCTTGGCCTTGCAACTTGCCCTGGCCATGGACAATGTAGCGCTGCAGCAGGAGATCGCCGAGACCCAGGCGGAGATTATTGCCACCCTTGGCGACGTGGTGGAGACCCGCTCCAAGGAGACGGCCTCGCATGTGCGTCTCGTGACCGAATCCGCGGTCTTGCTCGCCATCCGGGCCGGGCTCCCTGCCGAGGAAGTGGCCTTGCTGCGTCAGGTCGTTCCGCTCCATGATGTGGGCAAAATCGGTATCCCGGACGCTATCTTGCTGAAGCCTGGACGGCTAACTCCGCAAGAGTTCGCCATCGTGCAGACCCATACCACGATGGGGGCCGCTATCCTTGGGAAGTCGTCGCGGCGCCTGTTGCGGGCTGGGGCCACGGTTGCCTTGGAGCACCATGAATGCTGGGATGGCTCGGGTTACCCCCATGGAATACGGGGCGAGGACATTCATATCTTTGCCCGGCTGACCGCGGTGGCCGATGTCCTTGATGCCCTGTTGAGCCCACGGGTCTATAAACCCGCGTGGTCGCTGGAGGCCACCCTCCAGTACATGGCCGACCAGCGAGGGCGCCAGTTTGATCCCCGTTTGGTCGATTGCTTGCTGGCGGACGTGCCGGCGTTTCTTGCGGTGCGGGCGCGTCTTCTGTCCGGCTCTTGACGACCCGCCACCGCGCGCATAAGGGCAAATTTTCCATTTGCCAGGATAGCTCAGTCGGTAGAGCAGCTGATTCGTAATCAGCAGGCCGTGGGTTCGAGTCCCATTCCTGGCTCCACAAAAGCGCCAAACCCCTCTGTCCTGCCAGAGGGGTTTGTTGTCTTGAGGAGGAGCGTATCCCTTTAGGCGGCCAGATGCGAAGCCCGTTGGGGTCGTGTGCAGACTGGGGTGCAAAAATGCCTGAGGTGGCGAGCTGCGAGGTGGTTGTGGGAGGCGGTTGGTGGTGACGATCGGCCTTGAACCCAGAAGGAGGGAACCCCATGACCTCCGGCAAGCGGGACGAAGTTGTCGGCAGTGGAAGCGTTCGCGGATGATCGCGACCTGATGAAGGCGATCGTGAAGGAAGCGCGAGGGGCAAGTGCTGGAAACCGAGATGACGGAAGTTCTCGGGGCAGCGCCTGGCATGCCCCGAGGAGCGGGCTTGTCGTAGAGGAGCCCCAGAGGAGCCCCACGCAACAACGCCCAGGTTTATTTGGAACCTGGGCGCGGTGGACATGTGGTGGGCCGTGAAGGGATCGAACCTTCGACTCTCTGCTTAAAAGGCAGATACTCTACCGTCTGAGTTAACGGCCCGACGTCGAGAAGCCGCCCTTAGCGATAGGTTTTGGTGTGTGTCAACCGCTTCTTCAGGAGGAATGTCCGATTCCGTTGCGGAGGACTTCCGGCTCGGTCTCGATGATGGCCACTGCCACGGCATAGTCGCGGCTGTGGCTGATGGAGAGGTGGATGGTCGAACCGCCGAGGGCCTGGAGGCGCGCCACAGCAGCCTGGTGGAGGCGGACCGTGGGCTGGCCTAAAGCAGAAGGAGCGATCTCGAGGTCATGAAAGCCGATCCCCCCGGAAAAGCCCGTGCCAATGGCCTTCACGATGGCCTCCTTTGCGGCGAAACGGCCAGCGAGAAAGAGGGGAGTGATGGGGTCTCGCCGCTCTTTTGGCCCGAGGATACGTGCGGCAAAGCGATGTCCAAAGCGCCCTAGGGCGTGGGCAATGCGGCTGATCTCCACGATGTCGATCCCTATGCCAACGATCATATCCGCTCTCCCTGGTGGAGTTCTTCCAGGATGATTCTGGCGGCGCGATGCACAGCACCGCCTCCGCCAAGAACAGCGGGTAATTGGCTGAGGGTTGCTCGGACTTCCTGGGCAAGGTCGGGTGTGGTCAGCCATTGGCTAAGATGGGCCGCCAGGGCCGCAGGGTGGGCGCGGTCTTGGAGGAGTTCGGGAAAGACCTCCTTGCCCAGGATGAGGTTCGGCAGGGCAATCCAGGGGACGCGCACCAGGCGTTTGCCGAGGGCAAAGGTGAGGGCCGAGAAGCGGTAGGCCACTACCGTGGGGACCTCTAGGAGGGCCGTCTCGAGGGTTACGGTGCCGGAGGCAGCCAGGGCAAGCTGACAGGTCCGTAGCACGGAATACCGGTTTTCTGCAGGGACAAGGTGCACGGGAGGGCCGTTGCTCCACAGGGTGCGAAGATGGTCGTGGTCTAGTCCTGGGGCCACGGGCAGGACCCAGGTGAGTCCGGGATGGCGGTGAGAGAGGAGCTGAGCCGCGGCGGCGAACCGTGGTAGGAGGCTCTCGAGTTCCCGTCGTCGGCTGCCCGGCAAAAGGGCGATACGTCCTGGCACTACGGCTTGGGCGAGGACCTCGGGGGTGCGCACCGCGTCCACGAGGGGGTGGCCGACGTAATCCACGGCCATGCCGAAACGGGCGTAGAATTCCTGCTCAAAGGGCAGAATAGAGATGAGCCGTTTGACGTGGTTGCGCAAAAATCGGGCCCGACCTGGACGCCAGGCCCAGAGCTTGGGACTGATGTAATAAATTGCCGGGATGCCGAGGGCCTGGGCCATGGTCAGGATCCGGAAGTGGAAATCAGGGGCGTCGATGACGACAAGAAGGTCCGGCCGGACCTGGGCAAGGTGCCGACGGGTGTGGCGGAGCAGACCGAGGATGCGACCGGCGTGGGCGAGGACCTCGGTGAATCCCATGACCGAGAGCGATTCGGTCATGGAGTGGGGATAGACCCCAGCGGCTCGCATGGCCGGCCCGGCCATACCAACGAGGGTGAGGTCTGGGGAGAGGCGGCGCAGGGCTTGGGCGAGCAGGCCGCCGTGGAGGTCGCCGGAGATTTCGCCGGCACTGATCCAAACGGTGGGCATAGGCTTGGCCCGTGGGGCTCACGGGCCTGTGGGGTTATTTCTCAATGACTTCGCAGGTGGGGTTGGGACACCACCACTCGTCGCCGCTGCCTTGAATGGCCGGAATTTCCTGAGATTCGAGCATGGCGGCCGTAGAGGCATCGAGTTCCTGGAATTTTTGCCCATCGAGAGCCGGGTGTCGGTTCCCCTCCAGGGCTTGCTGGGTAGGCGACGCCCCAGGAGTTGGGTGCTGGCTGCCCTCGTGCTCGCCAACGCTAGGGGGCCCTTGAGGCGTCTCAGGAGGGGTCAGATGGTGGGTATTCTCCATGGCAGTCCTCCGTTGGGTTGGGATGTGTGCATTCTGGAGCCAAGGTAGTGGTCTGCGGCACTTTTGGCAAGCCAGGGCGCTCCAGGGCAAGGATCCCCATGCCAAGGAGGATACAGCCCATGCCCATGGCATGGCGGGTCGTAAGGGGTTCGTGCAACAAAAATAGGCCCAAAAGTGCGGCCGTGAGGGGTTCAAGGAGGGAGAGGGTGACCGCCGAGGCCACTGGGGTGGTGGCCAGCCCGCGGGAAAAAAGAACGTAGGCCAAGGCTGTGGCAAAGACTCCAAGGTAGGTCATGGCGGCCAGGGCGCGGGGAGGAGTGAGCCAGCCCAGGTCAAGGACGGTGAAGAGGGGGGTCAGGAGGAGGGCGGCGACACCAAAGACCCCGGCCATGGCGGTCTCAGGGCGGCGGGTCTGAAGGATGCTTTTGCTGCAGGCCGAAGAGAGAGCGTAGCCGAAGCCAGCGAAGAGGGCCAGGGGGGCGCCGCGCCAGGACCAAGCACTGTCGGTTCCTCCCAAAAAGAGGCAGCCGGAGATTGCGAGGGCTGTGGCGGGGTACCAGGCCAGGGATGGCCGTTCTCGGTGCACGAGCAGGCCGAGGATGCCAGCGGCCACCGGTGCACTGCCGATAGCGAGCACCGTGCCTGCGGCTACACCCATGGTCCGCACGGCGGCAAAAAAACTTACCTGATAGAGGGCGACCCCTGTCCCGGCAAGGAGGGTGAGCCGGCGGGGCCAGGGTTGGATGAGGCCAGGACGGTCTTGAATTGCAGCAAGGAGAAGCAGACAGGAGGCACCGAGGACTACCCGCACAGCCCCCACGGCCAGGGGGTGGGCCTCGGTTGACGCGAGGGCCTGGGCCGTGCCGGTCGTGCCCCACAGGATGGCGGCCAGGGCGATGGCAAGTCGAGGGAACATGACCTGTTAGGTGGTCAGGGCAGCGGCCATAAGGGAAGTGGCCTCGGCGAGGGGGAAGGATTGTCCGGTCCAGCGGAGGAATTGGGCCTGCGCTTGGGCTACGAACATGGGCAGGCCGGGGATGGTGCGGCACCCGTGGGCCGCGGCATGCCGCAGGAGCGCTGTGGGGTTGGGAGTGTAGACGAGGTCGTAGATCGTGGTGGCGGGGTCCAAGGGATAGGGCCAGGGATTGGCCGATTCAAGGGCGCCGCGCATGCCAAGGGGGGTGGCGTTGACGAGCAGGTCGACGGCGAGGTTCGCGCGCTCTTCCCAGGGCCAGGGGTGGCCTCCGAAGGCTTGGGCAAGGGACGTGGCACGGTCAAGGCTGCGGGCCGTGATGATGACCTCCCAGCCGTGGGAGCGCAGGCCAAAGACCGCGGCCCGGGCCGCCCCCCCCGCCCCGAGGACGAGGGCCCGGCCAGGCGGCATCCCATGGAGGGGGGTAAGAAAGCCGGCGACATCGGTGGTGTCAGTCAGGAGTCTGCCTTCTTCCCAAAAGAGGGTATTGGCAGCGCCAACGGCTTGGGCCGCTAGGGTAGCGGCATCGGCGAGGGCGAGGGCGGCCTCTTTGTGGGGGATGGTGACACTTACGCCATGGATGGGCAAGAGCCGCACCGCGGCCACAAAGGAGGAGAAGTCGTGGGGAGCGATGTCCCAGGCAACGTATGCTCCCGGCACCCCGGCCTGCGCCAGGGCCCAATTGTGGAGCCGGGGGCTTAGGGAGTGGGCTACGGGGTGCCCGACGACGCCGAAGAGGCGCATTAGGCCCCCCTAACGTGGGCTGCCCCGGCACGCAGGGCCTCGGCGTTTTTGGGAAGAAGGTGATGGTAATGGTTGCTGATGACCGAGGGCAAGCTGGCTTCTACGACGGCCAGGGGCACGACCGCCGTTGCCGCCACATAGGCACCAAGGGCGACCATGTTGGCCATGCGGGAGTTGCCCAGCTCATCGGCAATGGCGTTGGCCGGCACCTCCACGACACGTACCCGCTCCGGGGAGGGGATGCGTTCCCGCGGCACGAGGGAGGTGTTGAGTACCAGCACCCCACCGTCCACGAGCCGCGGGGCAAATTTATCCAGGGATGGCCCGTTCATGATGATGAGACTCTGGGGGGTGTGGATGATGGGAGAGCCGATGGGCTCATCGGCGAGCACCACCGTGCAATTGGCCGTGCCGCCGCGCATCTCCGGGCCATAGACCGGGATATACGTCACCTCCAGGCCGTGGTGCATCCCGGCATAGGCAAGGAGATTGCCAATAAGCATAACGCCTTGGCCGCCGAATCCGGCGATGATGGTGTCCATGTACATTTAGACTTCCTCCGTGGCGGCGCAATCTTGGAATGTTCCCAGGGGAAAGTACGGGATCATCTCTGTAGCCACTCGTTCGTTGGCAGCCGTGGGGCTCAGACGCCAATTGGTGGGGCAGGTGGCGAGGACTTCCACAAAGGAGAACCCCTTGCCGTCGAGTTGGTATTGAAAGGCGTTGCGAATGGCCTTTTTGGCGCGCATGACATTTTTGACCGTGTTGACCGCCACCCGCGCACAGTAGGCCGTGCCGCCCAAACTGGCGATGATTTCGGCCATACGGATGGGCGCCCCTTCGCGCTCCAGGCAGCGCCCGCCCGGACAGGTGGTGGTTTTTTGGCCCAGAAGTGTCGTGGGGGCCATTTGGCCACCGGTCATGCCATAGACCGTGTTGTTGACAAAGATGACGGTGACTCGTTCGCCGCGATTGGCGCAATGGATGATTTCTGCCATGCCAATGGAGGCGAGGTCGCCGTCCCCTTGGTAGGTGAAGACGATGGCCTCGGGGCGGGCTCGTTTAACGCCGGTGGCCACCGCCGGTGCTCGGCCATGGGGGGCTTCCACGGTATCGAGGTTGAGGTAGTTGTAGAGAAAGACCGAGCAGCCGATGGAGCTCACAGCAATGGTGCGCTCCACCACCCCGAGGTCCGTGAGGGCCTCGGCCACGAGGCGGTGGGCGATGCCGTGTTGGCAACCGGGGCAATAGTGGGTGGGGCGGTCGATGAGGACCTCGGGATAGCGGGTGACGGGGATTTCTTGCATAGGGGGGCTCCAGGGTTAGTGGCCGAGGGCTGCCAAGATGGGGGCTTCGAAATCGTTGGGAGTAGGGAGATTGCCCGGCAGATGCCCGTAGAAGGCGCTATCGGTTACGGTGCGCACCGCCAGACGCACGTCATCCACCATCTGGCCGAGGTTGTGTTCGATGGTAAGGAAGCGTTTGCCGGCCAGGGCGAGGTCGCGCAAGATGGCGGTGGGGAAGGGAAAGAGGGTGATGGGACGCACCAGTCCTACCCGGTGGCCGGCGGCACGGAGTTTGCGCACTGTGCTTTTGGCGATGCGGCCGATGGAGCCGTAGGCCACGACCACGAGTTGGGCGTCGTCCACAAGGAAGGACTCGGCACGGGACTCGGTTTCCATGGCCTGGTATTTGGCGGCGAGCCGGGTGTTGTGCTCGGCGAGGGCGCCGTCGTCGAGAAAGAGGGATTTGAGGACCCGCCCTGGCCGCTGGACAGCCCCGGTGAGGCACCAAGTCTCGGCCTCAGGGTCGGTTGTTTGTTGGGGAACACGCGGGGTAACGGGTTCTTTCATTTGGCCAAGGATAGCGTCCCCCAGGAGGAGCACCGGGTTGCGGTAGCGAAAAGCGAGTTCAAAGGCGAGGAGGGTGAGGTCATAGGCCTCTTGCACCGTGCCTGGGGCAAGAACAAGGGTCCGATAGTCGCCATGGCCACCACCACGAGTGGATTGAAAATAATCGCCTTGCGAGGGACCAATGTCCCCAAGACCCGGGCCGCCGCGGTTCATGTTGACGATGACCCCGGGCAGCTCGCTGCCGGCCATGTAGGAAATGGCCTCTTGCATGAGGGAGATTCCTGGGCTGGAGGAGGAGGTCATGGCCCGCACCCCACAGGCTGCGGCTCCCAGGAGCATGTTGGCGGCAGCGATCTCGCTTTCGGCCTGGACAAACTCGCCCCCTACCTTGGGGAGCTCGGTTGAGAGGAATTCCGGGATGTCATTTTGTGGGGTAATGGGATAGCCAAAGTAGCAGCGCATGCCTGCCGCGATGGCGGCTCGGGCGATGGCCTCGTTGCCTTTGAGAAAGAGCCGCTCGCTCATGCATCCTCCTCTATTTTGAAGACTGTAATGGCGTAGTCTGGGCACATAAGGGCGCAAAATGCACAGCCTTTGCATTCTTGCATGCGTTCGTGAGGAATTTCAGCAATTTTGTAGCCCAGCTGGTTGAAGCGAGAAGATTGGAGAATGATGCCGCTGGGGCAGGCCTGGACGCATAGCAGGCACCCTTTGCATCGATCTTCTCGGAATTGAACGCGGGCAGGCATAAGCGACCTCCGAAAGGTACGGTTAGCGGATGAACATGGCATCACCATAAGAGAAAAAACGAAACCCCGCCTCGAGGGCATGGCTATAGGCAGCGCGGATGGTGGTAAGACCAGCGAGCGCAGCGACCATAATGAGCAGGCTGGAGCCGGGCAAGTGGAAGTTGGTGATGAGGCTGTCGACCACGTGGAAGCGATGGCCCGGCAAGATATAGAGGTCAGTCCAGCCCTGCCAGGGGCGGATGCCCCCGGCAAAGCGGGGTAGGCTTTCCAAGGCCCGGGCCGAGGTGGTGCCCACTGCCACAACAGGGCGGCCACTGGCCTTGGCGGCCGCTACGCCTTGGGCCGTCTCGGGAGGGACCTCGACGTATTCCGCATGCATTTGATGTTCGCGGATGTCCTCGCAGCGCACGGGGCTGAAGGTCCCATACCCTACGTAGAGGGAAATAGAGGCCATGGTGATGCCTCGAGCCAGAATCGTATCGAGAAGGTCCGACGTGAAATGAAGGCCCGCCGTGGGCGCGGCGGCTGAGCCCACCTTGGCAGGGTGGGCGTACACCGTTTGGTAGCGCTCGAGGTCCGCAGGGATGTTTGGACGGTTGATATACGGTGGCAGCGGCATATGCCCGTGGCGTAGGAAGATTTGGGCAAGGTCCCCTTGCCAGCGAAGCTCCACCCGGCAGCGGCCAAACTCCAGACGCTCCATGACCTGGACCTCAAGCCCGGAGAAGTTGAGCCGTTGTCCGGGCTTAAGCCCCCGCACAAGGCCCTCGGCCTCGGCCCACCACCGGTTAGGTCCGTCCGCGTGGGAGACAAGGCAAGGCAATGGGGTGAGCAAGAGGAATTCGCAGCGACCGCCTGTGGGTTTGGTCGCCAGCAGCCGGGCGGGGAGGACTTTCGTATCGTTGCGCACCAGCAGGGCGCCAGGGGGCAGGAGGTCCGGGAGATCGGCGAAGCGGTACTCGGAAAACGCGGTTTCTCCTTTGGACACCAGCAACAGGCGCGACTGTTCTCGGTGCGGCGTGGGGTACTGGGCGATGCGCTCTTCGGGCAGCGCGAAGAAGTAGGATTGCAGGGAGTACTCTTCTGGGATAGGGGGGCGGGCAACCATTGGCGCCTCTGTAGTCCAAAGGGCGCCATCCCGCAATCGTGGAGGATGCTCGCCCCGTGGACGTAATCCGCCTTCTCGAGCTCGATCGCCGGCATGTCTGGCATCCCTACGCCCCGATGCCGGCGGCCATGGCGCCAGTGGTGGTGCGCTCGGCGCGTGGGGCCCGACTCCAACTTGCCGATGGCCAGGAGCTCATCGATGGCATGGCCTCGTGGTGGGCCGTCATTCATGGCTACTGCCACCCAGCCCTTGATGCGGCCATTACGGCCCAGCTCGCTCAAATGGCCCATGTCATGTTTGGCGGAATTACCCACGAGCCAGCTGTCCTCCTTGCCCAGGAATTGGCAGGCCTGGCCCCGGATCCCCTTTCGGTGGTATTTTTTGCAGATTCTGGTTCCGTGGCCATGGAAGTGGCCATGAAGATGGCCTTCCAGTATTGGATGGGCCGGGGGCGGCCCGAGAAGTGTCGGCTCCTTGCCTTGCGCGGTGGCTACCACGGCGATACCCTTGGCGCCATGAGCGTGTGCGACCCGGTGACCGGGATGCATGCCCACTTTGCTCGCATCCTACCCCAGCACTATTTTCTTCCCCGTCCGGCAGTCCCCTGGGGAGCGGCCTGGGATGCGGTGGCGATGGAACCCTTGCGCCAGACCTTGGATCGGCATGGGGCGGAGATCGCGGCGCTGGTTTTAGAGCCCATCGTGCAAGGGGCCGGCGGCATGTATTTTTACCATCCGCAGTTTCTGCGGGAGGCGCGCGCCCTCTGCGACGCCTTTGAGGTGCTCCTCATTGCCGACGAAATCGCCACCGGTTTTGGCCGCACGGGGAGGCTTTTCGCCTGCGAACATGCCGGGATCGTCCCGGATATCCTTGTTCTCGGCAAGGCTCTTACCGGCGGCTACCTGACCTTGGGGGCCGTCCTCACCAGCCCTGCCCTTGCCGAAACCGTCAGCGCGGGTGGCCCAGGGTGCTTGATGCATGGGCCGACGTTTATGGCCAATCCCTTGGCCTGTGCCGTGGCCCGGGCCGCAGTAGAGTTGGTGCGCCAGGGCGGCTGGAGGCAGGAGGTGCCGCGACTGGAGGCCGCCTTGCGCCAAGGACTGGCGCCGTGCCAGGAACTGCCTCATGTGGCGGAAGTTCGGGTCCTGGGTGGGATTGGAGTCGTGGAGCTTACTGGCCCGGCGCCGTTGGCAGCGCTGCAGCCGGCCTTTGTGGAGGCTGGGGTGTGGGTGCGGCCGTTTGGCCGCTTGGTTTATCTTATGCCGCCCTACGTCATCGGCGATACAGACCTTAGGCATCTGTGTCAGGCGGTGGTGGCGCAGGTGGCGGCCTATCCCCCCGCGGAAGCGGGATAACATCAACCAGGGTCTGGGACCCGAAATAGGAGGACCGTGCATGCACACACGACGGATTTGGCCTTGGATGATCGTGCTTGTGGGCGTAGCGATCATGGGAGTTGCCCCGGCGTGGGCCGCGGGCGGAGACCTCCATCACGCCGCAGAGGAAATCGGCAAGGAACTGGGGGCATTGTGGGTTATCCCCTTTGCCTGCATGCTGCTGTCCATCGCCATCATGCCCTTGGCTGTGCCGCATTTTTGGCACCATCATTATGGTAAGGTGGCTGCCTTTTGGGGGCTTGCCTTCCTTGTTCCCTTTGCCCTGACGCATGGTGTTGACCTTGCCCTCTACGAGGTCCTCCATACGGCCCTCCTTGAGTACATCCCGTTTATCATCTTGCTTTTCTCTCTCTTTACCATTGCCGGCGGGGTGTGCCTTACGGGTAGTTTGGTGGGGACGCCGAAGGTCAATACGGGCCTGCTGCTTTTGGGGACCCTCCTCGCAAGCTGGATGGGGACCACCGGGGCGGCCATGCTCCTCATCCGTCCACTGCTGCGGGCGATTGCCCATCGCAAATACAAGGTCCATACGGTAGTCTTTTTTATCTTTCTGGTGGCCAATATTGGCGGCTCGCTCACACCCCTGGGGGACCCGCCGCTTTTTCTTGGCTTCCTCAAAGGAGTCTCCTTCTTTTGGACCACCGTCCATATGTTCATTCCCATGGCGCTCATCGCCACCATCCTTTTGCTTGGCTACTTTGCCCTGGATACGATGCTTTTTACGAAAGAAGGCCGACCCAGTCCGCCAGAAGCCCAAGGCAAACTCGGTTTAGAGGGGGCGCACAACCTCTTGCTTCTTGGCGGCGTGGTCGGCGGGGTGCTCATGAGCGGCATGTGGAATCCAGGGGTAGGGTTTGATATCTACCACGTCCATGTGGAGCTCCAAAACGTGGTACGCGACATTATCCTGCTTATCTTGGCGGGGATCAGCCTCAAGACCACAAGCTTCGATACTCGCCGCAAAAATGAGTTCGATTGGGAGCCTATCCGCGAGGTGGCCAAGCTCTTTGCCGGCATCTTTCTGTCGATGATCCCGGCCATCGCCATCCTGCGGGCAGGCGAGGAAGGGGCCTTGCGGAGTATTATCGCCTTGGTGTCGGACAATGGCCAGCCCAACCACGCGATGTACTTTTGGCTCACAGGAGCTTTGTCCAGTTTCCTCGATAATGCCCCGACCTATCTTGTGTTTTTTAATACCGCTGGTGGTGATGCGCATGTACTCATGCAGGAGGTAACGACACTGCTGGCCATTTCCGCTGGAGCGGTGTTCATGGGGGCAAACACCTATATTGGCAATGCACCCAATTTTATGGTGCGGTCCATCGCTGAATCGACTGGCATCAAGATGCCGAGCTTTTTTGGGTATATGGCATGGTCGGTTGGAATCCTTATCCCATGTTTTATTCTTACGACAGTAATCTTCTTCATGTAAGAAGATTCTAATTGGAGGATTGCATGATTAAGATTGAACGTGTGTTGGTCCCTGTTGATGGATCCGATTCATCGCGCAACGCGGCAAAATATGCCACTCATTTACTGAATACTCGAAATCCAGTTTTGTATTTACTTTACGTATGGAGTCCTATTCATATGACGATTGGCGGGGATGAGGCGGCGCAACTGCGGGCAGAAGAAGAGGCCAAGTCCATGGCTATGCTCGAGGACTACAAAAAGATGCTCGAACCATGCGGGATGCGTATTGAGCTCATCGCCCGCGAAGGCCGACCAGGTTATGTCATTCTCGACGTTCAAGAAGAGTACGATTGCGACCTGATTGTCATCGGTTCGCGGGGGCTCTCGGCCCTTGAGGGGGTGATCATGGGCAGTGTCGTGACCCATGTCCTTCAGGGGGCCACGTGCCCTGTCCTGGTGACCCGCAACCTGCGGCATAAATATTTGTTGGACGCCTGTGGGATTTAAAAACGCCTTCCGTGGCGAGGGCATTGTCTCCCGGCCAGAGGTTCTGGCCGGGATTTTTTGTTGGCAAAAAGGCGCGCTTTCAGCGCTGGCGGACAAAGGGCCTTGGCCAGAGCGCAGTTGCTGCACTCTTCGCCGAGGCCCTTGCTCAAGAGAGCAAGGGGGTGTGGGGTGTTCTCCCTTCATGGGCAGAGTGGAGAGCTGGTGACCCTGAGCCTGTCCTTGGGCCTAACAGAACTAGGGTAGAGGGCATGTCCCCAGACAGGAAGGTCTGCCCTCTCGCCGAGGGTGCTGAAATCGGAGGAATTGTCTCTTTTTGTTGAAGAGATTCGGCGAGTTGATATTGAATTGTCGCACAAGATGATGGCGTGGCAATCAAGGCAAGCAATAAGGAGGTGGATATGTTTTTCCCGACCGCTGGTGTGGAGGTGCCGGTATGGGTGCCGCCGGTGGTGGCTTTTGCCATCTCGTGCGGCACGTCCATGGGTGGGGTGTCGGGGGCGTTTTTGCTTTTGCCGTTTCAGATGTCGGTGCTGGGATATACCCATCCTTCGGTGAGCGCTACCAACCAACTTTTCAATGTCGTGGCCATCCCCAGTGGGGTGTGGCGGTACTATCAAGAGGGGCGCATGGTGTGGCCACTGACGCTGGCTGTGGTGTTGGGGACGTTGCCTGGGGTGTTTGTGGGGGCCTTGCTGCGGGTAATCTATTTCCCTGATCCGCGGCGTTTTAAAATTTTTGCCGCATCGGTCTTGGCCTACATTGGCCTGCGCATGGCCCGGGATGTCCTGCGTGGCGCTGGAGGGGGGCAAACCAAAGGCCATGGGGTCGTCGAGGTGGAGGAGTGGAGCTGGCGGCGGGTGGCCTTCCGCTTTCAGGGGGTGGCGTACAGCGCGCCGGTATGGGGGGTCATGCTGCTGTGCCTTATCGTGGGCATTGTGGGCGGGGTATATGGCATTGGCGGGGGAGCGATTGTGGCCCCGTTTTTTGTCAGTTTTTTTGGGCTGCCGGTGTATGCCGTGGCAGGTGCCGCCCTCATGGGCACGTGTGTTACCTCGGTGGCTGGGGTCGTGTTCTACCAGGCCATTGCCCCGTGGTATCCGCACCTCTCTGTGGCCCCGGATTGGGGTCTGGGGATACTCTTTGGTCTGGGAGGAATGGCTGGGATGTATGTCGGGGCGCGGTGCCAGCGGTTTGTGCCAGCTCGGGTCATCAAGGCTGGTTTGGTGTTCGTGCTCCTTGGCACGGCCTGCAAGTATGCCCTCGAGGGGTTGGGCTAGGAGGGGTGGCGTTTTGCCCGCTGTTGTGGGTTGACGCGATGCCTAAGCTCGCGTATAGAAGCTTCCTTCTCGACGGTATGGCATGGCGTCCGCGCGTGGGACGTTGTTCACTTTTTTGGAGGTCATCATGTTTGCGATCGTTGAAACGGGCGGCAAGCAGTTTCGGGTGGAACCTGGGCTGCAATGGAAGGTGCCCAAGATGGAAGCCCCGGTGGGCGCTGAAGTCACCTTGCATCGGGTGCTGTTGGTGCACAGTGAGGCTGGTTTGACGGTAGGACAGCCTGTCGTGGATGGTGCGGCGGTGCGTTGTCAGGTCCTGGAGCACGGCCGGGACAAGAAGATCATCGTCTTCAAGAAGAAGCGTCGCAAAGGCTACAGCAAGAAGCAGGGCCACCGTCAGGACTTTACCCTGCTTCAGGTGACGGGCATCGAAGCTGCCCGCTAGGAGGACACCATGGCACATAAAAAAGCAGGTGGAAGTTCGCGCAATGGCCGCGACAGTGCGGGTCGACGGCTGGGAGTCAAAAAGTTTGGCGGCCAGCAGGTACTTGCTGGCAATATCTTGGTGCGGCAGCGGGGGACCAAATTCCACCCCGGTCAGAACGTCGGCAAAGGAAAGGACGACACCCTCTTTGCCTTGATCGATGGAGTGGTACGGTTCGAGAAGTACTCGCGCAAGAATGTCACCAAAACCCGTGTAAGCGTTGTCCCTGTGGTCTAGTCGTGGCCTGGCGCTGGCACAGACGGCCGCTCGGGAGTTCCGGGCGGCTGTTGTGTTTTGGAGGCTGGTATGCGTTTTGTGGATGAAGTCCGCATCGTGGTGCGTTCGGGCGCTGGGGGGCGGGGGTGTGTGTCTTTTCGGCGGGAGAAATTCATCCCCAAAGGGGGACCGGATGGTGGCGATGGCGGCCGGGGGGGCGATGTCCTTGTGCGGGCCTCGAACCGGCTGCTTACCCTGTATGACTATCGCCACCAACCGGTGCAGGAGGCGGAGAGCGGTCGGCCTGGGGCGGGCGGCATGTGTTGTGGCCGAGCGGGCGCGCCGAAGATCATCGAGGTGCCGGTTGGGACGATGGTTTTTGCGGAGAGCGAGGATGGAGAAATCCTCCTCGCGGATCTCGTGGCAGATGGCCAAGAGGTCGTCGTTGCCCGTGGGGGACGAGGAGGTAAAGGCAATGCTCATTTCAAGTCTGCCACACTCCGTACTCCCCGCTTTGCCCAGCCAGGAGAGCCTGGCGAGGAAAAGCGGCTGCGTCTGGAGCTCAAGATATTCGCGGATGCCGGCCTCCTTGGTTTGCCCAATGCCGGGAAATCGACCTTTCTCTCCCGCATTTCCGCGGCTCGCCCAAAGATTGCCCCTTATCCCTTTACGACCCTCACCCCGCAGCTGGGGGTTGTGGAGGATGAAACTGGCAGGCGTCTGGTGGTGGCTGATATCCCTGGGTTGGTGGAAGGTGCTCATGCTGGTGTTGGCCTGGGGCACACGTTTTTGCGTCATGTGGAGCGCACCCGATTTCTCGTACACCTGGCGGCAGTGACCGACATGGACCTTGAAAACCCGGGCGCAGTGTTTGCCATGCTCAATGAAGAGCTGCGCTGCTTTGATCCGGAACTTGCGCGCAAACCCCAATTGCTGGTGATCAACAAGATCGATGTCTTGGATGCTGCAGCACGCCAGCAGCTTGCAGCAGCCTTGGCCAGGGAGGGCCTGGCCGCGTTGTGGATGTCTGCCCTGGACGGCGAGGGGGTGCCAGCAGTACTGGCGTCCATGTGGCAGATGCTCGAGCGCGTATCGCCGTGAGCATTGCCCTGCCCACGACGAGGGGGGAAGTCCTATGGAGCAGTGGCAGGAAGAACGGCGCCGGATCGTGGCAGGAGCCCGGCGTATTGTCATCAAGGTGGGCAGCGCGGTCCTGACTTGCCCGGAAGGATTAGACCTGCGTGTGGTGGGCCGCCTGGTGGACCAAGTGGCGGCCCTCCACGATCGGGGAATGGAGATCGTGCTTGTAACCTCCGGGGCGGTGGCGGCGGGCCGGGCGGTCCTGGGGCAGGGGGCGTGTGCCTGCGTTGTGCATAAGCAGGCGGCATCGGCAGTGGGGCAAAGCCGGCTCATGCACGCCTATGACGAAGCCTTTGCTCGCTTTGGCAAGATTTCGGCGCAGGTGCTGCTCACCAAAGATGACCTGCGCCGTCGCGAACGCTTCCTCAATGCCCGCAACACGATGACCGAGCTCCTGCAGTGGAAGGTCATCCCGGTTGTCAATGAGAACGACACCGTTGCTGTTGAAGAACTCAAATTTGGCGATAACGACGCCCTCTCGGTCATGGTGGCCAATCTGGTTGGCGCTGACCTCGTCGTGAACCTGACCTCCGCAGCCGGGGTGTTTGACGACAATCCCCAGGACAACCCTCAGGCCCAGCCCCTGACCTGCATTGAGGACATCGATGTCCTGCCCATTGCCAGCATCTGCCGCGGCAAGACCCAAGCTGGCACCGGCGGGATGCGCAGTAAGCTCCTAGCGGCCCGGCGTGCCGCTCGGTTAGGTATCCCGACGCTCATCGTCTCCGGTCGGGAGAAGTTCGCCCTGGAGCGCGTTTTCTCTGGTGAGGAACTGGGGACCTGGGTGCGGCCGAGGCGCAATCTCTCGGGCCGAAAGTTTTGGCTTGCCTACCACCTCGACCCCGCTGGGGTTGTGCGCGTGGACGCTGGCGCAGCCCGCGCCTTGCGGGAACGGGGCAAGAGCTTGCTTGCGGCCGGCGTTGTGGGGGTGGAGGGCCAGTTTGGGGTCGGGGCGCTGGTGAAAGTCCTCGATCCCGAAGGCCGCACCGTGGGGGTTGGACTCACTAACTTCAAGGCCTCGGAATTGCGGCGGATCCAGGGGCTGAACTCCGCTCAGATCGAAGCGATCCTCGGCACCTGTCCCCATCCAGAAGTCATCCATCGCGATAATCTCGTACTCGACGAGACGCTGTAGCCTGCTTGAGAAAGGCAGAACTGCCTTAGGGGGCCTCGCCCTGAGGAGGTTTGCTTGCCCAGTAAGACGCCCTTGGCCCTACCCCCCGACTCCTGGACGCGGTAGGCTGCTCTTCCTGCCTCCTCGAGGTCCCCTCCAAGCCTGGCAAGTGCTCCTCTGCACGCGGTAAGCTGCCCCTCGTGGAGGTTCTATCGCTCTATGTAAGGCTCTGCGGAAGAGCGGAATCTAGATGCGGTGTGCGGCCAGCTGCGGCACGCTGGGCATTTCCCCCAGGAGGCGAATGCGGTCAGGGTCGAGGTGGAGCGTTATCGTGCTGCCTGGCGGCTGGGGGGGCAGGAAGAGTTCCACGGTTGTCCCGTGGATAGCCACCAGGGTCCCTAGGGTGTCATAGCGTTGGCCAAGGATGTGGCCGGTGACGGTCACCCCCCTGCCGGTGAGGGCGGCGTCCGGGAGGACGAGATAGGCTGGGGCGTGGCCGAGATGGTCGGCGAGACGTTGTGCTAGGTCCCCTTTTTCTACGATGGTCTTAAGCCCCAGGAGGCGGGCTGCGGCCACTGTGCCTGGGTTGTGGAGGACTTCGGCGAGGGGGCCATGGCGCAGCAGTTGGCCGTCGTGGAGCAGGGCCAGATGGCTGGCAAGACGGCAAGCCTCAGCAGGGTCATGGGTGACGACGATGGTCGGGACCGAAGCTTGGGCGAGGAGGGCGGCCAGTTCTTCGGCCAGACGCTGGCGGAGCATTTGGTCTAGGGCGGCGAGGGGTTCGTCGAGGAGTAGGGCCCGTGGCTCGGGTGCCAAGGCGCGGGCGAGGGCGACCCGCTGCTGCTCCCCGCCCGAGAGACGCCCGACGCGGCGCTCTTCCATCCCTTGAAGTCCCATCATGGCGAGGAGTTCCGAGACGCGGCGTTGGATTGCTGCCCGGGGGAGCCGGCGTATTTCCAGGCCAAAGGCGATATTGGCCGCCACCGAGAGGTGGGGGAAGAGGGCATAGTCCTGGAACATGAGGCCCAGTCCTCGGCGATGGGGTGGCCAGGAGGTGATGTCCTGGCCTTCGAGAAAAATGTGCCCCGCCGTGGGACGCTCGAGACCGGCGATAAGGCGCAGGAGCGTAGATTTGCCGCTGCCGCTTGGGCCAAGCACCGCCAGGGTAGCGCCGTGGGAAAGCTCCAGGTGGAGGGGAGCAAGGCGCCAGCCAGGATAGGCGGTGGATAGGCCGTGGAGCGTAAGAACAGCCATTTTTAATCCTTGGGGTGGGCGAGGCGCTGGGCGAGAAGGCCAAGGCCGAGGCAGGTGAGCATAAGCAGGGTGGTGAGGGCCATGGCTTGGCCGTGGTTGGTGGAGCCAGGCAGGCTGAGGCAGCGGTAGATGGCCACGGGCAGGGTCGGTGCTGTGGGGCGCACGAGAAAGAGACTGGCGCCAAATTCGCCAAGACTGACAGCAGCACTCACCGTGGCGGCTACGGCGAGCGGACGGGCCATGAGGGGAAGAACGACCCGTTGAACGCGCTGGCGCGGAGAGGCGCCGAGGGTGGCGGCAGCCTCAGCTTGGGCTGGAGGGAGGGCGTCGAGAGCCGGCAGCAGGACCCGGAGGACAAGCGGTAGGGCTGCAAGGGCATGGGCAATGGGAATGGCCCATGCGCTGGTGCGTGCGTCCCACCAGGGGGTACGTAGGGCAAGGAGAAAACCAAGACCTAAGGTGGCTGCCGAGATGGTCATGGGGAGGGTGCACAGGGTTTCGAGGCTTGCTCGTGCGCGGCTGCGTTGGGCGCCGAGGGCGGCGGTAAGCCCAAGGGGGAGGGCCAGAACAACGGCCAGGGCGGCGTAGCGCAAAGATTGAATGAGGGCATGGATGGGGGCAGTGCCGAGGGCCGAATGGCGGGTATCTTTGGTGAGGAGGCGATAGGCTTCCAGTGTCCAGGTGTCGTGGAAGCGGAGGGACTCGAGGGTGAGGGCAACCAGGGGAAGGAGTATGCCGACAAGAAGGAGGATGCCGTAAACGATGCCTGCAACCCGCAACCGACGCGGGAGTTGTCCCCATGGGATGCGCTGGGCGCTTCCCGGCAAGGCGGGAGAGCGGCCGAGGCGGCCCAGGGTTCCAAAGAGGGCAATGCTTATGGCCAGCTGGAGGATGGCGAGGGTCCCGGCCCGTGGCAGGTCAAGGAGTTGGGTCGTGGCCTGGTAAATGGCCACCTCCAGGGTGGCGAAGCGCTCACCTCCCAAGAGGAGGACCACACCAAAGGAGCTCAGACAGAGGGCAAAAACAACGATCCCTGCCGCACGGATCGCTGGGGCGAGCAGCGGGAGGTGGATGCGCCAGAAGACGGTCCAGGGGCAGGCGCCGAGGGTAGCGGCCGCCTCCAGCGTGCTGTGGGGAATACGCGCCCAGAGTCCAGCCATCATGCGGGCCGCCAGCCCCAAGTTGTAGAAGACGTGGGCGGCGAGGATGGCAGGTAAGCCTGGGAGCTCCGGGGAGCCCAGAAGTGGGGCGGTCCAGCGGCCGATGAGGGTGGATGGACTGGCAAGGACCCCAAATGCCGTGGCCACAACGACCGTGGGCAGGACAAAAGGGATGAGGATAAGCATGGCCCCAATGTCCTGACCAGGAAATCGTACGCGACCAAGGAAAAAGGCCGCTGGCAAGGCGAGGAGGAGGGTGAGGAGGCTGGAAACCAGGGCCTGGCCGGTAGTCCAGATGAGGAGGCGGTGCAGCACGGGGTCGCCAAGGACCATGCCCATTTTTTGCCATCCTCCGCCAGCAAGGCCCTGAGTGAGGATTGCGGTTAGGGGATAGGCGAGGAAGAGGAGCAAAAAGGCCACCGTGGGCCAGGTAAGGGGATGGAGCCAGGGAAATGATCTCATGGTTGCATGAGACGGGTCCACCGGGTGAGCCAGACCTCGCGACCAGTGTCGATCCGTTCCGGGGCGATCCAGGCTGGGCTCTCGGCCTGTTGGGCCCAGCGGCGGAAGACCTCCGGGAGGCGTGTGCCCTCCACGGCCGGGAACATGAACATCTGCAGGGGGATGTCCTCCTGAAAGCGGGGAGAGAGGAGAAAATCGATAAATTGTTGGGCTAGGTCGAGATTTGTGGTCCCTTTGAGGATGCCGGCGAATTCCACCTGCCGGAAGGCTGCACCTGGGGTGAGCACTGCGGCGGTGGGGGGCTCGGTGGCGTTGGGATTGAAGTGGACCTCCGCTGCGGGACTCGTGGCATAGCTTACGACAATCGGGCGTTTGCCTTTGGATGCAGCGGTAAAATCTCCCCAATAGGCTTCTTTCCACCCGGGACGCACAAGGACGCCATTGGCCTTCAGCCGTTCCCAAAAGGAAAAGGCCTCGTCTTCTCCAAATCGGGCGATGGTGGTGAGGAAAAAAGCCAAGCCTGGGGAGGAGGTGGCGGGGTGCTGCACGACAAGGAGCCCCGCATATTCAGGCCGCACGAGGTCGAGGATGTCGCGCGGTGGTTGGAGGCCGCGGGCCGCAAACCACGCGCGATCGTAGTTGAGGCAAACATCGCCAAAGTCGATGGGGGTGACGCGGCCTTGGGAATCGAGGAGAAGCTCGGGGCGCACCCCTCCTAGGGCCGGCGAGCGGTAGGGTTCGAAGATGTCGGCGTTGAGGGCGCGGGAGAGGAAGGTCGTGTCCACGCCAAAAAGGACGTCGGCAAGAGGGGCGTGTTTGGTGAGGATGGCCTGGTTGAGGGTGAGTCCCGCATCACCGCCTTGGAGAAAACGCACCGTACAATTGTGCTCCGCTTCGAAGGAGGCAATGACGTCCGTACTGGCGCTAAAGCTGCTGTGGACGAGTACGGTGAGTTCGCGTGGCCCGGCAGCAGAGGCCAGGAGGGGAGCTGCCAGGAAGATGAGGGTAAACAAGAAAGAGCGCATACAACGACCTCCAGGACAAAGGAAAAGGCGTGACGGAAAAGGCGTCGATGGTGGCCGGGGGCGTGCCTGACAATTGTGCTTCAGTAAAGGACCTCTTTTGGTTCGAATACTGCTTTCCGTCTTGGCATCTGCGGCGCGTAGGTGCACGCCTTTGGCCAGCAGAGAGCGAGAGACAACGACTGCCACCACCCAAGAGTTCGTTTATCTCAAGCCCCTGATTCCGTCGAGCGTCCCCGCCATCCCCTTGGACAGGGGGAGTTGCTTTGAAGCGGACACTCCTCTGGGCGCTCTTTGGGGAGAGCGTGTGGCCCAGCGCAGGGGTCGCGTTGGGGAGGCCTTCGTTCGCCTTGTCGTGCAGGAAGCGAACTGTCGTTGAGATTCCCGAAGAAAACGGGGGTAAAAACCCGTTTTTTGGCCCAACGTGCAGGAAGTAAACTACCACTTCCATCCCCGAAGGAGCCGAAGATGTTGGCGGAGATCCTCTCTCCTGGTGGCCTGCCGCCCCCCCGCTGCCTTTTAGGTGGCCGTGGGCAGGGGGGGCGGTGCTACCACTTCCCTACCACTTTCGTTCGTATTTGGAGCGCAGGAAGATGGCGAGGGCGTTCATGGAGAGCAGCACGATGAGCAGGATGATGATCCCGGCGGCGGTGCGTTCCACAAAGGCGCGCTGCGAGTCCGACGCCCAAGTATAGATCTGGGCGGGAAGTACGCTGGTGGCTTCGAGGAAACTGCTTGCTGGTTGGGGGATGTAGGCGACCATACCGACAAGGATGAGGGGCGCGGTCTCTCCGATGGCTCGGGCGAGGCCAATGATGGTCCCGGTGAGGATGCCCGGCAGGGAGAGGGGTAAGATGTGGTCCCATACCATCTGCCAGCGGGTCGCCCCCAGGGCGAGGGCTCCTTCCCGGATGGAGCTCGGAATGGCGCGGATTGCGGTACGGGTGGAGATGATGATGACGGGCAGGGTCATCAAGCCCAGCGTGAGACCACCCACCACGCTGGAAGAACGGGGCAGTCCGAGGAATTGGATGAAAATGGCCAGGCCCAGGAGACCATAGAGGATGGAAGGAATGGCGGCGAGGTTGTTGATGTTGACCTCGATAAACTGCATGAATCGGTTATCTGGGGCAAATTCTTCGAGATAGATAGCTGCCATCACCCCGATGGGGAAACTGAAGGCCAAGGTGACAAGAAGGACATAAACTGAACCGACGGCCGCCGCGAGAATACCGGCCATTTCAGGAAGCTTCGAATCCCCCCGTGTCAAGAACCCCCAGTTCCATGCCATACGGAAGCGTCCCTCCTGTTGGAGGCGCTCAATGGTGCGGATATCCCGTGGTTTGAGGCGGTTGGGTTTGCCTTTGAGGTACTGGTCCACTTCGGCGGTAGCAAGCATCCATTCCTCTCGGGTGGTTCCAAGGAGACGGGGATTGGCGTTCAGTTCGCCAGGCAGAAGGCGCAGCACCCCGCGGCTCACCAGAGGAGCGAACTCAGGGTCAACGGCGCTCTCTGGTGCATCTAAAATCTCCTGGGTAAAGTGGATGGGAACCCGGATTTCCGTTTGGGAGAAGGCCGTCAAGGATTGGCCGATGATGTCGGCAAAGAAAAAGACGAGAAAGACACTGGCAACGGCGATGGCCGTGTAAGATATCGCCCGAAAGAGACGTTCCTTGGCCAGCCGGCGGCGGTAGAACTGGGGATCGGTGTGGAGCATGGCTTACTCGTACTGCTGGCGGAATTTGCGGATAACGACAAGCGAAACGATATTAAGGCATAAGGTGGTGATGAGAAGGGCGAGGCCCAGGCCAAAGGCAGACAGGGTTTCGGGGCTGTCAAAGGCTTGGTCCCCGGTGAAGGCGTCAACGATGCGTACGTTCACCGTCGTCATCCCGCGCAAGGGGTTCCAGGAGAGCACGGGTTGGAGTCCGGCGGCCATGACCACGATCATGGTTTCACCCACAGCCCTGGAGATGGCGAGTAGACAGGCGGAGACGATGCCCGGGAGGGCAGCGGGCAGGACGACCCATTTGATGGTCTCACTGGGGAAGGCACCAAGGGCAAAGGAACCCTCGCGCAGGTTTTGGGGTACGGCGCTAATAACGTCGTCGGCCAAGGAGGAAACAAGAGGGATAATCATGATTCCCATGACCAAGCCTGGGCTGAGGGCGTTGGTGTATTCGGCTTCGAGGCCGAAGAAGGCGGCAGCTTGGACTACCAGTGGGCTGACGGTGATGGCCGCAAAAAAGCCGTACACCACCGTGGGAATGCCAGCGAGGATTTCTAAAGTGGGCTTGGCGATGCGTCGGGTAAGCGTCGAGGCATATTCTGACATACAAATGGCCGAAAACAGGCCCACTGGGATGGCCACAGTCATGGCGATGAAGGTAATCATCAATGTGCCGGCAAAGAGCGGTACGGCCCCAAAGAGTGTGCTATCAATACTGCCGTCAGGCCGAACCGCGTCATCAGGATTCCATTGAGTCCCCGTGATAAAGTCCCAGATGGAGACAAGACGAAAAAATTGGATGGCCTCGAATAAAATGGAGACCACGATTCCAATCGTTGTGAAAATAGAGATGAGCGAGGCCACGAAAAGGAGACGACGGATAGTCGTCTCGATGGCCTCGCGTGCCTTGAAATGCGGGCTAATTGCTTTCAACGCATAGGCCATTCCCGCGGTGGCTGTGACAAACGAGATGCTTGCGAGAATGGGTCCTGGAAGCGAGAAGAGGTCTATCATGTTGGCCACAAGCGCCAAAAGATTGAGGGCAAGAACTGGCTTCAAGGCCCCAAGCATGACATACCAACCAAAGATGCCGGCAGAGCCGACAAAAGGCGAGGGCGTGGCGCTCATGGCCAGCCATTTGTTCCGTCCAAGGCGGTAGCCAAAGGCCGCCAATGGGAGGAGTCCGAGGACGAGCACAAGAGTAATGGTCTGCGACGTCACAGTGGTATCCCGCGATGGCGGGGGAGGAATGCTTCCCCCGCCATTTGGTTGGTGTTACTTCAGTTCTTCTTTGGTGACTTTGACACGACCGAGGACCTTTTTCCGTGCCTTTTCCCGTTCGGCGGCAGGCAGGGGCACGAGGCCGATGCGCTTGAGGGCACCATTGTCGCCGATCATCTTCTCGCTCATGAAGAGCTCAACATATTCTTTGAGCCCAGGGACTTTGTCGTAGTGGGCATTTTTCACATAGAAATACAGCGAACGAGAGATGGGATACGAACCGCTCGCAATGGAATCCATATTCGGTGTCCAGCTCTCGATTTTCGCTACGGAGAGGGAATCTTGGTTCTCTTCGTAAAAGCTGTACCCGAAAACACCCACCGCTTCTTTGTCCTTCGTCAGCTTTTGCACGATGAGGTTGTCGTTTTCACCGGATGGAACATAGGCATTGTCTTGGCGGATTTTTTTGTATCCCTTTTCATAACCACCCAGCTTGTGGGCTACGGGCTCCACCACAAGCTCTTCAAAGGCGTCACGAGTCCCAGACGAAGTGGGCGGGCCGTAGACGATGATCTTGCGCTTCGGCAGGTCCGGGCTGATCTGATCCCAGCTGGTGTAGGGGTTAGGAATAAGCTTCCCGTCTTTGGGGATCTCGGCGAGAACCGCTAATGCCAGCTGCTGCAGCGTCAGGTTGAGCGGGGCCGCGTCCTTGTTTTGGGCCACGACAATGCCGTCAAAGCCAATGAGGGCCTCGGAGATATCGGTCACCCCATTCTGTTCGGCGGTCTCGAATTCGGAACGCTTGATCCGGCGGGAGGCGTTGCTGATGTCCGGGGTTTGCGTGCCTACCCCCGCGGTGAAAAGCTTGAAACCACCACCGGTCCCTGTCGATTCTACGACCGGAGTCTTGAATTTGCCCGTCGCGCCGAACTCCTCGGCCACAAAACTCGAGAAGGGAAAGACCGTTGATGAACCTACAATTTTAATCTGGTCCCGGGCTTGGGCCAGGCTGGCGCTGGCCACGAAGAGTGTCGCAGCCAAAAGCACTTTAAGAAATCCACGTGCCATACATATCCTCCTTGTTGAAAATAGGACGAGAAACAACGAAGAGGACCTTATGGACAGCATGTGACGAGATGACGATATCTCAGTGACGATTTGGTGACAAGAGGGGTCTGCGCTTTGGGACATCTTTCTTGCTCTATACCATGAGGCGTGTCATAATCGTCTTGAGCCGATGGATGTTCCCAGGAGATTGGCAATGGGGTTGCAGTTAGAAAGGAGTACCACAACACAAGAGGAGTTTTGGTATGCAGCGGCTGTTTTTCTTTTTCCTTATGGTTGGCCTGTTTTATGGCTGTGCGGCTACCCAAGTGGCCATCGAAAAAAAAGACCTAAAAGTGGAGACGTTGATGTCGGATACCATTTTTCTCGATGTGGAGAAAAATCTTCCCCGTACGGTGTATGTCGATATCCGCAACGCTTCGGACAAAGACTTCGACCTCCTCGGCCCGGTGACCGCCAAACTCTCCCAGCGGGGCTATACCGTGGTGGCGGACCCGGCTACGGCGAGTTACATCCTTCAGGTGAATATTTTGCAAGTGGGTCAGGCCGATCCCTCTGCCCTGCGATCTTCGGTGTATAGTGGCTATGGTGGGGCCTTGGCTGGTGGGCTGGCTGGAGCGGTAATTGGAGCGACGACGGGTCGTGGCTCGGGCGTCTATTACGGCGGTGCTCTTGGTGGCCTTGTGGGTGGGGCGGCAGAGATGGTGGCCGGGTCGCTCGTTAAAGACGTCACCTTTTCGATTATTACTGACGTCATGGTCTCGGAAAAGACCAAGGATCCCGTCTATGAGAGCCAGCAGGCGCATTTGGCGAAGAGCAAAGGCACAACGGTGACCCAGGCGATCCAAAAGACGAGTGATCGGCAGCGCTACCAGACCCGTATCGCCTCTTCGGCCAACAAGGTAAACCTCAAGTTCGAGGAAGCCTTGCCCGCCCTCCAGGATGGGCTGGCGCGCTCCATCGCTGGGATTTTCTAGGGCTGCTTCCTCTCCATCGAGGACAGCATCAGAGTGCTTGGTGGAGGCGCCTTCAGGGCCGGGTGTGCCGGCGCTGGCGTGTCCTTCGCGTCCTCGTGGAGGCGTTTCCGCTTGTTCGAGGGAGGTGAAACGGGGGGCGCGTGGATCGGCCGCAGGCCTCCCTCTCGCTCTCCTCGGGCAGGTTTTTTTGGCGTCCGATGTCTTCGGTAGCGCACCCGCAATATCGAGCCGAGTCCATCCGCTGAGAAGGTTAGTGGCTCGCTGCCTCTGGGTTTTGCTCTTCCCGCGGGCCGCGGCGATCGCGCACGCAGACGTTGCCAGGGAGGGTTTTGGCGTAGCTTTTGACTTGGGCGGCCACTTCTCCGAGGGACTGTAAGGTGCTCCCGTGGCAGGGGCGCTCTACAATGGCGATGGACACCGACACCAACGGAAACTGCCGTTGCTGCCCATCGCGGCCTTTGCCGAGAATCCAGCCTCGCTTCCGGTCTTCAGGGTTATAGTGGAGTGGAGCGAGGCGTTTGAAGCAACGCACCACGGCCTTGCCGATGCGATCCGCCCGTTTGGGGTCCACGATGGCAACAAAGTCGTCCCCCCCAACGTGGGCGAGAAAATCCCCGGGACTTCCATGACGGCCAATGGCCCAGGTTAGGATGCGGGCCAAGAGTAAAATGATTTGGTCGCCATGTTTGAAGCCGTAGACATCGTTATATACTTTAAAGTTATCCAGGTCAGCATACATGAGACAAATGCGTGGATCTCGGCGCAGGACGAGATCGATTTCCTTTTCCAGTGCCACATTGCCGGGAAGACCGGACAGCGGGTTGACTCCTTTGGCCATCTCTACCTGCACTTGGGCCAGGGCTTGGAGCATGTCGTGTACGGAAAGCGTACCCAGAACGCGGCCCTGGGACGTCACGATGGTGTCGTCGTACGCCTTGATGGCAGGACGGGCATGGGCACGTTGGGCCACAGCCTCCACGAGTTCGTGTTCGTCAACAATAAGCGGGGTATTATCCATGATGCTTGTGATGGGTTTGTCGGCATAGAGTGACCTGCCATAAAGGGAGGCGAGGTGCCGATCGAGGCTATGCGCCATAACGAGTCCCAAGGGCCGTTCGGCGTTATCCACCACCACCACGGTTTGGGTGGTAGCTTTTTGGGAAAGTAAGCGTTGCACGGCATCCACTTTGGTGTCGGGTGGGATTGTGGGTACAGGCTTGGCGAGACTGCCGGCAGGGATGGAGCACGCGAATCGGGTGTTGGTGCGGATGCGCGGCGGGGCGAGTTCGCGGATATTGAGGGCGGCCTCGTTCTTTGGGAAAGCGGGTCGTCCGAGAAAATAGCCTTGGCCATAGTGCACGCCGATGTCCATAAGTACCATGGCCTCGCCCTTTCGTTCGATTCCCTCGGCGATGATGCGCGAGCCGATTTTTTCCGCGAAAATGACCATGGTCTCCATGAGAGCGCGGCGTACCGGGTCTTTGTCGACGTCGCGCACAAGGCTCATGTCGATCTTGATGAAGTCCGGGCGCAAGACGGCGATGGTGGTAAGGCCGGAGTGGCCGGCGCCGGCGTCGTCCACGGCCACGCGGAAGCCTTGACTCCGATAATGATCGAGGGTCTTCTGGAGCAGGTCGACGTTGTCGATGGCATGACGTTCCGTAATCTCAAAGGTAATTTGCTCGGACTTTATCCCTGCTGCGGCGAGGAGTTCTCGGGTGGTACCGGGGGTGAAGTCCGGATCTGCGATGGTGCGCGGATGGATATTGAGGAACAAACTCTGAGTGGCGGAGAGCGGGCCTACAGAGGCGATGGCCTGGGCACGGCAAATTTGCTCTAAAGCGAACAGCTGGCCATTGTTTTCGGCATACGTAAAGAGGTCGAGGGGCGAGTGGAAGGGGGTCTCCTTGGGGCCGCGGGATAGGGCTTCCCATGCGAGGATAGAGCCAGTGCGCAAATCGAAGATGGGCTGGAACAACGAGGTGATCTGCCGATGTTCTAGGATGCGGCGGAAGATCGTCCGAATGGGGATTTCGATGCCCAGACCGAGGGGGGCACGGTTGGGGGAGAGGATGTTGGAGACGAGCATGGCGGGAAGACCTCCTGTTTAGGCTTTTGTCCTATGGCAGGGGGGTGTGGCAACCCTGTGAATAGACAATGGCAATTGCGTGACAAAGTATATTGTTGCAGGGGTGTCACCAAAAAGACGCTGGGTTGTGACGCGTTTTTACGTAAAGCATTGCGAAGAGCTCGTGACGAGAGGGACAATCATGCCGCCGACAATTCTCGTGATTGAAGACGAACCAGATATTGGCAATTTGCTCGCCTTTCATATCAAGGCTGCTGGCTACGAATGTGTTGTTACTCGAGATGGAAAGGCCGGTGTGCGCCTTGCCCAGAGCGAACGTCCGAGTCTTATCCTCCTTGACCTCATGCTTCCTGGAATGAATGGCCTTGAGGTGTGCAAGGCCCTCAAGGGCTCTCCGGAGACGGATCATATCCCGATTATCATGCTCACTGCTCGGGGCGACGAGGTGGATCGGGTGCTTGGCTTTGAACTGGGGGCTGAGGATTACGTGGTTAAGCCGTTTAGCCCGCGCGAACTGATGCTGCGCATCAAGACCGTGCTGCGGCGTCACGCCTCGGCGGCTGGGCTACCCCAACGGTGGGAGCGTGGCGGATTGATGGCGGATTTTGAAGCCCATATCCTTTATGTGGATGGAGAGGACGTCCATCTCACTCGTACGGAGTTCGCCTTGCTCGCCGAGCTCGTGCGCAATGAAGGCAAGGCCCTGAGCCGGGAGCATCTTCTCGCCAAGGTATGGGGCTATGAGTTTGAAGGCTACTCGCGCACGGTGGATACCCATGTTCGACGGCTTCGTCGCAAAATGGGGGCTTATGCGGACCTCATCGAGACCGTGCGTGGCGTTGGGTATCGACTCCAGCGCCCCAAGGGGGAGGCATGAGCTTGCTCCGGTCCCTCAAGGGGCAGTTATGGTTTGCCACGCTTCTCATCTTGGTGCTGGTCTTGGGGGCACTGGTATGGCAAATCGAGTCGACGGTGGTGCCGGACCTCGAGGGGCAGGTTGTCGAGCAGACAATGCAGGAGCTAGACGCCGTGGTGGTCCTGCTCCAGCGTCAAGGGCCAGATTCATTGGAAGCAGCGGATATGCTGCTGCGGGAAATGGGAAAGGCCCTGGACGTCCGGATCACGTATATTGCTGAGGGCGGAGAGGTCCTTGTGGATTCCTCGATGCCGCTTGCTGCGGCGCAGCGGCTGGAGAATCATGCCGATCGTCCAGAAATCCGTCAGGCTGCGGTAACAGGGCGGGGGACGGCTATCCGCTTCAGTGATACCTTAGCCCAAGAGATGATTTATGTTGCCCAGGCCCTGCCTGCTTCTGAGGTATTGCCCAAAGGCGTTGTGCGGTTTGCAACCCCATATCGCGTCGTGCGCCAGGCGGTGGCCCAGCTTTATGCCCAGGTCGCGGTCCTCTTCGCGGTAGCGGCACTCGTGGCCATCAGCGGCATGGCCGTTGTGATTTATCATATACGCAAGTCCATTGCCGCCATTTGCCGTGGGGTGGCTGCTGTGGGTGGGGCCGGGAGTATGCCACAGTTGGATGAAGGCATCGTTGAGGAATTGGTGCCTTTGGTACAGGCCCTCCGCGGTATGGCTCTGCGGGTGGAGACACAACTGGCTACGGTGGTCAAGCAAGGGCGGGAGCTCGAGGCTGTTCTAAATGGCATGCGGGCCGGAGTAGTGGTGCTCGATGGCCATGGTCGGATTGTGCGGGGGAATCCTGCGGCGCGGGATTTGTTTCCGGATCTGTCGGCTTTTGTTGGCCGGCAGATTATGGAACTTACTCTCGAGCCCGCCCTCCAGCAGGGGTGCGAAGAGGCCCTTGCCCGTCGTCAGCGAGGGGAGACTGGCCAGCTCAAAGTGGAGGCCGTCATGGCGGGCAGGACCTTTGATATCTCCCTTGTGCCAGTGCACGGCGACGAGGACATTGGCGTTATTTTGCTGTTTCATGACATCACGGTCATCCGGCGGACAGAGCAGGTACGGCGCGACTTCGTGGCCAATGTGTCCCATGAGCTGCGCACGCCCCTGACCTCCATCAAGGGCTATGCGGAGACGTTGCTCGGCCTCGACGGTTGCGCGACGGAGCCGGCCCGGGGCTTTCTCGAGACTATCCTGCGCAATGCCAACCAGATGCACGCCCTCATTGAGGACGTCCTCCAGCTCTCTCGTCTAGAACACGGTCGTTTCCAGCTCGCCTTGGCGCCTACCGCGCTCTCTGGGGTGGTGGGGGCAGCGTGGAAGGGGTTGCCTCTGCAGGAAGGGATTGAATTCCAATCCCTTTTGGATGAGGCGCCCCTTGTGCAAGCGCATTGGGAATCGCTGGTTCAAGTGTTCCGGAATGTGTTGGAGAATGCCCTCAAGTACGTACCACGCCCGGGAGGAGTCATCGCTGTCCACGCGGAAAAGAATGGTCGTGTGGTGCGGGTGCACGTGGATGACAATGGCCCGGGTATCCCGCCAGAAGAGGTCGAGCGGGTGTTCGAACGGTTTTACCGAGTGGAAAAGGATCGCAGCCGGGCTGTGAGTGGTACCGGTTTGGGCTTAGCCATCTGCCGGCATCTTATGAACTTGATGGGCGGCTCCATTACTGCCACAAGCCCCGTGCCGGGGGCGATGGCTGGGGCTCGATTCACCATTATCTTACCTTTGGCGCACATGTGAGGGAGACGATGACATCAGAAGTGAAGATCCGCGCCCGTAACTTGGATTTTTATTATGGAGAGAATCAAGCGCTCTTTGATATCTCGTTCGACATGTATGCCCGTCAGGCGACCGCGCTCATTGGGCCGTCGGGCTGCGGGAAGTCCACCTTTATCCGATGCCTTAACCGCATGAATGACCTCATCCCGGGGACACGGATGACGGGAGAACTCTCCATGGACGGGGAGAACATCATTGGCTCTGCGGTAGACGTCGTGACCCTGCGCCGCCGCGTGGGGATGGTGTTCCAAAAACCGAACCCTTTCCCCAAAACCATTTTCGAGAATGTTGCCTACGGCTTGCGGGTCAACGGTGCCCGGGACAAGCAGTTCATCGCCCAACGGGTGGAGGAGAGCCTCCATCTGGCTGCCTTGTGGGATGAGGTGAAAGACCGTCTCCATACCTCGGCTTTGGGGCTGTCTGGAGGGCAGCAACAGCGGCTGTGTATTGCCCGTGCCCTGGCGGTGGAACCAGAGGTGCTCCTCATGGACGAGCCGGCCTCGGCGCTCGATCCCATCGCAACCCAGAAGATTGAAGAGCTCATCCATGAGCTGAAACAGCGTTTTACGATTGTCATCGTGACCCACTCCATGCAACAGGCCGCACGTGTTTCGGACCGCACAGCCTTTTTCTATATGGGGCGGCTCATTGAAGTGGGCGATACGGAACAAATTTTTACCCGGCCGGCCAACAAACAGACCGAAGATTATATCACCGGACGCTTTGGTTGATGCGTCTGCAGAGGAGAGAGATATGACCGCCACCCATTTGCATGAGGAAATGGAACGCCTCCGGTTGCAGGTGCTCCGGATGGTGAGTTTGGCTGAAGCCGCGGTAACCAAGGCAGTGCAAGCCTACGTAGCACGGGATGAATTTTTGGCGGAGGCCGTGGTGGATGGGGATGCCGAAGTCAATGCCCTAGAAGTGGTCATTGACGAAACAGGGCTCAAATTGCTCGCCCTCGAGCAGCCTGTGGCCGGGGATTTGCGTTTTGTCCTTGGCTGTATGCGCATTAGCGTCGATTTAGAGCGCATTGCCGATGAAGCGGTCAATATCGCTGAGCGAGCGATGATTCTGAGTGCACGGCCGCCGCTTCCCTTTCATCGTCAGATTCAGGAAATGGGCGGTAAAGTTTTGGATATGCTCAAGCGTGCGACACAATCTTTTGTCCGAATGGACACGGATCTTGCTTTGGAGGTCTGGCGTTGTGATGCAGAGATTGATATGTTAAACCATAAAAATATGCGGGAAGTTATTCATTATATGCTTGAGGAAACACCTGCAATTGAACGATCTGTCCATACAATATTAATTATTCGTCATTTAGAGCGGATTGCAGATTTGATAACAAATATCTGCGAATCTGTAGTATTCATTTTTAAAGGGATCAACATTAAGCATAAAAATGCATTTGACTATCGGTGAGTTGCTTGTTGTCTTTATGCGATGCATGCCCCGGCCGTGAGCCGGGGTTTTTTATGCCGGCGGATTATAGGGAAGAACAATCCGAAACGTCGTCCCCACGCCAAGCGTGCTTTCGACTTCGATATCGCCGCCGAGTTTGCGTACAATGCCGTAGCAAATGGGCAGGCCGAGACCCGTACCCTTGCCCACAGGCTTGGTCGTAAAAAAGGGCTCAAAGATGCGCTGGCGGTAGTCTTCAGGAATGCCCTGGCCATTGTCGTGCACTTCGACGACTGCCGCCTCGGGTTGCGCCATGAGGCGCACGACGATCTGGCCATGGTCGTGGGAGATGGCGTCCATGGCGTTTGTGAGGAGATTGAGGAGGACCTGTTGGATTTCGGTGGGCGAGGCCAAGATGGGGGGGGCATCGGCGAGATCCAGCGTCAAGGCGATATTGCGTTGTGAGAAACGTGAGCGCAAAAGGCCGACAACCTCATGAATAATTTGTGCAAGTTGAATGGGATGGGCAGCGGTGTCGCCTTTGCGGGCGAAGCTTAGAAGATTGTGGGTAATCTCCCGACAGCGACGGCCTTGGGTGGTGATCTCCTGCGCCGAGGCGCGGATTTCGGCGACGGTCTCTGGCAAAAGCGGGCTGTCGCCTTCCAATAGATCGGTAATCCATCCAGCGTTTTCCATCATGATAGCCACTGGATTGTTGATCTCGTGGGCGACTCCGGCAGCGAGCTCGCCAATGGCCGCGAGTTTACTCTTGGCGACAATTTGCGCTTGTAACTCTTCCTGGAGGGCGGATGCGGCGCGCAGACGGCGGTCCATGCGCTCTGCCACCAGGTGGGTGACGGTGACAATGGCAATAATGCCGAGGGTCACCGTACTGATGGCCGCGATGCGGGCAAGATAGAGGGGACGGAGGGCGTCGAAACGTTCCTGGTGGAGGATGAGGAGCCATTCTCCGTTTTTGAGGGC
This sequence comes from uncultured Desulfomicrobiaceae bacterium, assembly GCA_937989665.1. Taxonomy (GTDB): domain Bacteria; phylum Desulfobacterota; class Desulfovibrionia; order Desulfovibrionales; family Desulfomicrobiaceae; genus Thermodesulfomicrobium. The sequence continues at coordinate 110,915 of CALKRN010000006.1, read as the reverse complement.
CGCCACACAGGCCAGGGCCGCGACACCGCGGTCATTATCCCCCTCGAGGATGATGGGTTGGGTGGGGGGGAGATCGCGGAGCACAAGGGAAGTGAGGACTCTGGATGGTAGGGAGGAGGCATCGCCTGCATCGGTCTGAAAGACGCCACGCCGGTTGATGATGAAGGCCTTACCGGTCTCCCCAAGACGGATATCTCGAACGCGGGCATTGAACTCGGCGAAGTCGATGGCCGCGCGGAGGATCCAGGGCTGCCCCTCGGCATCGAGGATGCGCACGGACACCAGAAAGTGGGGACGGCGTCGGGCGCCGAGGGCGACATCGGACACCAAGGCCTCTTGGCGACGGGCCTGCTGGTACCAGGATTCATCCGCATACGAGGTGCGGCGGGTGAAGGAGGGGCCGGCATAGGCGATTTGCTGACCACGTGGATCGATGAGGCCAAGGTCAGTGTACACGTTGCCAAAGGCGGTGTTGAGGGCGCTAAGGCGCGCTTCCAAGTAGGCGGGATCGTGGAGTTGGGCGAGAGGGACGCTGTTGGCCTCCAGGCGGAGGGTAGCGGTGCGTTCTTGGAGAAAACGATCAATGAGTTGGGCGTGCCGGGCAGCTTGGGTGCGCAGATGCTCCAGCACGGTCTGGCGGTAGATGATATCGTAGGCGTAAAAAAGAATGGCGGAAACAAGGATGAGTGGTGCAATGGCCACCGCTACGGTGGCGCGCCGGAGCGTTCGTTCGGCCACAAGGCTCGGATGGGTGTCGAGGGGGGTGGGGTGCGTTGCTGCCATGGAGGGGCGTTGTGGCAGAGACGAAGCGCTTCGTCTAGCCGCATGGACTGAGGGGCGTCGCCAGCTGAGAGGCGGATCGCTTGGATGGAGCAGAGGATTGGGCGTCCCTTGCCGTGCCTAGTCCCTAGGGAATGGGCTGGAGACCATCAGCATTCCCAACCAGGGAGAAGCTCCCCTCCGAGCAGCCCTTGGACCTGAGGACGAGCGTTGCGGCTGACCCGGTGCCGTGGCGGGCGTACCGAGACGTCCCCGGCTTGACGGTGGGCATGGGGTTGCCCCAGCGCAAGGGAGAAAAAAGCCCCCACGAGTCGTTCTCGTGGGGGCAACGTTTGGCTTGGCGTCCCCAAGGGGATTTGAACCCCTGTTATCGGCGTGAAAGGCCGGTGTCCTGGACCGAGCTAGACGATGGGGACCTGGCTGGGCGACTAGGATTCGAACCTAGATTGACGGAGTCAGAGTCCGCTGTCCTGCCGTTGAACGATCGCCCAGAACGGAAGCCGTCCTCTAGGGAGAGGACGGGGGAGCTGTCAAGTGGAAACTCCGAGGTGTTTTGGGCGGATCGCCGGCGGGCAACGTGGGCATAATAGGCACGGCCAATGGGAGAATCCGGGGGAAGTTCGAGGCTTCCGAGAGGGCCGGGAGCGGCAAGGCAAGGCTTGGGCGGGGCCGGGGGAAGGAAGTGTTGGTTGAGGGGGGTATGCCCTCCGGGGAGCTCGAAACGAACTTCCTCAAAATAGGGTTGCCCGAGCAGGGCGTTGGCTCGCTCGAGCAGGGCCGGCGCAAAGAACGAGGCCTCTTGGAGGATCGCGGGGTGCTGGGCGCCAACCCGCAATACGCCCCCCTGGTGGCCAAGGGGGACGACGATCTGGCTCAGGTGCGGGCCGACAATTTCTTCCCAGCGGCGCCAAAGGCTTGCGATGGCAAATTCAAGGGCCGCGTCCCCGCGTTGTAAAACCAAGGCAATGGCCTGGGCTGCCGGGGTGAGGATACGTGCACGGCGTTTGCTCCACATACGATATGCATACGCAGGGGAGACTATTTTCGCAAGGGGGCTTGCTTGGGACGGTCTCGTTGGGCATAAGGAGGATGCTTTGCTCGGTCCGACTCCCAGCGAGGATGGTTGGCGACTGGTATCCGAGGAATGGCTATGCGGAGCCAAGCGCTGTCCGATAGAGTTTGTCCTACCAAACGAAAAGGAGATGTTTATGGTATCTAAAGAAGAGCGTCGTGCAAAGGTGATCGATGTACTTAATCAAGCTCGGTCCATGGAGTTGTATGCCATTACCCAGTACATGAATCAGCACTATGGTCTCGATGCTATGGACTATGGGGAGTTGGCAGCCAAGATGAAACTTATTGCCATTGACGAGATGCGCCATGCGGAGATGTTTGCTGAGCGCATTAAAGAGCTGGGTGGTGAGCCAACTACGGACTCCCTTGGGACGCTTGCCAAAGGTCAGGGCGTGCGGGAGATTTTTCCCTTTGATGCAACCCTCGAGGATGACACCATCGATCGATACAATCAGTTTGCTCTTGTGTGTCGGGACTGTGGAGACAGTGTCAGTTTGAAGCTCTTTGAGACCATCATTGAAGAAGAACAGATTCATTACAATTATTTTGACAATGTCGGCAATCACATCGCTACCCTTGGTGATACCTACCTCTCAAAAATCGCTGGGACATCAGCATCCACGGGTCCATCGACCAAGGGTTTTGTATTGGGCACTGCAGTCCAAAATGCCTAATTTCGAGGCCGCATAGCCCACCACACAAGACGGGCCGAACCTGATGGTTCGGCCCGTCTTGTGTGGTGGTGCCAACGAGGAGCAGTTATTTCGCCAGTTGTTCGTTGACGAAGTCCCAATTGATAAGCTTGGCAATGAATTCCGTGAGATAATCGCCACGGCGGTTTTGGTAATCCAGGTAGTAGGCATGCTCCCAAACGTCTACGGTCAGCAAGGCCTTGATGCCGTGAGCAAGGGGCGTGTCGGCGTTGCTGGTCTTCATGATTTCCAACTTGCCGTCTCGCTCCACGAGCCAGGCCCACCCACTGCCAAATTGTGTCAGGCCTGCTTCTTTGAACGCCCCGGCAAAGGCATCGACGCTGCCAAAGTCGCGTTCAATCCGTTCAGCAACCGGGCCCGTCGGTTTGCCCCCGCCCCCCGGCTTGATGCACTGCCAGTAGAACGAGTGGTTCCATACCTGGGCGGCGTTGTTGAAGATACCTACCCGCTTCGGGTCGTTGGCCGTGGCTTGGATGATGGCTTCCAGGGTTTGGTTTTCCAGCTCCGTACCGGCAATGAGTTTATTGGTATTGTCGATATAGGCTTGATGGTGCTTGCCGTGGTGGAAGTCTAAGGTCTTGGCGCTGATAACAGGGGCCAAGGCGTCTTTGGCATAGGGCAGATCCGGGAGCACAAACAGCATATGGTCCTCCTTCACATGGGTTGATGGAATCACCGTTGTTTTTTCCGAGAATTTTCGCCTTATGTCAAGGCAGTGAGCGGAAAAAGGGCGTCCTCTAGGCTCTGGAGCAGAGGATATGCCTGGACATGGCGTATGCCGGAAAAGTGAACCATAAACGGGATGCAGATGGGGAGAGGATGGTTCTTGGATACCTTTTTTGTCGAGACCCAGGGAGGAAGAACATGGTGGGGCGTATTTCCTGCTTGGCCGAGGTGTTCCATATGGGAGCGCGGCGATGGCCGAAACATCTCTTCTGCGGCGTTGACGGGGGAGTCTCTTTCGGGAGCCTCTTTGCCGTGACAGGCCAAATGGCCTATGAGCCGCGAGAGACTTCCTCAGGATAGAGGTGGATGGCGCACTTGAGGCGCTCAAGGACGCGCGCTTTGCCAAGGACCGCCATCGTCTCAAAAAGACCGGGACTTACCGTGGTCCCGGTGAGGGCTACACGCAGTGGTTGGGCAATGGCCTTGAAGGGTTGCCCTACGGTGTTGAGATATTCTCCCACGGCTGCTTCGAGTGACGGGATGGAAAAGTCCTCTAGGGTGGCGAGGCGGGTGCTGAGGGCTTGGAGGTGCTGCCGGGCCGCAGAGGTGAGGTGGGCGGCGATGGCCTTGGTGTCGTAGGAGAGGGCCTCGGTGGGGAGGAAGAAGGATCGCGCCGCTTCGGCCATTTCCCGCAGGGTCTTGGCCCGAGGTTGGTAGAGGGGGATGACCTGGCGGACGAATGCTTCATCGGGGTCCCTGATCCCAAGGAGGGCAAGCTGCTCCACGAAGGGCGGGGTGAGGCGCTCCACGGTGGCGTTTTTGAGGTGATGGCTGTTGACCCAGGTGAGTTTTTGTAGGTCGAAGACGGATGGCGAGCGGCCAAGGCCCTCCACCGAGAATTTGGCGATCAGCTCCTCCCGGCAGAAGATCTCGTCGTCGCCATGGGCCCAACCGAGACGAGCGAGGTAATTGACCATGGCCTCGGGCAAAAAGCCCATGTCTTTGTAGGCCATGACCGACATGGCGCCATGGCGCTTGCTGAGCTTTTTCTTGTCCGGCCCCAGGATCATCGGCACATGGCCAAAGCGAGGCAGGGGGAAGTCAAGGGCCTGGTAGAGGAGAATCTGCTTGGGGGTGTTGCTCTGGTGGTCGTCGCCGCGCAGGACATGGGTGACCCCCATGAGGGCATCGTCCACCACAACGGCGAGCTGGTAGATGGGTGAGCCATCGGCCCGCCGTACGATGAAATCATCGAGCTCCGTAACATCCCAGGCAATCGTCCCTTTGACCATGTCCTCGAAGACAACTTTGCCGCTCTGCGGGGTCTTGAAGCGCACGACCCGGCCTGGGCCTGGCCCCAGACCACGCTCTCGGCAACGGCCATCATACTTGGGTTTCAGCCCGGCAGCGCGGGCACGCTCGCGCATGGCCTCCACTGCTTCAGGGGCGCAGTCACAGTAGTAGGCGTGGCCAGTTTCCAAAAGTTTATCCACATACTCGTTATACAGTGCGGTCCGTTCGCTTTGGAAGTAGGGGCCGTCGTCCCACTCAAGGCCAAGCCAACGCATCCCCTCCAAGATGGCCTCGGTCATCTCTGGGGTAGAGCGGGCCTGGTCTGTGTCTTCAATGCGCAGGATAAAGCGGCCGCCATGTTTGCGGGCAAGGAGATAATTGAAGAGAGCGGTGCGGGCGCCGCCCAGGTGAAGATACCCGGTGGGGCTAGGGGGAAACCGAGTGACGATGGCCATAACTCCTCCAGAGCGGGAAAAATCGGCCTCCGTTAGGCAGGGCCGAGACCTGTGTCAATCTTCGCCACCAAGGAGGGCCGCGAGGAGTTTATCTGAGGGGCGGCGTTCCGGAACCGTAACGTGGGGAATACGGCCTTCGTTCCAGTCTTGGGAAACATAGAGCCCACAATAACAGGCACCGTATTCTGCCACATCGGGCTCTCGATATACGCATGGACAGATAATATCCCGATCCAATTCGCGATCTCCTGATGCCAGCCGACATGGACAAGCCATATATCCATAGCGTTCTTTGTTGACGAGAAGACTCTCGAGCAGATCCATTGTCATTTGCATATCGCCATTAAAAAAATAACCTTTTGGCTCTTGAATAGATTTAAGTTTTTCATACAGTTCTTGGGTAGTCATAAATTGCGCAATGCCTCCTCAATTTCTTTTTCTTTGAATCCAACAATGACCTCATCATTGATGACAAGAGTTGGAAATGAGAGTTTTGGATTGATCTTTTTGATCTGCTCTACCATGGATTTTTTCTCATCTCCCGTTAGTTTATCGACAAAGATACAATTATAGGGAACGCCACAGCGTTCAAGATATTCTTTCGTATGCTTGCAATGAATGCATGTGCTTAGGGCATAGAGGGTGATAGGGGTAGAATGGGACATGGTTCCTCCTTGCATCAGAGATAGGGCTGGGATAGCCCGCGGGAGCCGATTTTCCGGTTAGCCCATTTGTCCGCTGGCGTCCATGCCCGGAGAGGAGAAGCCCATGCGTTCGGATTTTTTGGTGTTTGGTTCGCCGCGCATCGAAGCGGACGAGATGGATGCGGTCCTTGCTTGTCTGCGCAGCGGGTGGATCGGGACTGGCCCGCAGGTGGCGGCCTTCGAAACCGAGTTTGCCGCCTACAAAGGCGCGAGCCATGCGGTGGCGGTCAATTCCTGTACCGCCGCCCTTCATCTGGCCCTTTTGGCCGCGGGACTCGCCCCAGGCGACGAGGTCATCACCACTGCCATGACTTTTTGTGCCACCGTGAATGCCATTATCCACGCTGGGGCAACCCCGGTCATCGTGGACGTTGACCCCGCCACCGGCAACATCGACCCTGCAGCAGTGGCCGCGGCCATTACCCCGCGGACTCGGGCCGTGCTGCCGGTGCACTTTGCCGGACGTGCCTGTCCCATGGATGCCCTTTTGGCCTTAGCCGAACGCCACGGTCTTCTGATCATCGAAGACTGCGCCCATGCCATCGAAACCCAATACCGCGGCCGTCCGGCAGGTACCATGGGGCAGTTTGGTTGCTTTAGTTTTTACGTCACCAAGAACGTCGTCACGGGCGAAGGGGGCATGGTCCTTACGGATGATGCTGCTGCGGCGGCGCGCATCAAAGTCCTGGCGCTGCACGGCATGAGTGCCGATGCCTGGAAGCGTTTTGGCGATGATGGCTATAAGCACTATTACGTTACGGAGGCAGGCTTCAAATACAACATGATGGATATCCAGGCCGCCATGGGGCGCACCCAGCTGCGCAAAGTCGAGGTCTATTGGCAGCGCCGCTGGGAGATCTGGCAGCGCTATCTCGCAGAGTTCGCGGATTTGCCCATTGACCTCCCTGCCCCCCTGGAGCCGGATCAGCGCCATGGCCTGCATCTTTTTACGATTGGCGTTGAAAAGGCCCGCTGTGGCCTGTCGCGGGATGAATTTTTAGTGGCCATGCGGCAGCAGAACATTGGTGTTGGGGTCCACTATCTGGCCATCCCAGAACACCCCTATTACCGGGAACGTTTTGGGTGGTCCCCAGACGATGTCCCTCATGCTCGGGACCTTGGGCGGCGTACCGTGAGTTTGCCTCTCTCCGCCAAGCTCACGGATCAGGATGTCGATGATGTGGTGGCTGCGGTGCGGGCTGTTTTGCGCCGGGCTTCAGGGGTGGGGGGCGCCTGAGGGAGGGGGAAGATGGCTGCACTGATGCACACTGTCGCCCCGCAGTGGCAACGTGCGGGAGATGGCGGTCAGAGGGAGAACGGTGCCATGATGGGAACGGCTGTTAAGGGGCCTTGGCTGCCTTGGCAGCGTCGAGGCTTGGGCCATCCTGAGAACGGTGCCGTGGATGGGAACGGCTGTTGAGGGGGTGGGATTAAGAGCGGTTCGTGGAGGGCCGAGCCTCTTCTGTGGACGCAATACCTATGGCAGGACAAGAGCGGTTCGTGGAGGGTTGTGATGCTGGAGGTGTCTTCGTGGGAAGCAGCGGTGCGCACCGTGCTCCTTCCAAGTTTCAAATTGGTGGCAGCAGTGGCGGCGGGCGTGCTGGTGGGCCATCTCATTGAGGCCTCGGGCTGGTCGCGGTTTTTGGCGCGCCTCGCCCGACCGGTGGCCCGCGTGGGGCATTTTTGTGATATCTCCGCCGCGAGCTTTGCCGTGGCCTTTGCCTCGGGCTATACGGCCAATACCATGCTCGCGTCTGCCTTTGCCGAAGGGCATCTCACGCGGCGCGAGCTCATCCTCTCCAATCTGTTCAATAGCCTGCCCACGTATTTTCTCCACCTGCCGAGCATGGTGTTCCTTACGGTACCGCTGCTGGGGCATGCGGCTGTCGTCTATCTTGGCATCACCGTCGGGGCGGCGCTGCTGCGCACGGTGGGGATCTTGGGCGTTGCCCGCCTGCTTTTGCGGGATGTGGGGCGCTGTAGCTTGGAGGAAACGGTGTTGCCTGCTACTCCCCATGGGGTGAGGGCGGTGTTTCAGGCGGCGTGGCGGCGTTTTGTGCGCCGCATTGGCAAGATCCTCGCCATCACCCTCCCTGTCTATCTCCTCTTTCAAGGACTTCAGGCCGTGGGTGTGTTTCACGCCATGGAAAACTGGCTGGTGGCCCATCTTGGCGCAGCCTTGCTTCCGCCTCAGGCCATGAGCATTGTCCTTTTCCAACTCGCAGCGGAGCTCTCGGCCGGCATGGCCGCGGCCGGTGCGCTCCTCGATGCCGCTGCCCTGCCCGAACACCAGATTGTCCTCGCCCTGGTGGTGGGGAACATCGTCTCTTCGCCCATGCGCGCATTCCGCCATCAATTTCCGTACTATGCTGGAATCTTCCCGCCGCGGCTCGCCGTAGAGCTAATCGCCGCAAGCCAGGGCTTGCGCGTCGTGAGCCTTATGGTGTGCGGTGGGCTATACGCCATGCTCACGCTCTAGGGTCCAAGGGCACGAGTTCCATGGCCCCCCAGGCGCCAAAAAGGTCGCTGCAGCGCACCAACACCCCCTCTACCCCATGGGCGGCCCATGTTTGGGCCACATCCAGGGCGCGCTGGAGGGCGGCCTTTCCCCCCTTGAGGTGATTGGCCAAGGCCGTGGCCGCGGCATCGGCCAGGGCGCCGTCGCGAGCGCGCACCACGGCCAGGTCTGCGGCGCCAAAGCTTAGCGAATGGCCAATGCGTGCCGAGGAGGCGCAAACCGCGCAGGGGAAGTCCTTGGGCCCAAGGCGCAAGCCAAGAAAGAGGCCAGCATCTGGATCGTCCAGCAGCCCGACGATGCGCTCTTTTTGGGAGATGAGATAGGTATCACCCCCATTTTCCACGAGGACCTCGGGGCTTTCCTGGTGGAGGGCCTCGGCCACGGCCTGGGCAATGGCGCCGGCTACCGCGGCCATGGGGCCGACCCCCACGGCAGCCGCGGCCTGGTACATGCGGCGTACAATGGTCGGGGCATGGTCGGGGATCGGCAAGGGGGTGAGGGCGGGATACAACTCCGGGTGGAGCTCCGCCCACGCCTGGAGGTGGCCCCGCTGGCGGCGAATCTCTTGAGCTGCCATCTCCGCCAGCTCCGCGGTGGTGGCGATCCACAGGTCGGATTCCTCGATCACGACTTGGAAGGTGACGAGATCCGCTGCTGGGGTGCGGTAGCTTCGGACCCAGGGATCATGCTTCATGGGCATTGTCCTTGGGGATGTATTGGCGCAGGTATTCCAAGGCCTTGTCCTCGGTCATGGGGTGGCCAAAGAGATAGCCTTGGGCGAGGTGGCAGCCAAGGTGGGTTAATGTGGCGAGCTGCTCGGCGGTCTCTACGCCTTCGGCCACGGTTTGGAGATGGAGGACCCCGGCGAGACCTAGGATGATGCGGACGATCTCGAGGTTCGAGGGGTTCTCCCCCATGGAGGTGACAAAGGAGCGGTCCACCTTGAGGGTATCCACTGGCAGCCGCCGCAGGTAGGAGAGCGAGGAGTAGCCAGTGCCAAAGTCGTCCATACAGATGCTGATACCTTCTTGGCGCAAACGGTGGAGCTTGTGGCTTGCCTGGTCGATGTTGCGCATGATGGCGGTCTCAGTGATTTCGAGTTTGAGGCAGGAAGCAGGCAGGCGGGTCGTGCGGAGGGTTTGGAGGACGATGGGCACGAGATTGGGGTGACCGAGGTCTTGGGCGGAGAGGTTCAGGGAGAGAAAAAGGGAGCCGATCCAGGGGTGGCGCTGCCGCCAGGAGGCAAAGGTGGCACAGCCGGCCTTAAGCATCCAGGCCGTGATGCTGGTGATGAGGTCCGCCTTTTCCGCCAAGGGCACAAAGGTGGAGGGAGCGATGGCACCCCATTGGGGATGGATCCATCGCACCAAACCTTCAAAGCCCACGGGCCGGCCGTCGGCCACTTGGACAATGGGTTGGAAGTGGATGGAGAGCTCGCCGGAATCAATGGCCTGGCGTAGGGCGCTTTCAAGATGCATATCCCGCATGACTTGGGCATACATGCGCCGGGTAAAGACCTTGAACCGGTTTTTTCCAGCGTTTTTAGCATGGTACATAGCGATGTCCGCATCGCGCAGGACGTCGTCGGCAGAGGTATAGTGTTCGGTATGAAGTACCAGGCCGATGGAGGTGGCGGTGCGGTAGGTATGGCCGTCCAACGCCACAGCTTGGTTCATGGCCGAGAGGATGCGCCGGATGATGGGCACGGCATCCCGGGGCGCGGCAAGGTCTTCAAGGAGAATGGCGAATTCGTCTCCGCCCAAGCGGGCCACGGTGTCGCCGGTGCGCACCGCAAGGCTCAAGGTGCGGGCGACGTGTTGGAGCAGGGCGTCACCGGCGGCATGGCCGAGGGTGTCGTTGACGCGTTTGAAGTCGTCGAGGTCGAGCATCATGGCGGCAAAGCGGCGATGCCGTCGCGCCAGGGCGTGGCGGAGGCGGTCCAGAAATAGGGTGCGGTTTGGCAGCCCGGTGAGCTGGTCATGGAGGGCCTGGCGGGTGAGTTCGTTTTCGTAGCGTTTGCGCTCGGAGATGTCGTGGTAGAGGAAGAAGGCCCCTGCCACACGGCCAGCAGCAAGGTAGGGATAGCCGAGGATGGCCACATCGATCAGATGGCCAAGGCGATGGCGGCGTACGGTCTCCACCTGGACATTGCCGCCGCTCAGCGCCCGATGCAAAAAATTGGTGTGCTGGGCGCGGTTGGCTTCATCGATGATGTGGGAAAAGGCGTTGGGGATCTCTGGTGGCAACAGCCCAAAGAGATGCAGGAAGGCGGCGTTGGCTGCTTGGGGGATGCCAGCGGTGTCCACCATGAGGATGCCGATGGGGGCGTTGTCGAAGAGCTGCTGGAATTTGTCTTGGGTGGCGGCCAAGCGTTCCTGGAGGAGCACATGGGCGCTCATAAGGCCGATCTGTTCGGCCACCTGGTCGAGTAGGCCGCCGCGGCCGGTGGCGAGCAGACGACCGGCTTGGGAGAGGCACACGGCCAAGGCACCGCTGAGGTGGGGGAGGGTTATGGGGGCTGCCATGACCCATCCATCCGCCAGGAGGGCAGTCTCGGTACCGTGACCGAGGTTTTGGGCATGGTCCATCGCCGCCTTTGCCCGTTGGGGAAAGCCCGGATGGTTGCCGTGGCAAAAGAAGTGTTCGCTTTGGCCTTCGGGGTGCAGGCGCAGGGCGAAATCGGTGATGGGGAGATGCTGGCCGAGGATAGCGGCAACGGCTTCAGGCAAGGCGTCCAGGGTTGTGAGGTTTGGGATCTGGCGTGCCAGGTCGTAGAGGATGCGGGCGCGCACGATGTCCCGTTTGCGGTTGGTGATGTCGCGAACACTCTCAATTGCCCCGATAATGTGGCCTGAGGCGTCGCGCAGGGCCACGGCCTTAGCCCACACAAAGGCCCCGGTGCCTTGGCGCAAGGCCGGGGCGAATACCTCGGCCGTGAGGGCGCCATTTTCTTCTTGGAGTCCTGGGTAGGCAGAGCGACCGGGGCGATGCGGATCAAGGACGAGGTCCACGAGGATCGGCCGGACGTGACCGTAAAAGGGGATGGCGTAGCAGCCGTTGCCTTTTCCGAGGATCTCCATGGCCGGCACCCGGGTGAATTCTTCCATGGCTCGGTTCCAGGCCTGGACCGTGCCGTCACGGTGGATGACGAGAATGGGATCAGGGAGAAATTCGATGATGCGGGTAAGGCGCTCCTGCATTTCGCCAAGGCGTTGGCCTTGTTGGGCCAACTCTTCGGTGGTCAGCCGCAGCGCTCGGGTCTGAAGCTCGATCTCGTTTTCGAAGTGGGCATACGCCTGGCTGATGGCCTCAGCCAGGGGCTGCAGATTCGCAGGGATGGCTTCAAGGGATAGCCCCAAGTCACAAAGTTGTCGGGCAAGGAGGCGGTGCATCAGCCCTCCTGCTCTCGAAAAAGCGTCAGGCAGAGGGTTTGGTTGTGGAACGTACACGGGCAGGGGGTTATTTCTCCGTAGGAATACCACCCGATGGTGGGGATGCCCAGGGTCTGGGTCACGGTGGCGGCCTCATCGTCGGCGAGGGGGCCGAGCACATGGCGCCGGGCCACGCAACTCACCATGAGGGCAGCTTCCCAGCCTGAAGGCAGACGCGCTGCCGTGGCTTGGGCCTCGGCGAGGACATCGGGGAGAGAGGCGTGCATGAGGCGCACGGTACTGCCTTCGGGGATGGCGGTCGTAAAGCGCAGCCCCTGGCGCTGCGGGGCGACGGCGATGAGACTGCGCAGGCGAGGCTTGCTCCCAGGCGGGGTCACGAGGAGGGGGAAATGGTGACCGCTTGCCGGCAGATCCGCGGCATGGGGGCCAAGATAGCGTGAATAGAGTTCAAGGGCGGGTTCTTTGTCAATTTCCAGCACCAGCGGGCCTTGTGCTGCGGTGACCGTGCGGGGGGGGCCTATGGGGTGCCAGCCGCAGCCCGATGCCCAGGTACTTTCCACCGAAGGGGGAAAGACCAGAGCCACGAGGCCGTCTTCTTGGATGTCTTCACCCCAGAGCAGAGAGGTGCGGTGGAAACGTTCTCCATCGCCAGCCATGCCGCCAACCATCGGGCACCCGGGTAGGCTGGAGCTGAGGGCCTCGGCAAGACGTTCCCCGTCGAGATGCAGGCCTTCACACAGAAGAAGCACGGGGCCGGTGGGTTGTCCGCCGATGGCGGCGGCGAGCTGGCGGGCGAGGCTCCATTCATTGGCGAGACCACGGGCCCGGGCACGGATGGCCTGGATTGGGTGGCGGGTATACCAGAATATGGCGAGGAGACCGGAGCTGGCGAGGCGCCCTTCGTGCACAAGGCCAGCGGTGGAACATCCAATGAGCGCAGTTCCTGGAAAGCGCCGAAGGAGGGTGGCCGCTGCTGTTGTGACGGTGCGTTGGGACAGATTCGCCCACAACAAAACAAGAGCGGCCGGAGGACACTCTGGGAGGTTGGTCCATGGGGTATCGATCGTCCAACAGGTTTCGAGATGCATCCGCTCTCCCATCCACGGAGGTGGCCAAACGGTCACGTAGGAAAAGCCAGAGAATCAAGGCATGTCATCAGTCTCCCCAACGATGACGGATGGCACGGATTTCATCAAGCGAGGCAAAAAAGGCGTCCACCACCGCGGGGTCAAAGTGGGTACCCCGGCCTTCGGCGATGATGGCCAGACACCGGTCTTCCGGAAATGCTGGCTTGTAGGGCCGCTCGCTGCACAGGGCATCGTAAACATCCACGAGGGCGACGATGCGCGCCTCCACCGGGATTTGCTCGCCCATGATCCCGAGGGGATAGCCTGTGCCGTCCCAGCGCTCGTGGTGGAGCAGGGCAAGGATGCGGGCGAGATGGAGGAGCTCGTTGTCATCAGGGTCAGTCTCGTCAAAGTGGAGGCAGTGGTAGCGGGCCTGATCGCGGCTGGTGAGACTCGAGAGGATCTCGCAGCCATAGAGGCAATGCTGCTGCATGATGGCCCACTCTTCGGGAGTGAGTTTGCCTGGTTTGAGGAGCACGGCGTCCGGAATGCCAATCTTGCCGATGTCATGAAGCGGGGCGCATTCGCGTAGCATCTGGCAGCGCTCTGGGCTCATCCCCATGGCTTGGCCGAGCACGGCGCTGATCTCTCCGACCCGCATGACGTGGTTGCCGGTCTCGTTGTCTTTATATTCGGCTGCCCGGCTTAGCCGCTGCATGATCTGGCGGCGGGTACGCTCCAGCTCTTCAGTGCGTTGGCGAACGAGAACTTCGAGGTGTTCTTGGTAGCGGCGGTTTTCCCGACGCAGGGCGGCCCGTTCTACGACTTTGTCCAGCGTATGCATAAGGACATCGAAATTGCGGATGGGCTTGGTGAGATAGTCCCAGGCGCCAAGGCGCACGGCGCGCAGGGCATCTTCCACCACCCCCACACCGGAGATGACCACGGTGGGCAGGTCTGGATAGTGACGGCAGGCTACCTCGATGAACGCGTAGCCGTCGAGTACCGGCATATTGAGGTCCACTACCGCCACATCCACGGTGGTCTCGGCAAGGATATCGAGGCCGATTTGGCCATGTTCGGCTTCGAGGACCTGATGGTCCAGATCCTCGAGGTAGGCCCGCACCGAGCGGCGCAGGGCTGGTTCATCGTCGACGACGAGCACGCGCATGGCAGCTCCTTCTGTTGCAGAGGTAGTATCGGGGCTATGTAGCTGAAGCCGGGGTTATGGGCAACTCAAGGTGGAAGCTCGCCCCCTGGCCGGGCTGGGATTCGACCCAGAGGCGGCCGCCATGGTTCTGCACGATGAAGTAGGAGACAGCCAGACCCAGACCAGTGCCTTGTCCCGGCGGCTTGGTCGTAAAGAAAGGCTCGAAGATGCGCGCTCCGATTGCTGGCGGGATCCCGGGGCCATTGTCGGTCACGGTGAGGTGGATGGTCCCCGCGTTGGCACGGGTGGTGATGCGGATGCGCGGGCCATCGGCCGGAGGGGCCTCGTGAAGGGCCTGGGCGGCATTGCGCAGGAGGTTGAGCAGGACCTGTTCGATTTCCGTCTGGGAGACGAAGACCGGCGGCAGCTTTGCAGCAAAGTCGCGCTCAATGGTGATTTGCCGGAAATCATAATGTTTTTTCAGGTCGTAGTCCTTGCTCGCCAAGGAGATGGCATTCTCGATCATCTCGTGGACGGCGACGAGGGCGCGCTTGGATTCACTTTTGCGGCTAAAATCGAGCATGGTGCGCACGATGGTGGCCGCTCGGCCCCCGGCTTCGCGGATATCGGCAAGAAAGCCGGGGATGCCACGGGCTTCGAGGTAGCGGGAGAGGTCGTCAAGATTGACCCCCAACTCCTCAGCTATCTGGCGGTTTTTGAGAAAGTCAGGCCGCAGGCGGAGTTCGGCGTTTTGGGCGCTTTGAAGGATGATGCCCAGAGGATTGTTGATTTCGTGGGCAATACCGGCGGCAATCCCTCCAAGGGAGAGCATCTTTTCGGTTTGGACCAACAGTTCTTGGACCCGGTGGTGCTCGGTCATATCCCGCAGGGCCAGGAGCATGTGGCTCTCGCCGTGGAGAGAGAGGGGGCGGGCAATGACGACCAGGGGGATGCGGGTGCCATCCGGGCGGCCGACCTCGAGCTCTCGGCGCAGGGTTTGGCCTTGGAGGAGGACCAGGTTGTGCAGTTCTGCTAACCGTTCAGAGAACAGGGAGATGGAGCCAATATATTCGGGCAAGGTAGCCGACGTATCGGTCAAGCGAGTGAATTCGGCGTTGGCGTGAAGGATGCGCCCCGTTTTATCCACCAAGGCCAGGGCCTCAGGGGAGAGGTGGAAGACCGTAGTGAAGAGCTTGAGGGCGTCTTCGGTGGCTTCCTGGCTTCGGTGCTGCTCGGTGACGTCGCGGAAAAAGACGCCCACCAGGCCCGTGGGGACAGGAAAGGCGATAATTGCATAAAAACGCTGCTGGCCGAGGCGGGTGGTATAGGGCTGGGCATCCTGGATATGGGGAGTGCCGTATTCCAGCGTAGCGTCGAGCATCTCCACGAAAGGGGTTTGCTTGAGGCGGGGGAAGACCTCGAGCAGCGGGCGGCCGAGGACATCGGCAGCGTCAATCTCCATGGTTTGGCTCGCTGCTGGATTATAGTCCTCGATGACCCACTGGCCCTCTGGGGTGCGGCGAAAGAGCCCGAAGGCCAGGGGGACATGGTGGAGGATGGCCCGCAGCTGGCGTTCGCTGTGGAGGAGCTGCTGGCGGGTGGTCTCGATTGCGTGGATGTCGAGATGAATGCCGACCACCCGTAGGGGCCTGCCGGCGTCATCCCGCTCCATGGCTTGGCCAAAGGAGAGGATCCAGCGCCATGTGCCATCGGCCGCCTGTATGCGGAACCGGCTTGTGTAGCGTTCTTTGTCGGGGTCTCGGAGAAAGTCCTGGAAGGCGGCCTCGGCAGCAGGGAGGTCGTCAGGATGGACGAGGCTTCGCCACTCGGCATAGCCATTGCGCTGGTCTTGCGGCACGGGGTAGCCGAGCATCCTGTACCAGCTTGTTTCGTGGGACTCTTCTCCACTGGTACAATCGTGTTCCCAGATGCCGGCCTTGGAGGCCTCCAGGGCGACCTGGAGGCGCTGGAGGGCGCGGTGGGTCTCCCGGTGGGCTGTGTGGAGCTGGCGTACCCGGATCCGTAGCCGCCAAGAGAGGACAAGGGCGGTAATGGTCGTAGCCACCAAGAGGCCGAGGCCAATGACCCCTGCCAGAGTCAGGAATCGACGGGTATCGGGATGTATGGGTTGGATCACGGGCAGCCAGCGCTGGCGCAGCGCCTCCCATTCCTCGGGAGTAATGGAGGCCAGGGCTTTGTCGAGGATGCTCGCGAGAAGCGGGGCATCGCGGCGCACAGCGAGGCAGAGGTCTTCCACCTGCTGGATAAGGGGGGTGGTGTGCAGGGTGGTAAGCCCAAGGTGACTGATGAGGTGGGCGGCCACGACGCTATTGTGCACCGCAGCATCGGCCTCACCAAACGCCAACCGGAGCAGGGCCTCGGAGATGGTATCAACTTCGATAAATTGGGCACGGCCGGCGTAGCGCTGGCGGATGAGTTCCGATTCGGCATAGTTGCGCACCAAGATGATGGTGCGGCCGTGGAGGGAATCAATGCCCGTCCATGGCGCATCCTTGCGGGTGAGGATGGCCAGGGGGAGGGAAAAGTAGGGTTTTGTGAACAGGAGATAGCCTTCGCGCTCTGGGGTGCGGACGATGCTCGTGATGATGTCCGCCTCGCCGCGGCGCATCCACTCCAAGGCCTGGGTCCAGGTGGCTGGGGCAACGCGGCGCAAGCGAACGCCGATACGGGCTTCGAGGAGGTCGAGCAGCCCACGAGTGAATCCTTGGAATTCACCATTTTCGAGGTATTCAAACGGCGGGTAGTCGCGGTCAAAGACCACCGTTAGGGGGGAGTGTTGGGCGAGGTACGTTTGTTCTTCTGCAGTAAGCTCCACTGGGGCGGCCCATACCTCTGGAGTGTTACCGAGGACCAATCCCAAACCAAGGAGCAGACCCAAGGCGATGGGCCTCACGATGCTGCCTCGATCCAGGAAACCCCGGACACAATGAAGGCCGCGGAAGGAACGCATGGTTACTGCGGGGTACATACCGCCACATTGGCGCTGATGGAGCAATTGATGGAGAACGTATCGTAGGTTTGGAGACAGGGAATGGACAAACTTGTTGTTCCATTGGCGACTTGGATGGTGACCGTACAGTTGAGGCGGTTCCCGGGCATGTCGCTGCAGGTGAAGTTTTGTATCCCGTTGACGATCTCTTGGCTCGTGGTCTGCATCATACACGAGCGCAGGTCGCTTTGGGCGTGGGCGATGGCCCCTTGAAGGCGGTATTTGACGAGCTGGGGGATGGCGATGGCCGCGAGGATACCGACGATGGCCATGCCCACGAGAAGCTCCACGAGGGTGAAACCAGCTGTGCGCATAGGATCTCCTTCCGATGATACTTCCTGCCTCTTGGGCCCCTTTATCCCAATGGAGCTGCTTCTGCCAACGTTTTTTTGCCAATGGTGGTAGCAATGTGGGGGGGCGGAGGAGGGGGTCAATCGCGGCTCTGGCCAAGAAGGGTGCCAGCAAGCATGAGGCTGCACCCCAGTATCCCGCGAGGGGTCATGGTCTCGCCCAGGAGGCCCCAGCCGCCGAGGGCCGCGAACACGGCCTCGAGGCTCAGGATGATGGCTGCCGGTGCCGGACGGGCGTGGCGTTGGGCGATGACTTGCAGGGTGTAGGCCACGCCCACGGAGGCAAATCCGCCGTAGAGGATGGGCAAGAGTCCTTGGTGCAGGCCGGTGGTGGTGATGGTTTCTGTGGCGAGGGCGCCAAGGAGGCTGATGGCCCCACAGGTGGCAAACTGGATGATGGAGAGCACGACGGCGGTGGCGGCGCTGATGCCGGCGCTAAAGCGACCGACAGCAAGGACATGGGCGGCCCAAAAGAACGCCGAGAAAAGGACAAGGAGGTCGCCGCGGCCGACGGAGAAGTCTTCGGTGACCGAGAGGAGAAACATCCCCACCGTGGCCAGGACCGCGCCCAGCCAGGCGCGGCGGCCAACCCGATACCCGAGAGGGACGCCGAGGACCGGGACGAGGAGGACGTAGAGTCCGGTAATAAAGCCGGCGTTTCCAGCCGTGGTCCAGCAGAGCCCCCATTGTTGGAGCCAGGCACCAAGAAAAAGAAAGAGACCGAGGACGACCCCCCGACGGATGGTCCAGACCGAAGGAAGACGGCGTTCGCCAAGGACCCATGCCAAGGGGATGAGGCTTGCGGCGCCGAGCAGAAAGCGGACCCCGTTGAAGGTAAGCGGGCCCATGTGGGCCATGCCGGCGCGTTGGGCCGTGAATGCCAGCCCCCAAATGACGGCGGTGCAAAGAAGGAGCAGGTGCGCAATTGTTTCGTGATGGCGCATGGGGGGTCCACCTGTATGGCGGGAGACGAGTTGCGACGGGGAAAGCATCGGTGTTGTGATCTCGGTTCCCCCTAGGATGGCGGCGGAGGATATTCGTCCCCCGCCGCAGGAGGTGGGGGCGTGGCCCCTATCGTGGTGGACGGCGGTTAGCGTCTGCCGCCGCGCGGCTTGCCTCCGCGAGGGGGTTGGCGCTCCACTGGGTCCGGGGTCTCGCCCGCAGCCTCTTGGAGGATGGCCTTGCGGCTCAGTTTGATGCGGCCAGAGGGTTCGATGTCGATGACCCGCACGCGGAGGGCATCGCCCTCGCGCACGACGTCCGTGACGTTCTGCACCCGGCTGCGATCGAGCTGGGAGATATGGCACAGGCCTTCAAGACCGGGCAAAATCTCGATGAAGGCCCCGAAGTCCATGACTTTCTTCACGATGCCATCGTAATCGCAGCCGATTTCGGCCTTTTGGTCATAAAAGAGGATCATCTCCCGGGCCTTGGCCAGGGTCTCTTGGTCCGGGGCAAAGATGGTCACCTTGCCGGAGTCGTCGATGTCGATGTCCGCCTGGGTGGCTTCGCAGATGGCCTTGATGTTCTTGCCGCCGGGGCCGATGAGCTCGCGGATCTTCTCCGGCGAGATGGACACGGTGTCGGTTTGCGGCGCAAAGCGGGAGAGCTCACCCCGCGGGGCGGGCAGGACCTGGGCCATGGCGTCGAGGATAAAGAGTCGGGCCGTGCGGGCGGCCTCCAAGGCCTGGCGCATGACCTCGGCAGGGATGCCGGCGATCTTGATGTCCATTTGGATGGCCGTCACCCCGTCGCGGGAACCAGCAACTTTGAAGTCCATGTCGCCGAGGTGATCCTCGTCGCCGAGGATATCGGTGAGCACGAGGTACTGGTCGCCTTCTTTGATGAGGCCCATGGCAATCCCGGCCACTGGGGTGCGGATGGGCACGCCGGCGTCCATGAGGGCCAGGCAGCCGCCACACACCGAGGCCATGGACGAAGAGCCGTTGGACTCCATGATGTCGGACACCAGGCGGATGGTAAACGGGAAGGATTGGGGGTCGGGCAGGATGGGGGCAAGTGCCCGTTCCGAGAGGGCGCCATGACCCACTTCGCGGCGGGACGGGGCCCGTAAGGGCCGGGCCTCACCCACGCAATAGGGAGGGAAATTGTAATGCATAAGAAACCGCTTGGCCACATCGCCGCCCAGGGTCTCCAGGCGCTGTTCGTCGCGGGAGCTGCCCAGGGTGCAGGTGCACAGGGCCTTGGTCTCGCCGCGGGCAAAGATGGCCGAGCCATGGGTTCGCGGCAGCACCCCCACTTCCATGGCCAGCGGCCGCACGGTGGTGAGGTCTCGGCCGTCAATGCGGCGGCCCTCCTCCAGGATGCGGCGGCGCACGAGCTCTTTTTCCAGGTCTTCCAGGACCTCGCCGACCTTGTGGAGCCGTTCCGGGGTCTGGGCAAAGCGTTCTTGCACGGCCGCAAGGATGGCCTGTTTGGCGGCTGCCTTGGCCTCTTTGCGGGCGAGCTTGGAGGGCACGGTGAGCGCTTGGGCCAAGGGGGTTGTGGCGATCTCGCGCACTGCGGCGATGAGTTCTGCATCGGCGACCGGTGTGGTCACGGCGAATTTGGCCTTGCCACATGCTTGGCGCAGGGATTCTTGGGCCTCGAGGAAGGGGGAAAGCTGGCGATGTCCCCAGGCAATGGCCTCGGCAAGGACGGCCTCGGGGATGAAGTGGCCTCCGCCTTCCACCATGACCACCGCGTCCCGGGTGCCGGCGAGGACGAGGTTGAGGGGACTGGTTTCCAGTTGTTTGGCCGTTGGGTTGAGGAGAAATTGGTCATCGTTGAGACCTACCCGGATGGCAGCCATGGGTCCGGCAAAGGGGATATCCGAGAGGTGGAGGGCGGCTGAGGCGCCGAGCATGGCCAGGATATCCGCCGGGTGTTCCCGGTCTGAGGAGATGACCGTGGCGATGATCTGCACCTCGTGGTTGAGGGTTTTAGGGAGTAGCGGACGGATGGGACGGTCCACCAGGCGGGAGATGAGGGTTTCGTGATCGCTGGGGCGGCCGATTTCCCGGCGGAAGTAGCTGCCCGGGATGCGCCCTGCGGCATAGAGCATTTCTTGGTAGTTACAGGTAAGTGGGAGGAAATCCACTTCCCGGTCCAAGGCCTGGTGGGTGGCGGTGACGAGGACAATGGTGTCCCCCCAACGCACAGTGACCGCACCACTGGCCTGGAGGGCGAGCCGGCCATGTTCGATGGTGATGGTGGCATCGCCGCAGGGGATGGTCCGTGTGGTGGTCGCAAAAACAGACATACGATTCTCCTTGAGATGGGCCCTCCCCCTACGGGTTTGGTGATGCGTGCAGGCAACGAGCTTCGCTGCCTGGACCGCAGCACGAAACCCAGACGTGGGAGGGGTACAGGGGCGGGGCTTTCCCCCGCCCCTTTGCGGGTTACTTGCGCAGACCGAGCTTGGCGATGACCGTGCGGTAGCGCTGCACGTCTTTGCCGCGCAGATAGGTAAGCAGTTGCTTGCGTTTGCCCACCAATTTCAAGAGTCCCACCCGGGAATGATGGTCCTTGGGATGGCTCTTGAAGTGTTCGGTGAGGTAGTCGATGCGCGCCGACAGCAGGGCGATCTGGACCTCCGGGCTGCCGGTGTCGGTTTCCGACTTGCCGAATTCCTTGACAATTTCCGCTTTGCGTTCTGGTGTCAGGACCACAGCATACTCCTTTATGTTCGTTGAGGTTGTCGGGGAGGGAGCTGGTCCTCCCAAAGGCCGCGGAGCACGGTCCAAACCACAGTCTTTCCTTGGAGTTTGGCCTGGACAAGGGCCAAGGCCGAGCCATCTGGGGCGAGCACCATGGCCTTGTGGCCAGGGGCTGCCTCCACTTCTGGAAACATCCTGACCGGTACGGCCTGGCCGCGGCGGATGCTGGCGGCCTGGGCTGCATCCGCCACCAGGCGGGGCCAATGGGGCAGGACCTCGGCCAGGGGGATGACCATTTGGCCAAAGGCTGGGCCCGCGGCGAGGACCGCCTCGAGAGGATGGGCTTTCTCCAGAAAGAAGGGATGGCATGCTTCGCGTTCCAGCTCCTCGAGCACGGCCCCGCATCCCAGTCGCATCCCCAGGCTGTGGGCCAGGGACCGGACATAGGTGCCGGTAGAGCACGTGACTCGAAACAGGACCCGCGGCAGGTCCACCTGGAGGACCTGGGCGGAAAAAATGGTCACCGGCTTGGTCTTGGCCGGCGGGGTGATTCCCTGGCGCACGAGGAGGTAGCCGGGCTTGCCTTGGTGTTTGGCCGCGGAGACCGGCGGCACCTCCTGCTTGGTGAGAGAGGTCCACTCAAGGATGTGCTGCCGCACGGTGTCTGGCGAGATGTCCTGCCAGGGGGCCTCAGCGAGGATTTGGCCATCGCGGTCGTAGGTGTCGGTGGTTATCCCCAGGCGCAGGACCCCGCGGTAGGTCTTGGGGCCCGCATTGAGGTGTTCGGCCAGTTTCGTCCCCTGGCCAAGAAGAACCACCAGCACGCCGGTGGCCATGGGGTCCAGGGTGCCGGCGTGGCCAATCTTGCGCTGCCCTAGGGTGCGCTTGATGCGATCTGTCACCTGCGCTGAAGTCAGGCCTGCAGGTTTGGCTACGATGAGAACACCGTGGTGTTGCATGGGACCTCGAGCGCTGCCGTGATGGCTTCGACAATAAGGCGCAGGGCATCGTCCATGTTGGCCGTGGGGATGGCGCCACCAGCCGCATTACGGTGGCCGCCACCTCCAAATTGGGCGGCAATGTATTGGACGTTGGTCTCGCCCTTGGAGCGCAAGGAAAATTTGATGCGATGTCCGTCTTCCCGCAGGCTGACAGCCACATCGACTCCGCGGATGGTAAGGCCTTCGTTCACCAAGCCTTCGGTGTCTTCGGCCGTTGTGCCGGTGCGATGAAAAAGCTCTTGGGTGAATCGGAAGAGGCAGATGCGTCCCCCGGCGAAGATTTGGGCGTTTTGAAGGACCTCGCCGCGCATGCGGAGCTGGTTGAGGGTGCCTGTGGCCAGTTTACGTTCGTAAAAGGGGCCTGCTTGCAGGCCTTGACGGAGGATCTCGGCGGCCATTTCCAAGGTTTGCGGGCGGGTGTTATTGTAGCAAAAATCGCCGGTATCAGCCGTGAGCGCCAGGTAGAGGGCCTCTCCCAGGGGGCCAGAAAAGGGAATGCCGAAGACACGGGCGATCATCCCCACCATCTCGCCTGTGGCGGCGATGCGCTGGTCCACCCAGTTGTAGGTGCCAAAATGGGGGTTGCCGAGGTGATGGTCCAGGTTGATGATCGGCAAGGTCGCGAGCCAGGGCTGGAGGAGCTCTCCTGGACGACGGATATCGCCGCAATCGAGGACGATGATGATCTCTGGTTTAGTGTCCGGTAGGGTGGAGGAGATGGCCTCGCCCCCAATCACCCAATCGAAGCGTCGAGGCAGGCCAGATTCATTGAAAAGGACAACTTCTTTGTCCAAGGTGCGCAACACCCAATACATGGCAAGCATGGAGCCAATGGCATCACCGTCGGGATTGACGTGGGAGGTAACAAGGAAGCGTGTATGCTGGCGGATGGCGTCAGCAATGGGGTGCAGCGGGGGGATCATACACCATTTCCTCCAGGAAGATATCCCAGGTAAAGCGGAGGTCCGGCACGGCCCGCAAGCGGAGCTCTTGGCCAAGGCGCAGGCGCAGAAAACCCTTTGCCCGAGCGAGTCCCTCGAGACTTCGTTTCTCCACTTCCCGCCCTTGGATATGGGTAAAGAGGACTTCGGCAATGCTCAAGTCACGGTTGAGGCGCACCCCAGTGAAGGTGAGCAAGTGCAGGGCCGGGTCTTCCACCTCTTCCACAAGAATTTGGGAGAGGACTTGGAGCATCTGATCGGCCAGTTGCAGGGCCCGTCGGTTTGTGGCGCGGTGCATGTCAGACTCCAAAAACTTCTACGTCTGCGGTCACGAGCTCTTCGCTTGTGGCGGCTTCCACCAGGGCGACGGCCTTTTGGAGCAGGCCGTGGGCATAACCGGCATCGCCGCTCACTGTGACCACGTCAAGGACCAAACGCCCATGGCTGTCTTGGTCTTCAGTTTCGGCCACAGCCACGTTGAACTTGTTGCGCAGTTTCTGTTTCAGGCTGGCGGCAATACGGCGCTTTTCCTTGAGGGAGAAGATGCCATGCAGTCGGAATTCCAATCGTAACGTCCCGATATACATAGCTACTCCATCGAGTCAAAAAAGAACGGATACCGCCGAGAGCGATATTTGCCCCGATACACAGGGCTACTCGATGGTACGCGCCTCTTCCACTTGCTCAAAGGCCTCGATGGCATCACCGATTTTAACGTCGTTGAAGTTTTCCAGACCAATGCCGCACTCGTAGCCCTTGGCCACCTCCCGTGCGTCTTCCTTGAAGCGTTTGAGCGAGGCAATACGGCCAGTGTACACGACAACACCATCGCGCAGCAAGCGGGCACCAGCACCGCGCTTCATCTTGCCGTCGCTCACGATGCAGCCGGCAACAGTCCCCACCTTGGGCACACTGAAGGTCTGCTGCACCTCGGCCAATCCAAGGATAACCTCTTTGATCTCCGGCGAGAGCATGCCGGACATGGCGGCTTTGACGTCGTCCACGAGCTTGTAGATGATGTCGTAGAAGCGCACATCCACCTTTTCCTGTTCGGCAATCTCTTTGGCCTTGGCCGTGGGCCGCACATTAAAGCCAATGACAATGGCATTGGAGGCCGAGGCCAGCAGGATGTCTGACTCCGAGATGGCGCCAGTGCCAGCATGGACGATGCCAATCTTGATCTCGTCGGTGGAGAGCTTGCGCAAGGCCTCGGCAATGGCCTCCTGCGACCCTTGGACATCGGCCTTGAGGACGATGTTGAGGGTCTGGGTCTCGCCGCTCGCCTGGGCGGCCAAAAAGCCTTCCAGGGTGATCTTGGACTCCTTGGCCAGGTCGCGCTCCCGCTGTTTCATGCGCCGCTCTTCGGCAATACGGCGGGCGACTTTTTCGTCCTGGACGACGACGAATTCGTCACCAGCCTCAGGCACGCCCTCGAGGCCTTGGATCTCGGCGGGCATGGAAGGGCCAGCGACCTTGATGCTGCGGCCTTGATCATTGAACATGGCGCGCACCTTGCCGCTAAAGAGCCCGCAGACAAAGGCATCGCCCTGCCGAAGTTGGCCTTCTTGGACGAGCACCGTGGCCACCGGGCCGCGGCCTTTGTCTAGGCGCGCCTCAATGACGTGCCCACGGCCTGGTTTATCTGGGTTGGCCTTGAGCTCGAGGACCTCGGCCTGCAGGAGGATAAGCTCCAAGAGCTCGTCCAAACCGGTGCGTTTTTTGGCAGACACGTACGCAAAAATGGTATCCCCACCCCAGTCTTCAGCGAGAAGCCCCAGGTCCGCCAACTCGCGCTTGACCCGATCCGGGTCAGCGCCAGGCTTGTCCATCTTGTTCACGGCCACGACAATGGGGACGCCTGCCGCGCGGGCATGGTTGATGGCCTCGCGGGTCTGCTCCATGACACCGTCGTCCGCAGCCACGACAAGGACAACGATGTCCGTCACCTGGGCGCCGCGGGCACGCATGGTGGTAAAGGCCTCATGACCCGGGGTATCGAGAAAGACGACTTCCCCGCGGGCGGTGCGCACATGGTAGGCGCCGATGTGCTGGGTGATGCCGCCGGCCTCGCCCGAGGCCACATTCGTTTGGCGGATGGCATCGAGGAGCGAGGTCTTGCCATGATCCACGTGGCCCATGATGGTCACCACCGGTGGCCGCGGCTTCAAGGCCTCGGGGGCATCGGCCTCTTGGGGCAACAGAAAGGTCTCTTCTGAGAAGCCCACTTTTTCCACTTCGTACTGGAACTCGGTGGCCACGAGGGCTGCGGTGTCAAAGTCCAGGGACTGGTTGATGGTGGCCATCACCCCCATGCCAAACAGGGCCTTGATGACCTCCTGGGCCTTGACGCCCATCTGGTGGGCCAAATCGCTGAGGCGGATACTTTCTTCGATGCGGATTTTGCGCTTGGCCGCCTTAATGGGCTGGGTCACCGGATCGCGGCGCTCCGACTGGCGCCGCGCTTCGGCACGTTGGGCCTTTTTGCTCTTGGCGAGGATGGTGGCTTCCTGCTTCTCGTAAATATCACGCGCCTCTACCGTGCGGCGGCCCTTTTTCTTCTTGCTGCGGCCAGTATCGTCGCTGGGAGTGAGGGCCGCCATGGGCGCTGGACGGGGCTCGGGCCGAGGCGTCGTCACTTGGGGGAATTCGACGACTTTGGGGCGTGAGATGACTTTGACCGCCACCTGCGGGGCCGTTGGCTTGCGTCCCCGATCGCGCCCTCGTTTCTGGAGTTCTTTGGCGTCGGCTTTTGGTGCCGGTGCTTTGGGGGGGCGACCATCGGCCGAGGCCTCCGGCGAGGCCACGAAGGCCTCCTCGGCAGGCGGAGCAGGGGTCGCGGGGGGCTCGCTGGGCTGTTCTACCAAAGCTGGGGTGTCCTGCGGGGCGTTGGTCTCTGCTTGCTCCGCGGGCGGTTGCGAGCTGGGTTCGGCCGCTGCTGGCGCGACTGGGGCCTGGGGGCTTGGCTCGGCAGGGGTGGGTTGGGGAGTGGCAATGATGCGTGCCCGTGGCATTTCGGGCCGGGCCGGGCGCGGGGTGCGGGGGTGATCGGCGAACGTGGGCGTTGTCTCCTGCGATGGGGCTTCTGGAGCGGCTGCAGGAGGGGCTGGGGCCTCTTGTGGTTGGGGCACGTCGTCGGTGGTGGTCTCGCGGCGGCGGCGGCGCACGACGACCTCGCCGGCCATGTGGGTCTGCATCGGTATCTGTTGGGAGGCGTGGTAGCGCGCCCGCACGAGGGCGACTTGCTCTTCGGTAAGCCCGCTCATCTGGGTCTTGGCCTCGATGCCGAGCTCATGGACAATCCGCATGATCTCGCGGCCCTGGGCCCCCAACTCGGCCACCAAATCCCGAATCCGCATTTTCGTCGTCATCCCCTCTCTCCCTTACATTTCGTGCGCCATCCGCGGTAAGCGCCGATGCGCTCCTGGCAGGTGGCGTTGCCGCAGACATAAAAACCCCGGCCTGGTTGCCGGCCGCTGGGGTCCGGCACCAAAGCCGCGCCCCCTGGCGGCGGACAGACATACCGGCTCAGCATCTCCTGCAAGAATTGCCGCCGGCAAATGACGCAGGTGCGTAGGGGGCGATGCCGTGCCCGCGTCTCATTGGCCATTGTCTTCGTTCGGTTGTCTTTCGTCTGCATGTCCAGGCGTTGCCTTGGGCAGCAGCAGGTTGACCGCAGTGCGCAAGATTCCCACGTTTTCCGCATCGACGCCCCGGATACCCAGGAGGGCTTCCGGATCCGCCTGCGCCAGGGACTCTAGGGAGTCGAAGCCAGCTTCTAGGATATCGGCGAGGGAGATCTGGGCTGCGCTGGCCACTTGCTCGAGCTGCTGCCGGTTTTTGTAGATTTGGTTGAAGCGCGTCAGCGAGTGGATGTCGATCTTCCAGCCAAGGAGCTTGGCCGCCAGCTTCACGTTTTGGCCCTTTTTGCCAATGGCCGGGGTGAGCTGGTCATCGGGCACTACGACCTCGAGGGTCTTGTCCTCGTCATCGACAATGATCTTGCTGATGCGCGCTGGCGCCAAGGCATTGGCCGCATAGGTGGCAATGTCCGGGCTCCACAGGACGATATCGATGCGCTCGCCGCGCAGTTCCTGGACAATGTTGTGGATGCGCGAGCCGCGCACCCCGACGCACGCGCCCACCGGGTCCACGTTGGAGTCCTGGGAGAGGACCGCGACCTTGGCCCGCAGTCCCGGATCGCGGGCGACGCTCATGATGTTCACCGTGCCGTCAGCTACTTCGGGCACCTCTCGGCGGAAGAGGGCTACCATGTAGTCCGGATGGGCACGGGAGATGATGATCTGTGGACCGCGGCCTTCTTTGCGCACATCGATGATGAGCCCTTCCACGCGGTCCCCTTGGCGAAAATGTTCCCGGGGGATCTGCTGCTCCTTGGGAAGCAGGGCCTCGGTGCGGCCGAGGTTGACGATCCAGCCGGCGCGATCCCGGCGCTGGATGATGCCGCTGACGATCTCGTTTTTACGGTTTTTGTATTCCTCGTAGATGATCTCCTGCTCGGCATCGCGCATGCGCTGGATGAGCACCTGTTTGGCGCTTTGGGCAGCGATGCGCCCTAAATCTTCGATGTGGAGGCGAAAGCCCATTTCGTCGTCGAGCACTACCCCGGGGTCGTGTTTGCGGGCTTCCTCAAGGGAGATCTCGTTGTCCGGGTCCCGGACCTTGTCCACCACGATCTTGAACTGAAAGACATCGATGGCGCCGGTGTCTTCGTTGAAAGAGACCTCGATATCGAGGCCGTCCCCGTATTTCCGGATGACCGAAGCGCGGATGGCCTCTTCGAGGGTATCGATGAGGAGGTCGCGGTCAATGCCTTTATCTTTGCTGATTTGATCGATGACTTTTTTCAGCTCGAGATTCATGGGTTATTCTCCACGCAACAGGGCGGCGGGATGGAAGACGAGTTGGACCTTGGCGCACGCTGTCCAGGGGATGGTAATGAGCGTGTCCTTTTCGCGTAGACGGATGGTGTCCCCTTCCACTCCTTCCACGGTGCCTTGGAAATTTCTCCGCCCAGCCTGGGGTTCGCGCAGCCGGACCTTGACCGTGCTGCCGGTATATTGGGCGAGTTGTTGTGGATGAAAAAAGATGCGGTCCAGTCCTGGAGAAGAGACCTCCAACGTGTAGGCCCCAGGAATGGGGTCCTCCACATCCAAGGCAAGGCTAAGATGCTTGCTCACGGCCTCGCACTGGTCAATGCTCACCCCTCCAGGTGCGTCCAGGTAGACGCGCACCAGCAGGCGTCGGGCGCCAGCGATCTCCACCCCCCAGAGGGTGAGGTCATGGGCACGGCAGGCGGTTTCGGCCAGGGCCGTGATGCGGGCATGCAGGGTCAACGTATCGGGCAGCATAGCCAGCCTTGAGGTTGGGAAAAAAAAAGGTGGACCAAGACCTGGGCCCACCCTCAGTGGTTGTCCGCAACCATGCGGTTCCATTCCGTGAGGAGTGGAGCGGGTGACGAGAATCGAACTCGCGACACCAAGCTTGGGAAGCTTGTACTCTACCAATTGAGCTACACCCGCTCGAAAGCGAGGGCTTCTTTGCCCCAAGGCGGCCAGGGCGTCAAGACGTTTGTGGGTGCGCGTTGCGTCGCCCGTGCACCTGGCTGGATGCCTTTGTCCCCGTTGCCGGACTCGGACAGTTTCTTGGCATGCTCCACCACCTGGATGGGTTCGGCGCGGTGCTCTCTGGGTTGAACGCCGACATGGACCGTGTGCAACCGCTCGGCCCAACGGATCGCATTGAAATAGTTGGGCTCGGTCGTGCTGCCTTCCGAGACGATGCGGATGCGGTCATAGCTGGCGCGCTGCCCTGTCTTGCGTTCGAGCCCCCGACGGTGGCGCTCTTTTGGGTGATTGTCGCGCGCCATCAGCCGCCGCCCATTTGACCACCACGCCGCGCCTGGGCTGGAGTGCCTTGATGAGGTTGGGATTCCCGCGGACAAGGCCGTCCCTTCCCAAGGCGACCCCCCTGCGGCTCGGGGTGACGTGCTGCAGGGGGGCGGTGCTCCTATCTCGGAGAAGGTTAGAGGACGGGCTCGAAGTTGAAGTTGTCGAAGTTGAAGTTGTTGATGGAAAAGAGCCCGTTGCTGTAATTTGCGCTGAGCGTCACCTTGCCGACAAGCCGGATTTCACTGGCACTGGGAGTACTATCATTCGCATCGAACTTTCCGTCCCCATTCTGATCGGCCGCGAACCAGATTTCTATAGAAGAAGTACCCGTCTGCGTGGTCACGATCACCGCCTTGGCGGGGCTATCACTGGGGGACGTTATGGAGAGGGGTTTGCCCGAGGAGCCAAACAGCGCTGCAATGTGGGACGGATTTTGGAGGTCAGCCAATGTCCCATTGACGATCACCACCTTGCCGGTGACATTGACCGAAGCTGTACTATTTGCCGCAACGTGTTGGATGCCAGCTTCCGTCGTATTTGCATCGTACACCTTCTCTGCTGGGGTAGTGGTATCGCCAAGGAAGCGGGCAAAGTTGAGGACGTCAAGGGGGGTGCCGGAGCCGACGGTAAATGTAGCGATGT
This sequence comes from uncultured Desulfomicrobiaceae bacterium, assembly GCA_937989665.1. GTDB lineage: Bacteria > Desulfobacterota > Desulfovibrionia > Desulfovibrionales > Desulfomicrobiaceae > Thermodesulfomicrobium. The sequence continues at coordinate 81,591 of CALKRN010000006.1, read as the reverse complement.
TGTCCTCGCCATTGTCCTCCAAGCCGTCGAAGACCACATACTCCGCAGTATTTGCGGCGAGGGTGATGGTGTCGTTGCCGCCGTAGCCACGGATCATGAGCGCTCCTGAAGCGCCGCTGGGATTGTTGCTGGTGATGGTGTCTTTTGCCGAGGTCCCCGTCACCCCAACGGAATAGCTCGTACTCTGCGCTTGGGCGGTGATGGTGACCACCCCATCGCTCACATGGAGGCCCGAGAGGTCGAGGTACTCGAAGCCCTGGATCGTCGAGCCACCCAAGCCGGCAATCGTTTGTGCGCTGCCTCCTTGGGGCGTGGCCGTAATGGTCCAATTGTTGGCCTCCGTGAGGTTGAAGGCGAGGGTGTTTCCTGTGGGCATTGCCAGACCACTCCCATACGCATCACTCAGGACAAGGGTATCGACGTTCCCATCCCCGCCATTGAGGTTGTCGATGGCGAAGGCGACTTGGGAACCATTCCCGGTGTATTGCCACAAGGTGGTACTCACCGTGTCGTTCCCATTACCCGCATCGACGCTGATGGCCGATCCATTCCCCCGGTACCCGAACATGATGAGGTCCGATTGCGGGGAGCCCACGATAGAGCTTGCCGCACGGCCAGAGAGGTACCATCCCTTGGATCCACTGGCGGCGCTTAAATCGACATTGTAGTTGCTATCATCAGCAAGAAAGACCATGGGCCCGTCGGAGTCGTTGGTGGTGCCGTTACCCGCGGTCCAGTTGCCACTGAGGTAAATGTGCACATGGCCCGTGTACTGGCCGAGTTTGATGACGTCGCTTCCCGAGATACGCTCCAGCGTGGGGAACATGAGCATGTTGCTCGAGCTGCCATTGAGGTCGAAGGTATCGTTGCCGCTTCCACCGAAAATGTTCAGGTTCCCTGGCGGGTTAAAGATCGGGCTAGCGCCTACTTTGATGATATCTTGACCAGGGCCGCTGAAGATAACGGTCTCGTAGCCAGGGACAAAGTGGTCCATCGCCCCTGAAGCCGTGAGGTCCACCGTGGCCCCGTCGTTTTTGGCAACCACGGCGTTGGCGCTTGTAAGGTACTTGGTACCAGCGCTATTGCGCACATCCCCTACGTAACCGTCGTAGGTGAAGAGGACCCAGTTTGTGGGGTTGAGTGTGGTGGAGACGGTTGCATTCTTGGACGAGACCGCTACGGTTGCACTGTTGAGATCCACGGACCCCATGTTGGAGCGCTTCTTGGGCCAGACGAGCGGATGGAGGTGGCCAGTTGGCGCATCGAGGGGCAGCATCCATGGATGCCTGTGCGGGCCTCCCTATTGGCCGCCGTGGATGGGGTCGATGTGGCGCGGTTTGCCCTGGTTAGACCTCTTGCCCCCGTTCCAAGCGGCGTTCCACCGCATGGGCGAGGGAGGAGAGGGTGGCGGTGAGGACGAAATAGATGGCGGCCACGGCGATCCAGGTCTCGAAGGTGCGGTAGGTCGTGGCCATGAGCTGCATGCCTTGGAAGGTGAGTTCTTGGATGGAGATAACGGCCATGATGGCGGAGTCTTTGACCGTGGAGATGCCTTGTCCGGCGAGGGGAGGGGTCATGACCCGCAGGGCTTGGGGGAGGATGATGTGGCAGAGAATCTGGCCTTTGGAAAAGCCCAGGGCATAGCCGGCGTCCCATTGCCCACGGGGGATGGATTGGATGCCGGCGCGAACGATTTCGGCCACGTATGCCCCTTCCATGACTCCTAAAATGGAGGCGGCAGCAAGGAGGGATTGGAGTTGTCCCACGGGGCCAAAGGCACATTCCAGCAGCAGTCGCCATAGTCCTGTGGTCTGTCTGGCGGCATGTTGTGCCGTGGCGAGCCAAGGAATTTGGTCCGCAAGGAAAAAATAGCCAAGAAAGACAAGGACCAAGGGTGGCGTGTTGCGTACGCCTTGGATGAGGACCCCGGAGAGGAGGCGCCAGAAAGGGGAGTGGCTTACCCGGGCAAGGCCGCCCATGGTCCCCACGACAATGGCCCCAAGCCCACCCCATAGGGAGAGGCGAAGGGTCTGTGCCATCCCTTGGAGGAGCAGTCCGGGGGCAAGCTCAGGCTCGGTGCGGACGAGGTAGGGGAGGAGGGCGGGCCAGTTCCAGTCATAGGGGACTTGGGTCGTGATACGGAAAAGGAACCATCCCGCTCCAATGGCCAGGGCAAGGACAAGGACGAGGTCCCCCCAGAACCCCCGGCCATTCCGTGGAGAAGGGTTCATCGGAGGCGCGACTCCCAATCCAGGGTGCGGAACCAGTAGGCGTAGCGTTCTTCCAGCCAGCCCTGGGCGTTCATGACCGTGATCCAATTGTTGAGAAAGTTGAGAAAATCATGGTCGCCCTTAGGCACGGCAAAGCCAATGGGTTCTCGGGTGAAGGTTTGGCCCGCGAGGGGGAGATAGAGACGCTCTTTATGGCGGGCGGCTTGGTGCTCTGGAAAGGGGGCAGAGGCCACCATGGCATGGGCCCGGCCGGTGAGGACTTCTTGGAGGGCTTGGGCTTCGTCGTCAAAGAGGCGCAGATTCGCTTTGGGCATAAACTTCTGGGCAGCGGCCACAGAGGTGGCGCCTGTTTTTACGGCGAGGACTGTCTCCGGCGTATTGAAGTCTTCAAGACGGCTGCGGTGAGGGGCGAGCTGAGAACTGGCCACGATGGACATGCCAGAGAACTCATAGGGCTGGCTGAAGTTGACCTTGAGGTTGCGCGCTGGGGTAATGCCCATGCCGCCAATGATGATGTCGAACTTGCCGGCCAAAAGCGCCGGGATGATCCCGGACCACTTGGTGGGGACAAACTCCACGCTGACGCCCATGTCTTCGGCCAGCTTGCGAGCCACGTCGATTTCAAAGCCCATGTACTCGCCATTTGTATCTTTCATGGCCCAAGGGACAAAGGTGTCAAAGCCGACGCGCAGTACCCCGCGCTGGAGAATGGCGTCGAGGCTACCTTCAGCGTGCAGGGGAGCCGAACTTCCGAGAAGCACGGCGCACACGAGAACCAGTGAGACAAGACGGTGCATAACAACCTCCAGGAAGAGAGTTGAGAGAGGATGGCCCTTGGAGTTTTGAGGCCACCCAGGAGAGGGAACCGGTGAGCAGCAGATAGAGGGCTGCCACGAAAAACCAGGTCTCAAAGACAAGAAAGGTCTCGGCAACGAGGGCTTGGGCGCGCATGGTGAGGTCATAGATTGCGATGGTGGACACGAGGGCCGAATCTTTGATGAGGGAGACTCCTTGGTTCACGAGGGCAGGCAGGACGGCCCGTACGGCTTGCGGGAAGATGACCCGTGTCCAGAGATGCCAAGGGGAGAGGCCGAGACTGCGGCCTGCCTCCCATTGACCTTTGGGCACCGCGAGGATGCCGGCGCGCAGGATTTCTGCGGCATATACCCCCTCAAACAGCCCGAGGGCAATGACCGCTGTGGGTAAACGGCCAAGGCCGACAATGGGGGCGACCACGAAATAGAGCAAGAAGATTTGGACGATAAGCGGGGTGTCGCGCACGGCTTCGATCACCGCCCGGGAGAAGAGGCGAGAAAGGGGGGAGGGCGAAAGCCGCAGCAAGGCCAGGGCCACGGCCGTCAGGCTGGCCGCTGCGAGACTGAGAAGACTGATTTGGACGGTGACACCAAGGCCGTGGAGGAGGATCCCAGGGGTGAAGCCAGCGGCACTCCAGGTGCCCACATGGGGCCATAGCCGACTCCATTGCCAGCTATAGCCAAGCCCCTCCGCTCCCCGGACAACAATCCAGCCCAGGGCAGCGAGGGTCAGGATCACCCGCACGCCCACACAGAGGGGAGAATGCCACCACAGGCTCCAGGAAGCACGCGATAATAGGGTCATAGTCCAACCCATTAGGCGGATCGGAACAAAAAGTCCACGGGGCGTTAAGCAGAGATGGTGCCTGGAGCGAGCAGCTCAGGCCCTGGCCTTTGACCGTGCGGCCCTGGCGTGGTTGCCTCCAGAAGACGCCCCAAAAAGAGTCTTCGGATGAGCGACAATGATGGCCCTCGGGTGGTTGCTTCCACAAGACCTCTGGGGCCAAGCGGCCTTACTCTTCAGGACTCCGGAGGGGCTCTGGCGGCGTGGGTTGTGCCGGTGTGCGCCTGCTCCCCATCATCACCTGGTGAAGGCTACGGCCTGGGCATGTGCCTGCGTGGCTGGTTTTGCCATCAGGGGATGTGGCCTCTTAGCGGCGCAGCAGCCAAAAAATGAGGCTGAGCACCACACTGATGACGATGCAGGTGGTGATGGGGAAGACAAAGGTAAATCCTGGCCGTTGGATGACAATGTCTCCGGGCAACCTGCCCCAGGGCAGACGGCTTAGTAAGGGCCACAGAAGACCTATGGCCACCAGGAGAAAACCAAGGAAGAGGAACAAACGATTCATGGTGGTATCGCAGCGTTTCGTTGCAGCTAGTTTGTTTCTCTGCCAACAGCACCAATTACCAGAATAACCGAAATAGGAACCCCAACGTCCCGTTGCAGCGGGTCTGTGTTTCTGCGCGCCAGCGGGCTCCGGGGCGTTGTGGCCGCGGCTCGTATTCTCTCTCTTGCCCCGAAGGCGTTCTTTGGCTGGAGGTTCTGTGCTGCTGGGCCGCGCTCTTCCCCGGATAGGGTGGGTTATCAATGGGCCTGGTATCGTCTCGGGGCAGTGGTGTCGAGGTGGGCAAATGGGCACTGCTCTTTTGGTGGAGTCCTCTTTTGCGTTCTGAGGACTGGAACGCGCAATGGAGGGCAGCTCGTGAAGCGAGCTCATGGGACTCACCTTGAGAGAAGGCGGCATTTCTTTGCGAAACAGGCAAGGCATAGCCGCAGGTTGTTACCTAAAAAACACGGTATTGTTGCGATGCGGTCATGCATGCGGGGCGCAGAGGCTCTACCAGTTTCTGAGTTTCTTCTTCAATTTGTAAGATAGAGGGTATCAGGAGGACCGCATGGAGACGATGGAGAAAAGCAGCCTTGGGCGATGGATCGCCGGGGTGGTGCTGGTGTTGGGAATTGCCCTTTTGGGAGTGGTGGCATGGCAGCCAGAGCTCCTCATCGGCACAACGAGCCTGAAAGTGGTAGTGGAGCCCGCTGAGGCGCTGCGTGCTGGTGCCCAATGGCGTTTGGCAACGGAGTGGCGTCAGGAGAGCCAATTGGATTTAGGGACAGCTTCGCGAAGTCTGTTCGTGGAGTTTAAGGAGGTGGCGGGGTGGATTCCCCCGCAACCCGTGCTTGTGCCGCAAGGTCGCGGAGAGCAGCTTGTGCAGGTTCAGTACCAGCGCCGACCTTTGGCCGAGAAAACGATTTTGCGCATCCATGGTTCCAATACGATTGGCGAAAACATGGCCCCGGAGTGGGCACAGCGCTATCTGCGCTCCCTTGGCGCTGACGAGGTGCGGGTGGTGCGCGGCAATGATCCGGTAGAGAAAAATGTTGAGGGGATTTTTTCGCAGCGCGGCGAGTTGCTGCGCATTGAGATTAAGGCCCATGGATCATCCACGTCGTTTAAATCCCTAAAAGCTGGGGCCGCTGACATCGGCATGTCCTCCCGTCGCATTAAGGAAGAGGAGCGCGAGTGGTTTCTCCACCTTGGTGATTTTATGACCCCAGAGCACGAGTATGTCGTGGCCCTGGATGGGCTCGCGATTATCGTCAATCGTGCCAATTCGCTTGATCGGCTGACGCGCAAGCAGGTGGCCGATATCTTTGCCGGACGGATTACGGACTGGAGCGCCTTGGGACTTCCTCCCGGTCCTATCAACTTGTACGCTCGGGATGACAAATCAGGGACGTTTGACACCTTCCAGCATCTCGTCTTGGGCAAAGATAAATTGGCGCCTCATGCGCGGCGCTTTGAGTCTACGTCCGAGCTCTCCAATGCAGTGGCCGCCGACCCGCAGGCCATTGGTTTTTGTGGGTTGCCGTATATCGACAAATCCAAAGAATTGGCCATTCAAGACGAAGGTCTGCCTATCAAACCGAGTCCTTTTTCGGTGTCCACAGAAGACTATCCCCTTGCCCGCCGGCTCTATCTCTATGCCCCGAAGCATGCGCCGGGCAGCCACGGCGAGCGCTTCCTCGCCTTTGTACTGTCTCGGGATGGCCAGGATGGTGTGACGAAACATGGTTTTGTGAGTTTGGATATTGCCTCGGCCAGGATGGCCAAGGCACCGGTACCAACGACGGCTGTCCCTTCTGCCCCTGCGGCGGGGGATGTCCTCGGGACGTCTGCGGCTCCTCAGCCAGCGCCAGTCCAGGTGGCGGCTTCGCCGAGCACGCCACCTGAAGACCCATTGCGGGGGATCGTCTTTACCAACCATGCCGTTGGTGAGGCCTACAGGCGGGCGGTCTTGGGAGGAGAACGGCTGCCCATTAACTTCCGTTTTGAGTTTGGGAGTTTTGTCCTCGACTCCAAGGCCGTGCGCGACCTCGACCGGGTAGCGGAAGTGATGAAAACGACCCCGGGACGTCAGCTCGTCCTCGTAGGGTTTTCGGATTCTGTTGGGGATTATGGTCGCAATCTTGAGCTCTCCCGTCGACGGGCCGAGGCCGTGGCCGACGGACTGCGGCAGCGAGGGGTGAATATCTCTGCCCTCGTGGCCGCAGGAGAAGAGGCCCCGGTGGCTTCCAACGACGATCCCATTGGCCGGGAACGCAATCGGAGGGTAGAAGTATGGCTGCGGTAGCAACATCCCAGACACGCTCGTTCCTTGGACTGCAAGGTCGAGTCCTGGCCGGTTTAGTATTGATCTTAGTGTTGGTTTTTGGTGGTCTTGGATGGTTTCTCCTTTCGACCCAATGGCAGCTGCTCCTCGCTGATTTGGAGCGGCGTGCACTGCACCAGGCCCAAAACACGGCAGCTGCCAGCGTCGATCCCATTCGGCGCGGCAGCTTTTATTTGCTGGAATCCCTCATCGCCAAAGTGGAATACGCCCCGCAGGTGGCGTTTTGCTTTATCCGAGACCACGAGGGGAATGACTTTGTCCCCTCTAACCGCAAGGTTAATCTCTCCTCTCCCGATATGCTCGTGGTGCGCCAGGACATTGTCGCCGATGGGGGCGAGGTCTTGGGTCATGTGCTCGTCGGGATGCGCACCGATGAAGCGAGGCGGGAGATTCATGTCACCGGGGTCCGGGTGGCCGCGGCGTGCGGGGCGGCGCTGGGGATGGTGGTCTTTTTCGGGGCGATGTTGGTGCGCCGTTCGGTGGTGGCACCGGTGCAGGCCCTCGTGCGCATGGCCCGAACCGTGGGAGAACGCCAGTTTGTGCGCACGGATCTCGATAAGCGGCGGGACGAACTTGGGCTTTTGGCTGGTGAACTCAATGCCATGAGCGCAAGCCTCGAGACGGCCTATGAAGGCCTCGAGCAGGTCGTGGCCGAGCGGACCAAGGAACTTCATGCCACCTTGGGAGAATTGGAGGCCACGTTTTCCAACTCCCTTGTGGGGATTGCCGTTGTGGAGGGCGATGGCACAGTCGTCCGGGCAAACCCCCGATTTCAGGAGATGTTTGGCCTCAATGGGGATGGCCGCTCCAGTCTTCGGGATTTAGGCGGTGTCGCCCATGCGGAGCTCCTTTTGCACTACCATGGCGCTGTAAACCAAAACGGTGTCTTCCAGATGGACTACCAGATGGCTCGGCAGGATGGCAGCCGTTTTTGGGTGCAGGTAGCGGCCAAACCTGTGGCCGATGATATCGGAGCAGGACGCAGTGTGTGGGTCTTCGAGGACATCACCGAGCGCAAACGGATCAATGAAATGCTGCGTATCCAAGCTCGAGAGTTGCGCGAGGCCAAAGAACAGGCCGAGGCTGCCGCCCATGCGCGCACCGAGTTTGTGGCCCGCATGAGCCACGAGATCCGCACCCCCATGAACGCCATCCTCGGAATGTCCCAGCTCTTGGCCGAGACGCCGCTTAACGAAGAGCAACGCGAATACGTGGAGACGTTTGCCAGTGCCAGTGAAGTGCTCCTCTCCATTATCAACGACATTCTGGACTTCGCGAAAATCGAGGAAGGGCATATCACCCTGGAACAGATCCCCTTTGATGTCTCTGGAGTCGTGGAGGATGTCGTTCGTCTTTTCCATGTCCAAGCGCAAAACAAAGGCCTCACCGTACAGATGCGCATCGCCCCAGAAGTGGCGCCCTGCTATGAAGGCGACCCCACGCGCCTGCGGCAAATTCTTATGAACCTGGTGGGCAATGCCATCAAGTTTACCCATGAGGGTTCAGTGACCTTGGCGGTAGATACCCTCGAGCGGTCCGGCCAGCACCTGTGCCGTTTCCGGGTAAGGGATACGGGTATCGGTATCCCGCCGGACAAGTTGGACACCATCTTCGAGAGCTTTACGCAGGCCGACTCCTCCACCAGCCGCAAGTACGGCGGCACTGGATTGGGATTGGCCATTTCCAAGCGGTTAGCCACGCTCATGGGCGGCACGATTACGGTCCAGAGTACTGTGGGTCAGGGGACTGAATTCACGGTCCTCCTCCCCTTGCCAGAGGGTGATCCCGCGGCCTTGGGCGCGGAGGCCCCATCCTCGTGCTGTTGGTGCTCGCCCCAGGAGCCAAGCTGTTCTACGGAGCGGGAGCTTCGGGTCCTGGTGGTGGACGACGTGGACGCCAACCGCCGGGTGGTGGAGCTCTTCCTCCGCCAGGCCGAGGTGGATCTGGTGCTCGCCAACGGCGGTGTCCAAGGGGTGGAACTTGCCTGCTCCCAGCGTTTTGACCTCATTCTCATGGACATGGAGATGCCGGACATGGATGGTCTCAGTGCCGTGCAGGCCATTCGTGCTTGGGAGCAGGAACACGGCAACCCCCCGGTCCACATCGTGGCCATGACTGCCCATGCCTTCAGTGAGAAGCGTGAGGAAATCGAGGCCGCTGGGTGCGATGGGTATCTTGCCAAGCCCATCCAGCGGGTGGAACTCATGGAGTTGATCGAGGCCCGGCGCTGCGCCAAAGTGCAGATGGTGCCCGCGCCAGGGGGACAGACCGCCGTGTCTGACAACCGAGTGTTCGCTTAACGTGTTCGCTTAAGGCGATACCAGGTCTCCGCCAGCCCAAGCCCCCCTGCTGTCGAACGTGGGGGGGCTCTTTTTTGGGCGTGGCATGCTTCTTGGCGAACCGTCAAAAGGAGAAGCCCCTGCTGTTGATCCGTGGGGGCTCTTTTTTGGCCCCCGGATCGAGACCGTCTTGGCCCTGGTTGGTGAGCACGTTGTGTCCGTCAAGTTGGGCACAACAAGATGATCTGGCGATGGGCTGATGCCGAGCGTCGCTTTTGGCTCCAGGGTCCCCTTGGGCCTCTTTTTCCCTCCGGAGGGAAAAGAGCCTGGGCGGTGCGCGGGGGATGCTTGGGCCAGATCAAAGCGGCAGGGAGCGACCGCCGTTCTCAGAGGGCGGTCGTTGCTTTGCCGTCAGGGGCGCGGTGGCGAGGCGGATGTCCTCCCTTTCGCTTTAGCGAGAGGGTTCACATGATGCCGTCCCCTCGATCTGAAAATACCCGGTGAGCTGACCCAGGTCCTCGGCGGTGGTGCGGATGGTGACCGCCTCTTGGCGTACGCTTTGGCCTTGTTCCAAAAGCCGACCTGCCGCAGCGCGCAGCGCTTGGGCGTCTTGGCTCAAGGAGCTGGCCATGGCCGCCACCTCTTCCACCCGGGAGATGATTTGGCGCATGTCGGCATCAGCATCCCCCACATTCGAGGAAATCCCTCCCACGGTGAGGGCCTCTTCATCCACAGCGGTGGTGATGTTGGTGACCGTGGTGACCACGGCATCCATGACATGCGTGATGCGTTCCATCCCAGCAATGGCCTCCGCTACGGCATGCTGAATACTGCCGATGGTGGTGTGGATTTGCTCCGTGGCGCGGGCGGTTTGATTGGCAAGTTCTTTGATCTCATTGGCTACAACGGCAAAGCCGCGTCCGGCCTCGCCGGCACGGGCGGCCTCGATGGTGGCATTGAGGGCGAGGAGATTGGTCTGGGCCGAGATATCGGCAATGGTGCGTGTTACGGCCCCGATCTCTTGGGCGGCCTCGTCCAAACGGGCTAAAGTGGCTGAGGACTCCTGCGTTGTGGCGCGAGCGTCAGTGACGGTGGTCTTGGCCGAGGCCGCTTGCCCGGCGATGCCGTGCATGGTGGTGCTCATCTGGTGGGCGGCAGCAGCAATGGACGCCAGGTTACTCCCGGCCCGCTCGATGGCATTGCGGACCGCGTCAATGGCTTCATGGATGACCCCGGCCCGCTCGGCCATGGCCTCGGTTTGCCCCATTTCCTGTTGAGCTTGGGACACGGTGGCGTCAGCGACACGTTCAAGGCGCCGCGCCCCTGTATCCAGGGAAGTTGTCGCCTGGCCGAGATTACGCAGGACCGGGGTAATGGCCTGGATCATGGTGTTCATGGCCTGGGCCAACTCGCCGAGGATGTCCCGGGCAGCGTAGTGTACCTTCACTCGGAAGTCTCCACGAGCAAGACAGGCTGCCGCGTTCCCCATGGCCTGGATGGGGCGCTGCAAGGCCCGGATCAATAACCAGCTTATCAGGATGGTGCCCACCAACTGCCCTAAAGCGACCCAAATGCCCTGCACAAGGGCAGGACGCAGACTATCGGTGAGTTGCTCTGCCGGGATAGTCAGCCCCACCGTGACCCCGAGCTCAGGCAGCGGACGCAGAAAGGCGAGTCTTGTCTTCTCTTGGAAGGTATAGCGGATAAGTCCCTCGGGTTGCTGCCGGAAGAGCTCGCCGACAACAGGGATTTGGTAGACATTCTTTCCTTGGATTGTGGGATGGATGTGGAGTATGCCAGTAGAATCAAAAAGAAAGGCATAGCCTTCTTCCCCAAGGCGGGTGCCTTTAATGAGGTTCACGATCTCCGGGGTGAGGAGTGGACGTCCGACAAATCGAGCTCCGATGACTCCATTGCGGCGATCTTTGATGGGCTGGTAGAAGGTCATGTAGGGCTGGCCCAGGACCGTGGCCATACCCACGTATTCCTTGCCCTGGAGGATCGCCTGGGTAACGGGGCTTGCCCCAGAGAGGGCGGTCCAGATGGCCCGCGAGCCATCGTCTTTGGGGATCGTCGTCGCCACTCGAACGAGGGCGCCATCGACGACCTGGAGAAGGGAGAGATGACTGCCGGTGACCCGCCGCACTTCGTCCACGAGGGCGGTGTCTTCGGTGAGGAGGTAGTCCTTGAGCTTGAAGAGAGGGACCTTTGTGGTGCGCTGGGCCCCAGTCTCGTCGGTGATGGTGACGGAGCGTTGTTCTTCGTTGTCCACATGGCCCATGCCCAGTTCAACCATTTTATCCCGCAGGAAGGTCATGTGGTTGCGTAGGTCTTGGGCCAGCATGGAGTGCAGGGGAAGGAGTGCCCGGGCGAGGATGTCGGTGGTGCTTTCCAGGGACTCTTCGCCAAGTTCTTGCGCGTTGTGCACAGCCTGGCGGAAGGTCACGGCAGTGGAGAGAACGATGGCCACCGTCACTAGACCGATGATGGCTCCAGCGAGTTTGACAGGAAACGAGACGTTGAAGCGAAAATGCATGGGACCTCCGTAACGTTTTTCGCGGAGAGGGGGTGAAGAAGGTAACGCTGTTCTGCGCAAGTCTGCATGAGGCGCTCTTTAGGCCGTTGGGACAAGCCCATGGCGTTGCATCCACACTGGCCTCCGCCCTTGGGCCTGGTTGGGGGCAGGGAGGGGCATTGGGGTTTGGAGAGCAGGTGGGGCAGCGTCTGTTGTGGCTTCGTCTTCCACAAGGCGTAAAAGCCGTCGGGAGAGGGTCTCGAGCTCCTCAGCCTGGCGGCGTACGGCTTGGCCTTCGGCCTCAATGGCCGTAGTGGCCGAGTGGACCGCTTGGATGTCGGTACTGTTGCGCTGGCAGAGCTCCGAGATGGCAACGGCATTGCTGGCGATTTCCTGGAGCCCCAACGACAGCTGGCTTACTGCCGTGGCCGATTCTTGGCTGACTTGAGCGTGGCGGTTGATGGCCTCGGTCAGGGAGACGATGGCCGTATGGGTGATGTGGAGTGATTGGCGCATGGCCTCAGCGTGTTCGCGGGCGCTTTGGGTCCCGGTGCGGATATGGCGCAGGACGGCATCCACTTCGGCAGTGGCGCGGGTTGTTTGGAGGGAGAGGTCTTTGATTTCGTTGGCCACAACTGCAAAGCCGCGTCCGGCCTCGCCTGCGCGAGCGGCCTCGATGGTGGCGTTCAGGGCCAGGATCTGGGTGCGGGTGGCAATGGAGTGGATGAGGCCAATGATTGCATCGATGCGGCGGGTGGATTCCTCCAGGGTTTGGCTCGTGCTGACAGTCACTTGGGCATGGGAGACTACCACCTGCGTATTGGCCTCAATGGCCGCAGTGTGCTCTGCCATTTGGGCGATGTCCGCGGAGTTGGCCTCCACGGCACGGGAGATGAGATGGGCATTGGCGGTGGCCTCTTCCATGGCCGCGGCCACCGCGTCGAGGTTGGACTCCATGGTGCGGGTGTTGCCTGCCACCTCGTCAGCTTGAGCGACCGCTTGATTCGCTTGGGCAAGGAGGTCGTGGGCGCTGCTGCTGAGCCCTTTGGCGCTGTTGGCCGTCTCACTCGCTGCAGATTGGATTTCTTCAAAGAGCGTTTGGAGGCGCAAAAGGAGGCTGTTCATGGCTTGGGCGAGCGTGCCAATGGCGTCTTTGCCTTCGTAGCGGAGGCGGCAGGAATAGTCTCCGGCCTCGGCACAACTGGCGGCTGTGGCCATGCGCATGATGGGGCGCAGGAGGACGCGGCTACCCAGGATGCCGATGGCCACAGCAAGAAGCAACGGCACGGGCAGGCTGACAAGGGCGCCCTGCACCACTTGGGCAGTGACCCCGGCGAGGAGATCATATTCTGGTACCCAGGTGATGGCGCGAAGCCCCCAAGGGAGGTTGGAGGCGCGCTGCCACACGATGGGTTCGTTGTCGTCAACGGTTCCCGTAGAGGCAGGTGCGGCCACGGCATGGGCCACAAGGCGGGGGTCGGCCTGGGGGGTGAGGATGCGCCCTGCTGGGTCCACGAGACAAGAACCACCGGCCCCTCCCAAGCCTGTGGCCGCAACGAATTGAGCGAATTCTGGGCGGATAAGGGGGTGGATAACCTCAAGGGCACCAATGACCTGCTCCCCAAGGTCAAGCACCGGCGTGTACCCCGCCAGCCATAGGGCGCCGTCGTATTCCACCGGGCCGAGCCACGGGGCTTTGTGCTCCACAATACGTTGGAACGCAGGGTGATCGGCGCCCATCCAGGTCCCTTGAGCCCATGGGGATTGCTCTCGGGGTGCGCCTCCGGCGATGCGCACAAGGCGGCGGTCATACAGTTGGAGAAAATGAACTCGTGACTGCACAAGGCCTGCGGCCTTGACCAGGGCAGGGGCGGACTCGTGGAGGTAGGTAGTCCCGAGTTTTATCGCAGGAAGGATGGTCGGACTTGTCTCGCCAGCGAGGGTGATTTCTGCCTCGGCGAGGGGCTCTACCACCGGAAATCCAGCGAGCTCCACGGTGGTGCGGACAATGTCGCGGTCGGCAGCGAGGCGTTCTTCTTCGAGACGGGCCTGAAGTTTGGTGGCTTGGACTAGGGTCGAGGAGATATGGGCTAAGGCCGATTGGCCGCGCTCCACGTAGCCCTGCCGGGCCATGTGGCTCCCTCCCATGGCCGTAGCGAGGCTCGCCAGGAGGGCGGCACCGATAACCAACAAGGTGAGCTTGAGGGGAAAAGAAAGGTGGCGCATAGAAGCTCCTTATGGTGGAAGGAGACCCTCTTATGCCCGCCAAGGAAGAAGACTGGGCGACAAAAATGGGGCGAGATGGTTACAAAACCAAGGCCTTTTTCGGCTAAGACCTGTACAATGGAAGCCACCAACGGGTTGCCCCTGGCTAGGACAGCATCCGTTGTTTATGGAATTGCTTTGTCAAGTGGGCGTTGTGGCTTGGGAGATCGTCTCCCTGAGGAGCCCTCTGGCGGCCAGCCGCAGCGGGTGGCCTTGGCTCGTACCTCCCAAGTGCTTCTTTGGAGCGGGCTGGTTGCAGCAATCGACGGCCCGCGGCACCAAAGCCACCGCGGCACTAAAGCCGCTATCCTCCCTTTCTTCCTGGGCCCTCGTTTGGCCATTCGTTGCGCCACTCCCAGAGGGCTACGGCCGCAAGGGGGAGGAGCATGGCCAGAGCCGTGAGGAGCACCCCATCCCAAGCTGCGTGCTGCCAGGCCCAGCCCATGGCGGTGATGCCACTGCTGCCGCCGAGGTAGTAGAGCAAGATGTAAAGGGAATTGGCTCGGCCACGGTTTTCCGAGAGGCTGCGGTTCATTGCCCCTACGGCAGCGGCATGGAGGGCGAAGAAGCCAGAACAAAGGAGCGCAAGGCCGAAGACAACGAGAGGCAGCCAAGGGAGGCGGGTGATGATGAGGCCAAGGGCCATGGCCGTGGCTCCCAGGAGCATGGTGGCGCCATTGCCATGGCGGTTGCTCAGCTGGCTGGAGGCTGGTGCCACCACCACGCCGAGAAGGTACGTGAAGTAGATGGTGGTAATGGCAGAGGTGGAGAGGGCAAAGGGCGGGGCAGACAGGTAGTAGGGCAGGTAGTTGAAGGTAGCGCCAAAGACGAACAGTGAGCCAAAGCCCAGAAAAAAGAGGCCGAGCAGGCGCGGGGAGCAGAGGAGGTTTAAGTACCCTGAGTCCGTGGCCGAGCTTTGCGGAGGGCGTTGCTCGGGGGGTAGGACGAGCAGGGCAATGAGGGTGGTGCCCAGGACGAGGGTGCTCGAGGTCACAAAGGCCACCCGCCAGTGCAGTGGCGGGTGGATCCAGCCGCCGAGAAGCCGTCCGCCCAGGCCGCCCACCACCGTGGCCGACACGTAGGCGCCCATGACGGTGTTGAGGCGCGCCACTGGTAAGGTGCGCGCAAGGTAAGCGGCAAGACAGGTGGTGAGGGCAGGGATGAACAGCCCTTGAAGAAAGCGCAAAGAGAGAAAAAGGGGCATGGAATGCACCCCGGCGCAGGCAAGACCTGCCCCGGCCACGACGATGCCGCCAGCGGCGATGAGAGGCTTGACGGGCACGGTGTCCGCCAGACGGCCAAAGAAGAGGGTGGAGAGGGCTACGCCGAGGATAACGACGGAGACGCTTTGCGCGGCCTGGGGGAGGGAGACACCGAACTCCGCCTGCAGGATGGGCAGCACCGGCTGCACGAGGTATATGGAGGTAAAGCAGGCCGAGACTTGGGCAAAGACAGCCAGCTGCAGGAGGCGAGGGTTCATGAGTTCCGGCGCCTCGAGACGGCGCTCGTGATGACGCCAGCCAGCAGGATGACGAGGCTTGCTCCGGCAGTGGTGACCTCACCGCCAGGCAGGTGGTGTCCCGCTGCTGAGGCAAACATGACGGAGACAAGAAAGGCGATGGCCCAAAAGGCCGCTGGCTCGAGGTAAATGAAGTGCTCCAAGGTGCCGCGATCGACCAGATACACGGTCATGGAGCGCACAAAGAGGGCCCCGATGCCAAGTCCCAAGGCGATGAGCCAGAATTTATTGGTGAGGGCAAAGGCCGCCACGACCCCGTCAAAAGAAAAGCTGCTGTCGAGGATTTCCAGATAAACGAAGCCCACCAGGCCGTTTTTCGACGCGGCCTCGAGGATGTCGCTGCCGCCAACGATGTGTTTGAGGACATCGATGAGGGCGTGGACGCCAAATCCGGCCAGGGCGCTGATGAGAAAAGGGTATTTGTTGCTCTCGGGCAGGAAGGGCAAGGTGGCGAGGACAACGCCGATGGCGAGGGAAGCGGCGGCGTTTTCGACGTTCCCGGCCCGCGCGAGAAAGCGTTCTATCCAGGGGACCCAATGGGTTTCTTTGTTCTCGTTGAGAAAATACGTCAGGGCGACCATAAGGAGGAACATCCCGCCAAAGCCCATGACGCTGACGTGGCTGGCCTCCATGAGGGCTTGGTAGCGTTCGGGTTGGGTGGTGGCGATGCGCCAGGCTTCCGCTAGAGGCACATGCCCCATCACCGAGGTGATGAGGATCGGAAAGAGAATCCGCATGCCGAACACGGCCACGGCGATGCCCACCGTCAGGAAGATGAACCGCCAGACAGGCCGCATGACCCGGAGCACAGCGGCGTTCACCACGGCGTTGTCCAGGGAGACCGAAGTCTCGAGACAGGCAAGCAGGGTCGTGGTGATGAGATAAGCGATGGCCTCGGAGGGCCCCCCGGCCTGGTAGCCAAGCCAAAAGGCGACACCAATGCCCAGAATCGTCCCAAGAAACGATTCCCAAAAAAAGAAAAACCAATGGCGTTGGGGCATGCAAACCTCACAGGAAAGTGGTGTGGGGCAGATGCATGACGAGGAGCTGTCCGGAGGTCAAGGAAATGGTCGCCTTTTCCCCTCGAGCGACGTTGCTTACTCCCCGCGGGCTGCCGAGGGAAAGGACGGCATTGTGGAGGGGATAGGCCAGGCCGGAGAGGGTGACCCCGGTGCAATCGGCAAGGGGGATGAGGCTTATGGTGTCGTCTGGGGTGGTGGCGAGGTGGAGGCTAGGGCGCTGGTGATTGAGGAGGTGGATGGTGGCTGTCCCATCGAGGATACGTGCCGGACAATGGGTTTGGGCGAGGAGGAGGACATTGGCCCATTCGTGATCTGGCCTGCCGCCCATGGCGCCGAGGATCGTGATCCCCGTGGCGTCTGCGGCAGCGCCCAGGGCGAGTTCGAGATCGGTTTCGTCCTTGTGCCGTGGATGGACCTGGATGGGGACGCCGTAGGCCCGCAGATGGCGTTGGGTCGCCGGGGCAAGGGAGTCCATGTCGCCGATCACGAGGTGGGGAAGCAAGCCGGCGGCAAGGACGTGCTCTGCCCCGCCATCAGCGGCGATAATCCGTGCTGCCTTTTGGAGCGCCTCCCGTTCTTGCGGGGTGTTGGTGAAACGGCCATGGGCGACGAGAACAATTTGCATTGTGGAGGGGGGGCTGTCTGGGTTATTCTGGGTTATGAAGATGAAGAAATGCACCATGCTTTGTCTAGTGGCGAGGTTAGTGGCGAGCTGGAAAAACGGCAAGTAGGGAGGGTGGAGATATGGCACGGCCTCGGCTCTTGGTGGTGGATGATAGCCGGATGTTTGTCCAGGTCCTGGTGGAGCGCATGAAGGCAGCATTGGACGTCGAGGTGGTGACTGCCGGCACTTTGGGGGCCACCCGCGCCGTTGTGGAAGCGGACCAGGCCTTTCATGTGGCGCTGCTCGACCTTAACCTCCCCGATGCCCCAAACGGTGAGGTGGTGGACGTCGTGCTCGCCCACACCATCCCGGTCATTGTCTTTGCCGGCGATTGCAGCGAGGAGACCCGGACACGCTTGTGGACCAAGGGCATCGTCGATTACATCATCAAAGAAGGGGAGGAGAGCCTCCACTATGCGGTGCGTCTTGTGCGCCGTATCATACATAATCGAAGTATTGCCGTGCTTGTGGTAGATGATTCGGCGACGGTGCGGCATATGCTTGCCGAGATGCTGGCAGTGCATTGTCTTACGGTTTTTCAAGCGGACAATGGCCGACAAGGGCTGCAGGTCTTGACAGAGCATCCGGAAGTGCAGTTGGTAATCACGGATTATGAAATGCCTGAAATGGATGGAATCCGCTTTGTACATGCAGTACGGGGCATCGCTTCCAAGGAAGAGTTAGCCATCATCGGGATTTCGGGCCATGACCAAAAAAATCTTTCGGCGCGCTTTCTGAAAAGCGGGGCCAATGACTTCCTCCACAAGCCATTTTCCGCCGAGGAGCTCTACTGCCGGATTATCCAGAACCTGGATTTACTCGAGTACATCCACACTATCCGTGATCTCTCGCAAAAGGACCCCCTGACCGGAGTGGCGAACCGCCGGTATTTCTTCGAGCAAGCGGAAAAGGTCATGCGGAAGGCGCAGACCACCGGGCTTCCTGTTTATGTCGCGATGTTGGACCTCGATCACTTTAAGCGGATCAATGACCACTATGGCCATGCCGTGGGCGATGCCGTGCTCCGTCATGTAGGGACGCTCCTGGAACACCATTTTGCCAAGGCGGGGGTGGTGGGGCGTCTCGGCGGTGAGGAGTTTGCGGTCCTCGTTGGCGGTGGGAGGGATATCGTCGAGCAGATGGAGCGATTTCGGCAGGAGCTCGCGGCCCAGCCCGTGGTGACGCCTCAGGGCGAGGTATCTGTAACCGCAAGCATCGGGGTGTGCCAGCTTCCTGGGCAAACGCTCGAGCGACACCTCGTGTGTGCCGACCAATTGCTCTATCGGGCCAAAAACCGTGGCCGGAATCGGGTGGAGCTCGGGATGGCTCCGCAAGCATAGTCCATTGGAGGGAGAGGCGCGTCCGTGCTCAAGGCGCCGCCGGGGAGACTTTTTCCGCAACCGTAGTCCACTGGAGGAAGAATGCGCGCTTGTTTGCACGGCGGCCATAGCCGGGATTTTTGTGACCATGCCCAAGACCCCCTCGCTGCATTGGTGGCCGCCTATGTCCGTCAGGGCTTTTCCCTTTTTGCCCTTACCGAACACATGCCGCCGCTTTCCAACCGCTGGCGCTATCCCGACGAGGTCGCCCTTGGTCGGGATGCCGCCTGGATGGCAGGGCGTTTTGCGGCCTACGTCGCCGAGGCGCGGCGCCTGCAGGCGGAATACGCCGGGCAGGCGACCATCCTCGTGGGCATGGAGAGCGAGTGGTACGAGCATGCTGGCGCGTGGATCGAGCAGCTGCGTGCCTGGCACCGCCTCGACCTTGTGGTGGGCTCGGTGCACCATGTGGCAGGGGTCTGCTTTGATGCCTCGCCCCAGGGCTATGCCCAGGCCATGGCTGCGGTGGGCGGGCTCGAGGACCTCTACCTCGCCTATTTCGATGCCCAACTCGCCATGCTCGAGGCCGTGCGGCCGGAGGTTGTCGGGCATTTTGACCTCGTGCGTCTTTTTGACCCGGACTTCCCTTCCACCTTGAGCCGGCCTGCGGTCTGGGCGCGGGTCGTGCGCAACCTCACGGCCGTGCGCGATCTTGGGCTTGTGCTCGATGCCAATGTGGCGGCGTGGCGCAAGGGGGCGTCCGAGATTTATCCCTGCTCCTCCATCGTAGAAGCGGCAAAGACCTTAGGCATCCCTTTTGCCTATGGTGACGATGCCCATGCCGTGGAGCACGTGGGCTTTCGGTATGCGGATCTGGACGCGCTGCTCCAGGGGCAGGGGTTTACTTTCGGCCAGGGCGCAGGTCCCCAAGGGGCGTGGCCGGTGTGGCATGCCACGCCTGCCACAGGAGGCGGCTGGAGCGGATCAACCCTATCCCGACGAGCGTAAGGACCCCGCTGCGTACAGTCCCCGGCAGGGGCATGGCCCCCACCAGCTGGCCAAACCCCATCATGAGGACGACGAGTCCCCAGTTGCGCAGCGACAGGAAGCCGCCAAGACAGGCATGATTGGGTTTGCGGCGGATGTGGGCGAGGGCTCTTTGGGCAGCAGGGTCGAAGATAACGCGGCTTTTGAGGACGCCGAGGCCGAGGGCCAGGGCCAGAGTCGCGGTAGCCCACAACAGGGACTCGTTTCGAATCAAGAGGCTGCCCCGGCCAAGAAGGAGGATACCTACCGCGGACCAAAAGAGGGCTGCGGCAAGGATGCGGGTGCGCACGGTAGCGCGTGGGGTCATCTGCCCCAGCCATGGAGGGAGTGTGGCCATGGCCTGGCGCTAGGCCGGGGCGGTGGGGATGTCAAACCCAGGGAGCGTGGGGGAGGGTTCCGGTGCCGCCTGGTGGGTTCCTGAGGGGGCCAGCGTTTGTGTCCGGCAAGGCCGATTTGGACGCCACGACGGCCGGTGGGCCCCCTTGGAGATGCGTAGAAAGGGGCCGAGGGCAGGCGAGGGCGGCGAGGGGAAAGGGGGAGGCGGCGAGATGGCTGGGGCTGGCGGGTGCATCCTTGGACTTCCGTGCGCAACCTGATGTCCTTGATGCTATGCCGTTGAAGGGGGCTTTTGGGCTCTTGTGTTTTGTCGGTGAAGGATTACAGGCGGGTTATCGTGAGCCCCATCGGGCACAGGAACTGCTGTAGGAGGTTGGAGATATGTGTAAAGGTTGTGGCTGCGGACGTGGAACAGGCGTGACGGTGACCAAGGTCCACCATGAACACGAGCATCGGCATGGGGATATCGTCCATAGTCATCCCCATGATCATGAGCACGAGCACACCCACGACGAAGTGCCGGCGCATGAGGATCACCAGCACTAAGGCCCCACACGAAGGGGAACCGCAGGCCGCCTCCGGGCGGCCTGCACTGTTTTTCAGAACTGTCCGGTGCGTAAGAGGACGAGGGTGCAGGCGTGCTGCCAGGGGATGCCGGCGGCGGTCAGCCGGGCCTCGAGCTCGGGCGATTCGGCCCCGGGGTTGAGGATAACCCGCCCCGGCCGCAGGGCGATGATGGCCTCGGCCAGGGGGAGGCTGTGCTGGGGGCTGACGTACACGGTGAGGGTGTCCACGGGCGTTGCAATGGCCTCGAGGGAGCGGGCCGTGGGAAGGCCAGCAATGCTCGCATGTCCGGGGTTAACCGGGATGACGGTGTGGCCGCCTTCGCGCAAGGCCCGGACGGCCTGGTGGGAGTAGCGCTCGGGTTTGGGGCTGGCGCCAAGCACGGCTACGGTCTGCGGCCTCATGCCCCCTCCTCGGCCTTGGCCACCATGACCTTGGCAGGCCGCAGGAGGCGCTCCTTGAAGAAGTATCCGGTTTGCAGCACGCGGGCGACGCTGCCAGCGGGCAGGTCGGTCCGGACTTCGTGGCCGAGGGCCTCGTGCTGACTCGGGTCAAAGGGTGCCCCTTCGGTCACGGCAATGGGCGAGAGCCCGTGGCGGCGGAGCACCTCGAGCAGGGCGCTGCGGGTCATCTCCACGCCGGTAAAGAGGTCGCGGCAGGCCTCGTTGGCACTGCAATGGGCGAGGGCGAGCTCGAGGTTGTCGAGGACGACGAGGAGTTCCTCCACGAGGCCAGCGACGGCAAACTTACACTGTTCTTCTTTTTCGCGCACAAGACGTTTTTTGAAGTTTTCGCCATCGGCGAGGATGCGCAGGTTGTCGTGGCGCAGGGTCTCAATTTCCCGCAGCGCCGCCTCGAGGCGTTCTTCCAGAGAGGGTTCGGTTGCCGCGGCTTGGGTGGGTTGTGGGGGTGTAGTCGTGGGTTGGTCTTCCATGGGTTCGGTCATGGGAGATACTCCTTGTGGGTGAATGTGGCCTGGGCATAAATCGTTGCGGCAACAAGTCAACGCAGGCTGCGCAGGTATTCACGCAGGGCAATGGCCCAGGAGCGGGGGGTGATGCCGGTGGCCGCGGTCAAGGCCGCGGTGTCGAGCACCGAATAGGCCGGGCGTTTGGCGCGCTGGGGATAGTCCTTGGAAGAGATGGGCTGCACCACCGTGGGAAGTCCGGCCAGGCGCACGGCCTCTTCGGCGAGTTCGCACCACGAGGCCTGGCCCGCGTTGACGGCATGGAACAGTCCGAAGGCCCTGACCTTTGCCAGGGCGAGGAGGGCGGCGGCGAGGTCCTGGGTAAAGGTGGGGCTGCCCACTTGATCGTGGACCACGGTGAGCACGGGGCGCTGCTGGGCGAGTTCAAGGATACGGGTAATGAAATTGGTTCGGCCAGGACCAAAGAGCCAGGCGGTACGCACGATGGTGAGCCGTGGAAGGCCGAGGCGAAGAAGCTCTTGCTCCCCTTCGAGTTTGGTGCGGCCATAGACCGATTGGGGATTGACGGGGTCGGTGGGGAGATAGGGCCGAGTCGCCCGGCCATCGAAGACATAGTCGGTGCTGACGTGCAGCAGGTGGGCATCGCCCGCCGCTCGTCCCAGGAGGCGAGGGAAGAGGGTATTGATGCGCCATGCCTCCTGAGGTTCGTCCTCGGCGCGGTCCACGGCGGTGTAGGCGATGGCGTTGACGATGACCTGCGGTTGGGTCTGGGCCACGAGCTGGTGCAAGGCCTCGAGGTTGAGGAGGTCCACGTCGCCGCGGCCAATGGGGATGGCCTGCCAACCAGCTCTGGAGAGGACCCGCATCAGGGCTTGGCCCAGAAGCCCGGTGCGGCCGCCAAAGACCAGGGCCGTCGTCATACCCCGCGCTCCTTGGTGTACCAAGAGTCCATAAACTGGCGGTAGGCGCCGCTTTCGACAGACTCCAGCCAGTTGGGATGCGTTTGGTACCAGCGGATGGTGTGGGCAATGCCGGTGGGAAAGTCAGTAGTGGGCTGCCAGCCCAGCTCTGCCTTGGCGCGGCGGCTGTTCATGGCGTAGCGGCGGTCATGGCCGGGCCGGTCCGTTACAAATCGGATGAGGCTTCTGGAGGCCCCAAGGAGGTCGAGGATGGTCCCCACGACCTCGAGGTTGGTACGCTCGGCGTCTCCGCCAAAGTTGTACACCCGGCCGGGGAGCCCGCGGCGCAGGGCGGCCTCTACCCCGGCACAATGGTCGAGGACGTAGATCCAGTCGCGTACATTGCCGCCATCGCCATAGATCGGCACGGGCTCCCCGCGGCTGGCACGGCGGAAGGCAAGGGGGATGAGTTTTTCGGGGAATTGGTACGGCCCGTAGTTGTTGGAGCAGCGGGTGACGAGCACCGGGAGGCCATAGGTATGGAAAAAGGCCAGGGCCAGCAGGTCCGAGGCCGCTTTGGAGGCCGAGTAAGGCGAGTTGGGCGCCAGCGGGGTATCTTCGGTAAACGGCGGCTCGTCGGGGCCAAGAGAGCCGTAGACCTCGTCGGTGGAGACGTGGACAAAGCGGTGGATGCCCATTTCTCGAGCTGCTTCGAGAAGGACGTGGGTGCCGACGACGTTGGTGTGGATAAAGGGCGCGCTGTCCACGATGGATCGGTCCACGTGGGATTCGGCGGCAAAGTGGACAATGGCCTCGATGGCATGGCTACCAAGCAAATGGCGCACGAGCTCGGCATTGGCGATGTCGCCTTGGACAAAGGTATAGCGGGAGCCTGGCCCCTCGAGATGGGCAAGGTTGCCGCGGTTGCCGGCGTAGGTCAGCTTGTCGAGATTGACGATATGCACCGTCGGGTCCGACTCCAGGAGATGGTGGATGAAATTAGTGCCAATGAAGCCACACCCACCAGTGACGAGAAGACGCATGGGAACTCCTTAGGGATTGACGCAGCAGCGGGGGGCGACCAAGGTGCCCACCGCCATCCGTCTCTAGTCCAAGAGGAGCAGTCATGCAAATCATCCTCTACGAGCCTGAAATCCCGCCCAATACCGGCACCATTGCCCGTTTGTGTGCTGCCACGTGCACGACCCTCAACCTGGTGGAGCCCCTTGGCTTTAGCCTCGAGGACCGCTACCTGCGCCGAGCGGGCCTGGACTATTGGCCGTACGTCCCGCTGCGGGTGTGGCCTTCGTGGGAGGCGTTGCTTCAGGGATGGGATGGCGGGCGGTTGGTGTGCTCCAGTGCCCGGGGCGGGACGCCGTACCATCAATTTGTCTTCCAACCGAACGATGGCCTAGTCCTTGGGCCCGAGACCCGTGGTTTGCCAGAGGCTGTGACCGTGGATCGAGCGCTTGTGCGCATCCCCATTTGGGGCAAGGTGCGATCCCTCAATGTGGCCAATGCTGCGGCAGTCCTCCTCTATGAGGCCCTGCGCCAAACCGGGGAGTTGGATCGGCGATGCGGCCCGTAATGCTCCTTGGCTGCGTGGCCTTGGACCTCATATTGGGGGACCCGCGGGGGTGGCCGCATCCGGTGCGCTGGCTTGGCCGCAGCATCGAGGCGCTCGAGCCCTGGGCCAGGCGAGCACCCCTGGTGCGGGGCGCGCTCGTCACTGTGGGGCTTGCGGCTGGAGCGGCCCTGGTGGCTCATGCGCTGGCCCTGGCCCCTGTCCTTGGGGACGTGGCGGCGCTCTACCTTGGCTATGCGGGCCTTGCCTTAGGGAGCCTCGTACGCGAGACCCGGGCCGTGCGCCGGGCCCTGGCCGCTGGCGACCTCGAGGCGGCCCGGGCGGGTCTTCGTCTCTTGGTGAGCCGAGACACGGCCCATCTTGACCGTGACGGCGTGGCCCGCGGTTTGGCCGAGACCCTGGCCGAGAACGCCAACGACGCCTTTGTCGCTCCTGTTTTTTGGCTCGCTTTGGCCGGAGTGGAGGGGCTGTGGGCATACAAGGCGGTGTCCACCCTCGATTCCATGTGGGGTTACCGGACGGAACGTTTTGAACG
This sequence comes from uncultured Desulfomicrobiaceae bacterium, assembly GCA_937989665.1. GTDB lineage: Bacteria > Desulfobacterota > Desulfovibrionia > Desulfovibrionales > Desulfomicrobiaceae > Thermodesulfomicrobium. The sequence goes on along the minus strand of CALKRN010000006.1, from coordinate 57,393 downwards.
TTTGGGGAAGGTGGCGGCCCGCGGTGACGACGTCCTTGCCTTTGTGCCGGCCCGCTTGACTGCCTTGGGGATGCTGGCCGTGGCCTGGGCAAGGGGCCGGCGGGTGTCCCTGAGAGAGGTGGCGCGCCAGGCCCGCCAATTGGAGAGCCCCAATGCTGGTTGGCCTATGGCCGCGGCAGCCCACGCCGTGGGGGCGGCGATGGGCGGCGTGGACCGCTACCAGGGAGAGATCAAGCACAAGCCGCTGTTGGGGCCCGAAGGCGTGCCGTGGACCGTGGACCGCCTCCAGGAACTTGAGGGCCTTGTCCTGGCGGCCAGCGTGCTTGTGGCGGTAGCCCTGGTCGGGGTGCGGGCGATGTCCTAGCTGGCCGTTGGAAAAACTATCCGCAGGTCAAGGGGCGTTGGGCAGGGCCGCGGCAGGGGGCGGGGAAAAGATCGCCCAGGCCCAGGTCCCGGCGGGGAGTGGGAGGGTGTCGGTGGCGTGGATGAGCATTTCGCCGCCGGCGGTGGTGGGGGTGCCGAAGCTTTGGGTGAGGAGGTTTTGGAGGACCTGGGGGGTAAATCCTGGGGTATGGGACGTGAGGATGACAAAGGCCGGATCTGGGGCAAGGACCTCGGCGATAAGGTCTACGGTGCGCTGGACGTCGCGTTCGATCTTGTAGAGCTCCCCGCGCCGACCACGGCCAAAGGAGGGGGGATCGAGGAGGACGGCATGGTAGCGTCGGCCTCGGCGGGCCTCCCGGCGCAAAAAGACCTGGGCGTCGTCCACGATCCACCGGATGGGGGCATGCTCCAACCCGTTGCGCGCCGCGTTGTCCCGCGCCCAGACCACCATGCCCCGCGAGGCGTCCACGTGGCAGACCTCGGCGCCGGCTTGGGCGGCAGCCAGACTCGCGCCGCCGGAATAGGCAAAGAGGTTGAGAAAGCGTGTTCCTGGGGCAAGGTGGGTGCGCAGCCAGACCCACAGGGGGAGGGTTTCCGGGAAGACCCCAAGATGGCCAAAGTCCGTCGCCGCAAGCCGCATCTGCAAGCCCGCAAGGTGGACCTCCCAGGATTCAGGCAGGTGGTCTCGCCCCTGCCAGCGCATGCCATCTTGGCGGTCAAAGCTCGCGGTGGCCATGGACCAGCGCTCAGGGTGCAGGGGGCGCCATACGGCCTGGCTGCAGGGTCGGTCCAGGACAATGGATCCAAAGCGCTCCAGTTTGCGGCCATGGCCGCTGTCGAGAAGCGCGTAGTCGCTTTCTGCCGGCCAGCAGGAAAACGGTGTGGTCGTTTCCACCAGGGTCCTCCCCAACGACGCCCTCGTCAGCAGGAGACGGCCTCGCGCAGAGTAGGCCAGAGGGCGTGTGGCATCAAAAAAGCCCTTCCAGGGGGAAGGGCTTGGTGGCGGTGGTGGGCGATATAGGATTTGAACCTATGACTTCCACCGTGTGAAGATGGCACTCTAACCACTGAGTTAATCGCCCAAAGCGGAAGTGGGTGTAGGGACAGTCGTGGCGGGTGTCAAGGGAAATGCGGGGAGCATCGCTTTTCGGAGGCGGGGTTCTGAGGGCTTCTCATGCCATTGGTCCACGGCGGTTCGGCGTGGGGCCAGATTTCGGTACGATGGCTGCAACAGGGCCCTGCCCCTAGGGCGGTACGGGATGGGCAAGAACCGGGATGGGTAAGAGATGGGCAAGAAGGATAAGACCGTGTTTGGAGTCCCTGCCGAAGGCCTGGGAAAAGAGCGCCGCTGGCCGTGTGCAGGGTGCATCCTGGTGGAGGTGCCCGGCAGCGCTCCGGGAAGAACGGCCAGGGACGCTGCGGCATGGGGGCAGCCGCCGCCGACACGCGTGCCCGGTGGGGCCGCAAGGGAAGGCCCGGTGTCCTTATGTGTCTTTAGGGTCTTGTGTCTGGACAGAGAGAAGAGGCGAGCACTATGGCACCGCTGGTGCAAGAGAATCCCGGGTGGATCGGTGCGCTGCCGGTCTGCAGGGCAAAGGTGTGTCTAAGCTCGCCAGCAAGGTGGTTTTCTTGTGGCGCAAAAGGACACGCCAAGGGCAGGGGCACCAGAGCGAAAACACCCTTTTCCTAACTCCTAAATGCGTGGGGATGTCTATGCGCATCTATGATCTTGCCACTGCGGAGCAGGACTTTATCGCCGAGGTAGCGGCGCGCAGTCATCAAGACGTGCGTACTTGCTACCAGTGCGGCAACTGTACTGCAGGATGTCCGTACACCTTTGTGTATGATTATTCGGTGAGTCAGATCATGCGGCTCATCCAGCTTGGCCAACAAGAAACCGTTTTACGCTCCAAATCTATCTGGCTCTGTGGTTCGTGCCAGTCATGTACGACGCGATGCCCGAACCGCATTGATGTCGCGAAGATTATGGATGTGTGCCGTCACATGGCTCGAGAGCGCGGCTATGCCACAGAACGAGAGGTGAAGCTCTTTGCTGATTCCTTTTTGCGTTCCGTAGAGCGTCATGGCCGTGCTTTTGAATTAGGGCTTATGGTTGATTATGTCCTGCATTCCGGGAAGGTCTTTACTGACCTCGACCTCGCTCCCACAGCCTTGGCCCGTCGGAAGCTGCCTTTCCAGCCCCACCCCATTGTGGGGCGGGATCAGGTGGAACGCATCTTCCAGCGTTTTCGTCAAGGAGGTGCCCATGCCTAAGGTCGCGTACTATCCTGGGTGTTCGGGCCAGGGGACTTCTCTTGAATATGAGCGCTCCACCCGGGCGGTGTGCCAGGCGGTGGGGCTGGAGCTTGTGGACGTACCGGATTGGAGCTGCTGCGGGTCATCGCCAGCGCATATGGTGAACCATGTCCTCTCCGCGGCCTTGTCGGCCCGCAACCTCGACCTTGCCCACAGTTTGGGAATGGAGGTCGTGGCCACCCCGTGTCCGAGCTGTCTTACCAATCTGCGCAATGCGGCGGTGGAGATGGAGGACGAGGGATTTCGCTCTAAGGTCAACGCCCTTTTGGATCGTCCATATACAGGCGCGGTGGACCCGCAGTCCGTGCTCCAGGTCCTTGTGGAGCAGGTGGGGGTGGACGAAGTGGCCCGTCGGGTCACCAAGCCACTCACGGGCCTGCGCGTTGCCTGCTATTACGGTTGCATCATGAATCGGCCGCCGGAGCGGATGCGGTTTGACGACCACGAGAATCCCATGGCCATGGATCGTCTCATGGAGGCCATTGGTCTTGAGGTGGCGCCGTTTCCGCTCAAGGTAGAATGCTGTGGGGCCTCGTTTGGTGTCCCGCGGGGGGATATCGTCATGCGTCTGTCGGGCAAGCTGCTTGACGCGGCGCGGGGACTTGGGGTGGACGCCATGGTCACGGCCTGTCCCTTGTGCCAGATGAATCTCGACCTGCGGCAGCGGCAGATCAATGCCGCCTTGCACGAGCGTTTCCGTATCCCCGTTTTTTATTACACCCAGCTGCTCGGCCTGGCCTTGGATGTGCCCCGGCAGGAGCTCGGTTTGGATCGCTTGTGCGTGGATCCGCGCCTGGCCCTGGGCAAGATTAAAGCACCGGCGCCCGTGCAGTAGGAGGGAGTCATGCGAATTGGAGTCTTTATCTGCCATTGTGGCAGCAACATTGCGGGCACAGTGGATGTGCGCGCTGTGGCGCAAGCAGCCAAGGGGTTTGCGGATGTCGTCTACGCCTCGGATACCATGTACGCCTGCTCGGAACCAGGGCAGGAGGGTATCATCCAGGCGGTGCGTGAGCATAACTTGGATGGCGTTGTGGTCGCTTCCTGCACCCCGCGCATGCACGAACCTACGTTCCGCCGTACCGTGGAGCGCGCAGGACTCAACCGCTATTGTTTCGAAATGGCCAATATCCGCGAGCATGTGTCCTGGATTGGCAAGGATACGGAGCGCAACACCATCAAGGCCACGGAATTGGTGCGCATGGCCGTGGAAAAGCTGCGCCGCAACCGACCGCTGACGCCCAAGCGCTTCGATGTCACCAAACGGGTGCTTGTGGTCGGTGGCGGGGTGGCCGGCATCCAGGCGGCCCTGGACTGCGCCGAAGGGGGGCAAGAGGTCGTGCTCGTGGAGCGGGAACAGAGTATCGGCGGTAAGATGGCCAAGCTCGACAAGACCTTCCCCACGATTGACTGCTCCTCCTGTGTGCTTGGACCAAAGATGGTGGACGTGGCTCAGCACCCCAAGATTACGCTGCATACCATGGCGGAGGTGGAATCCGTCTCAGGATATGTGGGAAACTTTCAGGTGACCATCCGCAAAAAGGCTCGTTTTGTGGATTGGGAAAAGTGCACAGGTTGTGGTCTGTGCATGGAAAAGTGCCCCAGCCGCAAGGCGCCGGACCCATTCAACGAATATCTGTGTACCGCGCCGACCATCAACATCCCCTTCCCGCAGGCCATTCCCAAGAAAGCGGCCATCAATCCAGAGACCTGCATCATGAAGCAAAAGGGGAAATGCGGGCTTTGTGCCAAGATCTGCCCAGTCAAGTGCATTGACTTTGACCAACAAGACGAGCTTGTGACCGTAGATGTGGGGGCCATTGTCGTGGCCACGGGTTATGACCTCTTCGATTGGCACAAGTACCCGCAGTATGGGCAAGGCCGCTATCCCGATGTTATCACTTCGTTGCAGTATGAACGCTTGTTGTCTGCATCCGGGCCAACCGGTGGGCATATCAAGCGGCCATCCGACGGCAAAGAGCCGAAGACCGTGGTTTTTATCCAATGCGTCGGTTCGCGAGATCGTTCTGTGGATCGCCCCTACTGCTCTGGATTTTGCTGCATGTATACGGCGAAGCAGGCGATTTTGACCAAAGACCATATTCCAGATTCTCAATCCTACGTTTTTTATATGGATATCCGCTCTCCGGGGAAGGCCTATGACGAATTCACCCGGCGGGCTATGGAAGAGTACGGTGCCCAATATGTGCGTGGCCGGGTGGCGATGATCTACCCGAAGGGGGATCAGCTCATTGTGCGTGGGGCTGATACCTTGGCTGGCACTCAGGTGGAGGTGGCGGCAGACCTCGTGGTGCTCGCGGTGGGAGTGGAAGCTGCCCGTGGGGCTGCGGTCCTTGGCGAGAAACTGCGGGTAGTGCCGGACCAGTATGGCTTCTTTGTGGAGAGCCATCCCAAGCTGCGGCCAGTGGAGACCAATACAGCGGGGGTCTTTCTCGCCGGTGCCTGCCAAGGTCCGAAGGACATTCCGGCCTCAGTGGCCCAGGGCAGTGCAGCGGCGGCCAAGGTCTTGGCGCTGCTGGTCAAGGACCAATTGGAGTCCGACCCCCAGGTGTCCCGAGTGACGCCGGCGCGCTGCGTGGGCTGTGGCAAGTGTGTCCAGACCTGTCCTTTTGGGGCCATCAAGCTTGTGGAGGACCGTTTTGGCAATCCTAAGGCCGAGGTCGTGGAGACCGTCTGCCAGGGCTGCGGGATCTGCACCGTGACCTGTCCCCAAGGCGCCATCCAATTGGAGCATTTTACTGACAACCAGATCCTCGCGGAGGTACAAGCCTTATGTCCGCCTCGGATTCGCGTGAACTACGCATCGTAGGTTTTTTGTGTAACTGGTGTTCCTACGGCGGGGCGGATACCGCAGGTGTGGCACGCTTTGCCCAGCCCACGGACTTGCGCATCATCCGCGTGCCCTGTTCTGGCCGGATTGACCCCCTGTTTATCGTTCGGGCCTTGGTCAATGGCGCAGATGGTGTCCTCGTTTCTGGGTGCCACCCGCGCGATTGCCACTATGCCGAGGGCAATTTCTACGCCCGTCGTCGGTTGGAGACCTTGAAGCGCTTTTTGGATGCCACGGGCATTGACCCAGCCCGTTTTGAATACACCTGGGTTTCGGCCTCCGAAGGGCAGCGTTGGCAGCACGTGGTCACCGAGTTTACCCGTCGCATCCACGCCCTGGGTCCAGCGCCACTTTTGCGTCACGTCTCTGATGGGGCGTGGTTTGATGCCGCCGCCCCGGCAGCTGCAGGCCCTGCCTGCCCGTGCCACGGCTAGGAGGAACTATGGTAGAAGCACTCAAAACTGCCATTGCGGAGCGCTTGGCAGACCTCGAGATGGTCATCGGCTGGGAGATGGGGTTTGATGCCCTCCATGCCACCCCTCTGTTTATCCGTGAGGAAGGCGATCTCCATCGCCTCACCCTAGGGCCGTTGGCAGTCCACAATCTTGCTACCTACCTACCGGGCCTTAAGGGCAAGAAGGTCGGCGTGGTGGTCAAAGGGTGTGATAGCCGCAGCGTTATCCAGCTGGCCAATGAGGGACTCATCAAGCGCGAGGACATTACCGTCTTTGGACTCTGTTGCGATGGAGTCATCAGCCACCGCAAGCTGCGGGAGGCCCTGCCCGCGGACCTCGGTTTTGTAGAGCAGGCGACGTGGCATTCGGACCGCCTTCAGGCCGTTGTGGCTGGGCACGCCGTGGAAGTCCGCCTTCAGGATATCTTGGCGGACAAGTGCATCTCCTGCCGCTATCCCAACGCCTTGGCCGCGGACGTCCTTGTGGGAGCAGCGCGCACCCCTGCGCCGCAACCTGTCCCTTGTCAGGACGCGTTCGATGCCTTGCCGCAGGCCGAAAAACTGGCTTTCTGGGAGGCGACCATGGCGCGGTGTATCCGCTGCTATGCCTGCCGGAATGCCTGCCCGCTGTGTGTCTGCCGGGATCATTGCATTGCCACAACCCGGGATCCGCTGTGGTTGGGCCAGGAGAACTCCCCGGCGGAAAACTTTATGTTCCAGATGATCCATGTTCTTCACTTGGCTGGCCGCTGCACCGAGTGTGGCGAGTGCGAGCGCTCCTGTCCGGTGGATATCCCGCTGCTTTTGTTGCGGCGCTCCATGAACCGTGTAACCGAGGAACTCTTTGACTATCAGGCCGGGACGACTCCTGGCCAAACCCCGCCGCTGCTCACCTTCCAAGTGGAGGAGGCGCGGATCAACGAGCGAGGTTGGTGATGGATCGCTTTCTTGCTGCATCGCAACTGACGGCTTTGGCCGATGACCTGGCCCAGACGGGGCCGGTGCTGGCGCCGATTGCCGAAGGCGGTAGTGTTGTGTTTCGTTGGTACCGGCCAGGGATGCGTATTGAACTCTCCCGCATGGCCTCCACTTCGCCCAAGGCGGCCACTTTTCCGCAAACCGAGCCGCTGCTCGCGGTCCGCCGCGAGGGGGAGGCAAAAACTCCGACCGTGGAAGCCACCCTGCCGCCGCGCTCTCGGACCGTGGTCTTGGGCTGCCGGCCCTGTGGAGCGCGGGGCAAGGAGATCTTTGGTCCCGTCTTTTTGGGTGGGGTCCACGACCCCTATTTTGCCCGCCGACGTGAAGATGCCCTCTTTATGGCTGTGGTCTGTACTCGGCCAGAGACGACCTGCTTTTGCACCAGCGTCGGTGGAGGGCCAGCGGATACGGTGGGGGTGGATGTCCTGCTTATCCCGGTAGAGGGTGGCTTCGTGGCCCGCTCGGTGACTGCGGCCGGGGAAAAGGTGTTGGCCCATGCCCTTTTTGCAGAGGCAGGGGCACGCAGCGCCGAGGCCGATGCCGTCATCGCCAAGGCCAATGCTGCCATGCCGCCGCAGGATGATTTTCGCACCGCCCCAGAAAAGCTCCTGGCCCGCTTTGACGACAAGGATTTTTGGGAGCGGCAGTCGGCCAAATGTATCTCTTGTGGGGCGTGCACCTACATGTGCCCAACTTGTTATTGTTTCAATATCACTGATGACGATCTCGGCCTAGAGAGCCGACGCATCCGGACATGGGATAATTGCATGTCCTATTTATTTACGTTGGAAGGAAGCGGCCATAACCCAAGGCCAACGAAGGCCCATCGTCTCAAAAATCGGGTTAGCCATAAATTTAGTTATTATCCAACCATCCACAGTGGGACAATTGCTTGCTGTGGATGTGGGCGATGCATCAAGCACTGCCCTGTGGGTGTAGATATTCGTGCCATTGTACGAGCGGCGCAGGAGTATGGAGGATGAACCAGAATCCCTATTTGCCAGAGTTGGCCACTCTCGTTGAGGTTATTGAGGAGACTCCCAATATCAAGACCTTCCGGGTGGTCTTGGACGATGAGGAGAAGATGCGTAACTTTACCTTTCGTCCTGGCCAGGTGGGGCAGCTTTCCGTGTTTGGCGTAGGGGAATCGACGTTTGTCATCAACTCCTCACCAACCCGTATGGACTATCTTCAGTTTAGCGTCATGCGCGTGGGCGAGGTGACAACTCGCCTCCACCAGCTTCAGGCCGGGGACAAAGTGGGGGTGCGTGCGCCCTTGGGCAACGGCTTTCCGGTGGAGGATATGCGCGGCAAGAACATCGTCTTTATTGGCGGTGGAATCGGCATGGCGCCGCTGCGCACCTTGTTCCTCTATATGCTCGATAATCGCGCTGATTTTGGCGATATTACTTTACTGTATGGTGCCCGCACCCCAGTGGATATGACGTACAAGGCCGAACTCCCCGAGTGGCTCGGGCGCTCGGACGTGCGCACTGTACTGACGGTGGATGCCGAATATCCCGGCTGGGAGCATCGAGTGGGCTTGATCCCCAATGTGCTCCTCGACTTGGCCCCCTCGCCAGAGAATGCCGTTGCGGTGACCTGTGGCCCGCCCATTATGATCAAGTTTACCCTCCAGGCCCTGAAGAAATTGGGCTTTGAGGACGACCAGATCATCACGACCCTCGAAAAGCGGATGAAGTGCGGGGTAGGGCTTTGTGGCCGTTGTAATATTGGCACCAAATACGTCTGCGTGGATGGGCCGGTATTCACCTACGCCCAGCTCAAGGCATTGCCTTCAGAACTCTAATTGGCAGAAGGCTGAGGAGGAACTATGGCTGGTATCTTTACGGCAGCAGATGTGCTGGCTGCGGCCCAGGAAATCGAACAACGGGGCAAGGTCTTCTATACCCGATTGGCCGAAACTGCCCAAGACCCATCATTGGCAAATACATTTCGTTTTCTTGCAGGTGAAGAAGAGAAGCATTGGCAGGTTTTTCACGCCATAGCGCAGCGCGTTGGAGACGTGGAACTCCCAGCATGGGCAACAGAAGACGAGTATGTGGACTACCTCACTGCCCTTATCAATTCCCATGCCCTCTTTCGTCTTGGTGATGTGGAGACCCTGCGGCAGTTTGTCGGGACCCGGGAAGAGGCACTCCAGACGGCCATGGAGTTTGAAAAGGATACCATCGTCTTTTTTATGGAGATGCGCGAGTTTGTCCCGGAGGGGGAAAAGGCGACTGTGCAGGAGTGCGTCAACGAAGAGCGTCGGCACCTGCGGCTGCTTGCGAGTCTGCGCGGCAGCTGAAGGACCTCAGTGGACGGAGGTGGCGCGGTAATCTTCCGGCCGGACCACTATTCATGCCGTGCGTGCGCGCCCCCATGTGCCGATGGACAGCGGCGCCGCGCCATCCTCAAGCCCATTGAGGGCGTCCCGGTGCGGGGGCGCCCTCATCTTTTGTTCGGTCATCACGTTGTCGGCGCCGGGCACGAGGGGACTCGCCACTGGGCGCCGACCATCGCGGCGGTAGGGCCTTACTTCAGCCAAGGGCAGGGGATTGGCAGAGCGCGTCCTCCAGGGGTTCTGGTGGGTTGCTCCTGATGCCCCTATCGCCCCAACGCCCGCAGGGCCGCCACGACCTCGTCGATGATCCATGCCGGAGTCGAGGCCCCGGCCGTGACGCCGACCCGGCAGAAGGCGGCCAGCTCTGCCGAAAGTTCGGCCGCAGTCTCCACGTGCCAGGTAGGCCGGCCACACTCGGCCGCGATTTGAGCCAGACGGCGGGTGTTGCCGCTACTTTTGCCACCGACGACGACAATCGCCTCCACCTCGTGGGCGAGTTCTCGGACCTCGTCCTGACGCAGTCTCGTGGCATCGCAGATGGTGTCGAGGACCGTGAGGTGGGGGACGCGTTCCTGGAGCCAGGTGGCTATGGCCGTAAACTCGGCGCGGTCTTGGGTGGTCTGGGCCGCGAGAACAAGTGGAATTGGTGGCAGGGGCAGACGTGTTAGCTCGTCGAACCCTGAAAAGACAACGGCCTGAGCGGCACGGCTCATTAGCCCTTGGACCTCGGGGTGTTCGGGTTCGCCGAAGAGGAAAAGCGGGGTGGTGGTCGAGCAATGGCGCTCAATGAGGAGCTGGGCCTTTTTGACTTTGGGACAGGTGGCGTCCACGACCACATGGTTGCGAGCCGTGAGGGCCTTGGCGACAGCCGCCGGGATGCCGTGGGCGCGCACCAGGACAATGGCCTCCTGTGGGATGGCATCGAGGTCTTCGGCGACAATGACCCCTTGGGCGCGGTAGCGCTCCAGCACCTGGGGATTGTGGATGATGGGCCCAAGGGTCACGATGACCGCATGGGGGTGGTTGCGCAAGGCCTGGTCGAGTTTGCGCAAGGCTAAGGCTACCCCCATACAGAAGCCCGCGCTGCGGGCGACGATGAGCTCCATGATTCCTCCAAGTGGGCGATGTGCATTAGGGCTTCTTCCCAGCTGCGGCAGGTCATCAGTTGAGCGCGGATGGCCCGCGCATGGTCGAGGCCACGGAAAAAGCGGGGGGCTAAGGTGCGAAGTTGGAGCAGCCCTTGGCGCGGGGAACCCCAGCGGGTGTGGAGTTCGGCCAGGCGGGCGACCATGGTGTGGATTGCGGCCACATCCCGTGGCGGGGCCGGGGTGCCGTGGAAGAGCGCCAGGTAGCGGGCGAAGATATCAGGCCCGGCCATGGCCCCGCGGGCGAACATGACGCCGTCAACGCCCGTGGTTTCTAGACAGCGCAGACCATCCTCCGCGGTGAAGAGGTCGCCGCTCGCCAGGACGGGGAGCGCTGTGGCCTGTTTGAGCTGGGTGAGGTGTTCCCATCGCGCCTGGCCAGAAAACCCTTGGGTAGCGGTGCGGGGGTGGAGGGTAATCCAGCCGACGCCAAGGGACTCCAGATGTGCGCTAGCCGTCGCATAGACCAGGGCCTCCTCGCTCCATCCAAGGCGCAGCTTGACGCCCACCGTGCCGCGGCCAGCGGCGTGGACCATGGCCTCGGCGCAAGCAGCCAGCCGTCCGAGGTCACGCAGTAAGGCCGCGCCAGCCCCGGTTTTGACGACCTTGGGGACAGGACAACCGGCGTTGAGGTCAAACCACTGGACGCCTTGCATCTTGAGCCGGATGACGGCCTGGCCAAGGATTTCAGGTTCTGCGCCGAAAAGTTGGACGACAAGGGGGTGGTCGTTGGCGCAGGTGGCAAGAAGTCCCGCAGTACCCGGACTGCCCAGGACAAGTCCCTTGGCGCTCACCATTTCCGTAACGGCTACGGCACAGCCGTATTCTCGGCACAGGAGGCGGAAGGGGAGGTTAGAATAGCCCGCCAATGGGGCGAGCCACGGACTGTGGGGGGCGATGGGCAGCAGGGTCACGGAGACTATCGTCGCGCTTCGGCCTCAAGGATGAGTTCCACTTCGTCCACGCTCAGGCCCGTGGCCTGGGCCAGGGCCTGGGGCGATTGCCCGCGGCGCTGACCCGAGAGAATGACATGGCGCAAGAACTCCGGGGACTTGGTGTAGCGCTCGGCCTCCTGGAGGAGGCGGCGCAAGGTGGCCGCCGTTTGGCTGAGCTGGGCATCGAGACGGGTGAGCTCTTCCTGGCGCTCGGCAAAACTCGCCACGAGTTCCTGCTCGAGACGGGTATTCCAGGCAAGCTTCTCCATAAATTCCCCTTGGCGCTCCTGGAGGGCGCGGATGAGCCCTTCGGAGCGGCGCAGGCGAAGGTAGAGGACAACACCGACGACGGCCAAGAGGACCTCCACCAGCGAGGAGAGCACAAAGAGCCACAGCGGCCAGGTCATCTATACCTCGGTATCCAGGAGACGGCCACGCAACGTCTCTGATTCTTCGGGGGGTGTCTCTGGTGCTTCAGGTAGTGCGGTTCTTTGGCCTGTTGTCGCACGGTTGCCTTCTCTTGTAAGGGGGCCACTGGGATCAGCTCCTCCGCTTTTGGTGATGCGTTTTTTGCGCATCTCGGCCTTTTTGCGGGTAAGCTCGCTGGCCAAGGCCTGGAAGAGCTCTGGGTGCGCCTGCACGAGGTGGTGGAGCTGCTGGGCATTGGGCAGTTGCGCCAGCAAGGTGGCGAGATCAATGGATTGGACCATACTCAGCGGATAACGTATTCTTCGATGAGCAGAGTTTCAACTTGGCCGTTGCCAAGATATTGGTTCATGACCGCCAACAGTTCTTCTTTCAGCTTATGGGCATTCTGTTGGTCTTTTAAAAACGCGAGGCCTTTGTTGTGGAGGTAATAATACATCGCATCGCGCAGGATGATTTTTTTTCGTCGAATTTCCCATTCCAAGGCGTCTGGAACGCCAGAGACCGAAAAGCGACAGACAAGAAAGCGCTTCGCCCCGTCCTGGTCATACTCCACAAAGAATGGCTCGAAAGGGATGGTATGCAGGGTGATGGGTTTTTCGGGCTTGGACTTTTTGGGCTTTTCCTCTTTGGCTGGCGGCGGCGGGGCGGTGTCGGAGCGAGGTAGGAGGAAATACGCTGCCACCCCGCCAAGGAGAAAGAGTAAGATTCCGCCCATAATCGCGAGCACCAGCGGGCGTTTCCACAGGGCGGGCTTAGTGGGTTCAAGGGGTGGCGGCGGAGGGAGCGGCCTTTCTTCAGCAGGGGCTTGGGGCTTGGGCTCTTCTTCCTCGACGTCAAGAAAGACAGCGTCGTCAAGGTCGAGTTCTACCTTCTGTAGCCCGCGAGGCACGTCCTCTTTCAGCTTTTCCGTATCCAGCGTAGCCTTGTCGTCGGCCCCTGGAGGCGCCAAAAGGCTCAAGAGGACGTGGGGCATGTGGGCTATTCAAAGATTTTGTTGATCTTCTGCTGCAACGTCTCTGCAGTGAAGGGTTTGACGATGTAATTAGAAACTTTAGCCTGGACAGCTTCGATGATGTTTTCTTGCTGCGCTTCAGCGGTCACCATGAGAAAGGGGATGTCGGCAAATTCTTCGCTGGCGCGAACCTTGCGAAGAAGCTCGATGCCAGTCATATTGGGCATGTTCCAGTCCGAGATGATGAAGTCGATCTGGTCTTTGTTGAGGATTTCCCATGCCGTGGTGCCATCGTCCGCCTCAACGATATTGTTGAAGCCCAGTTGGCGGAGGATATTCTTGATAATGCGGCGCATGGTGGAAAAATCGTCGACAATGAGCACCCGCATGTTGGTGTTGACCGGCATGAACGCCTCCGTAGTCTGCAGTCAGAAGGTTCCGTGGCTTTGGAGAAACCACTGTTTGAGTTTGCGTGCGGCCTGGGCGTGGAGTTGAGAGACCCGCCCTTCGGTGATGTCGAGCACCTGGGCGATTTCTTTCATGTTAAGCTCCTCCACGTAGTAGAGGCCGAGGACCATCTTTTCCTTGTGCGTCAGCTTATCGACGAGGTCGGCGAGCTTGTCAATGAGCTCTTGGCGAGCCACCTGCGCTTCAGGAGAAGGGGTGCCCTCAGGAGGCGTGCCAGAGCAGGTCTCTTGAATGGCCTCTAAACTGAGGACCACCTGGGCTTCAAGGGCTTCCAAAGCCGATTCCAAATCTCCTTCTGGCATGTGGCAGAGCGTGCAGAGCTCCGCCCGGCTGGGGGTGTGGCCGTGGTGGCGTTCGTACTCCACCATGGCGGATTGGAGTTGCTTGATACGATGGCGCAGCCCTCGGGAATACCAGTCCATGCCACGTAGTTCATCGAGCATAGCCCCGCGGATACGTGTTTCGGCAAAGGACTCGAACCGCACCCCGCGGCTTGGGTCAAATTTGTCCATGGCCTCCATAAGACCGAGGGCGCCGCTGGAGATGAGGTCCTGGAGCTCCACATGGGCCGGGAGGCGGGCCTTGAGGTGAAGGGCAATGGCCTTGATGCGCGGCGCGAACTGACGGGCAAGCTGGTCTTTTTCGGCCTGCGACAGGGCTTTTCCTCTTCCGTTAGGCGCCGGCAAAAAGCAGTCTTTTCCAGAAGAACTTGATGTTGCCATCGGCGTGCTCCTGGGGCCTCCAACTGACCACGGACTGGGCGATCTGCGCCACCGCTGTCGCTGCGGGACTGTGAGGGGTGTGGGCACAGAAAGGTATTTGGGCGGTTACGGCCTGCCGCACGAGCGGGTCTTGGGGAACGACGCCAAGGAGGTTGAGGGCGATGCCCCCAAGAAAGTGATCGCAGGCCCCCACGAGGCGGGAGAAAACGGCTTTGCCCTCGCGCGCAGTGCTGGTCATGTTGACGATGACATGAAAGCGGTCCACGCCATGGCGCTGCCGCAGGACCTTGATGAGGGCATAGGCATCCGTCAGCGAGGTGGGCTCTGGGGTAAGGACAAGGATGCGCTCTTGAGCCGCGACATTGAAATAGAGCACGGTGTCGCCCACACCGGCACCGGTATCCACCAAAAGGACGTCCAGCTGGTCTTCAAGGCCGTCGAGGGCCTCTAAGAGTTCTAGTTTTTGGCCTGTGGAGAGGGCCGTAAGTTCGGTCCCACCGCTGGTGGCCGGTAGGATAGAGAAGCCGTAGCCTGAAGGGCAGAGAACGTCGGCCACGGCCATCCCTTGGAGCAGGTGGCCAAGGTTGCGCTCCGGGGCAATGCCCAAGAGAACGTCCACATTGGCGAGACCAAGGTCGGCATCGAGGAGGACGCAACGCTTTCCCAATTGGGCGAGCTGAACAGCGAGGTTGACGGCGAGGTTGGTCTTGCCCACGCCGCCTTTACCAGAGGTCAAGGAACATACCAGGGGAACAGATGATGTCATGGCGTTTACGTGGCGAAAGCCAGGTTGGGGTGCGGCAATTGGTGGCGCAGTATCAGGCGCCAAAGGTCTCGGGCCGAGGGGCTAGCGAGGGTATTTTTCAGTTCCCCTCCCATAGAAATTAGGGATACGGGCAAGTTCGTACGCACTGCCTGATTGACGATTTGGCCAAAGCTACAAGCTTCGTCGAGCTTCGTCCAGATGATACTGGCCAGATGCGGTCCCTGAACGCGGTCGAGGAAGCGTTGGGTGTGGGCAGTGGACAAAAGGGCTGGCATAATGGCGTGCACGAAGGTTTCGTGCCGCAAGGGTTGGGGTATGGACCCGAGGGCCGTTACGGGGGCATCCACTAGGCAGAGGTCAAACTCCTCGGGGGTTGGCCAGCCGTCGAGGTGGGCGTCGCGGAAGGTCAGGCCAGAGAGCTCGGCGTAGTGGCGCAACATAAAGCGGCTTTGGTTGGCCGCGCCGTGAACCAAGATGAGGCGCAGTTTGGGTTGAGCCCGTTTGACGTGCAAGGCCAGCCGTAAGGCCACGGTGCTCGCCCCACCCCCAGAGGGGCCGGCAAAGAGGTGGACGCGGCCGGGCCAGGTCGTTGGGGTCCACGGGCGTACTGGAGTGAGCCCTTCGAGGAGGGGCAACATCGCCACAGAAGGCTCGGCACGAAAGCGTTCGGCCAGGGCGAGGCGCACCGTGTCCTCCACGTTTTCCCGCTCGAGGGTGTCAAGAAGCAGACGCTGCTGGGGGGAAAGCCCCGCCGTATCGAGACCAGGCTTGAGGGCCGCCATGAGGTGGCGGCGCAGGAGTTCCCACTCGCGCAGCAAGCTGGCGGTAGGGTCAGTGGACGGCGAGGTCGGTGCTCCCACGAGTGGATCAAGCGGGCTGCTGGCAGACGGCTGGTTGGTGGTCGGCAAGGGTGTTTCTCCACTTGGCAGTGGTGTCTCCCGGGCCGCCAGGATTTCCACCTGAGTCGTGCCGTCGATAGTGCGGGTGTGGGTGCCGAGGATAATGGCATCTGGCCCGAGCTCGCTTTTGATGCGCGCCATAATCTCCGTGGCGCTGCGTCCCACATAGGTCTTCACTTGCATTGCCTAGACCTCCACCACGCCTACGGATTCGAGACGCACATCCGGAGGGATCTCCGCTTGGGAGACAACCGGCACGGTAGGCAAAAACCGAGACAAAAGCTGGGCCATGTGGAGGCGCACCGGCGGCGAAACAAGGAGCACGGTCTGGCCCTCGGCCACCATGCCTTTTTCCATGGCCTTGCTGATGGCCTGGATCATGCGGTGGGCAAGGCCTGGCTCCATGGCGAGATAGCTGCCGGACTCGGTGCGCTGGATGCTTTGCTGGAAGGTGGACTCCAGCTCTGGGCTGAGGGTGATGATGGGGAGGGTCTTGCCACCGCCGAGATAGGGCTTGACCACGGTGCGGGCCATGCGCTGGCGTACGTACTCGGTGAGCTGGTCAGGGTCTTTGATCATGGTGCCATAGTCGGCGAGGGTCTCCACAATGGTGAGCAGATCGCGGATGGAGACGCCTTCGCGCACGAGGTTTTGCAAGACCTTTTGCACCGTACCCAGCGGCAGGATGGTGGGCACGAGCTCTTCCACGGCCTTGGGCGCTTGTTTGGCGAGGTTGTCGAGGAGGGATTGCACTTCTTGGCGCCCCAGGAACTCGTGGAGGTTGCGGCGGAAGACCTCGGTGAGGTGGGTGGCGATGACCGTGGCCGGGTCCACCACTGTATAGCCAGCGAGGATGGCTTCCTCTTTTTGGGCCTCCGGGATCCACAGGGCGGGGAGATTGAAGGCTGGCTCCAGGGTCTCCACGCCTTTGATTTTGTGCTTGGCATCGCCGGGGTCCATGGCCAGGTAGTGGTCGATGAGGATTTCCGCCCCTGCAACGCGGTTGCCCTTGATTAGTACACTATATTCGCCCGGCTTGAGCTGGAGGTTGTCGCGCAGGTGGAGGGCCGGGACAACGACGCCCATGTCCAGGGCAAATTGGCGGCGGATAGAGCGGATGCGCGAAAGGAGCGTCCCATTTTGCTCTTCGTCCACCAGCGGAATGAGGCCATACCCCACTTCCAGTTCCATGATGTCCAAAGGCAACAAGTTCATGGCCTCTTCCGGGCTGTCCGGGGCTGGGGCCGTGCCCTTGCCTTTGGCGGTTTTCGCGGTGCGTGGGGTCTCGGCTTGGATGCGAGCAATGGAGCGCGCCAGGACAAAGAGGAGCCCGGCCAGGGTAGTAAAGGCCAGGGTCGGCATGCCTGGCACGAGGGCAAAAAGGGCGAGGACACCAGCCACGAGGCGCAGGGCGCGGGGATGGTTGGTGAGCTGGCCGATGATTTCCTCTCCCATTTTGGCTTCGGCAGCGGCGCGGCTGACGATGATGCCAGCGGAGGTGGAGATGATGAGCGAAGGGATGGTGGAGACAAGGCCATCGCCAATGGTAAGCAGGGTGTAGGTGCGCGCTGCCTCCATCCAGTCCATGTTCTTTTGGAAGACGCCAATGAAGAATCCGCCGACAATGTTCACGAGGGTGATGAACATGCCCGCCGTGACGTCTCCGGAAACAAATTTGCCCGCACCATCCATGGCACCGTAGAAGTCGGCCTCGCGGCGGAGGTTTTCGCGCTGGCGGGTCGCCTCCTGTTCGTCGATGAGGCCGGCATTGAGGTCTGCTTCAATGGCCATCTGCTTGCCCGGCATGGCGTCTAGGGTAAAGCGGGCCGCCACCTCGGCGATGCGGGTGGTGCCGGTGACGATGACCACCTTGTTGAGGATAAAGAGGATGAGAAAGATGACGATGCCAATGGCATAGTTTCCGCCTACGACAAACTCACCGAAGGTTTGGATGACTTTGCCTGCGGCTTGGGTGCCTTCGTCGCCATGGAGCAGGATGAGGCGGGTGGAGGCGACATTGAGGGCCAGGCGCAGGAGGGTAGTCACGAGGAGGACCGTGGGGAAGACGGAAAACTCCAGCGGCGAGCGCATGAACATGGAGGTGATGAGGATCACCAAGGCAAAAGAAATGGAGAAGGCCAGGAGCATGTCTAGGAGGACTGTGGGCAGGGGAATGAGCATGACGAACAGGATGAGGACCACCCCGCCGGCAAGGAGGACGTCTCCCTGGCGGGTAAAACGGCTGTAGTCGATGTCGAAGGAAAGGGTCCTGGTCGCCATTTTTCTGACATCCCTCCGGCGTTAGGGCGCGTTGCGGCGCGGTCGGATCTTGTAGATTTGGGCCAGCAAGGCCGCCACCGCCTGGTAGAGGTCTTCGGGAATGGTCTGGCCGAGCTCTACGCTCTTATACAAGGCACGTGCCAGGGGTTTGTTTTCGCGAATGGGTACGCCGTGGGCACGGGCGATCTCCCGGATGCGCTCGGCAAGGGCACCAGCGCCCTTGGCCACGACGATGGGTGCTGGCGCCTCCGTGGGGTCATAGCGCAGGGCCACGGCCAGGTGGGTGGGGTTGGTGACCACGACATCGGCCTTGGGGACCTCCTGCATCATGCGCTGCTTCATCACCGCCAACATCTTCTGGCGCTGTTTGCTCTTGATGACGGGGTCGCCTTCGGCTTGTTTGCGCTCGTCTTTGACCTCGTGTTTCGTCATTTTGATGTTCTCCTCGTAGTCCCAGCGGGTGTAGAGGAGGTCGGCAATACCGATGGCGAGCATGGGGACGAGGGCGTAGTGGAACATGTCGGCGCCGGTGCTCAAAATATAGGCGGTGATGGCCTCCGGGGTTTGATAGGCCAAGGGGAGGACCTCGCCAAAGGCCCGGCGTAAGACGAGATATGGCCCTATGGCCACAGCGGCGGCCATGAGGGCGCTTTTGGCCAGGCGCACCACGGTTTGTTTGCTGACAAGCACGCGCTTGAGGCCATCGACCAGGTTGAAGACCTGGAGCTTGGGTTTGAGGACCTTCGGCGCCCACAGCTGGCCCACCTGGAGCCGTAAGGTGAGGTAAGCGGCGGCAGAGACGATGAGTAAGATCGGGGCCACCATGAGGGCCGTGCGGCTTAGGCAGTGGCTAAAAAGGCTTTGGACCGAGGCGTTGGTAAGCTCAACGCGTAGTCCTTCGGACAAGAACCACCGCATCAGCTCGGCCATTTCCTGATGGAGGAAATGGATACTGGCCTGTACGGCCACGAGTCCTGCTAGCAAGGTAATGGATTTGGGGAGTTCTTGGCTTTTGGGGACATTCCCTTCGGAGCGGACCTTGCGGCGTCGCTTGGGGGTGGCGGCTTCTGTGCGGCTCGGGTCACGCTGGGCCATACCTTAACGCATCAGCCCCATGAGGCGGGTTACAGTCGTAGGGAGAGAGGCCACAAAGCCATCCATGGCGAGGTACATGAGTTCCAAGAGAAGGACGAGAAAGGCAAAGCCGACGCCGATTTTGATGGGAAAACCCATGACAAGGACGTTCATCTGCGGCGAGGCCCGAGATACCAGGGCCAGGGCAAGGTCCACGAGGAGTAACGCGGTTAAGACTGGGGCAGCGATTTGTACTGCAGCAGTGAAAAGACCTGCGGTGATTTGGAAGAGGTTGGTGGCCAAGGCCGGGGTGAGGACAATGGCCCCTGGAGGGAGGTGTTCAAAACTGGTCATTAACCCGGAGAGAAGGACAAGATGACCGTTCATGGCCAGGAAGATGAGGCTTGCAGTCATGTAGAGAAAATGTGCCGTGACGTCTTCGGTAGTGCCGGATTCCGGGTCGATGGCGCTCACCATTGTAAACCCCATTTGGAAGCCAATAATCTGACCGCCCGTTTGGATGGCGGCAAAGATGATGCGCACCACAAGGGCGAGAATGAGGCCGAGGAGGAGCTCGCCCAGCAGAATAAGGGCCAGGGCAAAGGGATGGGCCGGGAGGGTCCCGCCATAGTTGGGAAGCCGCGGCCAGAGGGCGGCCGTGAGCACAAGACACAGGGCGGCCTTCGCCGGGGAGGGTAGCCCCTGGCCGCCAAAGAACGGCAAAAGAAAGAGCAGGACACTGACCCGCATAAGGGCAAAGAGAAAGCCGAGAAACAAGGGGGCATCCAAGGGAAAGAGTTCCATGCCCGAGGGAAAGCAAGAACGCTGCCAATTGGCGAATGGTTTTGTCCGAGTACTCGGTTAAGGGTGCGGGCCTACATCGCAAGGACGTTGCCAGTGGCGTATGGCTTTGCCCGTCCTGCCCCGCGGACGCTGCCCTGTCAGGAGATTGGCGGCTGCAGGCGCATGGTTTCGCCAAGCTGCCAGCGAAGCAGCCCACGGGTGATGTTGGTGCGGCGGCGCTGATCGCCGGCACAGAGGACTTGCACTGCCTTGAGCATCTGGCTGCGGGCGGTGGTGTCTTTGGAGGGGCAGGGATTTTCCCATACGGGGAGCTGCCATTGGCGGGCGGCTTGGCGGATGAGGGCTTTTTCCACGGCGATGAGGGGGCGGATGAGGGTAAGGCGGCCCCCAAAAAAAGGTTCCTTGGGGGCTAAGCCCGCGACTTTGCCCGTTTGCACAAGGTTGAGAAAAAAGGTGGCAGTGAGGTCATCGGCGGTGTGTCCCATGGCCAGGTGGGTGAGGCCGTAGTGCCGGCACAGGTCAAAAAGCCGTTTGCGGCGCAGATGCGCACAGTAGAAACAGGGGGATTTTTCTCGATTTTCTGCCGAGTGGGCCCGTGGACCGAAGTCGGTGACCTCCACATGGGCAGCCATGCCCCGCTCCCGTGCCCAGGCGAGGATGGGGGCGTGGTTGGTCGGGTCAAAGCCTGGATTGAGGTGGAGGATGAAAAGTTCCACCGGGAAGGGAAGAATGCGCTGGCGTAGGACCAAGACCTGGAGAAGGACCCAGCTATCGACCCCTCCTGAGGCGGCGATGCCAATGCGGGCACCAGGATGAGTCATGCCAAGCCCTTGCATGACCTTCCCCGCGAGACGAAGACAGCGTTCTTGCGCAAAGCGAAGTTTCCCCCATTGGGCCATGGTTTCCCCTCGTTGGTTTGACAGAACGAGCGCGTGTCTTAAGGAGAGGGCCATGCCGGGCCGTTGACAGCCCTTCGCTCCTCATCCTAGCAAAGCATACTTTTGACGTACCGAGGAATTTGGGCGTCGGGTTGTGGATATAGGAGGGAACATGGCGAGAATTACCGTGGAAGATTGTTTGGAAAAGGTCAACAACCGCTTCTTGATCGTGCAGATGGCCATCAAGCGGGTCAAGCAATACCATGAGGGCTATCCGCCGCTCATCGAGTCCAAAAACAAAGAGGTGGTGACTGCCCTGCGGGAGATCGCCGAAGGCAAGGTGCTCCCAGATGTGGAGCGCATTGAAGAGCTCAAATTTGTCGTGGACGATCTGGATGCCTAATGGCCAAGCGAGATTATTACGACATCTTGGGTGTGGATCGCAGCGCCTCGGCGGAAGAGATCAAAAGCGCCTATCGCAAGCTGGCCTTCCAATACCATCCGGATCGCAATCCGGATGACCCCGAAGCCGAGGAGAAGTTTAAAGAGGCTGCCGAGGCCTATGAGGTCCTTAGTGATCCGGAAAAGCGGGCACAGTACGACCGCTTCGGTCATGCTGGGGTCAATGGCCAGGGGTTTGGCTCTCATTTCCAAAGTGCGGAGGACGTGTTCAGCGCGTTTAGCGATATCTTTGGGGAGTTTTTCGGCTTCAGTGCGGCGAGTCGGCGGCGGCCCCGCCGCGGTGCAGACCTGCGCTACAACCTCACCATCGCGTTGCGGGATGCGGCCAAAGGCGCGGAAGTGGAGATCCAAATCCCGAAGCAAGAGATATGTGACGAGTGCCATGGCTCCGGCGCTGCCCCGGGACATGGACCAGAAACCTGCCGCCATTGCGGAGGGACCGGCCAGATTACCCAATCCCAGGGATTTTTTCGCATTTCTGTGCCGTGCCCGGTGTGCCGCGGCGAAGGGGTGGTGATTAGCCACCCCTGTCCCAAGTGCCGGGGCCGGGGCACGATGCAGGTGTTCAAGAGCCTCAAGGTCCGGGTGCCTCCCGGCGTCGATAGTGGCAGCCGCCTGCGGTTGCGGGGCGAAGGGGAGCCGGGGGAGAACGGTGGACCGCATGGGGACCTCTATGTGGTCATCTACGTGGAGGAGGACCCGGTCTTTTCCCGCCAAGGCCAGGACCTGGTGGTGCGTGCCGAAATCTCGGTGGTCCAGGCCATTTTGGGGGCCAAGATTGAAGTCCCGACCCTCGATGACCCCATCACAGTGGACATCCCCAAGGGCACTCAACCAGGCAAGGTGCTGCGCATCCCAGGGCTGGGGATCCCGCGCCTTGGGGGAGGCCCCCGGGGAGACCTCCTCGTGGAGGTACAAGTGCGCATCCCCACTTCCCTGACAAAGCGTCAGGAAGAGCTGCTGCGGGAGTTCGAGAAACTGGAGGAAGAACGCCCGCTGAATCGGGTCAAAGATTTCTTCAAGAAGGCCATGGGCGATTAGGAGGTGGTCATGGAACAGCCCTTTTCCCATCTCGATGCCAATGGGGCGGCGCGCATGGTGGACGTGTCGGCGAAGGCTGATACTGTACGTCGGGCCGTGGTGCGTACCCGGGTCGAGCTCGCCCCGGCCACTTTTCGACTCCTTCAGGAGAAGGCCTTGCCCAAAGGAGACGTGCTGACGGTGGCGAAAGTGGCGGGTATTATGGCGGCAAAGAAGACCGCCGACCTGATTCCCCTCTGCCATCCGTTGGCGCTCACGGCAGTTGATGTGCGCTTTGCCCTCCACGAGGCTGCAGCATGTGTGGACATCGAGGCTGAGGCCCGGGCCGTGGGACCCACCGGTGTGGAGATGGAGGCCCTTGTGGCTGCGCAGGTGGCGGCTATGACGATCTACGACATGTGCAAGGCCGTGCAGCGCGATATCCGCATCACCGACTGCCGGCTGGTGCACAAAAGCGGGGGCAAGAGTGGGACCTTCGAGGCCCCGGAGTTGGAGGAGACGCATACCCCTGACAGGGGGTGAGCTTTCTTGAGGCTGTTCTCCCGCCAACCAAGCCACACCCCCCAAAAATCCGCTTGGCGCGCTTCATGGAAACCGTCTGCCCGTTGCGGAGAGCACACCGGGGTGATTCAGTGGGCAATCTGGCGCAGGAGGGCCTTGGCTTGTGCGCTACGGTTCGAGCGCCTGGGGTAGGGGCCCTTTGTTGGGAGAGGCCCTTCCCAGGAAGCTGAGAGTAAGGAAGAAGGCTCGCTGCGGCATCGAGGGGGAAGGGCGCTCTCTCCAGGGCAGCCCTTTGGGGTAGGGGGCGCCGGTAGGCGAGCGATCCTGGGCATCACGCAAAGGGGATCGTGGTCGCCCCGCCCAGATATGGCTGGAGGGCTGTGGGGATGCGCACGGTGCCATCAGCCTGCTGGTAGTTTTCGAGGATGGCCACCATGGTGCGGCCTACGGCCAGCCCGGAGCCGTTGAGGGTATGGACGAGGCTCGACTTTTTCGCCCCTGGGGAGCGGAAACGGATCCCCGCCCGTCGGGCCTGAAAGTCCTCGAAGTTGGAGCAGGAGGAGATTTCGCGGTACTTGGCTTGGCCAGGGAGCCAGACCTCCAGGTCATAGGTCTTGGCCGAGGCAAAACCGAGGTCACCCGTGCAGAGGGTGACGACGCGATAAGGCAGCTCCAAGCGCTGCAAGATGGCCTCGGCATGGGTCACCAACAACTCCAGTTCCGCATAGGAGCGCTCGGGGTGGACGAAGCGCACAAGCTCTACCTTGTGGAATTGGTGCTGGCGGATGATGCCTTTGGTATCCTTGCCGTAGGACCCGGCCTCGGAGCGGAAACACGGGGTGAAGGCGCACAGGCCAAGGGGGAGGACTGCCTCCTCGAGGGTTGTATCGCGGAAGATATTGGTCACCGGCACTTCGGCGGTAGGGATGAGGTAGTAGTCCGTGCCCGCCAGATGGAAGAGGTCTTCTTCGAACTTGGGGAGCTGGCCGGTGCCCACCAGGCTATCCCGGTTGACGATAACCGGCGGCAGGACTTCCGTATACCCGTGCTCTTGGGTGTGGACATCGAGCATGAAGTTGATGAGGGCCCGCTCTAATCGGGCGGCCCAACCGCGCAAAAGGACAAAGCGCGACCCGGCGATCTTGGCCGCGG
Organism: uncultured Desulfomicrobiaceae bacterium; assembly: GCA_937989665.1. GTDB lineage: Bacteria > Desulfobacterota > Desulfovibrionia > Desulfovibrionales > Desulfomicrobiaceae > Thermodesulfomicrobium. The sequence goes on along the minus strand of CALKRN010000006.1, from coordinate 33,555 downwards.
TCTCGAAGTCGAGGCCGTTGTGGGCCGTGCCAATCTCCCAATGCTCCTTGGGGGGGAAGGCAAACTGCGGGGGTGTTCCCCAGCGCCGGACCTCTACGTTGTCCGTCTCTCCCTCCCCTTGGGGGACGGAAGCGTGGGGAATGTTGGGGATGGTGAGCAGGAGCTCCTGCAATTGGCGATCTATCATCGCGAGCTCCTCGTCGAGGGCCTTGATGCGCTGGGAGAGCGTACCGAGTTCGGCCGTGCGGGCCGTGGCATCCTCTCCGCGGCGTTTCATCTGGGCGACCTCTTGAGAAGCTTGGTTGCGCTCGGCCTTGAGGGTTTCGACCTCGGTGGTGAGCCGTCGGCGGGTCTCATCGAGGCCGATGAGGGCATCGAGATCCACATTGGCCCGGCGCTGGCGCAGGGCCTCGCGCACCCGGTCGGGGTGGGTGCGCAGGAGTTTGCTATCGAGCATGAAGAACCTCCACAAAAGCGTCAGCGGGAGCCTTTAGCCTGCTCGCGTAGGGACTACAAGAGCGCCCTGGGGCGTGGACTCCTGGACAATGCCCTTGTCTGTGGCGGCCAGCCGACCCTGGGACACAGAAAATGTTTTCCTCTCCCGCGGCGGCGGCCATCGCGGCTGCCTCCAAAAAGTTTCTGCCAAAGAAACCAAAAATTTTTTCTCTTGACCCTTGACTGCCCTTGGGAGGGGCTTATTGGACGGGACGTCTTGTGGCCGGTCTCCCCCGGACCATTCTTCGGACAAACTAACTCATTTGATGGAGGTTATTGTATGCAGCTCAAACCGTTGCACGACCGTATTTTGGTGAAGCGCCTGGAAGAAGAGCAGGTGACCAAAGGCGGGATCATCATCCCGGACTCGGCCAAGGAAAAACCCATCAAGGGTGAAGTGGTGGCCGTGGGCCAGGGTAAGACCGCCGATGATGGCAAATTGATCCCCATGAATGTCAAGAAAGGGGACAAGATCATCTTCAACAAGTACGCTGGCACGGAGATCAAGATTGAGGGCGAGGAATTCCTCATCATGCGCGAGGACGATGTCCTGGCGATCATCGAAGCCTAATGTGGTACTCACCAATAGAATAGAACGAGTGTAAGGAGTTGAAGATATGGCTGCCAAAGTAATCAAGTTCGATGTGAAAGCTCGCGAACGTTTGAAAAAAGGCGTGGACACCTTGGCCGATGCCGTGAAGGTGACCCTTGGTCCCAAGGGGCGCAATGTCGTCATTGAGAAGTCCTTTGGATCGCCGGTCATTACCAAGGACGGCGTCACCGTGGCCAAGGAGATCGAGCTGGAGGACAAGTTCGAGAACATGGGCGCCCAGATGGTGAAAGAAGTGGCGTCCAAGACCTCGGATGTGGCGGGTGATGGGACCACCACCGCCACTATCTTGGCCCAGGCCATTTTTCATGAGGGCGTGAAGCTTGTGGCAGCTGGCCGCAATCCCATGGCCATCAAGCGTGGTATCGATAAAGCGGTGGAGGCGGTTGTGGCCGCGCTCGATAAGCTGGCCAAGCCTACCCGGGACCAGAAAGAGATCGCCCAGGTGGGCACCATCTCCGCCAACAACGACGTCACCATCGGCAACATCATTGCCGAGGCCATGAGCAAGGTGGGCAAAGAGGGCGTTATCACCGTGGAGGAGGCTAAAGGCCTGGAGACCACCCTCGAGGTGGTGGAGGGCATGCAGTTCGATCGCGGCTATCTCTCCCCCTATTTTGTCACCAATCCAGATAAGATGGTGTGCGAGCTCGATTCGCCGCTCATCCTCATCAACGAGAAGAAGATCTCCAACATGAAGGAGCTGTTGCCCATCCTCGAGCAGGTGGCCAAAATGGGCAAGCCGCTGCTCATCATTGCCGAGGATGTGGAAGGGGAAGCCCTGGCCACGCTCGTGGTCAACAAGCTCCGCGGCACCCTCCAGGTCGTGGCCGTCAAGGCCCCGGGCTTTGGCGAGCGCCGTAAGGCCATGCTCCAGGACATCGCCATCCTCACCGGCGGTGAGGTGGTTTCTGAGGACCTGGGCGTCAAGCTGGAGAGCATCACCTTGAACCAGCTGGGACGGGCGAAGCGCATCGTCGTGGACAAGGAAAATACCACCATCGTGGACGGTGCTGGTGACCCGGAAAAGATTAAGGCCCGAGTAAAGCAGATCCGCACCGAAATCGAAGAGACGACCTCGGACTACGATCGCGAGAAGCTCCAGGAGCGTCTGGCCAAGATCGTCGGTGGCGTGGCCGTCATCAACGTCGGCGCGGCCACCGAGACTGAAATGAAGGAAAAGAAGGCCCGTGTGGAGGACGCCCTCAATGCCACCCGTGCTGCCGTGGAAGAGGGCATTGTCCCGGGTGGTGGCGTGGCTTTGATCCGCTGCCAGCCGGCGCTTGCTGACGTCAAGCCTGCGGACGATGACGAGGCCGCAGGTGTGGAGGTCGTGCGTCGGGCCATGGAAGCCCCCATGCGCCAGATCTGCGCCAACGCTGGGGTGGAAGGTGCGGTGGCCATTGAGAAGGTGCGTGATGGAAGCGAATCCTTTGGCTACAACGCCGCTACCGGTGAGTACGAGGACCTGATTGCCGCTGGTGTCATCGATCCCAAGAAGGTGACCCGCATTGCTTTGCAGAATGCCGCTTCGGTGGCGGGCCTTTTGCTCACCACGGAGTGCGCCATTGCCGAGAAGCCCAAGGAGGAAAAGGCCGCGGGTGGCCCTGCTGGCATGGGCGGTGACATGGGTGGCATGTACTAATCCAAACCAGCCTTGCGAAAAACAAGTGGCCAGGGGGAAAGCCCCTGGCCACTTTGGTTTTGGCGCTCCAGGCAAAGGGGGATTGCCGGGCCTTTGGGGGCAGGAGGAAAATTCTGGTCCTCTCCTGACCGAGGGGCCTTAAGGGCTAGGAGGGGAACTCTATCTGCCGCCCAGCCTGGAAGGCCGCGTAGTTAAGACGCCAGATGTTGGGTTTCGGGACCACCCGGCGCAAGGCTTCAAGCCAATAGTCCACGGGGAAGCGGTCAAAGGGCGGCAGGGTAGATAGGGCGCCGAGCATGACGACATTGGCTGAGCGGCCTGTGGCGTCCCCCAAGGCAAGGGCTGTGGCTTGGACGTCTACCCAGCGGACATTGACCCCAGTAAGGGCGGCTTCGAGGGCCTCGCGGGAGGGATAAGCCTCAGGGGACATGCCCGCTGGCAGGATGACCGTAGGGGCTATGAGGACCGTGCCGCTGGGGGCGAGAAGATGGAGGAATCCAGGGCGCAGGACTTCGGCTTGTTCCATGGCCACGAGGCAGTGCACGGTCCCGGGCAGGGGAATGGGGCTATGGACAGTGCCGCAGGCGAAGGTGCTGATAACTGGACCGCCCATTTGCGCCATGCCATGGGTCTCGCCCTTGATGATGTTGGCGTTGTCGTAGCCCAAAAGAAAGGCGAGCTGCGTTAGCACCCGGCCAAAGAAGAGGTTGCCTTGACCGCCCACCCCACGCACCGCCACCGCGAGACGCTCCGGCAGGGGCTGCCAGGGGGCGAGCTCACGCGGGGCAGGTGGCTCGGGGAGTTCGATGCATCCCTGGGGACCGCATGAGCGCGGCTGGGGGCTTAGGGCCCCAGTGGGACAGCGTTGGGCGCAGGCCGGAGTATTGCCAGCGCATCCGGTGCACTGCACGGTGACCTGCGGCAAGCCCTCGCTGTCGGCCGTCAGGCCGGGGCATATTTGGCAGCGGCCGCAGCGCACGCAAACGTCGGCATCTACGCGTACCCGCTGGTCCATACGTTCCTTGGGGACTTTGCGGATGCACATGCCGCGGACAATGAGGGTGTGGAACTTTCCGGCAACCGCGTCGTCGAGGGCCTTGGCCAGGGCCTGCTCCAGGCCTTTTTGGTCGTAAGCGTCCACTGTGGTGACGGTGGCGCCATGGCCGCGCAGGCTGGCTTCGAGGTCAAAGATATTCTGTTGGCCGGCCAGGTTGACCGGCGAGGTGGGGGCAGGCTGGCCACCGGTCATGGCCGTCCAGCTGTTGTCGAGGATGACCTTGACCCCAGGAACATGGCGGAAGAGGGCGTTGCGGGTGGCATCCATGCCGCTGTGGCACTCGGTGCTGTCGCCGAGCACCGACAGGGTGCGGGCTGCGGCCTCGGGCTTGGCCAGGACGTAGCCGGTGCGTTTGGCTTCGCTTGCTCCCATGGCCAGGACCGTATCCATGGCGCCAAGGAAGTGGAGCAGGGTGTTGCAGCCGATGTCGCCAAACACGGCCTCCAGTTTGCCCTTGCGCCGCAGCTTGCCCACCGTCAGGCCAAAGAGGCGGTAGGGGCAGCCGGGGCAGATGAGGGGGGGGCGGGGCACTGGGGGAAGGGTGACCGCTGCCCGGCGCTCTGCAGCCCCCAGCCGTTGGGCAATCTGCTGCGGTGTCCACTCGGTGGTGGGGTCTGTGACGGTCTTGCCGGTGACCGCTAGCCCTTCGGCGCGCAAGAGCTCTTGGAGGTAGCGCTGGCCGTCTTCGAAGACGTGAATGGGGCCGTCAACAGAGGCTGCAAAGGCACGGATGGTCTCCCAAGGCAGGGGATTGGTGAGGCCCAGGGCGAGGATGTGGGGGGAGAGTCCGAGGCGGGTGCAGGCCTCTTCCACGTGGAGGAGGCCGACGCCATGGGTGATGATTCCCACTGGGCTCTCCCCACGCCGCCATAGGGGCGGCAGGATGTCCTGGGTCACGGTCTCGAGGGCGGGCAGGCGCTCGGTGAGGACGCGGTCATAGGCGAGGCGGGCCTTGGCGGGCAGGGTAACGAAGGGCAGAAACCCTTCGCTGAGTTCCGCCTTGGGACGGGTCGCGCTGGGCATGAGGCGGATCAATCCTTCGCTATGGCAAAGGGTGCCACTGGCAAGAATGGCCACCGGGGTACGAAAGCGCCGGCCCAGGTTGGCAGCGATACCTGCCACTTCATGGAGCTCTTGATGGGTACGGGGCTCGAGGATGGGAATGCCGCAGGCGCGTAAAAGGGTTTTGGGGTCAAGCAGGTGTTGGGTAGAACTGGGGGTATAGTCTGTGGCGATGTAGTACACGAGGGCCCCGCGGGGGGCGGTGTAAAAGGCGCTACTGGTGATGACGTCAGCGGCTTGGAAAAGACCCGGGATCTTCATCGTCACCACACAGTCGTTGCCCGCCAAGGTGTGGCCTACGCCAACGCCAACGGCCACAGCCTCGTTGACAGACCAGCCGACGATCATGCGGTCTTGGACCTGGGAGAGGCCGCGGTCGATGACCTCGGTGCTGGGGGTGCCCGGATAGCCGTCGGCAGCATGGATACCGGCGCGTACACAACCGAGGGCAAAGGCGATATTGCCTTGGAGGACGACCGGGGTGCCGGCAGGGGCGTCACAGAGTTCGGGAAAGGTCATAGAGTCCTCGCAGGTTAGAGTTTACCATAGGCCACTGGGGCACGATTGCCAGAAGGTCTCGCAGGCAGAGGTTACGGGTGTAGGGCCTGGCGTACTAGGGCCTTCCAGCGAGCGGCTTCGGACCAGGAAAATCCTCCCGGCCGGCAGGGCCAGATGGAGCTATTGTGGGTGAGCGGCTCCTCGGCCAACGGCCAGGGGGAGGCGTGCTGCGCTGCAGAAAAAAGCACTGTCCCGGGGATAGGCGAGTAAAAGGCCAGTTCCACGGGAATGCCCCGGCGACCTGCTGCCATGATGGTGGCCATGAGGGCATCGTCATCTTGGTCTGGCAGGCCAAAGAGCACATAGGCTCGGATTTGTTCTGGCCCAAACCCGGCTTCACGCACGGCCGCTGCTGCCTGGTCCCATTCCGCAAGGGTGAGCTTGACGTCAAGGCGGTGGGAAAAGTCGAGGGTTTCAAGGCCAAGGCGGAGGGTGCGCACGCCGCCGCGCCAGAGGCGGCGGCAGACCGCAGGGGTGAGGGCGCGCACATGCACGGCGTTGGGCGTGTGCATGGTGAGGCCGTGGTGGGCGCAAAAGTCGAGGGCCTCCCAGAGCCAGGTCTCGGGCCGCACGAGGAGGGCGTCGTCGGCAAAGGCGATGTGCCGGAGCCCTTGGTGGTAGAGTTGGGCAAGGCTGTGGAGGACGACCTGGGCCGGGGCTTGGCGGAATCCCGGAGAGAGGATGCGGCTGGCGCAGTAGGCGCAGGCGTAGGGACAACCGCGAGAGCCAAGCACTACGCCAAAATCGGGAAAGGAGTAGAGGTCGTGGGCAAAAACAAAGCCGGCGTGCTCTGGCAGGGGTGGGGGCGTGGTGCCCATAAGGCCCCACAGGGCCGCCCAATTGCTTGGCTTTTCGAGGGGACCGGCCACGAGGAGGTCAGCTTCCAGATGGCGGGCGTGTTCTGGACACAGGGTGGGGTAGATTCCGCCCACTGCGATGGGGACCTTGGGCCAGAGGCGGCGGCACAGGGCCACGGCCTCAGTGACCCCTGGATACCAATAGGTCATAAGCGAGGTAATGAGGACGAGCTCTGGAGGGGGTGCGAGGGCGCTGAGGGCGGCTTCTACCCGTGCTGGGTCATGGCCATAGCGGCAAAAGCGCCGGGGGACTGCTTGGAGGATGTTCGGCTTGGGGACTTCTGTTTTGGGGTAGGGCCCCCGGCCGTCAGGGCGTGGCCTCGGCCAGGGGACATCGCACCAGGTCTGTTCCAAGGCATCCATGAGGGCCACGGCGCAGCCGCATTGGCGCAGCATGGCCAGGGCCACGAGCAGCCCCATGGGCCGGGACCATAGACCATAGGCGGCAAAGTCGTAGATCCAGGGGTTGAGGCCAAGGACGCGCGCTCCGTCCCCCTTAGGGGAGGATGTCCAGGTAATCGTGGGCCACTTTGGCCTCCGGGGTGCCGCGGTGGTGTTTGAGTATGTCATGGAAGAGGGCTTTGGCCTCAGTGGTTTTACCTTGGCGGAGGATGTTTTCTGCCAAGGCGAGCTTGAGGGGAAGGGCATCGAGGTTGGCCGCGAGGCCCTCCTCGATGATGCGTTGGGCCCCGGCGAGGTCACCTTTGGTTTCAAGGATTTGCGCTATCAGTAAATAGGCTGGAATGTAGAGCCAGTTGCGGCGCACGGCCAAACGGGCCATGGCCTCGGCCTCGTCGGTATGCCCTTGGCGCAAATGGAGACGGGCGAGGTTGACTGCGGCCAACTCTGGCGTGGCATAGGTGAGGATGCCTAGGGCCCGTTGGTAGGCCGCTATCGCTTCCTCGATCTTGCCCTGGAATTCGAGGACTCGACCCAGGTTGTTCCAGCCTTCGCCATAGTCGGGGTCCATGGCCACGGTGCGGGCAAAGGCCTCGCGGGCGCGCTCTGGCTCATCCAGGGCAAAATAGGCCATGCCCAAGGCGAAGTGGTAGCGCTTTTCTCCCGCGGCCCGATCCGCAATGGCCTGAAGTTCCTGGAGGGCAAGTTGTGGTTTGCGGTTGGCGATGTAGGCCTCGGCCAGGTCCAGGCGAAGCGAGAGTTCCTGCCTGGCCCTGGTGTGGGCACAGGCAGAAAGCAAACTCACACAGCACACGACGACAAGAGAAGCCAAGAAACGCCGCATGGAACACCTCGTTATTCCCTTTCTCGTAATCAGGTTCGGCAGGTGCCAGCGGGGAGGGGCAGTGCGCCGGGGCGTGCGGCGACTTGGCGACCATCCCACCCCCGCGCTGGTCCTCTTCTGGTGGGGAGAGGATTTTTCGCCGATACACCCAGCCCTGGAGGCAAGTCAGCGGAAGTGCCGCTGGAAGCAAAGTTCGTCATGCCCCTTGCCGATACGCCCCGCCATCCTGTCTCCTCCCCTCCTTCGCCCTCCTCTTTTGGTCTCTAGATGACCTTGTTGAGCCCATACTCGATGATGTCTTGGGCCCCAGCGGCCAGGAGCTTGGGGATGAGGTCCCGCACCTGGCGGCGCTCCACCACGGTTTCCACGGAGAGCCATTGGGACTTGTAGAGATGGGCGACCGTGGGGGCATTCATGCTCGGCAGCACGGCCATGATGGCCTCGACCTTGTCGGCCGGGGCATTCATCTTGAGGGCCACCATGCTCTCGGCGCGCAAGGCCCCTTGGAGCAGGGTGTTGAGGGTCTCGATCTTGGTCCGTTTCCAGGGGTCGGCCCAGGCGGTCTTGTTGGCGATGAGCTGCGTATTGGTTTGGAGAAGTTCGGCAATGATGCGCAGCCCATGGGCCTTGATGGTGGTACCGGTCTCAGTGATCTCCACAATGGCGTCCGCGAGGCCTTCCACGACCTTGGCCTCTGTGGCCCCCCAGGAATACTCCACGTCCACCGGGATCCCGGCCTCGGCGAAGTAGCGGCGGGTAAAGCCAACGAACTCGGTGGCGATCTTTTTCCCGGCCAGGTCTTCGGGTCGGCGGTAGGGTGAGTCGCCGGCCACGGCAAGGACCCATCGCGCGGGGCGGTTGCTTGCTTTGGAGTAGATGAGGTCCGCCACCACCACGACATCGGATTCGTTCTCCAGGACCCAGTCTTTGCCGGTCAGTCCAGCATCCAGGACCCCGGACTCCACGTAGCGGGCCATTTCCTGGGCCCGGCACAGGGCGAGGGAGAGTTCCGGGTCATCCACCTCTGGGAAGTAATTGCGGTGGTGCGAGGTGATCTTCCATCCGGCCTTGGCAAAGAGTTTCACCGTCGCCTCTTCGAGGGAGCCTTTGGGGATGCCCAGGCGCAAGCGGCGTTCGTCCATTATCGATAAACCTCCTTGGGGTCGAAGAGTTGGGGAGAACATTCCTGCCACGACCCATCGGGCAGGCGTTCGCGGTAGAAGCAGCTGCGGCGTCCTGTGTGGCAGGCAGCACTCCCCACCTGGTCCACGAGCAGCAGGACCGCATCGGCGTCGCAGTCCAGGCGGATGGCCCGGACCTTTTGGACATGGCCGGAGGTGCCGCCTTTGCGCCACAAGGTTTGGCGGCTGCGGCTGAAGTAGTGGGCCTCACCGGTGGCCAGAGTTGCTTCCCAGGCCGCCTCGTTCATGTAGGCGAGCATGAGGACCTCACCGGTGGTGGCGTCTTGAACAATGGCCGGCACAAGGCCGCCGGCTTTGGCAAAGTCAGGCTTGTCCATGACAGGGTTCTCCGATGGCGAGTTGGCCGCAGGCAGCGGCGATGTCTTGGCCTTTGCTCTTGCGCAAGGTCACCGTAAAGCCCTTGCGCCGCAGAAGGTCCTCGAAGGCGAGGACGTCTTCGGGTCGGGGCGAGGCATAGGCCGCGCCTGGGACCGGGTTATAGGTAATGAGATTGACCTTGCATTTGAGGTGGGAGAGCAGCCGCACGAGGTCTCGAGCGTGGGCAGGGGAGTCGTTGACCCCGCCAAGGAGGAGGTATTCGATGGTAAATCGTTCGCGTGGCCGCAAGGGATAGCGGCGCAGGGCCTCCATGAGGGCAGAGAGTTCCCATCGGGCTGCTTTGGGCATGAGCAGGGCACGGAGTTCTTGGGTGGGGGCGTGGAGCGAGAGAGCAGGCAGGGCGAGGTCTGCGGCGGCAAGATGCTCCAGGGTGCCGGGGATGCCGCAGGTGGATATTGTGATGCGGCGGCGGGAAAAATTGAGGCCATCGGGATGGGTGAGGATGGAGAGGGCACGATGGACTTGCGGCCAATTGAGCATGGGCTCCCCCATGCCCATGAACACGAGGTTGGTGATGGGGCGCTCGGGCAGGTGGGTCGCGGCCCAGCGCCGGGCCACGAGCACCTGGGCGGCGATTTCACCGCCGGTCATGTTGCGCCAAAGGCCCATGGCACCTGTGGCGCAGAAGGTGCATCCCATGGGACAGCCCACCTGAGAAGAGAGGCATTGGGTGAAGCGCTCCTCGTCAGGGATGAGGACGGTCTCCACCTGGGCGCCGTCGGCGAGGTGGAGGAGGAATTTGACCGTGCCGTCCTGGCTCCAATGGATATGGGCAATGGTTGGGAGGCGGAGAGGGGCAAGTTCGGCGAGCTCGGCCCGGAAGTCTTTGGCGAGGTCAGTCATGGCGGCAAGGTCGAGTTCGCCACGGTGCCAGAGCCAACGCCATAGTTGGCGGGCCCGAAAAGGGGCATGACCGCGCGCAGTCACCCAGGCTTCGAGCTCTGGAAAGGTGAAATGGAACAAATTGGTGGGTTCCATGGCAGGCTAGAGGCGATTGAACTCCTTGTAGCGCAGGACGAACTGGACAGCTTCGTCCACCGTGGTGACGTCGCCGGCGATTTGCGCCTGGAGGAGGCTATCGCGGATCAGGCCGACGGCCGGTCCCGGCTTGATGCCAGCAATGTCCATGATCTGTTTGCCGTTGAGGAGGGGTTCGAGGAGCTCTTCGCGGATATCGGCCCGGTCGAGCATCTTCATGTTGTGGTTGAACTCGGTGTAGGCCGCGCCCCGGGCCTTGATGTTGGCGCGGGCGATTTCGATGAGCCGGGGATACTCGTCCAGGGCCTTGAAGCGCCGGATCCCTTTGTCCGTGAGCATGAAGTGGAAGTGCATGTGGTGGCGCACGAGGTGGCAGATGAGGTCCACTTCGTCGGTATTGAAGCGCAGGCGCTTGAGGATCTTCCGGGCGAGCTTGGCCCCGACCCTGTGGTGCTGGTAGAAGGTGACCCGATCCCCGACCCGTTCGCCGGTGAGCAATTTGCCGCAGTCATGGAAGAGGCAAGCCAGGGTACCGTACCAGTCGTAAGGGAGTTCTTCGGGGTAATGGCGCATGACGGCCACGGTGTGTTCCCAGACCGATTGCCGTTCCTCCTCGCCCACGGTCTCGAAGATACGGGAGAGGGCGGCCAGCTCAGGGACCAGGCCATGGAGGATCATGGTGTCAAAGAGTAGTTGTACAAAGCGCCACATGTTTTCGGCCTCTACCTTGCGCCACTCGTCCATGAGGTCCGTTACCGAAACATAGTCAAGGACACGGCGGGAGGCACGCACCAGGGCCATCCAGGTGTTGTCTTCGATGGGCAGGCCATAGTTGGCAGCAAAGCGCAGGGCGCGGACGGCGCGCAGGTAATCGTGCTTTAGGGTCTCATCCGGGATGCCCTTGAGCTGGACCACCCCGCGATCCAGGTCCTCAAAGCCATCGAAGGCGTCCTTGGCCCGGGGGGTGTAGGGGCAGACGAACGCAAGGGGAAAATCTTCTTCCATCTCCTGGAGCTTTTCGAGCATGTGTGGCGTGATTTGGGCGACACAGGCCTCGGGGTGGGAGGCATCTTGGGTGTCGGCATGGTAGAAATGGAAAGTCGATTCTCCTTGGGAGAGGCTGGCGAACAAAGGCGCATCAGCACGATTGACTTCTGGGAAGAGAGCCTTGAGTCCATCGAAGTCGAGGTCTGTGCAGATGTCTACGGTGGCATCTTTGGAGTGGGCGAGGATGCGCTCATGGAGAGCAGCGCCAATGATATAGGCATCATAGCCGTTGCGCATGATGGTTTTGCATAGCGAGATGGCGTCGCGGATGGGTTGGGGCATAAAACGGTCTCCTTCTAGGGGCACGTGGCAGCTGGGCTCAGGCCTCGGGAGGCAACTCTTCGTCTTTTTCCATGGTCTTGGTCAAGCGGTAGCGCAGTTGGCGGAAGCTGATGCCCAAGAGTTCTGCGGCCTTCCCTTTATGGCCGCCGCTTCTGGCCAGGGCTTCGCGCAACACGGCCCGTTCATGTTCGAGAAGGTAGGTGTCGAGGTTGATTTGGCCCCGCCAGAGGCGATCCAGGTCAGGGTTGGCGTTACGGGAGTGGCAGGTCTCGTAGATGACTAAGGATTCGGGGTGGATGAACCGGCCTGTTTCCAAGGCCACGGCCCGTTCGATGATGTTTTCCAGCTCTCGCACGTTGCCTGGATAGCTATAGTCCAGGAGTTTTTGTCGGGCGCTCTCGGTAAAGCCGGTGATGGTCCGTTTTTGCTCGGCGCAGGCCCGGCGCAAGAAATGCTCTGCCAGGGGGAGGATATCCTCCTGGCGTTCGCGCAGTGGTGGCAGGTGCAGGCGCACTCCGGTTAAGCGGTAGTAGAGGTCTTCGCGCAGTCGGCCTTCGGCGACCTCCTGCTCCACGGCGCGGTTGGTGGCCGCAAGGACGCGCACATCGGCCGAACATTCTTCAGTGGCCCCCAGGGGCACAAAGCGGCGCTCCTGGAGAAAGCGCAGCAGCTTGACCTGCATGGTGGCCGGGAGCTCGGCCACCTCGTCAAGGAAGAGGGTCCCTCCTTCGGCCATTTCCACGAGGCCCTTTTTGGCGCGGTCGGCTCCGGTAAAGGCCCCTTTGCGGTAGCCGAAGAGTTCGCTCTCCATGAGGTTTTCGGGCAGTCCACCGCAGTTGATGGCAAGAAACGGGCCGCGGGCTCGGGGGCTTAGGCGGTGGATGGTGCGGGCCAGGAGTTCCTTGCCCGTCCCTGAGTCACCAGTGATGAGCACCGAGATGTTCGTGGTGGCGATGCGCTGGGCTAGGCGGAGGGTCTCGGCCATGGCCGGGGCCTGGGCGATGACTGTGGCGTAGCGGTCCTGGAGCTCGCCTTGGAGTCGGGCGTGGTCCTGCTCAAGGCGTACCCCTTCCAGGGTGCGGTCCACAAGGAGCAGGAGTTCGTCGAGGTCAAAGGGTTTGGTGATGTAGTCGCGAGCCCCGAGGCGGATGGCCTCGACCGCGCTCTTGGGGTCCGCATAGGCAGTGATCATGATGGTCGGGATGGTATTCCCTGCCTGGTGCATGCGTTGGAGGAGGGTAATGCCGCTTTCCCCGCCCAGGCGCAGGTCCGCCAAGACAAGGTCTACGTTCTCCCGCTCCAGGACTTCCCAGGCCGTGGCGAGATCACCTGCCAGGTAGACGCTGTGGCGAGCACGGGAGAGGGCGATCTCGAGCACCTCCCGCAGGCTGGGGTCGTCATCGACAATCAGGATATGGGCCATGGGGAAGGTTGCCGTTGGAAGAGGAGTTGGCCGCCGAGGACGTGGGCTAGGACCTGGCCTGGGAGTTCCATCCCCAGGGCCGGGGTATTGGTACTTTTAGAGCGCATCGTCTGCCGGGACACGGTCCAGAGCGTCTCTTCATCCCACAGAATAAAGTTGGCAGGCGCCCCAGGGGTGAGGGGAGAGAAAGGCAAGCGGAAGGTACGTGCCGGGGCCTTGGCCCACAGGCGTATGGCGTCATCCCAGGAGAGCTCGCCCTGGGCAATGAGCAGGGTCGTGAGGGAAAGGGCCGTGTCCAGGCCCGAGATGCCGAAGGGCGCCTCGGCAAAGGGGGCGTCCTTTTCGTGGTCGGCATGCGGCGCATGGTCGGTGGCGAGGAGGTCGATGACCTTGGTGCGCACAGCCTGGCGCAGGGCAAGGACATCATCTTTGGTGCGCAGTGGTGGATTGACTTTGGCCGCGGTGCGGTAGCCGTCCACCATGCCCTCGTCCCACAAAAGGTAGTGGGGGCAGGTTTCCGCGGTTACGGGCACGCCCTTGGCCTTGGCCTGGGCGAGGACCTCGACACTTTCCCGGCAGCTGACGTGGGCAATGTGGATGGGGATGTGGAGATAGCTTGCCAAAAGGACATCTCGGGCCACCTGGATGGCCTCGGTTACGGTGGGGATGCCTTTGAGCCCAAGGCGGCCTGAGAGCGCCCCTTCGTTCATCACCCCGCCTGCCCCCAAGGTGGGGTCTTCGCAATGGTCAATGACGACCAGGCCGAGGTCTGCGGCGTATTCCATGGCTCGGCGTAAAAGCTCAGTGGAAACCACGGGCTTGCCGTCGTTGGATAGGGCCACGCAGCCCGCGGCGGCCAGCTCGCCGGCCGGGGCGAGCTCTGTTCCGGCAAGGCCCTTGGTGAGGGCGCCGATGGGGCGCAGGAACGGGCCGGAGGGATGGCTTGCTCGGGCTCGCTCCAGCATAAAGGCCGTTACTGCCGCGCTGTCGTTCACCGGATTGGTGTTGGCCATGGCCATGACCTGGCCAAACCCGCCGGCCAGGGCTGCGGCCAGGCCTGAGGCAATGTCTTCTTTGTATTCAAAGCCTGGTTCGCGCAGGTGGGCATGGGCATCGATGAGGCTAGGAAGCACCCGGGCGCCATGGGCCTCGAGGGTGCGAGCCTCTGCGGCCGCCAGGGTGCCGGCAGGGGCAATCGCGGCGATGCGGCCCTCAGCCACGGTGAGGTCCACAAGGTCATCGCCGAGACGGGCAGCGCGGATTATCCAGGTATCCATAGAAATTCCTTAGGGTTTTCGGGTCAACAGCAGGTGGAGAACGGCCATGCGTACGGCCACGCCAGCGGCCACTTGGTGGAGGATACGGCTTTTGGGGCCATCGGCCAGGTCGCTGGCGATTTCAATCCCGCGGTTCATGGGACCAGGGTGGAGGATGAGGGCGTCTGGGGCGGCGGCCAGAAGGCGAGAAGAGAGCCCATAGCGGGCTGCATATTCGTTGAGGCTGGGCAAGAGTCCAGCCTGCTGGCGTTCCAGCTGGAGGCGCAGGCACATAACGGCATCGGTCCCAGCGAGCGCGGCCTTCGGGTCGGTGAAGACCTCCGCCGGCCAGGAGGCGAGCCCTGGTGGCAGGAGGGTGCGCGGGGCACAAAGCCGTACCTGTATGCCAAGACGGGAAAAGAGGTCCACCCCCGAGCGGGCCACCCGGCTGTGGGCGATGTCGCCAAGAATGGTGAGGGTCTTGCCCTCCAGTTCGCCGTTCCAGGCCTGGCGCAGGGTGAAGGCATCGAGGAGGGCTTGGGTGGGGTGGGCATGTTGGCCATCGCCGGCGTTGATGACGGAGCAGGCGAGACGCTCGGCGAGGTACTGGGCGGCACCACTGGCATGGTGGCGGATGACAATGGCATCGGGGTGCATGGCCTCCAGGGTGCGGGCCGTGTCGGCCAGGGACTCGCCCTTTTGCAGGGAGCTGCCGCTGGTGGCAATGGCAAAGCTATCGGCCGACAGCCGTTTGGCGGCAACGTCAAAAGAGACGCGGGTGCGGGTGGAGGGCTCGGCAAAAAAGAGGACCACACTTTTGCCTTTAAGTACCGGCGCCTTTTTGACCGGCCGGGTGTTGATCTCGGCAAAGCGCTGGGCCGTGTCGAGCAAAAGGAGGATTTCCTCTTTCGAGAGTTGGGTGACATCGAGGAGGTCTTTATGGGGCCACGGCATGGCAACCTCGGGGGAAGAAGGCGAAAAAAAAGGGGTCTTTCCCATGGGAAAGGACCCCTGAGCCTGGCTGCGGGAAGGATTTTCGGGTGTTCATTTTATATGGCTACCAGATGAGGTAGTTCTTCGCGACCTGCGAAGTTCGCCTTATCCTGGGGCGCCGCATCCGTCCAGGGGGAATCCTTGTTTAGGAGCGCGGGCAGGGACACCTGTAGCAGGCTCCCACAAGACCAACACGGCGACCAAAGTGGCCTGGTTCCAGGCCGCGTTTGCGAGGGAGCCCCTGCTTCCGCCCTCAAGAGGGCCTCTTCTCTGCCATCAGGATGGCCTCATGCCTTGCCTTACGGTAGGGAAGAAGAACTGAGCACCGATGGCCCTCTGGCAGAAACGAATCCCCTTCAGGATGAGGTTTTCAGCCAATAGCCATTGGGGTTCCAGGTCGAACAAAAACGCCCTATCTGGACGTTCTCTGGAGAGCTATGCGCAGCGATATACGAAAGATCCAAGTTGAACGTCAGAGAGGGTACAATTCAAAAGGCGAACTGGAGCTTCATAGACCAGCGGTCCCAAGAGCCAAGAGTGTGATGTGGCCATGCGCGAGATACAAGCCGTGCGGTCATAGAACGTGGGTAAGGGTAACAGTGTTCATGATGGGTCTGCTTGGCGTCGCCAAAACGCTCCAGCCCAGTCAATAGTCTCGATGGGTTCAGTGATGCCCCGCTGCTGGCGGAACGCCTCGATTGTTGGATATGACTTGTCTTATGCAATCTGGGCGATGCGCCACACGCTGGTGGCGAGATTCGCAAGCTGTTTTTGCCAGGTCGCCAGCCGCTCTGGGGTCCAATCGGGATTTTCTTGCGCCAGCTTGCGGGTCAGCAGCATGCCGCTTTGTTGCAGGACCGGACGTTTGTCGGCATAGGGCCGATTGCCGATGTCCTTGTTCTTGCCCGCCTCCAGCAAGACCATGTTGCCCAGCCGATAGACGAATGTTTCCAGGTCGCGGTCATTGAAAGCCTCCCATCCGTCTTCGGGCGATTGCGGCAGCACATGTTCGAGGGTGTAACTGGGAGAATCGGCGTCGAAGTCGATGCCTCCTGCCTGTTTTTCCAGCTTGCACAGGATGTAGCGCACGATCTTGGCATTACGGCTCTGGGTGGTCTTGATGACCTTTTCGGCAAAGTCTGCCCTGAAGGCATCATCATTCGGATAAACCTGGCGCAAGGCGTCGAGAATCTGCCCAAGCGTGGTGGCTTCGCGGTTGTGGAGCAGCATGGCGGCTGCGTGATAGACGCGTTCTTGCTCTCCCGTATGTTGCGCGCCGATGACGTTGTAGCGAAAGGCGATGACCACCGTGGCTCGCAACAGACCCTCGAAATCGGCATCCGGGAGATTGCGCCTTGCGGCCATCAGCATCGGATAGGGTTGGCGCACGGAAAACATGCGCAGCTCTTGCGCGCTCTGCTTCCAGGCAGGCGGCCATTGCGACCCTTCGGGCTGAGTGAGTGCCAGGTAGGTGTCGATGTCCTCGTCCATGTCCCGCAGCAGGGCAAAAACTTCCTCGCGATCCTGAATGCGGCTGCGGATGACCTTGAACAACTCGGTCTGCCGCGCAAATCCCCGACGGCTGTTCCAGTGCATGCGCAAAAAGTCGGGGAAGCTCTCGCTGCCCAGACGTCCTACCATACTTTCCCAGCGACGTTCGAGCTCGTCCATCTCGTGCGCGGCTTCACTGCCGCGGGCCAGCACGGAAAACAGGTAATTCTTCAGTAAGTCGGTGGCGGACAGACGCACACCACGGGCGTTGAGCGTTTCAAAGACCTTGTAAGCGTTGAGCTGGTCAGCGACGGTGATGACCGTAAAAAACAATTTGTCGCTCATGGTTTCGACAAATTGCGCCAATGCCTTGCCGGGGTCGGCGTCACCTTTGACCTGCTCGCGCAAGCGGCGTTCGAACCACTCGAAACCCTTGCGCATGGCGTGTGTCGAGGCAGGGAAACCGCGTTGCGGAAGATGCTCGGCCAGCGCCACCAGATAGTCGCGGTAATAGCCGTCGTTATTGCGATTGAGCGAGAGCTTGTTGCGGGTCGTCAGCGTGACTGGGTCGAGGTAGCCAATGTAGGTCGCGCGTAATTGCTCGAGCCGCGCCCGGTTGTTATCGGCGCTTTCACCCGCGTCGACCAATTTTTTGAGCAGCCGCATGGCTGCCAAAATAATCAGGCTTAGGGTTGTTAGCCGCTGTTGGCCGTCAATCACCTCATAGGTGCGGTTGTCTGCTGTTTGTAAAACCAGATAACCCATGTAATGCGCCGGTTCGCCATCGGCAGGCAAGGTGTTCTGAATATCATTCCAAAGATCTTCCCATTCCTCCTCACTCCAGGAATAGTCTCGCTGAAAGCGCGGGATACGATAGGTCAGGCCGTTGCCGATAAGTTGCCTATAGGTGCGGTTCTCGGTGTTGAAATTGGTGGCCGCCATATCAGTCTCCGGCTTTGGATAGTTCGACTCCCGGCGAGAACACTTCCAGCAGCGAGAGGCCGGCATGCGTCAATGTCGGGCCGCCGCCTTGGCCTCTCCATTTCCATCGGCCAAGCGCCATGATTTGGTATACGGGCTGTTGATCTGGAGCGCAACGGGGTATTCTCGATATCCTGCGCAGCTGCTGAACGCGTATCGGATGCCGATAGTTGTTTCGATGACTTTGAGGCTGCTATCCAGTATGCCAGTGTCCCCTTAGGAATCGACAGCCGTTTCGCCTCCTCCTCCTGGGAGAGGCCCTGCTCTATTCCTCGTTTCGGCGCACGATGTGGTGGGGTTTGGAGGGGAAGGGTGAGGGCCTTGCTGGTGGCAAGGCCCTTATCCCCGGCAGACCTCAGGGTCCACGAGGCGCAGGAGGTACTGGCCGTAGGCGCTTTTGGCGAGGAGCTTGGCTTGGGCGCGGACGGCCTCGGTGTCGATCCAACCTTGGCGCCAGGCGACCTCTTCTGGGCAGGCGATCTTGAGTCCTTGGCGGCGTTCGATGGTAGCCACGAACAGGGCCGCGTCGAGCATGCTCTCGTGGGTGCCGGTATCGAGCCAGGCATAGCCCCGGCCTAGGAGCTCCACGTGGAGGCTTCCGGCCTCGAGGTAGCAGCGGTTGAGGTCCGTGATTTCCAATTCGCCCCGCGCCGAAGGGGTGAGGGTCTTGGCCAGGGTTGGGGCTTGGGCATCGTAGCAGTAGAGGCCGGTGACCGCGTAGTTGGATTTGGGGCAGGCGGGTTTTTCCTCCAGGGAGAGGACGTGGCCATGGGCGTCAAACTCCACCACGCCGTAGCGGTGCGGGTCGTGGACGTGGTAGGCAAAGACCGTGGCCCCGGTGGGTCGGGTGAGGGCGCGGGCGAGCAGGCGGGGCAGGTCGTGGCCGTAGAAGATGTTGTCCCCCAAAATGAGGACAGCGGGTGCGCCGGCGAGGAAGTCTTCGGCCAGGATGAGGGCTTGGGCCAGGCCATCAGGTGAAGGCTGCACGGTGTAGTGGAGGTGGATGCCCCATTGCTGGCCACTCCCCAGGAGTTTTTGGAAGCGTGGGGTGTCTTCTGGGGTGGAGATGACGAGGATCTCCCGCAGTCCTGCCAGCATGAGGGTGGTGAGCGGGTAGTAGATCATCGGTTTGTCGTACACCGGCAGGAGCTGTTTGGAGAGCGCGAGGGTGGCGGGATAGAGGCGGGTGCCCGAGCCACCGGCGAGGATGATCCCTTTGGACATAGTTCCCTCAGGAGGTTTGGCCTTTGCTTGCCAGGTGGAGCATAAGGCGTTTGGACCAAAACTGACACTTTTCCATCTCGTCGCGCAGGCTCCCCAGGGCTGCGCGGACCTCCTGCTCCAGGCAGTGGAGGCGTTCGCCTTGGCGAGCGAGCTCATGGGCCAGGGCTTGAACGCGGGCCTCGAGATCGTGGGTTGGGGGGAGTTCGGCCATGGGCGGGGTCGGCGGGCGGTGTTCGAGGGCCGCGGCGAGGCGCTCCATCACCCGGGCCTGGGTGTGGATGAGGTCAGTCAGCAGGCGGCGCTCTTCGTCTGGGCTCGGGGCAGGGAGGGCTGGCAGGGAGGGGGGGGTGAGGAGGGCGGCCACTGCCGCCTCGGCCTCGGGGGGGAAGCGCAAGAGGCGGCCCGAGCGTTCATGGGGGATGCGCTCCCCATGACGGGCGAGGAGGCGGCGCAGGCGCCGCTCGCTGATGCCGAGGCGCTCGGCCAGTTGTCGTGGAGAGAGGGCGGTCATGGGCATTTCCTACGGGGTGCTGGAGGAGGATTCGAGGGGTACGTGGTCAAAGGCCACCACCGTGTGCCCGTCCTCGAGGCGCACGAGGCGCACCCCTTGGGTAGCGCGGCCAAGGACAGAGATCTCCTCGGTGCCGATGCGGATGATCTTGCCCGCTGAGGTCAGCAAGATAAGGGCATCTGCTGGGTCGGCCATGGCCGCGCCCACCACCGCTCCGGTACGGGGGGTAATGCGCATGGTGATAACCCCCATACCGCCGCGGCTTTGAGCCCGAAACTGGCTCAGGGCCGTGCGTTTGCCGTAGCCGCCGGAGGAGACGGTGAGCAGTTCCTGGCGGTCTTCTTTGGGCACAACAACGCCGGCCACGACACTGTCTCCGGGCCGCAGGCTGATGCCCCGCACCCCCGTGGCCGAGCGGCCCATGGCCCGCACTTCGGCCACCGGAAAGCGAATGCCATAGCCATTGCGGGTAACGAGGATGAGCTCGTCATCTTCGGCGACTTCCACCACGCCCACGAGCTCGTCTTCGGGCCGCATGCTCAGGGCGATGAGACCTTGGGAGCGTACGTTGCGGTAAAGCTCGGTGGCGGTGCGTTTCACCGTCCCCTGGCGGGTGATGAACATGTAAAACGTGCCTTCTTCCACCTCGCGGTAGGCCATGGCCGCAGCCACCTGCTCGCCGTCATCCAGGGCGAGGAGGTTGGCCAGGTGCCGGCCGCGGGAGGTGCGGCTTGCCTCAGGGATTTGGTGCACCTTGAGCTGGTACATGCGGCCGCGGTTGGAGAAGAAGTTGATCCATTGGTGGGTGGTGGCGGTGATGAGGGTCGTGATAAAGTCTTCTTCGCTCACCTGGACGCCGGTCACGCCGGTGCCGCCGCGGCGCTGCTGGCGGTAGGCCTCGAGGCTGGTGCGCTTGATGTAGCCGTTTTGGGAGATGGTGATGATAACGGGTTCATCGGGGATGATGTCTTCGACATCGATGGACCCTGGCTCGTGTTCGAGGAATTGGGAGCGGCGGGGAGAGGGGAAGGCGTCGCGCAGCTCGGTGAGCTCCTCGCGGATGACGGAGCGCAGGACGTCGGGGTTGTCGATGACGCTGTGGAGGTACTCGATGCGTTGGAGGAGCTCGGCGTACTCCTGTACCAGCGCTTCGCGCTCAAGGTTGGTGAGGCGCTGCAGGCGCATGTCGAGGATGGCCTGGGCCTGGGGGTCGGAGAGCCCAAAGCGATCCATGAGGCGGGTCTTGGCTTCGGCAGGGGTGCTCGAGGCGCGGATGAGGGCGACGACGGCATCGATGTGGTCCAGGGCAATGTGGAGCCCCTCGAGGATATGGGCGCGGGCCTTCGCCTTGGCGAGGTCAAAGCGAGAGCGGCGCAGGATGACCTCGCGGCGGTGGGCAAGAAAGAGCTCGAGGACCTCTTTGAGGGAGAGTACCCGCGGTCGGTTGCCAACCACCGCCAGCATGGTGATGGTGCAGGTCGTATCAAGGGGGGTAAATTTGAAGAGCTGGTTGATGAGGACCTCAGCCACTGCCCCGCGTTTGAGGTCCAGGACAATGCGGATGCCATTGCGGTCCGACTCGTCGCGCAGGTCCGCCACCCCTTCAATCTTGCGCTCGCCCACGAGGGCTGCGATGCGCTCCACGAGGCTCGCCTTGTTCACCCCGTAAGGGATTTCGCGGATGACGATGCTCTCGAGGTCGCCTTTGCGGCGTTCCACCTCCACCCTGCCGCGCATCCGCACGCTGCCGCGGCCTGTGCGGTAGGCCTCGCGCAGGCCCTCGCGGCCGTAGAGGAGGGCGCCAGTGGGAAAATCTGGCCCCGGGAGATGGACCATGAGGTCTTCCACGCTCGCCTCGGGGTGGTCCAGGAGGTGGAGGGCGGCACGGACCGTCTCACCGAGGTTGTGGGGCGGGATATTGGTGGCCATGCCCACGGCAATGCCCGAGGAGCCGTTGACGAGGAGATTGGGGACCTTGGTGGGCAGGACCTCAGGTTCGGAGAGAGAGTTGTCGTAGTTGGGACGAAAGGCCACGGTGTCCTTGTCGATGTCGGCAAGGAAATACCCTGCGAGCCGGGACATACGCACTTCGGTATAGCGCATGGCGGCAGGGGCATCGCCGTCGAGGGAGCCAAAATTGCCTTGGCCATCCACGAGGGGTTCGCGCATGGAAAAATCCTGCGCCATACGCACCAGGGCATCATACACCGCGGCATCGCCGTGGGGATGGTACTTACCGATGACATCACCGACCACACGGGCTGACTTTTTGTAGGGCCGATTGAAGGTATTGCCGAGCTCGTGCATGGCGTAGAGGATACGTCGATGCACAGGTTTGAGCCCATCGCGCACATCCGGAATGGCCCGGCCAATGATAACGCTGAGGGAATATTCCAAATAAGATTGCTGGAGCTCTTTTTCGATGCTGATTTGCGACATGAAGGCCTCGTTTCGATGGGGAAAAACGGCTATCCGTGTACCTAGATATCGAGATCGCGCACGGCCAGGGCATTACGTTGGATGAACTCCCGGCGTGGCTCCACGCGGTCACCCATGAGTTTTTCAAAGAGCTCGTTGGCTTCTTCAGCGTCCTCGATGGTGACTTGGAGCAGGGTGCGGGTGGCAGGGTTCATGGTAGTTTCCCACAATTGGACAGGGTTCATTTCACCAAGGCCTTTGTAGCGCTGCACGGTAAAGCCTTTTTGCACCGCAGCAAAGGCGGCATCCAAGAAAGCGAGGGGGGAATTGGCCTGGGTCTCGGTGTCCTTATGGCGGAAGACGAAGAACGGCTCTGGATGGGCCGCGGCGAGGCGGCTGGCCAATTCGAATGCCCGGCGGTAGCGTTTGGACATGAAGTATTCGGCGCCGAGGCGGACCTCATGGCCATCGGTGTCGCGCAGGCGCACGAGGAGGCGTCCTTCTAGACCGGGGGTGTCCTCTTCACATTCCATCGTCATCTCCAGGCCTTGGGTCTGAAGGGCATGGACAAAGGCGGCGGGGAAGCGGCCCTGGCGGATGTCGTCGCCGTCCATGGGGACCCCATGGCACACGAGGGCAAGGAACACGGCCTCACTTATGCCGAGCCCCGCATGCTCTCGGGCCATGGCACGCAAGAAGATGGCCTCTTGGAGCAGGGAACGCAGGGGCTCACCTGTGAGCCAGCACTCTCCCTGGCGCAGGCTCACTTCCTCGGCGGCGCGGGAGAGGAGAAATTGGGTCATCTCCTCTTCGTTTTTGATGTACCGTTCGAAGGAGCCTTTGTGCACCCGGTAGAGGGGCGGCTGGGCGATGTAGAGGTGGCCAGCCTCAATGAGGGATTGGTACTGGCGGTAGAAAAAGGTGAGGAGCAGAGTGCGGATGTGGGCGCCATCCACATCGGCATCGGTCATGAGGATGATCTTGCCGTAGCGCAGTCGGGAAAGGTCAGTGTCTTCCTCGCCAATGCCAGCGCCCATGGCGGTGATAAGGGCGCGGATCTCCTTGTTTTGGAGCATCTTATCAAAGCGCGTCTTCTCCACGTTGAGGATCTTGCCGCGCAAGGGGAGGATGGCCTGGAACTTGGGGTTGCGCCCCTGTTTGGCCGAGCCGCCGGCCGAGTCGCCCTCCACCAGGAAGAGCTCACATTCTTCGGCGTGTTTGCTTTGGCAGTCCGCGAGTTTGCCCGGCAAGGCGTGGTCCGCCAAGGCCCCTTTGCGCCGCACGAGCTCTTTGGCGCGACGGGCGGCCTCCCGCGCGCGGGCCGCATCCACCACCTTGTCGATGATGATGCGGGCATCCTTGGGATTTTCACCAAAAAAGGCAGTGAGCCGGTCATAGACCACAGTGGCCACATAGCCGGCCACTTCGGAGTTGCCGAGCTTGGTCTTGGTTTGGCCTTCAAATTGCGGCGAGGGGATGCGTACGCTCACCACCGCCGTCAGCCCCTCGCGCACATCGTCCCCGGAGACCTTTTGTTTCTGCTTTTTGGGCAGGTCGCTGTTGGCGATATAGGTGTTGATGGCCCGAGTCAGGGCGGTTTTGAATCCCACAAGATGGGTCCCGCCCTCTTTGGTGCGGATGTTGTTGGCAAAGGTAAAGACGTTTTCCTTGTAGCCCGCGGCGTACTGCAGGGCGAAGTCAATGGTTACGCCTTCAATCTCGCCTTTGCCGGCGATGACCTTGTGGATGCCCTCATCGCCATTTTTATTTTTGATAAAGGAGACAAGACCGCCTTCGTAATGGTAGCGGTGCGTCTCTTGGCTCTTCTCGTCATGGAACTCGATGGTGAGACCCGGGTTGAGGTAGGCGAGCTCTTCGAACCGCTTGGCAAGAATCTCGGCTTGGTATTCCGTCTCTTCGAAGATTTCTTCGTCCGGTTTAAAGCGGACTACAGTGCCGGTACCCGTGGCTGCGCCGATCTCAGTGAGGGGGCATTGGGGGACGCCGCGGGAATAGCGCTGGACGTAGCGCTTGCCGTTGCGGCTCACCGTCACCTCGAGATGCTCCGAGAGGGCGTTGACCACCGAGACGCCGACGCCATGGAGGCCGCCTGAGACTTTGTAGGTGGTGTTGTCGAACTTGCCGCCGGCATGGAGCACGGTCATGACGACTTCCACCGCAGGCCGGTTTTCTTTGGGATGGATGTCCACCGGGATCCCACGGCCATTATCGGCCACGGTGATGGAGTTGTCGAGATGCAATGTCACCTGGATATGGGTGCAAAACCCGGCCATGGCCTCATCAATGGAGTTATCCACGACTTCATAGACGAGGTGATGGAGGCCAGCACTATTGGTGGAGCCAATGTACATGGCTGGCCGTTTGCGTACGGCAGACAGGCCTTCGAGGACAGTGATGTTATCTGCAGTATAGGAGTTCGTCATAATTTATTCGTAGTAGAGGTCTTCTTCAATGACGACGGGCATGATGGCCACGCTATAGCCCGGCTCGTCGGCGCTGGTGATCCGCACCAGGGACTTGGGGTCAGCAAAGTGGATGGTGATGCGCTCCCCACAGAAGCGCGCGAGGATGTCCATAACCGGACGGGCGGCGAGGGCAAAGGTCTGGAACTGACCTTCGGCCTGGCAGGGCAAGGGCTCGGTGCCGGTGCCGGTTTCCTGGCCGGGAGAGGAGAGGATGAGGGTGTTTTCCTGGACCTCGAATACCGCGACGTAGTTGTTGTCTGTGGCAAAGATGGCGATGCGATCCAAGGCGTCGAGGAGTTCTTGGCGTTCCACGGTGAGCTGCCCACAGACTCGGCTGGCCGCTGAATCCAGGAGAGTATGGTAATCGTAGAAGGAAGCCTCGCGAAGCGGCAAGCTCATGGATTCCATGGCCTGGCCCTCGGCATCAATGGCGCGCAGAAATAGGCGTTTGCCGTGGCGGGCGATTTCCACTGGCCCTTCTGGGAGCCATTTGCGCAGGTCGTGGAGGTATTTTTTGGGGGCCAAAAGTTCGCCACTGATGGCAGCGGCGAGGTCGGCGTCTTCCATCGTGTCTAGGGCGAGCTTGAGCCCATCGAGGCCGCAGAATTCGACGCTGCCCTCTTGGGGGGTCATTTTCAGGCAGGTCATTGCCCCCAGGGAATCATCGTCTGCCACACAAAAGAGGACTCGGTCCAAGGTGCGGCGCAGGGCCTGGCCGTGGACTTTTGCCCCAGTGCCTTGGGGGAAGGGAGTGGGGGCCTGGAACCAAGCGGGGTCGCTGACTGCCAATTTGTAGGCCCGAGGCCCTTGGGTGAGGCGAAGGGCATTGTCGTTGGCCTCGGCGGTGAGGGTGAGTGCCCCGGGGGGGAGTTTGCGGACAAGATCGGCTAGATATTTGCCTTGGGCACCCACCGTGCCACTGCGCTCCACCTCTGCGGTATAGACGCCGCAAAACTCCAAGGCCGAATCCGTGGCCGAGACCGTGAGCGTTCCGTTTTCCGCGTGCAGCCACACGGTGCGCAGGTAGGCGGCACCGGTGCGGGACGGGGTAATATTTGTGGCCTGGATGAGGCCATCGACGATGGATTCCTTGCGGATAGTGACGCGCATGGGGTTCCTCGTTTACGGTTGAGGGTTGGAGAGGGTCCGCAGACGAAGGGCAATGTCCTGGACTTGGGCCTTACGCAGGGCGTTGCGCGCCAGTTCGGATTCCACTTTGCGGCAGGCATAAAGGGCCGTGGTATGGTCCCGCCCGCCAAAAAGTTGGCCGATCTGGGGGTAGGAAAGCCGCAACTGGTTGCGGCACAGGTACATGGCCACCTGCCGCGCCCAGACGATGTCCCGCCGCCGGCCTTGGGCCATGACCTCTTCGAGGGGGACGCCCAGGGTCTGGCAGACGAGGGCGATGATATCCTTGGCCTGCGCCGGGGAAGCCATGGGGGCATTGGAGTAGTGCAGGATATTGGCGAATTCTTCATCGGTGATGGTAGGCGAGACGAGGTCGGAGTAGGCCAAGAGTTTGAGGAGCATGCCCTCGAGTAGCCGCATGTCGGTGAAGCGATGGGCGAGGAGCACTTCGCGCTCCCGGGACAGGGCGAGACCGTGGCGTTTGCGCCACTGGGCCACAAATTGGAGGCGCACGTCGAGGTCCGGGGCCTTGAGGGTGATCATGAGGCCCCACTCCAGGCGCGAGCGCAGCTTGGGCTGGAGAAAGCTACAGGCCGCCAAAGACCCGGAGCAGGCAAAGACCATCTGCCGCCGCGTGCAGTGGAAGCGATCGAACAGCAGGGTGAGCTCACCCTGGAGGGCTTCGTAGAATTCGAGGTCCTGGAGGTCATCGAGAAGGAAGACCTCGTGGCCGAGGGCCCAGGCTTGGGCGTCGGGGCGCTGGGCATAGCAGGTGGCGAGGTCTGCCACGGTGGTGGCCAGGACCGCTTTGCCCTGTTGGGCCTTGGCATTGGCGATGGCGCGGAGGAGAAACGTCTTGCCGGAGCCCGTCTCCCCACACACGGTCAGAGGATTGAATCGGGCCGTGTCGTCCTCGGCAACTTGTTTGGCCGAGGCGAGGGGAAAGGCGTTTTTGGTGTTGGCGAGAAAAGCATCGAGGCAGTAGGTGGGGTCAAAGGGCAAGGGCGGGGGGGCCACGCGCACGGCAAGGCCGAGCGGGGTGAGTGCACGGGCGAGGAGGGGTTCGACGTTTTCTCGAAACCATCCGTGCATCTGGGGCTGGGAGAGGCGCACGAGGAGCACGCCATCTTCTCGCTGGAAGTCGAGGGAGTCAAACCAGCCTTCCAATGCCGTTGGGTCCACGAGGGCAAGGAGGGCCTGGCGCACGGTATGCCGGAGGGTCGAGGGGTCAGCAGCCATTAGGTTTACTCCCTGCGTGGATTGCCGTACCAGAGGCGAAAGACCGCCCGCTGGCGGCAACGTGCAGCACGAGGAGGCAGTATGGGGACACCAAAGGTGCACCGGAGCATCGCGGAAATCAACGAGAAGATCCGTCAAGGCACGGCCGTGGTTCTCACGGCAGCAGAAATGACTCGCCTAGTGCGAGTTGAAGGCAAGGTCAAGGCCGCCCAAAGGGTGGACGTTGTTACGACAGGGACCTTTTCGCCCATGTGTTCCTCGGGGTTGCTCTTCAATATCGGCCAGAAGCATCCGCCGGTCATCAAGGTGGCCAAGATGTGGCTCAATGGCGTGCCTTGCTACTGCGGGGTGGCGGCAGTGGACGCCTATATCGGCGCCACGGAGCCCACGGAGGAAGATCCCCTCAACAAGGTTCACCCTGGCCAATTTAAGTATGGCGGTGGTCATGTCATTGAGGACCTGGTGCGCGGCAAGGCGGTGCACCTGCGCGCTGTTGCCTATGGCACGGACTGCTATCCCCGCCGCGAGCTGGAAAAGGACGTCACCCTGAAAGACCTGCGCAATGCCGTGCTCCTGAATCCGCGCAACTGCTACCAGAACTACAATTGCGCCATCAACCGCTCTCGCCACATCAAATATACCTACATGGGCCCACTCAAGCCCAATTTCGGCAACGCCAACTACGCCACTGCCGGCGAATTGAGCCCGCTGTTCAACGACCCCTACCTGCGGACGATTGGCCTGGGGACGCGCATCTTCCTGGGCGGCGGTGTCGGCTATGTCATTGGTGCCGGCACCCAACATGTGGAGGCCCCCCAGCGCAATGCCCGCGGCATCCCCCTGAGCCCGTCGGCCACGCTCATGCTCAAAGGGGACCTCGCGGGGATGAACCCTCGCTATCTGCGTGGGGTCAGTATCCTTGGCTATGGCTGCTCCCTGGCGGTGGGGGTGGGCATCCCCATCCCCATCCTCGATGAAGACATGGCCTGGTACACCGGGGTAGCAGACGAGGACATCGAGATGCCAGTGGTGGATTATAGCGAAGATTATCCCAATGGTCGGCCAAGCCCCTATGGTCATGTCAGCTATGCGGCGCTCAAAAGCGGCCAGATCACCATCGAGGGCAAGACCGTGCCCACGGTGCCGCTGACGAGCTATGCCTTGTCTCTGGAAATCGCCGAGGAACTGAAACGCTGGATAACGCAGGGGCAGTTCTTGCTCACCGAGCCGCAAGAACCCATCCCTTCCCGCTAGGAGAAGCCTATGGCCGCTGCGGTGTGGTGGTGGAATCTGCGCGCTGCCCGGCGCTCGCCCTATGCGGTGCGCATGAAGCGTCTGCTCAAGGCGACCAATGTGGGCGGCGTCATTGATCCAGGGGACTTGGTGGCCGTGAAGCTCCATTTTGGCGAGCACGGCACCACGGCCCATATCCAGCCCTTGGAGCTCATCCCGGTGATCGATTTTGTCCGCAAGGCTGGTGGCGCGCCGTTTCTCACCGATACAAATACCCTCTACGTGGGACAGCGCGGGGAGTCAGTCTCCCATGCCCTCCAGGCCGCCCGCCATGGCTTTGATCCCAACCTCCTTGGCGCCCCGGTCATCATTGCCGATGGCCTCAAAAGCGGTAATGAGCGCGCTGTGCCCATGGATGGCCGGCATATCAAGACGGCCTATCTCGCAGGAGATATCGTGGATGCCGACCTCTTGGTCACGGTGAGCCATTTCAAAGGCCATGAATTGGCAGGCTTTGGCGGTGCCCTCAAAAATCTGGCCATGGGGTGCGCCACCCGCCGCGGCAAGATGCACCAGCACGGTGGCCTTGGACCAGAGGTCCACCCTGAGCATTGCACCGGCTGTGGCGCCTGTGTGGCGGTGTGTGCCGCCGGGGCCTTGGCCCTGGACGCAACAAGCCACCGCATCACCCTCAATCGAGGGGCCTGCGTAGGCTGTGCCGCCTGCTTTCTCGTGTGCCGGCATCGCGCCCTTGTTGTGGATTGGCGCACGGACATCTCTGCCTTTTTGGAGCGCATGGCCGAGTATGCGGCGGCAGTGCTGCGCTCCCGGCCTCGGCCCACCTTGCATCTTAGCTTTGTGCGCGCCGTGACCCCGGGGTGCGATTGCCTTGGTTACTCCGATGCCCCCATTTGTCCGGATATCGGCGTGTTTGCTTCGTGGGATCCGGTGGCCCTCGATCAGACCTGCCTGGATCGGGTAAATGCGGCTCCACCGCTGTATCCCAGTGCCCTGCCCGAGGGTTTGGCCCCAGGGGAGGATAAGTTCCATGCCCTGCACCCGGGGGTAAGGGGCGAGCACCTCCTCGCCTATGCCGAGGGGTTGGGCCTCGGTTCTCGAGACTACGTCCTGCGGGAGATTGCGTCGTAGCGGGCGGGCCGGGAATCTCTTCGCAGTTCGTAACATCTCGTCAGAACTGCGGCGACCGCCTGCCTGGGCGTCGCACGCAGACAGGTCCCCCGTGCTCTTGGTCAGCACGGACTTCACCGCCTGGAAGAAGGCTAGGTCGTCG
The DNA here is from genome assembly GCA_937989665.1 of uncultured Desulfomicrobiaceae bacterium. Lineage (GTDB taxonomy): Bacteria > Desulfobacterota > Desulfovibrionia > Desulfovibrionales > Desulfomicrobiaceae > Thermodesulfomicrobium. The sequence continues at coordinate 4,467 of CALKRN010000006.1, read as the reverse complement.
CGAATCGTGAGCGCCTTCTCATGTGGAACGGCCAGCGCCAACGCCTTGGACAACTCGCCCACCGCCTTCTCCGGCCGACTCTTGCCGTCATTGTTGATGCGACACGTGGAACATCCAGCCCACGCCGCGATCTTTTCATAAACCTCGGCCATGCGGCAAAAATCCGCTCCTTTACCGGTGCCGAACCGGTTGCTGAGCCATTCCCCTGCCTTCTGGACGAGGTCCTTCGCTTTGTCCTTTTGCTCTGTCTTGGAAGATTCGTCTTCGGAGCCTTTCGCTGGGGCCAGATAGGCTTCACGGCTTCCGAAGAAGAGTTTCAACATGTCCTCCCACACTTCATCACGGGTGAGCGAGCAGCCTATTAATTTGACAGCATCATCAAACGCCTTGCTCCGGTTGACCCAAACAGCGTCGTCCCGAATGGCGGCGGAGAGCGACGCCGAGCAATCTTTCTTCCACTCGGCGATTTCGGTACTTTCAAGGCCCCTGCTTTTGAGGATCTCTTCAAGCGCCGCGACGACATTACTGATCCGATCTTCGGCGGCCTCTGTACCAGACGCAATGATGTATTTTTCCGGAGCCCCCAGCCTCGATTCCACCGAAAGCCATGACAGGGCTAACAGAATACGCTGCTCCTTGGCGTTCGCCCGCGTGTGTTCTAGCCCGCCGCGCAGGGTAAGCAACCAGTCGCCGAACACTTTGGCGCCTTTGTTCACCGCCTCGTGGGTCGCCCAAAGCGCCTCGCGCCATGAAGTATCATTCGGATCAGCCCCACGGAGCCGAAGGGTGTAGGCGCGCTGGGTTACGGGTGGCTTAGCCTCTTGTGGCATCGTTATCCTCCTTTATGTTTTCGTAATCCGTCTTGCCGCAGCCCACCGGGATTTGGAGGATGGCGTGATCTGTGCTGTTCCGGAAATGCTGGCGCGTGCGGAACCATCCCTCGACCTGGGGATCACGCAGGTCCGGGTTGCCCTGAATGAAGGGCCGCGTGGTGTTGAAGAATCTGGCTATTTCCTCGTTGGTTATGCTTTTTCCGTCCAGTCCTTGCAAAGGACTTCCGCTTGCTCCAAAACAAGCTCCGTGGCGTGAGCCCGCTTGTCCGGCGGATAGCCGTATTTTCGAAGAATGCGCTTGATGATCACCCGCATCTGGGCCCGGACGTTTTCTCGGACGGTCCAGTCGATGGTGATGCTGCTGCGCACCGCCTTGACGAGTTCTTGAGCAATCAGCCGCAGTGTCACATCGCCGAGGACGGCCACCGCGCTATCGTTCGTCTCCAGCGCATCATAAAAGGCTACCTCGTCGTCCGTCAGCCCCAGCTTCTCGCCTCGTCGGCCCGCCTCGCGCAGGTCCTTGGCCAATGCGATCAATTCTTCGATCACCTGTGCTGTTTCAATGGCCCGGTTTTGGTATTTCTTGATTGCATTCTCAAGGAGCTCTGCAAACGACCGGGCCTGGACGACGTTCTTTCTGCCACGTGCTTTAATCTCGCCTTCCAGCAGCTTGCGCAGCATCTCCACCGCCAGGTTCCTTTGCGGCATGCCGCGCACTTCCGCCAGAAACTCGTCAGATAAGATCGAGATGTCCGGCTTCTTCAGCCCGGCCGCCGCGAAGATGTCGATGACCTCATCCGAAGACACCGCTTTCGAGACGATCTGCCGGATGGCGAGCTCGATCTCCTCCGGGCTGCGGCGGCCGTTCCCCGTGCTCTTGGTCAGCACGGACTTCACCGCCTGGAAAAAGGCCACGTCGTCCCGAATCCCCAGTGCCTTCTCATGCGGAACGGCCAGCGCAAACGCCTTCGACAACTCGCCCACCGCCTTCACCAGCCGGTTCTTGCCGTCATCCTGCGCCAATACATGCTCCTGCGCCGCCGGAAGCACCGAAAGCCGCGCCTTTGGCCCGCCGGTCTTCCAGGGCGACCAGTCGAAGCCGTGGAAAATGCCGCAGCAGACCTCGTACCGCTCCAACATGACAGCCACAGCCTCTTCCTGGTCGATGGCTGTCTGGCCCTTGCCGCCGCTCTCGGTGTAGTTGGCCAGAGCGTATTTGAGTTGGTCGGCCAGGCCAAGGTAATCCACCACAAGACCGCCCGGCTTATCCTTGAAGACGCGGTTCACCCGCGCGATGGCCTGCATCAGCCCGTGTCCGCGCATCGGCTTGTCCACGTACATCGTGTGCAGGCACGGGGCGTCGAACCCTGTCAGCCACATGTCGCGGACGATAACTACCTTGAACGGGTCTTTCGGGTCCTTGAAACGCTTTGCCAGTTCCTCGCGGCGGGGCTTGTTGCGGATGTGCGGCTGCCAATCGACCGGGTCCGACGCCGACCCCGTCATCACGATCTTGAGGATTCCCGAGCCATCGTCATCATAGTGCCAGTCCGGACGGATCGCCGTAATGGCCTTGTAGAGCTCGACACAGATGCGGCGGCTCATGCAGACGATCATCGCCTTGCCGTCCATCGCCGAAAGGCGTTCCTCGAAGTGCCTCACCAGATCCTCGGCGATCAGCTTCAGCCGCTTCTCCGTGCCGACCAGAGCCTCGAGTTGTGCCCACTTGGTCTTCAGCCGCTCCTTGTGCTCGACCTCTTCGCCCTCGGTGGCTTCCTCGAACTCGGCGTCGAGCTTGGGACGTTCCGTCTCCTTGAGCTCCAGCTTCGCCAGGCGGCTCTCGTAGTAAATCGGGACGGTCGCCCCGTCCTTCACCGCCCGCTCGATGTCGTAGATGCTGATGTAGTTGCCAAAGACCGCGCGGGTGTTCCTGTCGGTCAGTTCGATGGGGGTGCCGGTGAACCCGATGAAGGAGGCGTTCGGCAACGCCTTGCGCATATGCCGGGCAAAGCCGTCGATGAAGTCGTATTGGCTGCGATGCGCTTCGTCGGCGATGACGACGATGTTACGGCGGTCCGACAGCAGAGGCGATTCACGAATCGCCCCTACATTATTGGTCGGGAAGAACTTGTGAACCGTCGTGAAAACGACTCCGCCGGAGGAGGTCGTCAGCAATTCCCGCAAATTCGCCCTGCTCTGAGCCTGCGTGGGCTGCTGGCGAAGCAATTCGTGACAGCGCGCGAATGTTCCGTAAAGCTGGTCGTCCAGGTCGTTGCGGTCGGTGATCACTACCAGCGTCGGGTTCTCCATCGCCGGATGCAGCACGAGCCGCCCGGCGTAGAACGCCATTGTCAAGCTCTTACCCGACCCCTGCGTGTGCCACACCACGCCGACCCGGCGATCACCGGGCTTGGCGTCTTTCTGCCCCTTGGCAAAATAGGTCCCTTCGCTCTCTCGCACTTGCCAAGGTGAATCAGGAGGCACACTGGCGCGAATCGTCTCCCGCACCGCTACATTGACGGCGTGGTACTGGTGATACCCGGCCATTTTCTTGATGAGGACGCCACCGCCTACATCCTCGAACACGATAAAATGCCGGATGAGGTCCAGGAACCGCCGCTTCTCGAACACGCCCTCGATCACGACCTGAAGTTGCGGCAGCCGATTGTCTGCCAGTTCCTCACCCTCGATGGTGCGCCAGGGCATGAACCATTCGCGATCGGCCGTAAGCGTGCCGATGCGCGCCTCAACGCCGTCGGAGATCACCATCGCCTCATTGAACGCAAACAGCGACGGAATCTGCTGCTTGTACGTCTGAAGCTGGTTGAAGGCCGACCAGATGGTGGCGTTTTCGGTGGCGGCGTTCTTGAGTTCCATCACCGCGATGGGCAGGCCGTTGATGAACAGCACCACGTCAGGCCGACGTGTTGGGGCAATTCGCGAATCGCCCCTGCCTTCGACCACGGTGAACTGATTCACCGCCAGAAACTCGTTGTTCTCCGGCTCGTCGTAATCGAGCACGCGCACGAGGTCGCCGCCGATGGACCCATCGGCCCGCTGGTACTCGACCGGCACGCCCTCGACCAGGCACTTGTGAACCACATGGTTGTTCGCAACCAATGACGGCGAGTCCGGCCGCGTCAGTTTGCGGAATGCTTCATCTATTGCATCCGACGGAACCTGCGGGTTGAGCCGCTGAAGCGCCTGCCGCAACCGACGCGAAAGACAAACCTGGCCATAGTCATCACGTTCGGCGGCCGGCATATCCGGGGCGATGTCGGGACCGAACAGTGTCTGGTAACCCAAGCCGGCCAGCCATTCCATTGCGGCGGATTCGATGTCCGATTCGGTCAGATGCGCCATGGTTCGTCCTCTGTAGGGGCGGGTTCTGAACCCGCCCCTACGATATTCGGATTTTCCCGGTCTAATGCCCATTGCAGCGGGTTGTTCACGATGTATTCCCTGATCCGGTTCAGGGATTCGTCGTTGCGGATGATGTGTTCGTAATAATTGCGTTGCCAGACACGCGCGCCCGGCGTGCGGCGGCGTTCATTGATCCGTCGGGCCGAAAATGTTTTGAATTGGCGCATGATTTCAGGTAATGCGTATCGTTTGGTATTGGTAGGGGCGGGTT
>CALKRN010000005.1 GCA_937989665.1 uncultured Desulfomicrobiaceae bacterium | reverse complement strand
ATGCCCCCACTGGCGCGGCCCTGGCCCAGCTCAAGGCCAAAGACTACGCCGCCAAATACCGCGCCCCAGGCGTCCAGGTCCTGGAGGTAGGCGTGGAGTTTTCCAAGACAAAGCGCCAGATCGTCGGCTGGGAGGTGGGGGAGGCCTGAAGAGCGCCTTCGACGAATCCTTTTCGACCAGCTCGCAGATTCTCTTTCCATCAGGGCGCCGAGCTCTTCTTTGAACGGCAGCTCTTGCCCTTGACCTAGGCTCTATTTAATAGTAAAAATTATCATCAACATTGAAGGAGGGGCTATGCGCGAGTACCTCAAGAAAGATATGCGCCTCACCAACCAACGCCAGGTCATTCTGGAAGAATTGCGCAGCGTCACAAGCCATCCCACAGCAGAGGAAGTCTATCATATGGCCAAGCGGCGTATGCCGCGGATTAGTTTGGGCACGGTCTACCGGAATCTCGACGTCCTTGCGGAGCTGGGACTCGTGCGTGTCCTCGAAATGGCTTCCCACCAAAAGCGCTTTGATGGCGATATGCGGCCGCACTACCACATCCGGTGCCAGGTATGCGGCCGGGTAGATGACATCTGGGAGCCGCTGTCCCTCCCTCTTGATTCCCAATCCATAAGCACCTCGTACCAGATAACCGGCTATGAACTCGAGCTCACGGGGATTTGTCCTCAGTGCCAACCGGGCGTGCAACCCAACCTCCACAACGAAAAAAATGCTGGATAGGACGCCGCACCTCTGCTAACGGAGCGATAGATTTCTTCACCTCAATATCCAAAGGAAGGAGATACGTTATGGACAAATACGTCTGCACGTTGTGTGGGTATGTGTATGACCCTGCCAAAGGGGATCCAGACAGCGGGATTGCACCGGGCACGCCCTTCGAAGACCTGCCGGAGGACTGGGCCTGTCCCATCTGTGGGGCGAGCAAGGCTGATTTTGTCAAAGAAAACTGATCGAGGAGACCAATGGCTGCCGTTGAGATCACAAAAAATATCTATTGGGTAGGCGTTGTCGATTGGAATATCCATGATTTTCATGGGTACTCCCGGGCGCCGGAAGGCACGACCTACAACGCCTTCCTCGTGCTGGACGACAAGATTACCCTTTTCGATTCAGTCCCCCAGAAGTTCCAACTGGACCTATACCATCAAATCCGGTCCATCCTGCCGCTGGAAAAAATTGATTATATTGTCTGCAACCACATTGAGCCCGATCACGCCGGTGCCATGCCCTTTCTCATGGAGCATATCCGGCCCGAAAAGGTCATCTGCTCCAAGATGGGGCACCGCAGCCTCCTCGATCACTTCCATCAACCCCACTGGCCCTACCATGTCGTCAGCTCAGGAGATACCATTTCCCTTGGCTCACGGACCGTCCACTTCCTGGAGACCCGAATGCTCCATTGGCCGGACTCCATGGTCTCGTATCTGCCTGAGGACAAGCTCCTTATTTCGAGCGACGCCTTTGGTCAGAACATCGCTACCAGTGAGCGCTTCGACGATGAGGTGGACTTCTCACGCCTCATGAGCGCCACATCCCACTACTACCACAATATTATCTTGCCGTACTCCTCACGGGTCCTCGAAGTACTCGCGGAGATTGAGAAGCGAGGGTGGGCCATCGACATGATTGCCCCCGACCACGGTCTGATCTGGCGCTCCCATGTGGGCGATGCCCTGGCGGCTTACCGGACCTATGCCCAACAGAAGCCACACCAACGAGCAGTGGTGGTTTACGACACCATGTGGCACTCCACGGAAAAAATGGCCAAGGCCGTTGCCGAAGGCCTCCTGGAGAGCGGGGTCGGGGTGCGCATCATGAGTCTTAAGCAGTACCACCACAGTGATGTCATGGCGGAGCTTGCCACGGCCACGGGGATTGTGTGTGGGTCGCCCACCCACAACAACGGCATCCTCCCGTTGATGGCCGATTTTCTCACCTACATGAAGGGGTTGCGTCCCCAGGGGCGCATCGGCGCGGCCTTCGGCTCCTTTGGTTGGAGTGGAGAAGCCGTCGGAGTCATGACCGACTGGCTTAAGAGCGCCAATGTGGACGTCGTGGAACCAGGGGTCAAAGCCAAAAACGTCCCGGATCACGCCAAGCTTGCCGAGTGCAAAGACCTTGGCCGCCGGGTGGGGCAGGCCATCCTCCATCGGGTCGCTGCCGCTGCTTAGAGGTTCTCCGAGTATGCACCGTCGCCAGCGCAAAGCCTGGGTCCTCGAGCTCCTTGCCCATCCCCAGTGGCAGGAACGGCTACCAGAACTCCTGGCCGTTCCTGGAGAACAGGTCCTTGGCGGGCTCTTCGCCGCCTTGCTCTCCCCCGAGGTCCAGGTGCGCTGGCATGCGGTGACCGCCTTCGGCCTCGTCGTTGCGGCCATAGCCGAGCGGGAGCTGGAGCGGGCCCGCATTGTCATGCGCCGCTTGCTGTGGAGCCTCAACGACGAGTCTGGCGGCATCGGCTGGGGCGCGCCGGAGGCCATGGCCGAGATCATGGTCCAAAGCCCGCGTCTGGCCCAAGAATATGCCAACCACCTGCGAGCCTTTATCCACGAAGCTGAAGGCGATTACCCGGATTGCTATCTCGAGCACGCCCCGCTGCGCCGCGGAGCCCTCTGGGGCCTTGGGCGCCTCGCTGAAATCCGCCCCGAGTACGTACGGGAAGCCGGACCTGATATTGTCCGCGAGCTCCGCGACCCAGATGGCCCGCTGCGCGGCTACGCCGCCTGGACCGTTGGCCTTCTGCGCTTGGCCGAGGCTCAGCCCGACCTAGAGAGACTCTGTGGGGATCGCACCCGCCTTGAAATCTACCGCAACCGTGTCCTCTCCACGACAACCGTTGCTGCTCTCGCCCACGAAGCCCACACCGCCTTGAGCCCAGCCTCCACCTAAACAAAAGGAGTTCGCTATGGACGTTCTATGGCTCTCCCGACTGCAATTTGCCATGGCCACCATGTTTCACTTCATCTTTGTACCCCTTACTCTAGGGCTCTCCATCCTGGTGGCCATCATGGAGACCCAATATGTACGTACTGGTGAAACGGTATACCTACGTATGGCCAAATTCTGGGGGAAGCTCTTTATCATTAACTTTGTCCTCGGTGTGGTTACCGGCATCACTCTTGAATTTCAATTTGGAACCAATTGGTCTCGCTATTCAGCGTATGTTGGTGATATTTTTGGATCTTTACTTGCCATTGAGGCAACTCTCGCCTTTTTCTTAGAATCTACCTTTCTCGGCGCGTGGATCTTTGGCTGGAACAAACTTTCTCCCAAGCTTCATGCCGCCTGCATCTGGCTTGTGGCCGCCGCCTCCAACATCTCCGCCCTGTGGATCATCATCGCCAATGGATTCATGCAGCATCCCCTAGGCTACGTCTTGCGCAATGGACGGGCTGAACTCGACAGTTTTTTCGCAGTGATCACCAACAGTTTTGCCTGGCAGCAGTATATCCATACTCTGGCTGGGGCCTTTGCCTTAGCAGGCTTCTTTGTCATGGGAATCTCGGCCTTCCATCTACTGCGCCACAATGAAACCGACTTCTTCTCCCGCTCCTTCCGGCTCGGCGCCATCTTCGCCCTCGTCTTTTCGCTCCTCGTCGCGGTCCAGGGCCACCACCACGCCCAAGCCGTCACCCGCATCCAGCCGGCCAAACTCGCGGCCATGGAGGCCCTCTGGGAGACCCCCAAGCCCGGGGAAGGCGCGCCCATGTACCTTCTCCTCTGGCCTGATGAGGCCAATGAACGCAACGCCGTCGAGGCCCTCGGTATCCCCGGCGGGCTCTCCTTTCTCGCCTACGGTTCCTTTACGGCCCCCGTGCAAGGACTCAACGCGTGGCCCAAAGAGGAACGCCCCCCGGTACTCATTACCTTTCTCTCCTTCCGGGCCATGGTCGGCCTCGGGACAGTGATGATCGCCCTGGCAGCTTGGGCATGGCTGCGGCGCAAGCGACTCCAGGAATCCCCCAAACTCCTACGTCTCCTCCCCTATGCCATCCCCATACCCTACCTCGCCCTTCAAGCCGGTTGGGTCGTGGCTGAAGTGGGCCGCCAGCCGTGGATTGTCTACGGCCTCATGAAGACCGCCGACGCTGTCTCGCCGGTAGCAGCGAGTCAGGTGACCTTTTCCCTGGTAGCACTCACCCTCCTCTACGCCCTCTTGGGTGCAGCGGACATCACCATGCTCACCATCTATGCCCGCAAGGGCCCCAAACCCGCATAACGGAGGCGCGCCATGCTCGAGACCATCTGGTTCCTTGTTTGGGGCATTCTCTGGGCCGTGTATTTTGTCCTGGACGGCTTCGATCTCGGCCTTGGGACCTTGCTCCCTATCCTCGGCAAGACGGACACGGACCGCCGGACGATTCTCAATGCCATGGGACCCTTTTGGGACGGCAATGAAGTCTGGCTCATCACCGCCGGTGGAGTGACCTTTGCTGCCTTCCCCACAGCCTATGCCATCATGTTCAGCGGCCTCTATACCCCGCTTATGCTGCTCCTCCTTGCCCTCATCATTCGCGGAGTGGCCTTTGAGTTCCGCCACCTGCGCGACTGCCCCTACTGGCGCGCCCTCTGGGACGGCGCCATGACGATAGGAAGTTTCCTGCCCGCCCTCCTCCTGGGTGTGGCCTTCGCCAACATCTTCCAAGGCCTGCCCCTGGATAGCCAAGGCATCTTCCACGGCAATCTCCTCACCCTCCTTAACCCCTATGGCCTGGTAGGGGGACTGCTCTTTGTCCTGCTCTTCGCCCTCCATGGGGCCATATGGCTCGCCCTGCGCACCGAAGGTGAACTCCACCACCGCGCCGTGGCCTGGGCTGGACGGATCTATCCCATCCTTGGCGTAACCCTCCTTGGGTTCGTCGTCCTCACCGTTCCGTTCACCGGGCTTTTACGCAACTACCTCACCAATCCGTTGCTCTTAATCCTCTTGATCATCCCCCTCACCTGCTTTGGCCTCCTGCGGCGCGAAATCCAACAGGGAGCCGGCTGGAAGGCCTGGGGGTTGTCTGCCGGACTCATTGCCGGACTGACGCTCTTTGGCGTTACGGGCCTGTACCCCAATATCCTACCCTCAAGCCTTGACCCCGCAGCTTCAGTGACCGTCTTCAATGCAGCCTCGAGCACCAAAACTCTTTCCATTATGCTCCTCGTTGCCCTTCTCTTCGTACCCATTGTCGTCCTCTACCAGGTGTGGATGTACCGCACCTTCTCCCACAAAATGACCTCCCACGATCTTACCCACGACAACGCCTACTAACGCCTCTCCTCCATGCCAAAGCCCCCTGGAACTTATCATCCCAGGGGGCTTTGGTAGATTTATGTGCTCTTCGCCTAGTGGGTCTTCCATTCTCCTGGCGATTCTCTCAAGTAGAGATCGAGCTCTGGAGAGATCCCAATACGGATTTCCTCATCAAGACGCTGCACAACAACGTTGCGTTCAGGATCCATACCAACATCCAACGCTAACTCACGAAGATGGGCAAGAACACTATCCATCTTCCGCTGAGCATTGATGTCTTCTTCATATATATGTCGAGGAATGCGTGCAGTAGCGATGTACATAAGACCCTCCCGAAGCCGTCCAATGCGTGCTTCTTGACTCCCATTTTAATACCGATTGCATCATAGACAAGATCAGCGACCAGAAAAAATCCGCTGTACCTGCTCCAACCGCAGATGTTCTAAACGCGTCTCCATGGCTCGTGCGGCCTCACGGGCCTCGGCAGAGGAATGCACCTCGGCCACAATGGCAGCATTGACCGCCATCTCGGCCCGGCGCAGGGCATTGCAAAAGGCCAAGTACTCCCCTGGGGTCGCGTAGGCACCCTGAACCAACCCAGCAAAGGTGGACGCCGACGCCAAAAGGAGCCGCCGGTAATGGCCTTGAAGCAACGTCACTTCTTCGGCCTGGGCCGCTCGAATGCGCGCCCATGCCTCCGGAGTCCCAACGCCTGCGGGCGGATCCGGAAAGGCGAGCGGGCCAACCGCTTCACCCCCAAGTTCGCGCACCACCCGCTCCAAGGCCAAACGCTTCGTAAACAGAAACCCTTCTTTAAACATCCGGCTCGCCTTTTTATGGCGATCCATGGCCAAGGCAAAAAATACGAAAAGCGGCGGCAGGAGGATCATCCACACCGAGGGCTTGGGCCGCGGCAAGACTCCCCGAGCAAGGTCCTGGGCCAGGGTTTCTTCTGCCGCCAAGATAAGACGGGCACGATGTTCCACAGATACCCTCATGCAAGCACCTTGGCGAAGATCCATCCTCCGGAGATAAAAGTCCCGAGGGAGCTTCCGAGGTTAGCAAACACGACAACAAGCAAAATGCGGCTCACTGGATTGGTCCAAAACCCACGCACGGTGAGGATACTCACCGGCAGGGACTCCAGGTCTGCCACCGTGGGTTTGTGCACCCATGCCTGCACAAGGCCCGCCACCCAACCGGCAGCAATCATGGGATTGAGGCTCGTAAACGGCGAGGCCACCAGGGCTGCGAGCACCGCCAAAGGGTGCCCCCAGGCCAACGCCGCTCCCAAGGCTGAGAGGAGGCCATGCACGCCGAACCAAATGAGCACTGCCTCTCCGGTCACAGCAGTACCGCCGCGAAAAAACCCGAACGCCACCAGGGCAACGAGGAGAAGGGGAATGGCCCACGCCAAGGCGCGGTTCCATGGTGCCGGTGGTGGGACCTCTTCCAAGGGGGCGAGGTCTTGAGGACTGCCGATGGACGCCATGATACCCGGCACGTGGCCAGCGCCCACCACGGCCACAATCCGCTCTCCTGGGGCCTGACGGATCTTCTCCGCCAAATACCGGTCCCGCTCGTCCACCAGCCGGACTTTGATGGCGGGGAAGCCCTCCGCCAACTCCGCCATGGCAGCGGTAAGGGCATCGACCTCTTTGAGCCCCTCCACGGCCGCCACATCCACTTCTTCGTCATTGAAAATGCTCAACACCAGATGACCGAAAAACCGCATCTTGGTCCACCAGCCCATGCCCCCCCATACCCGTTTGAGCGTCGTCTGCACGTCGCGGTCAGCGAGGACCAAATGCGCCCCTTGGGATTGGGCAAGGTCAATGGCTGCAAGCATCTCTGCCCCTGGTTGGACACCGATGCGATCGCCGATGCGGCGGTACATGGCCTGCAGCACGAGCTGCATGAGGAGAAAGGCCGCCTTGCCCTGGCGGATGACGCGGTAGATATCCATGCGCCTCCAGGCTTCGGGATCCGACAAGGATTGGTAGCGGGCGGGACAGAGCTCGACGCAGATGGTATCGGGCTGTACGGCCTCCACCGTACGGCGGACATCATCCACGCTCTGCTGGGAGACGTGTGCCGTGCCCACGAGATAGATGGTGCGCTGCTGGAGCGAAATCGTTGTCACGGAAGCAGGAAGTTGCGTCGCTAGGGATACGGTCATGTGGGGTCCTTACGAGAGAACATCACCCCCAAGCCTCATGGCTGAGGTCTGTCGGGCAACATGGAGGTAGCCGGGCCTCTACATGAAGGCAAGCTGGAGAACTCCAGGTGATACCGGCGATACCGGATAATGCTCGATGCATATCCGCCTCCGTTGATGGCTTCTCTCCCACGGCTCACCCCGAAAAAGCCCCAGGACTCGACAAGATAGGCGTTCGACTCTACGCCAGCACCCATGCGTCCGGTATTTGTCCTCCTGACAGACTTTGGTCTGGCCAGCCCCTACGTGGGCCAACTCCATGCAGTCCTCCTCTCGGGCTGCCGAGATGCGGCCATCATTGACCTCAGCCACGAGGTCAGCCCACACCAGGTCGCAGAGGCGGCCTTTTTTCTCGCCGCCAGCCTCCCGTACTTGCCGGTATCGAGCATTGTCCTTGCCGTGGTGGACCCCGGCGTAGGGACTGACCGTGACCTCGTCCTTCTCGAAACCCCCTCCTGCACCATCCTCGCTCCAGACAACGGCCTGCTTGCCCCCATTGCCCACCAGGGCAGACCATGGCGCCTGACCATCCCGAACCAGGCCAGCGCCACCTTCCATGGCCGCGACGTCCTCGCCCCAGCGGCGGTGCGCCTTGCCCAGGGAGTACCCGCCAGCACGATAGCTACCCCCTGGGACAAGCGCCCCCTTAGCCCCCTGCCTGCACCCACTCCCCCAGCAAACGGCACCCCCATCGCCCAGGTGGTCCACGTGGATCGCTTCGGCAATGTCCTCCTCCAGCTGCCTGCTAACCAGGAACTCCCAGCTGCCATGAACGTCGCCGGACACCACGCCCGTCTTGTACGCACCTATGGTGACCTTGCCCCAGGCGAGCTCGGGGTGCTGCGCGGCAGCCAGGGGGTATGGGAACTCGCCCTGTGCGAGGCCTCTGCTGCCGCCTTCCTCGGACTTCGCGTAGGGGACTGGATTGCCCTCGAGGTTGGCCCATGAGCCGCCTGCGCACCCTCTTGCGCCGCCTCCACCTGGCGGCGGCCTTTCTGACCATCGTGCCTGGTCCGCGCCTGATCGCTCCAGAAGAAATGGAGGCCAGTGTCCCTTTTTATCCTGCAATTGGCCTCGGCCTGGGGCTGTTCCTAGGGGCAGGGGCCGTCTTGCTGCGGCCTCTTTTCCCTCCAGCGGTACTCGGATGGCTGCTGGTGGCCATAAATATCCTCCTCACCCGAGGCCTCCACTGGGACGGCCTGGCCGATGTTGCCGATGCCTGGGGAGCAGGCGCCCAAGGAGGACGATTTTGGGCCATTCTCAAGGATAGCCGCACCGGTGCATTCGGGGTGCTCGCCGTGACCCTTGGCATCGGCCTCCAGGCCACGGCAGCTGGCGCGCTCCTGGCGCACCAACGGGTTGCCCCTATTATCCTGGCCCCAGTCTTTGGCCGCGTGGCCTGCCTCGCCCTCGCCCATCTCGGCCGCTCCCTCGCTCGACCAGGCCTCGGGGCCTTCACCTTGCGCGGGGCCACCTCAGGGCTTGCGGTCAACCTGGCGGCTGCTGCCGCCCTGGCCGCGATCTTCCTCCCGCCGGAGAGACTCTTTCTCACCATCGGGGTCGGCACTGGGGTGGTGGGGATGCTCCTGCACCTTGGACGACGCCACGGCGGGCTCAATGGGGACTTTCTTGGCGCCACCGTCGTCCTGACCGAGACAGCGACGCTTGTCCTTGCATAGTTTCGCATCCTTTCCCCACCACATCCCGATTTTCTGCGCTCGGGACAACTGCTGCCAACGCCGCCCCGCGCCAAACTCCCGTCTTGCGGCGCCCTCCTTCTCTCCGCCAGCCATTTGACCCCCACACCCAAATCCCCTATGGTCAGCCTGTCCGAGCCGTTACTCAAGGCTATCCTGCATCCGGCCTTCCGGCCACGTCCCACGAGGTATCTATGGACTTCCCAAGTTTACGTATTGGCGACCTTCTCGCCCGCGTGCCCATTATTCAAGGCGGTATGGGCGTGGGCATCTCCTTGTCCAACTTGGCGTCTGCCGTCATGCGAGAAGGCGGCATCGGCGTCATTGCCGCGGCCATGATCGGCATGGGCGAGCCCGACATCGGCTCCAACTACCGGGAAGCCAATATCCGGGCCTTGACGCGCGAAATCCGCGCCGCCCGGGCCAAGGCTGAAGGGATCCTTGGCGTCAACATCATGGTGGCCCTCACCAACTTCAGCGACATGGTGCGCACTGCCATCAAAGAGGGGGCGGACATCATCTTTGCCGGTGCTGGCCTGCCCCTCGACCTCCCCAGTTATGTGCAAGGCGCGCGGACCAAACTCGTGCCCATCGTTTCTTCCGCCCGGGCAGCAAGCATCATCTGTAAGAAATGGATGAGTAAATTCGCTTATTTGCCAGACGCCTTCGTCGTTGAAGGCCCCAAGGCTGGCGGCCACCTCGGCTTCAAGCCGGAACAAATCGACGACCCACAATATGCCCTCGATCGCATCGTCCCAGAGGTCATCGAGGCAGTGCGCGAGTACGAAGAGCGCGCCCAGCGCCCCATCCCAGTCATCGCTGCCGGTGGAGTGTACGACGGCGCGGATATCCACAAATTCCTTCAATTAGGCGCTGCCGGAGTCCAGATGGGGACACGTTTTGTCGCCACCCATGAGTGCGACGCGGATCAACGATTCAAAGAAGCCTACATCCAAGCCAAACCCGAGGACATCCAGATCATCAACAGCCCGGTGGGCTTACCGGGGCGGGCAATTATCAGCTCCTTCCTTGAGGATGTGAAACGCGGCCTTAAAAAACCCTTTACCTGTCCGTTCCATTGCGTGGCCACCTGCGATTACACGAAGAGCCCCTATTGCATCGGCCTTGCCCTCACCAATGCCAAAAAAGGCCTGCTCCAGCATGGCTTTGCCTTTGCCGGCGCCAATGCCTGGCGGGTAGACAAGATCATCTCGGTACGCGAGTTGATCGATTCCTTGCGGGAAGGCTTCCGCCAAGCCGTGACTGGCTCCCCCTGCTGCGCCATCTAAGGCCCCCTTGCCCCGAAGTCCTCTACTGCTGCCCGGCCCTGTGCCGGGCAGTGTTTTTGGGCTGAAGAGCTCCATGGAAGGCGCCGATGGGTTCGCTCCCTGCTCCTCAAGCCTGATGCCGAGCAATGTTTTTAGGTTGAGCACAATTTTTGCTTCGTTTGCGCCAAACCCAATTGGAGGAGTCATGGCCCCCTTCCGCTTTCGCCTCCAGAAACTGCTCGAGTACCGCGAGCGCCGCGAAGACGAAGCCAAACTCGCCCTGGCCCAGGCCGAAGGGGCCCTGGCCAATGAAGAACGCCGCTTGGCCGCATTGGAAGACGAACGAAGGGCGGCCCGCTCCCGCCAAGGCAAGGAAACCCACAGTGCTGCCGACTCTTGGTTGTGGCAGCACTATTTGCGTCGGCTCGACGACTCCGTAGCTGTCTGCCGCCGCCGCCTTGACGAGCTTGCGGCCCTCATCGCATTCCGTCGCCAGGAACTTTTGCAGCGCGCTACCGAACGCAAACTCCTCGAGCAGCTGCGCCACCGCCACCTTATCCGCCACACTTATGAAGAGATGCGCCGTGACCAATGCACCCTCGACGAAACCGCGACCCTGGCCTACTGCCGTCGGGATAGCTAAGCTCTTTGGGGTGATCGCCCTGGTTGCCTTGGGGAAGCTCGCCCTACTCCTCCTTTTGGCCTGGTCTCCTCCAACGCCCCTGCCGGCCCAAGCTGCCCCCCAGGCCCAGGCCGCCGAGCCGACTCCGAGCCCGAATCCGGCAGAACCAGCCCCAGTTCCAGCCACAAACGCCACCGCGGATAAACCCCTGCCCGTGCGCCTCCAAGAACTACGGGAGCGCGAACTGGCCCTCGACCAGCGCGAAGCAAGCCTACGCGCCCTCGAAGGTGACCTCGACCGCAAACTCCAGGAACTCAAGACCCTGCAGGCCCAGGTCCAGGCCCTCCTGGACAAAGCCGATATCCTCAAGGACGAAAAGATCCGCCACCTCGTGGATGTATACAGCAACATGAAGCCCCAGCAAGCCGGCCTTGCCCTCGAGGCCTTGGATGAAACTATCGCTGTCAAAATTTTGGCAGGGATGACCGGCCGGAAAGCCGGAGAAATCCTCTCCACGGTGCGACCAGACAAGGCAGCCAAACTCTCCGAGGCCCTCACCCGCCTGCAAACCCCCTTTGGGGCCCAGTAGTGCCCCGCATTCGCCTCACCCTGGCGTACACCGGCACCCACTACCACGGCTGGCAGCTTCAGCGCAGCGGGCCTACGGTACAGGGCGTGCTCGAAAATGCCCTCCAGCGCCTCGCTGGCCAACCCGTTCGCGTTCATGGAGCAGGCCGCACTGATGCCGGGGTGCATGCCCTCGGCCAGGTGGCCCACTTTGATATCCCCGACCATCGCGGCCACCTCCCCTGGCAACGGGCCCTCAATGCCCTCTTGCCCGACGACATCTGCGTGCGCCAGGCCGAAACCGTGCCCCCTGATTTCCATGCCCGTTTCAGTGCCACGGCCAAAGAATACACCTACACCCTCTGGACCGAGGCAAACTTTCTCCTGCCCCAGCGCCGCCCCTGGACCTGGGCCGTTGGCCCCCTCGATCTTGCCGCCCTGGATGCCGCGGCCACCTACCTCCTCGGCACCCATGACTTTGCCAGCTTCCAAAATACCGGTACTCCCATCACCGACACCTGCCGTACCCTCATGCTCCTCACCCGCGAACCCGGCCCCACCCCCTGGGAGATCACCCTCCGTTTCCGAGCCAATGGGTTTCTTAAGCAAATGGTACGCAACCTCGTGGGACTGCTCGTGGCCATCAGCCAAGGCCGCCTAACTCCAACCGTCATCCCCGACATCCTCGCCGCCCGAAACCGCGCTGCTGCCCCAGCAACCGTCCCTCCCCAAGGGTTGTGCTTGGAGCGGGTGTTTTATGACCGCCTGGACTAAAGAAAACCGCAAGCCCAACCGATAAGCAGTCAAATCCCTGTGGAGTTTCCCATGGCCCTTACGGACTTCGAACGCCTTTTTGTGGCCAGCACCGCTAACAGCCTCTGGCAGCAGGACTGGCTGCTCAATGTCTATTTTCAAGGCTCGCCGGTGGGGGCCAACCTGCGCCGCATGGTCCTCGGCAAGCCACCCCTTATCCCTCTCACCAATCCATTGGACGAGGCCATCACCGGCAGGCTGCGCGCCGATGCCCGCGCCATTGGCCAAAACGCCCGCAACGTGCGCGAGGCCGCCAGCATGGTGGGGACAGCGGCCAGCGCTGTCACCACCATGAAGGACATCCTCAACGAAATGAAAAAACTCGCTGATGCCGTCGATGCCGGCGATATCTCCGCCACTGTGGCCCAGCCCCAATACGATGCCCTGTACACGAAACTCCAAAGCATCGTGGACACCACCCAGTACAACGGCATCCCACTGCTCGATGGCGCCACCTGGCCCACGGATCGCATTGATGCCCAAGGCCGAGTCTACATCCAAGGGCTACCCCAAGATGGGTTCCACGTCGTCTTCCAGCGCCTGGACACCACCACCCTGGTCGACTGGACCACCATCAACGCCGACCTCAGCAACGCCACGGCCCGAGCCGCTGCCATCACCGCCCTATCCTCTGCCACTACCGGCACCGAGACCCTGGCGGACATCTATACCCGCCGCAAAGAAAACCTCGCCGGCCACGCGAGCCAGCTTCAAGCCCAAGCAGACCTCCTCGCCCAAGCCGCCGAGGCCCGGCGTGCGACGCCAACCCTGTCCATCGAAGAAGTTTTTCTGCGTCTGCTTTTGCGCAGCACCGGCACGCTCATGGACCTCCAAAGCTGAGCCTCTCCACCCCATCCAGCTGCCAGGTTTCGCGCCTGAAAAACGTGTTCCCCAGGGACCACGCCATCCCCCCTCCCCCAGAGAGCCTTCCCTCGCCAGCCGTCTTCCGTGCTATACATGATGACGCAGTGCGCCTTGACTCCCCCAGAGAGCCTCCCTCACCAGGGCTCCCGTCCACTCACAGCGCGCGGCCAGCACTGGCCTTCACCCCATGGCCTCTTTTGAGGCCGCCCCCAAGGGGTCGAGATGCTCCGGCCCCGCCACGCTTGGCATCTTTTGATACCAAGGCGATCCAGGCCATAAAGGCCTTGCCGAGCTACCATCTTGCTGCCAAGAAAACGGTGGCAATCGTCGAGAAAAACAGAGTCGTGGTTCTGTCTCGAGGTGCCGTCGGTCCAAACGAGCGATGGGCCTCCGCTATCCCTTAGCCCACCTGACAAGGAGCCTGCCATGTACTTCCAGCAAATCCAAACACCGGGGCTTGGCTGCTTTTCTTATATCCTTGGCTGCCCAGCGGCTGGGGAGATGATCGTCGTGGACCCCAAACGGGATATCGACGACTACCTCCGCATCTCCCGCGAGGAAGGGATGCGCATCACCGCCATCATCGATACCCATGTCCATGCGGACCATGTGTCCGGTGCCCACGAGCTTGCGGCCCGCACCGGTGCCCCCATTGCCATGCATCCGGATTCACCCGTGACCTTCCCCTTTACTCCCCTCCCCGAGGGCACAGTCCTTACCGCGGGCGCTGCACGCTTAGAAATCCTCCACACCCCGGGGCACACCCCGCATTCTCTGTCCATCCTCGTGGCAGACCTCGTCCGCTCTCCCGAACCGTGGCTTATCCTCACCGGGGATCTTCTCTTTGTGGGCGATATTGGCCGGCCGGACCTCGTCGGCGAGGCGGTCCTTGAGGAACAAATCGCCAATCTTTACCAATCATTATTCGAAAAACTCGGGGCCTTACCCGACCACTTGGAGGTCTATCCCGCCCATGGGGCAGGCTCGCTCTGTGGCAAGGGCATGAGCCCAAAACCCAATTCCACCCTGGGCTACGAACGCCGCCATAACCCCCGCTTGCAATTTTCTTCTCAAGAGGCCTTTGCGGCAAGCATGCGCCAAGATTTCCCTGTGCGGCCCAAGAGCTTTAGCCACATCATTGCCACCAACATGCGTGGGGCACCGCTCCTTGACCGCTGCCCGCAAAGCCAAGCCTTAAGTCTGAGCGAGTTCCTTCAGCATCGCGAAAACGGCGCCCTCGTTCTCGATGTTCGAGATGCCCTGGCCTTTGGCGGTGGGCACATCCCTGGTGCCATCAACATTGGTTTGGAGAAATCCCTAGCCAATTGGGTGGGGATGGTGGTGGATCCTCTTGCCCATCTTCTTTTGGTGGTGCCGGATCAAGCCGCCTGGATAACCATACGCACAGAACTCCATCGCATTGGCTACGATCACATCCTTGGCTATCTTGCTGGCGGCATGAATACTTGGATAAGTGCAGGGATGCCGGTGCACCGCCTCAAACAAGTCAGCCCCCCAGAGCTCGCCCAGCGGCTGAACACATTCCCTCAAATCCGACTCATCGACGTGCGCACCCCCCAAGAGACGTCGAGCGGCCACCTCCCTGGAGCGCAGTACCTCCCCCTGACAGAAATCCTCGCCGCCTGCTGCACCCTACCCAATGACGAAGAAATTGTGGTGTACTGTGCCTCTGGCTACCGTTCGAACATTGCGGGGTCATACCTCCAGCAGCATGGCTATACCAACGTCACGTCCCTCGCCGGTGGGGTCTTTGGCTGGACCCGCGCTGGCTATTCCTTGTCCACTGCAAACCCATCGCAACCATAAGGAGGTTCCTCATGGAAGAATGCCGTATTCCTTTGCTTGGCGAGGCCTTTCCGGAAATGGACGTGCTCACTACCCAAGGCACTCTTACGCTCCCTCAGGCCATGGCTGGGAAGTGGTTCGTCCTTTTCTCCCATCCAGCGGACTTTACTCCAGTATGCACTACTGAATTTGTCGCTTTTCAAAAACGAGCTAACGAATTCAAGGCTCTCAACTGTGAGCTCATTGGACTGTCCATTGACCAAGTATTTTCTCATATCAAATGGATTGAGTGGATCAAAGAAAAGATTAATGAAGAGATAACGTTCCCTGTCATTGCCGACGACATGGGAAAAGTCGCTTCCAAGCTTGGCATGGTACATCCAGGAAAAGGCACAAACACAGTACGAGCTGTCTTCATTGTAGACGACAAAGGGATTGTGCGCATCATCCTCTACTACCCCCAAGAAGTAGGTCGCAACATTGACGAGATCCTCCGCTGCGTCCGGGCGCTGCAAACTTCAGATATGCACTGCGTCGCCCTGCCCGCAGGCTGGCCAAGCAACGAACTCATTGGAGACGCCGTTATCATCCCACCGGCCAAAGACGTCGCCACGGCCAAAGACCGCATGGGCAAGCCGGACAGCTACGATTGGTGGTTCTGTTACCGAAAACTCTAACCCCCTGGCCGAAGCCAAGACAAGCCGACCTTCACGCAACCAGACAAAAAAGGCGCCGAAACGGCGCCTTTTTTATCTCAGCGTTTTGGAGTCGTTTTAAAAAACAAACTGCACCGCTTCAGCTTTTGGCGGCCGCTCACGCACCTCGCCAATACGCCATCCCGGGCAGCGGAGGGCAGCAAGCCGGTCGAGGACTTCTTGGGCTATCCCTTTTTTTACAAAAAGCACATAGCCCACGCCGCAGTTGAAGATCTGAAGCATCTCTTCCCACCCAAGGTTGCCCTGCTCCCGCAGCCACGTAAAGAGCAACGGCACGGGCCAGGCGCCAAACTCGAGATGCGCCATCGTCCCGCGCGGCAGGACGCGGGGGATGTTATCGTAAAAGCCGCCGCCGGTGATATGGGCCATGCCATGGATATCAAAGTCCCGCAGCAGGTGGAGGACTGGCTCCACATAGATGCGCGTGGGTGTCAAAAGGACTTCCCCCAGGGTTTGGCCCGTATCTCCAAAAGGGGCATCAAGAGACACACCGCTTTCGGCCACAATCTTGCGGATAAGGGAGTAACCATTGGAATGAGCCCCACTGGAGGCCAAACCAATGATGGCATCCCCCACCCCAACGGAAGAGCCATCCACAATGCGGTCATTGTCCACGATGCCCACACAAAACCCTGCAAGGTCGTACTCCCCTGGACGGTAAAAATCCGGCATCTCCGCGGTTTCCCCACCAATCAAGGCGCAGCCCGCCTGCCGGCACCCCGCAGCGATACCAGCAATGACTTGTTCTGCCACATCCACATCGAGCTTGCCGGTGGCAAAGTAGTCGAGGAAAATAAGCGGGCGAGCCCCTTGGACAATGATATCGTTGACGTTCATGGCCACAAGGTCGATCCCTATCGTATCATGGCGCCCAAGGTCCCAGGCGATACGCAGCTTGGTCCCCACGCCATCGGTAGCGGCCACGAACACCGGATCACGATAGTTGGTAAGACTGGGTTTGAAGAGCCCGCCAAAACCACCCAAATCTCCCACGACACCCTTGGTGCGCGTAGAAGCCACGTGCCGTTTGATGCGCTCCACCAGGGCATTGCCCGCCCCAATATGGACACCTGCTGCCTTGTAGGCGCGATCGCGACCTTCCATACCTTCCTCCCTCTTGCTCTCCTCAGGCGGCCTCGCTAGGTCATGGACACGATCCTCAAACGCGCCTCAGGAGGGTTTTATGTATACGCGCCACCTGTCTTCAAGTAAAGTCGGCCTCTTCCTGATCCTTTCCCTGGCGATGGCACAACCGGCCATGACTCAAGGCATCGTCTTGGAGAGCACACCCCAAGCGGAAACGATGGGTGCCTTTGACGGCGATACGATCCGCTTTACAAACAACGCCACCGAGGAGTCGCTCTTTGTTACACCTCGGCCCCGAACTCAGGAACGGCCAATTCTCCTTGTGCCAGAACTCCACCTCGACCTCGGCCTCCAGCGCCCAGAGCCCAAACCACCCCTTCTGCTCGCCCCGCAGGAGTAAACCATGCGCCCTGCCCTCCTTGGCAAACCCCAGCCCGACCATCGCATCCTCTGCCAGGCCTGTGCCCACTTCTGCCGCCTGGCCGAGGGCGAGCGCGGCCGCTGTGGCGTTCGCGCCCACCAGGGCGGCCAATTGGTTTCCCTCGTCGGCTACCACGTCGCGGCCCTGCACGTGGACCCCATCGAAAAAAAACCGCTTTTTCATTTCCTCCCCGGCACCACGACCCTCTCCCTTGGCACCCAGGGGTGCAATTTCCGCTGCGCCTTTTGCCAGAACTGGAGCCTTTCCTGCGTCCGCGGGGCCATCCACGGCGAGGAGGTCGACCCCGCCCAACTCGCCCATACCGCCCGCCGGCTTGGCTGTGCCTCGGTGGCCTTTACCTACTCCGAGCCAACGGTGTTCCTGGAACTTGTCATCGCCACTGCCGATGCCACTCTCCCCTTGGGCCTGGCCACGGTGCTGGTGAGCAACGGTTTTCAGAGCCCTCAGGCCCTCCGGCTACTTGCCTCACGCATCCAAGCGGCCAATATTGACCTCAAGGCCGGCAGCGAACGCTTTTATCGTCACATCTGCGGCGGACGGCTCGTGACTGTTCAAAAAAACCTCGTGGCCATGCGCCGCCTGGGCTGGCATCTGGAAGTCACGACTCTTATCATCCCAGAGCACAATGACAGCGACGCCGAACTCACCACCGTGGCGCGCTTCATCGCCCAAGAACTCGGTCCGGATATCCCCTGGCACGTCTCCCGCTTCCACCCCTGCCACGAAATGCCCCATGTCCCGCCCACACCCCTTGCCACCTTGCTGCGGGCCCGAGCCATTGGCCAGGCTGCAGGACTTCATTTCGTCTATGTGGGCAACGTACGCCAGGAAGGCCTAGAGGACACTGTCTGCCCCAGCTGCGGCCAAACGGTCATCCGCCGCCAGGGATTTCACGTTGCCCAGATGGACCTGCGCAACAATTCCTGCCGCCACTGCGGCCAGGTCATCTTGAAGGCAGCGCGTCCCTCACGGTGAACGCCCCCGGAGCTTTGGAGAGAGACGGTCGTCGGGCGAATCCGAGAATTGGCCCCTGTTCCTTGGATCCCTGGAAGCCCCGGAGCTTAGTCGCTACCGACAGGAAAAAATCGTCGGCGGAGGAACAGCGGTCCTCGTTCTCGACGTAGCCTGGGAGAGACGGTCTCCGACAGGGAAAAATCCCTGAGGGCGTAGAGACATCGCCATGTTTGTTCAGGGGCCGAAGGCCAATTCCGAACGACAAACGAGGAGAGAGCCGTACCAGACGCCATCTCCCTCGACGAAAACACCACGGCCCCGCAGTGCTGCTTACCCCTTTCTCAACGAGGGGAGGGTGGTAGCGCGACCACGACGGGTCACAGCTCAATGCCCGGCTGGGCGGCCAAACCTGCCGCATAGGCGTGGCGCAGGGCACGCATTTCGGTCACAATATGGGCCCGCTCCACGAGCCAATGGGGCGCCCCGCGACCAGAGAGCACCACATGGATAGCGGCTGCTTCGGCAAGTAGGGATTCTAGTTCTGCTCGCTCCAGGAGCCCGTACCCCAAGGCATAGAGGACCTCATCAAGGAGGAGCATCTGGCAGCCGGCAGCAACCTGGTCTTGCGCCCAGGCCAAGGTCGTCAGGGCCGCGGCCCGGTGGCGGGGAAAGTCTTCGTGGCGGCGCAAGAACCCAAGGCCACCGGCATAAAAACGCGCTCCCAAAAGTTCGGCAAGCAAGCGCTGCTCTCCGGCTTGTCCCGGACGCTTCATGAATTGGGCAAAGGCCACAACCATGCCATGCCCCAAGGCGCGCACCGCCTGACCCACACAAGCCGAGGTCTTGCCCTTGCCCTCCCCGGTATAGACGAGGATCACCGGGTGCATTGGGCCAGCTCACAAAGGCGGGCAACGCACCGCCGCGCTTGGGCACGGATTTCTGCCGCTCCCTCCACGACGCCATCCCGCATGAGGATGCGACCGCCACAGAGGGTAAAACGGACCTGTCCGCCACTGTAAACCCAGTTGGAAACAAGATTATGGGCCGGCACCATCGACGGAGAATCGAGGTCCACAAGGATACAATCTGCAGGCCGGCCGACAGCAATTTCCCCCATCTCAAGACCATAGAGCGCAGCCGTCTCCCGGGTCGCCAAGGCGAGGGCCTCGGCAGCAGGCAGGGCACAGGGGTCCCGGGCCACGAGCTTGGCGAGGAGCGAAGCCGTCTTCATCGCCTCGCGCATATCGAGGTTGTTGCTCGAGGCACAGCCATCCGTGCCAAGGCCAACCCGCACCCCGGCCTGACGCAAAGCCACGTAGTCCATGGCGCCCGAAGCGAGTTTCAGGTTGGAGACCGGATTATGCACCACACCAACCCCGTGGCGCGCGAGGGTCTCCCGTTCCCTGGGGTCGAACCACACCCCGTGGGCCACAACGACATGCGGGCCAAGGACGCCAAGACGATCGAGATAGATCACTGGCCGCTCCCCATGGGCGCGCAGGCAATCCTCCACTTCCTTTTGCGTCTCGGAGAGATGGAGATGGAGAATGAGGCCTCGGTCCCGGGCAAAATCCGAGAGCCATTGGAGCGAGGCCGCGGATACGGAATAGATGGCATGGGCGCCAACAACAAAGCGCACCTGCGCTGGGTCCGCACGGCTTTGGGAATAGAGCTCCTCCACTTGCCGGCGCATGGCCGCGGCACGAGCCGCATCTCCAAAATCGAAAAACGCCCCGCACACCGCCGCTCGCAAGCCCATTTCCACCGCTGCCCGCACCGTGGCCCGCGCATGCCAGTACATATCCACGAAGAAGGTGGTCCCCGTGGCGATCATCTCCAGACAGGCAAGCTTTGTCCCCCAGTAGACATCCTCTTCCGTAAGATGTGCCTCAAACGGCCAAATCTTGGTGGAAAGCCAGGAGTGGAGCTCCATGTCGTCGGCATAGCCGCGCAGCAAGGTCATGGCCGCATGGGTATGGCCGTTGGCAAACGAGGGGAGCAAGGCCAGCCCTTCAGCAGGGAGGACCTCCTCGCCAGGACAACTATCAAGGCTTGGCGCGATGGCCACAAACTGACCATCGTCGATACGCACATCCCGCTTTCCTTCCGGGAGCAAGGCGCCGCGGATAACCAAGGACATGAGCACCTCCAGGCAAACACCGAACGGTTGCGCCGGAAGTGCGCCAGGCGCACGAAGCTGTCAATGGCACCAGGCCACAAATTGGGCGTGGAGACGGATATCGGCGGTCAGCTCCGGATGGAAGGCCGTGGCCAGAATGTGCCCTTGGCGCACCCCCACGACCTCGTCCTCGTGCCAGGCCATCGGCTCCACCGCCGACCCCCAGGCCACCAAACGCGGGGCACGGATGAAGACCCCAGGAAATGCCCCAAGACCGGCCACCTCCACCTGGGCCGTAAAGCTCTCCCGCTGCCGGCCATAGGCATTGCGGGCCACTTCCAGGTCAAGGACGCCGAGGGTCGGCTGAAGACGGCCAACAGCGCGGGCCAGAAAGACCACCCCCGCACACACCCCCCAGACAGGATGCGCCATCGCAAAATCCCGAAGCGGTGCAAGCAGACCGTTTGCCTCGGCCACAATGCCGATGGTCGTACTCTCGCCCCCAGGCAGAATAAGGCCCGCAAGCCCGGACAGGTCTTGCGGCGTGCGTACCTGACGGCTGGCCACACCCAACCGCGCCAAGACACTCTCGTGCTCCGCAAAGCCCCCCTGGAGGGCAAGCACCCCCACCACCATCACCAGCCCCTTCCAGCCAAACGGGCCACGTCAGCGAGATCCCGGGCGGCGATCCCGCTCATGGCCTCGCCAAGGCCAGTGCTGACCTCCGCCAGCTTGGCAAAATCCGCATAGTGGGTGACCGCGAGGACGATGGCCCGGGCCCGGGCCTCTGGGTCGGCACTCTTGAAGATGCCCGAGCCCACAAACACCCCATCCATGCCCAGATGCATCATAAGGGCCGCATCCGCCGGGGTGGCGATACCGCCAGCAGCAAAATGCACCACCGGTAGCCGCCCCAACTCACGCGTCTTCCAGACCAAGGAGAGCGGCGCACGGATTTCCTTGGCATAGGCCGCCACTTCATCTTCAGCCATTGCCGTCAGACGTCGGATGGCCCCCTGCACCTGCCGGGCATGGCGCACGGCCTCGGAAACGTCGCCAGTGCCGGCCTCGCCTTTGGTACGGATCATAGCCGCCCCTTCTGCAACTCGGCGCAACGCCTCTCCGAGGTCCCGGCATCCACAGACAAACGGAACCCGAAAGTCCCGCTTATGGATATGGTGCACTTCGTCTGCCGGGGTCAGCACCTCGCTTTCGTCGATGTAGTCCACCCCCACGGCCTCGAGGATACGCGCCTCCACAAAATGACCAATCCGGCACTTGGCCATGACCGGAATGGTCACCGCAGCCATGATTTCCCGGATGAGTCCGGGATCAGACATACGCGCCACCCCTCCCTGCGCCCGAATGTCTGCAGGAACCCGCTCCAAGGCCATAACCGCACACGCCCCGGCCCGCTCTGCCACAACGGCCTGTTCCGGGCTGACCACATCCATGATCACCCCTCCCTTGAGCATCCGAGCCAACCCGTCACCCAACACGTCTGCTGCCATGGTCATCCTCCTTAGTTTCGGAAAAAAGACATAATGCCCTTCTTCGCCCACCCGACAACACGGAACCTTGCAGGAGAAAATAAGGAGTATTTTTCACGGTTGTCATCCAGATGCAGCGAATTTTAAGCAGCTTGTAATCTGAAACTACGGAGACCATCCATGGCATCCAGCGCCACCATCTGTTTTTGTCATGGCTACACTGAGGCCGACATCCTCGAGGACGTCCAAGCCCATGGCCGCAGCACCATCCTTGAACGTATCCTTCAGGCCAAAGCGACGAGCGGTTGCCGCTGCGCCAAGACCCATCCCCAAGGCCGCTGCTGCCTGGGTGATGTCCGTCGAATAGTGGCCCGCGCCCTCCACAAACCAGACCTCCCCTCTGCCCCTTTACAGCGATAGGGCCAGCCAGCAGACGCTTGCGGACAAAGACGCCCCTCGACTGGGGCAGAACCAACGACGCGCGCCACCTCACCCCATCTGTCGCACGCCGGGTCGCGCTTTATCCTCTTGCGCGGTTGGGCCGCGTACGAGGTCCTGAAGGGAGAAGGTGTCTTTCGCACAGCGCCGGAGTACAGCAATGACCAACCGGCTCCGGCCGAAAGCAGCGCCAAAAGCCACGCGCCTCGGCGACAACCATGAAATCATGACACAGTCGCTTATGTCCAGATAGGCAACCACCGAAGGCCCCGCGCCCTCGGCGACAAAACGAGAGATCATGACACAGGCCGGAACGGAATTAACGCCGAAATTCAAGCACCCCCCAGCCGGGGACGTCGAGATGGACCGTTGTGCCCTGTACCCGCCCTTCCACCACCCCTCCGAGTCGGGTGTAGATGCGCAGGTGATCGCCCTCTACGGACCAGGAGAAGACCGTCTCCTCCGTGGCGACAAGCCACTTGCCCGTGCCATCGGCAGCCAAGGTCATGACCACGCGCACCGTCTCCTCGCCGCGGGAGGAGATGGCCTCATAGCGGCCAACCATCTCCGATCGGCCCGAGCAGCTCACCAGGACCAAAAGACCCAGCGCCACGAGTATCTTCATTGATCCAACTCCTTGGGAGAGACGAGCAGCAGGCGCTCCAAATGGAGATAGCGGTCATAAGCGATAACATACAAGGCCATCCCCAACCACGCCAAGTCACGGGCCACGGTCCACCAGGTAGCCGGTTCTCCGGTAGCCGCAAAACAACCACAGCTCACAGGGAGGTCGCGCAGCAGGACCGAAACCACGGCCAGGACAAACAAGGCCAACAACGCAGCCACGGTCCAGGCCGCGGCCTTGGCGCGAACACCGAGCACAAGACAGAGGCCAGAGAGGAGCTCAAGCCACGGCAGCACGACTGCCATCGCTGGTACAAGGAAAAACGGCACGACCTGGTAAGCCACCACGGCATCGGCAAAGGCGGCAGGGAATTGGATCTTGTGGAGACTGGCAAGCACAAAGAGCCCGCCAAGATAAAAGCGAAATCCAAGGGCAATCCAGGCATGCCCCCCCCAAGAACGCCAGGAACTCACGGCCGCACCCCCGCGCTCTGGTGCACGATCACCACAGTTTCATGGCCTCGATCCAGAAGGAGGCGAGCGGTTTCGACATCATAGCGCCGACTCCAGGTCCGGCCATAGACGGCCACCGGACGCTCGGGGTCTTCGCTGCCCAGGAGCATAGGGTAGACGAAGTCGAAAAACTGCGGCGGCAGGTTAACGGCGCCAAGGAGGTGTTCCCGATCATAGTACTCTTTAGGCCGAGCATCGACGACGATGGCGTCCTGAGGTATGCTCCCTGTTACCTGGACGCGAGCTGGCAGGTACGGCGGCAGGAGGTCCACCCCCTGGGGATTTTGGGCATTGAAAGCAAGCCCAAGTACAGCGCTCAGCAGCACGAGGGCGATAAAATCTACAAGTCGAGCTCGGGTTACCTGCCAGGTTTTGTCCTCCACGGCCCCAAGGACCTGGCGCACCCGTGACTCTAGCTTGGCAATCCGGCCCTGGGCCTGGGTGAGTGCATCCACGGTGCGCTGCAGGGATTGGTTGCGTTCCTCGAGGTCCTTATTAAGGGCAACTATTGTGGCAAAGGCATCGGCGCCGTGGAGGTGCAGCACCAATTGCTGGATGGCGGCGAGGAGCGCGGAATGGTCGCTCGGGCCGCCTTCGCGCAGCGGTGCCCCCAAAAGCGCGACCCCAAAAAGCCCCTCCCGCACCTGAAAGAAAAACCCATGACGCGGCGTAAAGCCCACTCCCAAATCCGCATCGTGCTCCAGGTCCAAAGCCTCCACATGGAGTGGCGGCACCTGCTTGGTGGGGCAACGCGACAGGCAGGCAAACAGGAGTTGGTCTGCCGTGCGGCGATCCCCCTGCCAGGAGCTCTCCCGGCGCTCTACCCACACCTGACCCGAAGGGCGATCAAGGAGCACCAATAAACCACTGGCCAAGGCAAAATGGCCCAAGATGACGGGCATAGCTCGGGCGAGGGTCGTGGCAAGATTCCGACCTTGTCCCAGCTCAAGGGCCAGTTCGCGACCGGCCCGCAAGTGAAAGACCTGCCGGTCCAGCTCCTCGGTGCGGCGCAGCAGCTGCGCAGTAAGGAGTTCTTCCCGCATATGCGCCATAGCAAAACGGAGGCTTACCTGGAGGAGTATGCCTAAGGTGTGGAGAAAACGGAGGTCCTCCTCATCATAAAGGTCTCCAGCTACCTGCGGACCAAGGACAAGCAACGCTACCCGCTCCGCATCCACCGTGACCCCTAAGGCTACAGCAACCCGCCAGGGCCAACCCACCAGCGTTTGGGCATCGAAGAGGATGGGATGCGCGGCCTGCTCAATGGCGGCCACCACCGGCGCCACCAGACTCGCCGACAAGGCACCGGTATCACACGCCTCCCCCTTGCACAGACAATCCTGCACCGCATCCCCATGGACCAAGGCCGCACAACCACTGGCCGCCCCCACGCCCCCCATGGCCGAAAGCAGGACAGATTCGAGAATAGCGCGGGGTTTGCGGCTTGCCGTGATAAGGGCCGCCACCTCGCGCAGCACTTCGAGATGGAATGTGGCGCGATCCAGGTCTTGGCGCAGCGGAGAACACGCAGTGTCCATCATCGGAGGCTATGGGAGCAGGCTGCGGATGCGAGCAAACAGACCGTCGATATCTTCGATGACCCCCAGATGGGTCCACACAATCGTCCCATCAGCGCGGCAGAGGATAGTGTACGGGGTCAGCGGCTCGCCCAGGGCTTTATGCACCGCATACGTTGGATCGCTTATAACAGGGAAACGGTACATGGTTTCCCGCGCCTGACCAACTTCAGCGTCACTGCCCCCGGCTGCCACAGCAAACATGGCCACTCGGCCTTTGATCTTGCCCTTTCCCAGACGACCATAGAGCGAATTGTATCCTGGCGCCTGCTTGTGGCATTGGGGGCAATAGATCCCGATAACCTCCACGAGGATCACTTCAGCGCCCAAATCCTTGACGGTGAATGTCCCCCTCGGCTTCACCCCCAGGGCAGCTGCATCCTCCGGCAGGGGCGGAGCGGTAAAGCGGATACTGGCGAGAGATTTCCCCGCGGCGATGGGTTCTGCCGAGGCTCCCCCTGCGCCAACCACAAGTACCCCCAGCACGAGCCCAACGAGCATCCTCATCATACGCCACCTCCTGCCTGGCAGGCCTCGGCTACCGTAGGATAGAGACGCACCATGCGCGTCAGTCCCACAATATCAAACACCCGCCGGAAATTCTCGGACAATCCTGCCATGACAATTTCCACGCCGTCTTTTTCGCTCTCGAGCACCAACTGGGTGAGGATGGCAATCCCCGCACCGTTGATGGACGTGCTTGGGTCAAACTGGAGCACAATACGCCGCACCCTAGCCTCCACACCCTGGCGGTAGGCATCCCGCAAAATCCCCTCGGAATAGGCATTGAGACTGCCCTGGATATGGACAATGAGGATATCGCCCTCTTGGCGAGTCTCCACCTCATGTTGGCGGCGTTTAGCTAGATTGAGACGCTCTCTTGCCCGGGAGAGGGCCTGCTCCAAACTTTGGCGCTGGATAGGTTTGTTGATAAAGTCCGCTGCGTCGAGATTAAGGGCCTGAATGGCCAAATCCATATCCCCATGGCCTGTGATGACGATGACCTCGGTGGTGGGCGAGCGGCGCTTGATCTCCCGCAGGACCTCAATACCGTCCATGCCTGGCATCTTGATATCCGTGAGCACGATTTCTGGGCGTTCCCGATCGAAAATCGCCAGCCCTTCCTCACCGGACTCCGCCGTCAAAATGGAAAATCCATAGACCTCAAGAAACAGCGAGAACATTTTGAGGGTCGGTCTTTCGTCGTCAATGATGAGGATCTTCTCGCGGTCCATAGGGCCTCCTTAACGTTATACCGCAGCGGGAAAGGCCAAACGGAAGGTGGTTCCCTGTCCGAGCTCGCTGTCAATGGCGATGGAGCCGCCGTAATCGCGGACAATACCATAGGTGATAGCCAGCCCAAGCCCCATACCCTTACCAGTCTGCTTCGTCGTAAAAAACGGCTCAAAGATCTTATTGCGCACCTCTTCGGGAATGCCAGAACCATTATCCGATACCGAAGCCACGACCCGGCCATCTTCCACAAACGTACGAATCAAGATATCACCATAGAGTTCCGGCTCACTTTCCATGCGCTCCTGGATAGCATCGCGGGCATTGTTGAGTAAATTGAAAAATACCTGCTGGAAGCGATTATTGTGACCGCGCACCGGGGGCAACTGCACGGCCAAGTCAAGACGGATATTGATGCGCTGGATGGAAAACTGTCGCCCGATGATCGATAAGACACCACGGATCGGCTCATTGAGGTCCACTCGCTCCATGGTTAGGCCGGATTTCCGACCAAACGCTCGAAGATTATTAATAATCTCTGCCGCACGATCCACCTGCTGGCTAATCTCAGTGGTGATCTCCTGAATCTGCTCAGAGGACACTTCCCGCCCTTGCTCGAGGAGCAAGCTTAAATATTCACTTCCCATTTTAATCGCATTGAGCGGCTGATTGATCTCGTGAGCGATGCCAGCACTCATCTCGCCAAGAGTCTTCATCTTCGCTGCCTGGACAAGCTGAGCATCTTTTTCCATCATCTCCGTGATATCGGCTACAGCCACAATGATAGCCTGCTTTCCTGCATAACTAATAGGACATGCATGCATATTGACATAAAATGGTCTATTTCCTTTTTTATAGTGAAGTACTTTTGGATAATATACACAACCTGTCTTTGTTTTCGCATTCTCAAGAGCGAGAAAACACTGCTTTGCTTGGTCTGGATCTAACTTCTCAAAAGGCATTCCAAACAAATCTTGCAATGGATATTCATACACTTCCTCTGCTCTTGGGTTGGCATCAAGGATAGTTTGTGTGGCGCAATCGACAACGAATATTGGATCTGGTCCTGAATCGAAAAGGGAACGGTACTTTTGCTCCGACTCCTGCAAACGTTTGCGGTACAGCCGGATAGACCACACCATGTTGAGGAATGAGTCCGCTAATTGGACCACTTCATCTCGTCCCAAACGTTTGCGATAGAATTGGCAGGTGGCACAGGCCTGACCGGTTTCTCGCCGCGCCCCACGGCCACCGCGGGCAGACTGTTGATCAAAATGCCAGCACGGCATGTTGGTATCTTTATAGGCGGGGCAATTGGTCACCGCCCAATCGAGCCCCTCGCCAAGATCGATGGGAACATCGAAATTGCCCCGGCTCAATTCGTCGGAAATACGAGTCAGACGGCGCAGCGGCATG
Source organism: uncultured Desulfomicrobiaceae bacterium (assembly GCA_937989665.1). GTDB lineage: Bacteria > Desulfobacterota > Desulfovibrionia > Desulfovibrionales > Desulfomicrobiaceae > Thermodesulfomicrobium. The sequence continues at coordinate 138,371 of CALKRN010000005.1, read as the reverse complement.
GTGATATGCCGGGAGACGAGGTGGCTGACGTAAAAGATGATGATAATAACCGCTGAGATAAAACCAAGAAACATAAAGCGCAGCTTTGCCACCAAGCGATCGATGTGGTCTTTACTCAGTCCCACATGCACACTGCCAATGCGATAAATACCCTCACGAATAGGCACAGCAATATCATAGGAAACCATTTCTCCATGGCGTACTAGCCGAACACTCTGCGCTTCATCCTCAGGAATAGGATTGGCAGTACTGAATGCTGCAGGAAATGGCACCGTAAACGTATGCGCTTGTACTTGATTTACACGATCAAGGACATAAATATAATTAATAAGGAATTGACGCTCGCGCAATCTTGCCTCGTCAAATATAAGTCCAAGTAGTTCAGGAGAATTTTTTTCAAGAACAAAACCAGCTCCACGCTCAGCAATGGAACGAGCTACAGCAATTCCTCGCAACTCAAGCTCTTTGGTGAGTCCGGAGATAAGGATCCATCGTGCTAAAAATGCGATGGTCACACTAATGAGGAGAATAACGAGCAATATAGAAAAGAATATCTTGTTCTTGAGAGATACATGGGAATAGAGGCGGATCATGGACGCACCCCCCGCACTTCCTGCCAATCCTCCAGCAGGACAAATCGTCCCTCTCGCAATATCGTAAAGTATACGGTATCAAGACCTTGGTGGTCCGTCGGCCCAAAGGAGAGCCGGACGTCAGGCCCGATGGCAAAGTCATCCATGGATTCCACGGCGCGCAGAAACGCTTCCCGGGTCAGGGCGCGGCCTGCACGACGCAAGGCCTCCACCAAGGTCTTGGCATTGATATACCCCTCAAAGCCCACAAAGTTGGGCTCCTCCCCAGGGAAGTACCGGGTCATCAACTCCACGAACTCTTGTGCACTCGGCGTGGGCGATCCATCAGCAGCGCGCGGTGGAGGAACGACCTGACTCATGATCACCGGGACGCCATCGAGGCTCGTGCCTGCTAAATTCCGGGAAAGCTCCTTAGCCCCCACAAAAGACACCATATAGAAGATAGGTGTATGCCCTCGCCACAGGGTCTGGCGAATGAAATTGGCACACGGGTCCGAGGTGCCGATCATCACAACGGCCTGAGCGTCTGCAGCAGCAATGCGATCCACGGCATCCGAGACATCGTTTGTCCCACGCACGTAGCTCCCCCGGGCCACGGGCTCAAGGCCAAAGCGTTTGAGAGCAAGCTCTGTGCCCGTCAACCCATCGAAACCAAAGGCATCGTATTGATAAAAAACGGCAATGCGACTTAATCCCAAATCATGCACCAGATGATGCACCGCAGCGCCAGTCTCCTGATAGTACGATGCGCGGACATTGACCACATACGGCAAAAACGGCTCTCGCAAGGCATTGGCACCGGTAAACATCCCAAGGAGAGGCACTTGGGCTTCCTGAATCATGGGTAAAACCTTCACCGTCGTAGGAGTACCCACATAACAAAAGAGCCCAAATACACGATCTTCAATGAGAAAGCGTTGGGTATTGGCGAGGCATTTCGGTGGATCATAGCTATCGTCTCGGGTAATGACCCGAATCCGTCGGCCATGCACCCCACCGGAGTCGTTGACATAGTTGATATACGCCATCGCCCCCTTGATCGTCTCCTGGCCAAGATAGCCTGCATGCCCCTGAAGGGCGAGGGACGAGCCGAAGGTCACCTCGGTGTCGGAGACTCCAGGGTTCTCCAACACCGGCATCGAAACTACCACCTCGGCCTCCTGGCAGCCCAAGAGCCCTACCAGGAGACAAACCCCCCACCACCATGCTCCGCAGCGCCACACCTGCCAGGCCATCCGAACCCCCTTGCCAATGTATGCTTTTTTTGACATAAAGAAATTCTCGCAGTTTTATATCCAGGACGGATTGTCCGCTCCTCCCGTTAAGCTAAATACGCACACTTTGACATAAAAAATTGCCGAATATGAAACTTGAACACTATGAAAAGATTATCAAAACAGAAAATTCTGCCAGAAAATTTTTGCTGGGATTTTGCTGGAAAAACCATCAACGCTTCTGCCCTAAATGCCGCACCCGACGCCTGTACGCCATCCGAAAGGGATACCGTCGCTGCTCGCGCTGCGGCTATACCTTCCACGACTTTAGCCTGCGCTTTCTCAACAACGGCAATCTGAGTTGCCAGCAATGGCTGCGCCTCATCAAACTCTTCGAACTCGAGGCCCCGACCAGCCGGGTGGCCGAACAGCTCGGTGTCTCCTACAACACGGCCTACAAATCCGTGACTACCCTGCGCATGGCCATCGTGGCTCATAGTCTGGATGCCCGGCTTATCTTTTCCTCGATCCATGGCCTTGACCTCGCACCATCAGGCAAGTTCCGCAAAGAATCCCGCCACGGGCTCCGTATGCCAGTGTTCGGCATCGTGGAGCGCGGTGACCACGTCTTTGTGGACCTTATCCCGGAGCTTGATGCCGAAAGCATCCTCCATTTCAAAATGAATTTCCACCTCAAAACGGCCAGTATCGGCAAAATCATCTACACGGATCGCTACAAACAGTATGCCGCGCTACTCATCGGCGGCAATGCGCTCTCCACGACCTATGGGGTCAAACATACTGACAAAGGGCTTTTCATCGACTCCTCCCGAGGGTTCTGGTCCTTTTCCAAGGCCTGGTTCCAACGCCTTCGCGGCATCTCGCCTGTCAATTTTCCTTTATATATCAAAGAACTGGAATTTCGCTACAACCACCGCCACGACGATATCTTCCCCATCCTCGCCCAATATCTATGTGCTTTTGTGCCAAACTTTGAGGAATAAGCTTTTTCTTGTGTCCTCTTTGCCTTTGCCCCATGAGAGCCACCATCGGAGAAAAGAAAACTCCGACCCCCACGAGCCGAGGGATCAGCAACAAGGAGGACACCATGCAACTTCGGCGAAGAGAATTCATCCAACTTACTGCCGCGGCCACGGCGGTCACCGCCTTTGGCGGGCTCGGCCTCGATCTCTCTGAGGCCCAGGCCGGCGCCCAACTCCTGAAACTGCGCCAAGGCAAGGAAACCACCACAATTTGTTGCTATTGTGGCACAGGCTGCGGGCTGATCGTTTCCACGGACGAAAAGACCAATCGGGCCATCAACATCGAAGGAGATCCCGACCACCCCATCAACGAAGGCAGCCTCTGCGCCAAAGGTGCCGCCCTCTTCCAACTGGCAGAAAATGACCGTCGCGTCACCCAACCCCTGTACCGCGCCCCGGGCAGTGACCGCTGGGAGCCCAAGTCCTGGGAATGGATGATCACCGAGATCGCCAAACGAGTCAAAGCCACGCGCGACGCCACCTTTGTCAAAACCAATGCCAAAGGCCAGCCGGTCAACCGCTGCGACGGCATCGCTTCGGTCGGTTCCGCGGCCATGGATAACGAAGAATGCTGGATTTACCAGACCATGCTCCGTTGTCTTGGTCTTACCTTCATTGAACACCAGGCGCGCATCTGCCATAGCTCGACCGTTCCTGCATTAGCGGAAAGTTTTGGCCGGGGCGCCATGACCAACCACATCATTGACATCAAAAATAGTGACTGCATTTTAGTCATGGGCGGCAATTCCGCTGAAACTCATCCCATCACATTCCATTGGGTAATGAAGGCGATAGATAATGGCGCCACGCTGATTCACGTCGATCCTCGATTTACAAGAACATCTTCAAAAGCGCACATTTATGCACCACTTCGTTCAGGAACCGATATCGCGTTCCTTGGAGGCATGATTAAGTATATTCTCGACAACAATCTTTATTTCAAAGAATACGTCGTCAACTATACGAACGCATCGTTTATCGTCTCCAAAGACTTCTCTTTCAAAGATGGATTGTTCTCTGGTTTTGACGAGGCCAACCGTAAGTATGACAAGAAATCCTGGGCCTTCGAACTCGATGAAAATGGAGTCCCCAAGCGCGACATGACGCTCTCGGATCCGCGCTGTGTCTTCCAACTCCTCAAAGAACACTACAAACGCTACGATCTGAAAACCGTTTCCTCGGTGACAGGTACGCCGGAAGAGAAACTCCTGGAAGTGTACAAAGCGTACACCACGACGGGCAAACCAGACAAATCCGGCACCATCCTCTATGCCATGGGCTGGACTCAGCATACCGTTGGCGTCCAGAATATCCGCACCATGGCCATAGTCCAACTCCTCTTGGGCAACATCGGTATGGCGGGCGGCGGGGTGAACGCCCTGCGTGGTGAGTCCAACGTCCAGGGTTCTACAGACCATGCCCTCCTTTTCCACATCATCCCGGGCTATCTGCCCACCCCACGGGCAAACCAAGGGGAACTTGCCGAGTATCTCAAGGCGATCACGCCTGTCAGCAAGGACCCCAAGAGCCTGAACTGGAAACAAAATCAGCCTAAGTACCTGGCGAGCCTTCTCAAGGCTATGTACAAAGAGGCAGACCTCGAAACAGCGTATAAATGGCTTCCCAAGCTCGATGAAGGCCAGAACGCTTCCTGGCTCGTCCTTTTCGATCAAATGCTCAAAGGCCAATTCAAAGGCTTCTTTGCCTGGGGCATGAACCCAGCCGCCAGCGGTGCCAACGCCCACAAGACTCGCCAAGCCCTGGCCAAGCTCGACTGGATGGTCAACGTCAACATCTTCGAGAACGAGACCGGTTCCTTCTGGATGGGCCCAGGCATGAACCCCAAGGAAATCAAGACCGAAGTCTTCTTCCTCCCCTGCGCCGTGTCGGTGGAAAAAGAGGGCTCCATCACCAACACCGGCCGTTGGATGCAGTGGCGCTACGCCGGACCCAAGCCAGCAGGCGCGACCAAACCCGACGGCGACATTATCTATGAGCTCTTCCTCAAGATCCGCGAGCTCTACCAGAAAGAAGGCGGGGTCATGCCCGAGCCGATCCTCGGCCTCAACGTGGCTGACTGGGGCGATGGCCATACCTTCGATCCCCACAAAACCGCCAAGCTCATCAACGGCTACTACCTCAAAGATACGGTGGTGAAGACCCCCGATGGAAAGGAAGAAACCGTGAAAGCCGGCACCCAGGTGCCCTCCTTCCTCTTCCTCAAGGACGATGGGTCCACGTGTTCAGGCAACTGGCTCTACTGTGGTTCCTACACTGCCAAGGGAAACATGGCCGCTCGCCGCGACAAGACCCAGACCCCAGAACAAGAAAAGGTCGGACTCTTCCCCAACTGGGCGTGGTGCTGGCCGGTGAACCGCCGGGTCCTTTACAACCGTGCCTCGGTGGACCTTACCGGCAAGCCGTACCAACCACAGAAACCGGTCCTCGCGTGGGACGCTGCCGGTAAAAAATGGACCATCGACGTGGTCGATGGTGGCGGCGACCCTGGTACCAAACATCCCTTCATCATGCAGGTCCATGGCCTCGGCGCCCTCTTTGGCCCCGGACTCAACGACGGCCCATTCCCCGAGCATTACGAGCCTATGGAGTGTCCCATCGCCGAACACCCGTTCTCCAAGCAGCTCAACAACCCCACGGCCCTTATCTTTGCCGGGGAGGAAAAACACCGCGCCGTGTGCGACCCGCGCTATCCCTTTGTATGCACCACCATCCGGGTCACCGAGCACTGGCAGACCGGCCTTATGACCCGCTGGCAGCCCTGGCTCATCGAGGCGCAACCGCAGATCTTCTGCGAAATGAGTGAAGAACTGGCCAAACTGAAGGGCATCCAGAATGGCGACAAGGTCATCGTCGAGAACCCCCGCGGCCAGCTCTGGGCGATCGCCATCGTGACAAAGCGGCTCAAACCCATGAAGGTTATGGGCAATACCCTACACCTTGTCGCCTTGCCCTGGCACTATGGCTGGGTATGGCCGCAAAATGGCGGCGAGTCGGCCAACGTGCTTAGCCCCAGCGTCGGTGACCCCAATACCGGCATCCCGGAAACCAAGGCCTTCATGGTCAACGTGCGCAAAGCCTAAGGAGAACCAGCCATGTCCGGAAAAGCCTTTTTCGTGGACCTCACCAAATGTACGGCCTGCCGCGGATGCCAGGTGGCCTGCAAGCAATGGAACAAGCTCCCGGCAGAACAAACCCAAAACTGGGGCTCCTACCAAAACCCCAAAGACCTCTCTGCCACCACCTACAAAGTGGTGCACATGAAAGAAATTGCCGATGCCAAAGGCAATCTGGCTGTCTGGGCCTTCTTCCCGGAGCAATGCCGCCATTGCATCGAACCGCCCTGCAAGCTGACGGCAGATGCCTATGACAACACGGCCATCGTGCATGACCCCCAAACCGGCGCGGTGTTCTTTACCGAAAAAACGAAAGCCCTGCCGGACTTCAATGAAATCCGCGAGGCTTGCCCGTATAATATCCCGCGCCAGCACCCAGAGACAAAAGTCATGGCCAAATGCACCATGTGTCTGGACCGGGTGCAAAATGGCCTGCTCCCTGCCTGTGTCCAGGTGTGCCCCACTGGCACCATGAACTTCGGGGACTATGACGCCATGCTCGCCATGGCCAAAAAACGCCTCGCTGAAGTCCAGAAACGATACCCCGAAGCTACCCTGGGTGACGCCGACAGTGTCCGCGTCATCTATCTCTACCCAGTAGATCCCAAAAAGATCCACCAATATGCCGTCGCCAGCCTCGACCTGCCGCTTTTAGACCGTCGCGCCCTGCTGGCACGGCTCACTCCTTTCCACCGACCAACCGTATAACCACCTCCATCCCCCGGGTCGGGACCTAACACCCCCGACCCCCAACAGGAGGGGAGCCGCAAGGCTCCCCTTTTTGCGATTGATGCCCTGGGCTAAACCGAACGCCATCATCAAGCCCCACCAGGAGGGGAGCCGCAAGGCGCCCCTTTTTGCCGCTAGTCCTCAGCGCCAGGGCACGCCCTGCGCAGCGGTACGCACGACGCCCCTTCGCTTTGGGGAAAAGACATCGAAACTGTGGTCCCAAAATAAAGCGATCCGCCCATGACTTCCCTTCCGGGGGGAGGTAGGCGATCTAAACCACGCCCAGATCGCACCAGCTCTTAGGGCGTCCAGGCGCGCTGGATGTCCCACGGCGCCCCCCTGACACTGGATGCCTGCAAAACGCTGGCTCTCGGGCGGTTGAGCGAATGCACGGATCTTGGGTCCAGACTGCAGGCGTTGGTTGCCTGCGACACACCGCCTCTCGCGCGTACCACGAGGGCATCGGCGGACACAGCGCATTGCCGTGCGTTCCCTTGGCAGCGTGCGCCGCAACCGCCACGGCTTTAAGGGCCTTGACGCTGGCAACGCGCTTTCTCGGCGTCGCTGCAGCGTGCGCCGGCCTATCCTCGCTCGTCCCGCCGCCGCACGAGCCGAGGCTTGCTCCCATCCGCCGGACCAATGATCCCGTCCCGTTCCATCTGTTCGATAAACCGCGCCGCACGGTTAAACCCAATGCGCAGGCGACGTTGGATCATGGAGATGGATGCCCTCCCCAGCTCCTGCACGAGATCGACGGCCTCGGCATACTTGGGGTCATCAAGGACATCACCCACCACACCTTCGCCACTCCCCTCTTCGCCGTCCCCCAGTGCGGCAAAATCCACTTCGAAGACCTGCTTATGCTGCTTGGCCCAAAAGGCCACGACGCGGGAGATCTCTTCATCGCCCACAAACGCCCCATGGACCCGGAGGAGCGCCCCACCACTGCCTTTGTAGAGCATATCCCCTTGCCCAAGGAGATATTCCGCACCCACGGTATCAAGAATCGTGCGCGAATCGTGCTTCGAACTCACCTGAAAAGCGATCCGCGCCGGAAAATTGGCCTTGATGATTCCAGTCACCACATCCACCGAGGGGCGCTGGGTGGCGAGCACAAGGTGGATGCCTGCCGCCCGCGCCAGCTGAGCAAGGCGCACAATGCTCGTCTCCACCTCTTTGGCCGCGGTCATCATGAGATCGGCGAGCTCATCGATGACGATCACCATGAAGGGAAACGGTTTAAGGGAGGCCTCCCCTTGCGGGCCATCCGGACCAAGATCGCGTAATTTCTCATTGTAACTCGTAATATGCCGCACGCCAAGGCGGGCCATGGCCTCGTAGCGATCCTCCATTTCCCGCACTGCCCAATCGAGGGCGTTTTTGGCCAACTGCATGTCGGTCACCACAGGATGCACAAGATGGGGAAGGGCGCTATACGTCGCCAGCTCGATGCGTTTGGGATCCACCAAAAGTAGCCGCAACGTCTGCGGGCTATGCCGATAAACAAGGCTCACGAGCAGGCAGTTGAGACAGACCGACTTACCAGCACCCGTTGCCCCGGCGACCAACAAATGGGGCATTTTGGCGAGATCCACGACCTTGGGATTACCCTGAGCATCCTTGCCCAAGGCGAGAGGCAAAAGGCCCCCTTGGGCAAAAGCCGGACTCTCCAAGATCTCGCGCAGCAGCACCGACTGGCGCTTTTCATTGGGGATCTCGATGCCCACAGTATCCTTGCCAGGCAGCGGGGCAATGATGCGCACGGAACGCGCCTTAAGGGCCAGGGCCAAATCATCGCCCAAGTTGGCGATCCGGCTTACTTTAATGCCTGGGGCAGGCTTGAACTCAAATAAGGTGATGACCGGGCCAGGCTGGATGGCCTGCACCTCGCCGTGGATCCCGAAATCCGAAAAGCAGGTCGTCACGGCTTCAGCGAGTCGTTCTAGGGACTGACGCGGCACAGCAACGCTTGTCGATGGCGCTGGACAAAGGAGATCGAGCGGCGGCCCGGGTGCAGGGCCATGTTCCTGAGAAGAGGGCGCTACCGAAGCAATGGCCGGCGGCCGCGGCACTGCCACTGGCGGCTGCGCCCGTCCCGAAGCCGCACGCAAGGACGGATCCTTGGCGGTGGCCTCTGCTGGTCTTTCCTCTTCCTTACGCCCCACGGTGGCACGCAGGAGACGGGAGGGGTCCGGTGAACCAGGGCGCTGCGAGCGCCCTGGGACCTCTTCTTCCATTCGCTTCTGCCCACTTTCTCGCGGTGCCAACCAGACCACCAGGGCATGCCCTAAGCGGGCAAGCGGCTGCGCGAAAAGAAGACGCACGATCACCAGCCCCCAAGCAAGTAGAAGACTTGCCAACCCCAGCTCACCGACCAACTGATGCCCCCCGTGGGCCAAGATTCGGCCCACCATCCCGCCGCCGCTCATGGGAAGGCCGGTCATGAGGGCCTTTGTCCAAGAACATTCCAACAGGACGAGGGACCACGGGATCGCCAGGGCAATCCCCCCCCAACGGCTAGGGGACAGCCGCCAATCCGAAAAAAGCAGGCGCAGGAGGAGAAGCCCCAGCCCTGCTGGCGCCCACCAGGCCGCGGCACCGAACAAATCCACCAGCATCCCGGCCAAATAAGCGCCCACCGTACCAGCCACATTCCGGACCATCCCCTCGGCAGCCGCCCGATTGAGGCCTGGATCGAGGCTGGAATACGAATACAAGGCTGCCACTACCAGGACGAGGAGCACCGCGCACCCCAAGGCGGCGATCTCCCGCACGAGCATGCGTCTATCCGTCATGGAATCGGTCATGGGCCTCCCCAAAAAACACAAGGCCACGGAGCCCCCTCCATGGCCTTGGGCACCAGGACATCGCTCGCTTACTCCCGACCGAGGTAATCCCCGGTCTCGGTATTGATCTTGATGCGATCCCCAGTCTCCACAAAAAGTGGGACCTGCACCACGAGGCCGGTCTCCAATGTCGCTGGCTTGGTGGCACCCGTAACAGTATCGCCTTTAACACCAGGATCCGTGGCCGTAACTTCCAACACGACTGAGGCCGGGATCTCCAGATCAATGGGCCGTCCCTCGTAGAGCATAACTTTATACGACGAAGCTTCCTTAAGGTATCCGCCCTTCTCCCCCACAACCGCAGCCGCAAGGGTCATCTGCTCGTACGAGGTCATATCCATGAAAGCAAAATCATCACCTTCCCGATAGAGATACTGCATCTCGCGCACTTCCAAGTCTGGCTTGGGGAACTTCATCCCTGAGCGGAAATTCTGCTCAACCACCGCACCGGTGAGCAGATTCCGATATTTGGTGCGCATAAAGGCCCCACCTTTACCTGGCTTGTAGTGACTACACTCCAAAATTTCACAGGGTGCCCCGTCGATCTCGATCTTTTTGCCTTTTTTAAATTCCGTCGTTGAAATCATGCATTGCTCCTTCCCAAAAAATACATGGACGCCCTATACTTTTGCGTGCTGCAGCTGCCAGAGCGCCTGCACCGCCAACGCATAGCCGAGGACCCCAAAGCCGGCAAGGGTACCGATGGCCCGCGGGGCAGTCAGGCTCGTATGGCGCATGGGCTCGGGCCGAGCGGCCAGGTTGCTCAGGTGCACCTCCACGTAAGGAATGCCAATCCACGCGAGGCAATCGGCCAAGGCAAGGCTCGTGTGGGTGTATGCCCCCGGATTGATGACAATCCCTTCCACCCGCTCTTTCCAAGCCTGTTCCAGGCGATCGATAAGCGCGCCTTCGCTATTGGACTGGAAAAAGGCCAGGCGCACCGCGGCAGCGTTGGGCCCCAGAAGGGCCGCCACCAACGCCGGCACAGCGTCCATCCCCTGCACGCCATAGATTTCCGGCTGGCGCACCCCGAGATGGCCAAGGTTGGGACCATTGATAATGAGAATCTCCACGGCATGTCTCCTTCGGGAAAGATACCTCCGGCTAGCCTCTGACAAGCCGGCCTGACAAGGGCAGATGGGCAACTTTTCCTTGCCCTCCCTCGCCGGTCGACCTAGGGAGAGCGTCAACGCCGCGCGCTCAGCGGCCTTTGTCCCTTGGGCTTCCAATCCCCCCACGTCTTTTCCCACAAAGGTCTTCGTATGTCATCCTTCGCCAGCCTTGGCCTGAGCCAGGCGCTCCTGCAGGCCCTCGAACGCAAAGGCTTCGAGGAACCCACACCGATTCAAATCCAGACGATCCCGGCCATCCTCCATGGCCACCAGCACCTGCTCGCCCAGGCGCAAACCGGCACGGGCAAGACCGCCGCCTATGGGCTGCCCATCCTCCAACGCCTCGACCCCGACGCACGGCACGTCCAGGCCCTTATTCTTACCCCAACGCGAGAACTCGCCATCCAGGTAGCCGAAGAACTCAGTTCGTTGCGGCCTGACCCGCGGCTTGCCATCGCCCCCGTCTATGGCGGTGCCTCCATGGAACTCCAACTGCGCGCCCTGCGCCGTGGGGCGGCCATTGTCGTAGGTACACCAGGCCGTATCCTTGACCATCTGCGCCGCAACAGCCTCGACCTCTCCCAGCTCGCCTTCGCGGTCCTTGACGAGGCCGACGAGATGCTCAGCATGGGCTTTCTCGAGGACGTGGAGACCATCCTCGGTCATACGCCGCCCAGCCGACGCATCCTCCTTTTCTCCGCCACCATGCCGCAAGAGGTCGTGGCCGTGGCCCGCCGCACCATGGGCGAATACCTGACCTTACGCGCGGAAAGCACCAGCCTGACGGCCAGCGCTACCGACCAAATCGCCTTTGAGGTCGCAGCAGCCGACAAGTTTGAGGCCCTGTGCCGCATCATCGACATGGAAGAAGATTTCTATGGCCTCGTCTTCTGCCGCACCAAGGTGGATGCCGACGCCATTGCCACCCGTCTCGCGGAACGCGGCTACGACGCCCTCGCCCTCCATGGTGATCTCGGCCAAGCCCAACGGGAAAAGGTCCTCGATGCCTTCAAAAAACGCCAGGCGCGTATCCTCGTGGCCACGGATGTGGCGGCTCGAGGCATCGACGTCCACGACCTCTCCCACGTCATCAACTACGACCTCCCCGGTGACCCCGAAGCCTATGTCCACCGTGTAGGCCGCACTGGCCGGGCGGGCAAAAGCGGCATCGCTATTACCTTTGTCACCCCTCCGGAGTACCGACGACTCCAATGGATCCAAAAACTCGCCCGCACTAGCATCCGCAAGGGCCGCCTGCCCAAGGTGGCTGAAGTACTGGATGCCAAACGAGAGCGCATTGAAGGCGAGATCCGCGCGGCCCTGACCCACGAGTTCGACCCGCAGCTGCGCCTTATGGCCGCCCGCCTCCTTGCTGGGGAGCAGGCCGAAACTGTTGTGGCAGCCATCCTCCACCTGGCGTTCGGTGCCGAACTCGATGCCCGCCGCTACCGAGAGATCCAGGAGCTTGGGCCGGACCGCACAGGGAAGACCCGCCTCGTAGTCCAACTGGGCCGCCGCGATGGGCTGACACCCCGGCGCCTCGTAGCCTACCTTGAGGAGTCCTGTGGCGTGCCCCCCAAACGCGTGGGGGACATCGAGATCCTCGAGAGCTGCGCCTTTGTGTCCTTACCCTTTGCCGATGCCGAAAAGGTCCTGGCGCATCGCTCCCAAGGCGGTCGGGTGACTTTCCGCAAGGCCCGGCCACGGCCACGCATGATGTCCACGCCTCCTCCGCGACGTCAGTAGCCCCGTGAGGCCTTCCGCAAGGCCCGGCCACGGCCCCCACCGTGTTCCTGCGCACCTCCCACGACAAGGTCCGGACAATACATAGCACCCCTAGCCAGCGCGTTGGGCCGAAGCCAAGGCAACACCCGCGCCGACAAACACCGCCCCAAGGAGGCGATTGGCCCCCACCATGGCTGCTGGTTGGGTCAACAGCCGCCGCGCCTGGACCGCAGCCAGGGCATAGCCCGCCATGACCAAGGCATCGACACAGACGATGGTCAGGCCCATCATCACATACTGGGGCATAAGAGGTGCCTCGTGGGAGAGAAATTGCGGCAAGAAGGCCGCCAAAAAGACGATGCTCTTGGGATTGGTGAGATTGACCAGCACAGCCCGCCGCACCAAGGCCCCAGGCAACGCAGGGCTGGGCGCCTCGCCCACACCGCTCGGGACTTCACGCCATTTCTGAAGGCCCAACCATACAAGATATCCTGCCCCAAGCCATTTGAGCATGGCAAAGGCCGGTGCCGAGGCCGCCACGAGCATCCCCAGCCCAGCGCCCACAAGCCCGATATGTACCCCCAAGCCCACCTGTAACCCAAGGATATTCCAAAAAGCAGCCCGCCATCCCTGAAAGAGGCTCACGCCCACGGTGGAAATGGCCCCCGATCCGGGGCTCAGGCTAAAGATAATACTCGCCGCCACAAAAGGCAGCCACGTGGAAAGACCCATCGCCATGGTCCTCGTTCTTCGTTTCGCAAACCCCCTGCACCCCAAAGCCATCGGCCCATACCCATTGCAACGGACCACATAAAAAGCATTTGTTTTTTAAGGGCTAAGCCCTGGACGTCCGCAGTGTCAACCCAAGCCACACGGGAGAAAGCATTGACAGTATTCCCACCGGGCGCTAGGCGGTTGTGAAATTTTTTGCAAAGGAGGGCATCGTGAACATCCTCATCTTCGGACCCAATGGCAGCGGCAAAGGGACGCAGGGGTCGCTGGTGAAGCAAAAGTACAACCTCGACCATATCGAATCCGGCGCCATCTTCCGCCAGCACATTGGCGGAGGCACAGAACTGGGCAAAAAGGCCAAAGAGTACATCGATCGGGGTGAGCTTGTGCCAGACGACATCACCATCCCCATGGTCCTCGACGTGCTCAAAAAGGCCGGCCCCAATGGCTGGCTCTTGGACGGCTTTCCTCGCTCCATCGTCCAGGCGCAGAAGCTTTGGGAGGCCTTGAAGGCCGATGGGGTGCAGCTCGACTATGTCATCGAGATTTTATTGCCGCGTGAAGTGGCCAAAAACCGCATCATGGGCCGGCGCCTCTGCAAGAACGACCCGAACCACCCCAACAACATCTATATCGAGGCCATCAAACCCATCGATGGCAAATGTCGGGTCTGCGGGGGCGAGCTCACGGCTCGCAGCGACGACCAGGACGAAGAGGCCATCAACAAGCGCCACGATATCTACTACAACACCGAGACCGGCACCCTGGCGGCCTGCTACTATTTCAAAAACTTGGCCAAAGAAGTCGGCTTCAAGTATATCGAACTCAATGGAGAAGGCTCCATCACTGAAATTAAAGAAACCCTGCTTGCCCAATTGCGCTAATGGCTGATCCGCTCCCCGGGGCAGCAGCTGCTGCCTCGGGTCCTCCCGCGCCTCTGCGCCTTGGGCGCATCGACTACCTTAACCTCTGGCCTATCTTCCACCTCCTGTCCCGGCACTTGCCAGAGGGAGAGGCGGTTATCCATTGGCCTGGCCATCCCAATGAACTCAACCGCGCCTTGCACGAGGCGCGGTTAGATGTCTCGCCCTCCAGTTCGTTTGCCTATTTGGAGGGTGCCGAGAGCTACCGCCTGCTCTCAGGGGTGGGAATCTGCGCTCGCAGGGCGGTCCAAAGCGTTGTGCTCCTCTCGCCGACCCCGCTGGAAGACCTGGGAGATTGGCTCCAGCACCATCCAGGACCGGTATTGCTGACAAACGCCTCAGCCTCCTCCTCAGCCCTGCTGCGCCTCCTCTGGCAGCGAGTCTGGAAGCTCCCCTCAGTACCGTGGCGTCCTTGCCCTCCAGGAGAGGGGCTTTGCTTCCAACGGCCGCACCTGGAAATCGGCAACCAGGCGCTGCGCCTCTGGCTGACGCCACCCCAAGGCTGGCAGGTCATCGACCTCGCCGAAGCATGGCATGACTGGACGGGCCTGCCATTCGTCTTTGCGGTCTGGATCGTACGCGAGGCCTGCGTTGCCACCCACAGCGCCCTGCTCCAGCGCCTCCATACGGCCCTGACCGCCATCAATGCCCAATTACCAACGCACCTCCCTGAACTTGCCCCTCTGGCGGCCTCGCTTCATGGCCTCTCGGCCAAGGCGGTACTTGACTACTGGCACACCATGTACACAACCATCGGCCCAGAGGAACTCGCGGCCCTGACCTGTTTTGGTGCCTATGCCACCGAGCTTGGGCTCCTCAACGGCATGCCGGCGTTGCGCTGGTTCCCGGCACCATAACCTCGATACAGCTTACCGGACAGATCCTCGCTGCTTGGCAGGCCAACTCCTCAGGGCAGGGATTGCGCACAGGATAGGCCGTACCAAAATCGTCCAAGGCAAAAAGCTCAGGCGCCACCTCGGCGCACGCCCCACACCCCGAACAGCAGGGACCATTGACCGCAACGTCCACAAGCATCACGCCCTCCGCTCTGCAAGATACCGTTCCAACCGGAGCATCCCCTCTTCAAGGTGCTCCACCGAATTGGCGTAGGAAAAACGGAGAAAGCCTTCACCGCTCGGACCAAAATCCACTCCTGGGGCCACGCCCACGCCAGCGCGCTCCAAGACATCAAAGGCAAACCCTACCGAATCCTCTGTCCAATGCCGCGCATCGGCAAAGACATAAAAGGCGCCCGTCGGCTCTACCCCAATCCCAAAACCAAGCTGCTGCAAGCGAGCGATGAGATAATGCCGCCGCTCATCGTACACCGCCCGCATGTGTTCCACCTCGGCAGCTGTTTGCGTCAATGCAGCTACCCCTGCCCATTGAGCGATGGAACTCGTGCACAGGAAGAAGTTTTGCTGCATCGTCCGCAACCGCTCCACATAGCGCTCGGGAGCGATAACATAGCCCAGACGCCAGCCGGTCATGGCGTAGCGTTTGGAAAAGCCATTGAAGACAAAGCAATCGTCCGTAAACTCCAGCATGCTCCGCGCCCGGCCCGTATATACCAGCCCATGGTAGATCTCGTCAGAAAAGACGGTGATGCCCAGGTCTGCAAGTTCTTTGAGGGCCCGAGATTCGAGTACCACCCCGGTGGGGTTGGCGGGGGAGTTGATAAGAATGCCCGCCACATCAGGAAGAACCTCCCGGACTGCGGCCACATCGAGCTGGAAGCCAGCCTCGGGCCGCAAGGGGACGAAATGGGGCACAGCGCCCGCAAAACGCAGAAAATTGGGATAGCAGGCGTAGCAGGGGTCAGTCAGGATGACCCGTTGCCCTGGCCGCAGCATGAGGGAAAACACAAGGAGCATGGCTGGCGAGGTCCCCGGCGTGACCAGGATGCGCTCCGGGTCCACCACTACCCCATATTCCTGGTGGTAGTGGTCTGCGATGGCCTCCCGCAGCTCAGGGATTCCAAGGGAATGGGTGTAGTGGGTATGGCCGGCCTCAATGGCGGCAACGGCCGCGGCCTTGACGGCCGCAGGTGTCGGGAAGTCCGGCTCACCGATCTCCAAATGGATGATATGGCGCCCCTGACGCTCCAGTTCGGAAGCCCGCTCCAGCACATCCATGACGCGAAACGAGGTAAGCTCCTGGCATAACGGATTGCATTCCATGAAATCTCCTTGAAACCATGCTGCGACACCAACAAAAATGCCCCGCCGCGGCGGGGCAAAGGCCTGCCAAGGCCTCCCCTTCATCAGCGAAGCGCCGCAATCACCGTGCGCATGAATGCTGGCAAGTCCGCAGGCGTGCGGCTCGTAATAAGGTTGCCATCTTGGACAACGTCTTGATCCACCCAAGTCGCCCCCGCATGTTCCAGATCATCGCGAATGGCAAAAAAGGATGTCACCGTACGGCCAACGAGGACCTTCGCCGAAGCAAGCATCCAGCCCGCATGGCAAATGGCGGCAATGACCTTGCCCGCCGCGTGCATCTGCCGCACCAGCTCCACCATGGGGCGATGGCGTCGCATCATGTCCGGGGCATAGCCACCTGGGATGATCATCCCACTGAAGGCCTCGGCCACGGCGTCCTCCGCCGCCATGGTGCTTTTTGCCGTCGTGCCTGCCTTGCCCGTGTAGGTCACGCCAGCCTGCGGCCCAACAACCTCCACCTGAGCGCCTGCCTCCAAAAGCCGATAGTAGGGATAAATATATTCGTAATCATTGTACATTTCCTCAACCAACACCATGACCTTCTTGCCTGCCAACTCCACGGCAAACCTCCTTGTACTTCAGGTTACGACAACCGGCCCTTAAAATCTTCATAACCAAACCGACGCACAAGGCGCAATTGGTGGTCAGGAGAAAACACATAAATGCTCGGCAAACCGATACCATTGAAGGTCGTCGTCTTGACCATAGAGTAATGGGCCATGTCCGTGAACACAAGGCGGTCCCCTACGGCCAGGGGCGTGGCGAAAGAGTACTCGCCCACCACATCTCCCGCCAGGCAGGAAAGCCCTCCCAGGCGGTAGGTGTAGGGTTTTTCTCCGGGCATTCCGGAACCCACCACATGCGGCCGATAGGGCATCTCGAGGACATCGGGCATATGGGCGGGCACCGACGTATCGAGGATGGCGATGGGCAGGTCTGCTTCGACAATATCCAACACCGTCGTGACTAGATAGCCTGCGTTGAGAGCGACGGCCTCACCAGGCTCCAGATAAACCTGCACGCCATAGCGGTCCTGAAAGTCTGCGACAATCCGGCAGAGCAGGTCCAGGTCATAATCTGGCCGAGTGATATGGTGTCCCCCACCAAAATTGACATACTCCATGCGGGCGAAGAACTCGCCAAACCTGGCCTCCGCTGCCTCGACAGTGCGCAGGAGGCTATCGGCATTTTGCTCACAGAGGTTATGCCAATGGAGCCCTCTAACGCCGTCCAAAAGATGTGATTGGAAGTGGCGGCGCCGCACCCCGAGGCGCGAGCCTGGGGCGCAGGGGTCATAGATCGGTACAGTACCTTCCGAATGTTCGGGATTAATCCGCATCCCCAGGGCGATCTCTCGGCCAAGACGTCGGGCCTCTTCCTCCACCAGAGGACGAAAGCGGAGCAACTGCCCAAACGAGTTGAAGACGATATGGTCAGCAGTGGTACATAAATCACGGATGTGGGCTTCACTATAGGCAGCGGCAAAGACGTGCACTTCGCGGCCAAACTCCTCGCGGCCTAGCCGAGCCTCATGGGGCGAGCTCGCACACACCCCATCGAGGACTTCGCGCAAGAGCGAAAACAGACTCCACATGGCAAAGCCTTTAAGGGCCAAGAGGACCTTGCAGCTCGTGCGCGCCTTCACCCCGGCGAGGATCTCGAGGTTGCGGGCGAGGAGCCCTGTATCCACCACAAAACACGGGGTTTCTACCTGCGAAGCATCAAAACGATATGCCGTACGGCCGTCCATCACAGTTCCCGCACGACCCAAGGTAACCCATGAAGATTGAGCTTCTCCATGAATGGATCTGGATCAAGTTGTTCCATATTATACACTCCAGGTGCATGCCAGACACCTGTCACCATCAGCATTGCCCCGATCATAGCGGGAACACCAGTTGTATACGAAATAGCCTGTGACCCAACTTCACGATATGCCTCTTCGTGAGAACAAACATTATAGATATATATAGTGCGTGGCTTCCCATCCTTTATACCTTTCATCAAACAACCAATACACGTCTTTCCCTTGGTGAGGGGGCCCAAAGAAGCTGGTTCTGGGAGTACTGCCTTGAGAAACTGCAATGGTACAATCTTGTGGCCCTGGAATTCTACTGGTTCAATGGAGGTCATGCCCACGTTTTGTAGCACACGCAGATGGTTCAGATAGTTATCGGAAAAGGTCATCCAAAAGCGTGCCCGTTTGAGGCCACGCAGATTCTGGACCAACGACTCAAGCTCCTCATGGTACATAAGATAGCATTTCTTCGGCCCAATCCCGTCAGGAAAGTCAAAGGTCATGGACCAGGCCAAGGGATCGGTCTCCACCCATTCGCCCCGCTCCCAATACCGGCCCCGCTGGGTGATCTCGCGGATGTTGATCTCGGGATTGAAGTTTGTTGCAAACGGTTGCCCGTGATCGCCAGCATTGCAATCGATAATATCCAGCTCATGGATCTCATCCAACAGGTGCTTTTGGGCATAGGCACAGTAGACGTTGGTCACGCCTGGATCAAAGCCCGATCCCAAGAGCGCCATCCGTCCTGCCTGGCGGTATTTGTCCTGATAGGCCCATTGCCATTTGTATTCGAACTTGGCCTCATGGGGAGGCTCGTAATTGGCGGTGTCGAGATAATCGACCCCAGCCTCAAGACAGGCATCCATGAGGGGCAAATCTTGGTATGGCAACGCGACATTAATAAGTACCTTGGGTTGAAAGCGCCGCAACAGCGCCACTGTCGCCTGGACATCATCCGCATCGAGCTGTTCCACAGCGATGGTACGTCCCGTGCGTTCCTTCACTGACGCCGCAATGGCCTCGCATTTGCCCAACGTGCGGCTCGCCAACAGGATCTCGGAGAAGACTTCTGGCACCTGAGCACATTTGTGGGCCACCACGCTGCCCACACCCCCAGCGCCAACAATCAGCACTCGCGACATGGTTACCTCCCCTGGGATGATTCGAACGCTTCCACGGCACAGCCGCCGCGGCCTTCGTGTAAATAGGTATAGCCTCGTAATCCCCGCTCATAGGCTCGCATAATGAGAAAACGCTCCTGGGGGCTAATCTTTCCTTCCCGGACCCCCGCTTCGGCGACCTTACGGAAATTCTCCAAGACTTGTTTAGGGTCGAACTCTACATACGAGAGTACATCCGCAACACTATCCCCTTCCAATTCTCGCGTCAGGTCATAGGTCCCATCGTCGTTGATACGGACACTAACCACATTGGTATCACCGAACAAGTTATGTAAATCGCCCAGTGTCTCCTGATACGCGCCAACCAAAAACGCCCCGAGATAATAGGGCTGCCCACACTCCAAGCTATGGAGCTCCAACACGCGCTTCTCTCCATGGATATCAATGAATCGGTCCAATTTCCCATCGCTATCACACGTAATATCGGCAAGAATAGCTGTCTCCGTTGGCTCTTCATTGAGGCGATGTATGGGCATGATAGGAAAGAGATGACCAATAGCCCACGCATCCGGAAGAGACTGAAAGACACTCATATTGCAGTAGTAAATACTCGCTAGCGCAAGTTCGATATCCTTGAGTGCAGAAGGTGGATTTTTCATACCAGGCAAACGTTGAGCAATACTACGAATGACCGCCCAAAATATGGTGTCACTTAAGGCCCGCTGTCGTAAAGTGCATTGGCCAAGACGAAAAAGCTGACGCACTTCATCGCGGTAATAAATGGCATCGTTATAGCACTCCTGGAGATTCTTCAGTGACAACGAATGGTACACCTCAAGGAGATTATGAATGGCCTCCGGTTCCTCAGGAGCGAGCTTCTCCGGCACGGGTCGATCTTCGAGACGGCTGACGTCGAGCACGTTGAACAGGAGCACCGAATAGTAGGCCACAGTGGCGCGGCCCGACTCGGTAATGATGTGGGGATGGGCAATACCCCGTTCATCGAGACTCGACATGACCGACTCGACAATATCCATGCAGTATTCTTGTAATGTGTAATTTCTACTCGACGGATAGTTCGTATGCGACCCATCATAATCGACAGCCAGGCCACCTCCTAAATCCAAAAAACCCATTTGGCATCCTTCAGCCACTAGCTCAGCATACATCCTGGTCGCTTCACGAACAGCAATACGAATATCTCGAATATTAGGTATCTGGGAACCAAGATGGAAATGCAAAAATTGCATACAATGGAGCATATTCTGCCCACGCAACAAATCAATGGCGTCCACCACCTCCGCCGTGGAAAGCCCAAAGATAGACAGATCCCCTGCAGATTCGGCCCAATGCCCCCCAGCCTGCGAGGACACCTTGATGCGCACCCCAATGCGCGGCTCGATCCCCAAGGCCCGAGAACGCTCGAGAATCAACGGCAACTCGCTAGGCATCTCCAGGACAAGGAAACACAAAAAGCCCATCTTGCAGGCATACAAGGCCAGGTCGATATAGTCTTTGTCTTTGTAACCATTGCACACCAGACAGGCCCGAGGATTATCGAGAAACGAAAGGGCCGCGATAAGTTCGGCCTTGCTGCCGACCTCAAAGCCGTGATTGAATCGTCCACCTACCTTGGCGATCTCTTCCAGTACCTGCTGCTGCTGGTTGACTTTAACAGGATAAACGCCGCGGAACTCGCCGTTGTACCCCAAGCTGGCAATGGCCGCAGCAAAGGACTCGTGGAGCAGGGTAATCTGGGCATCGAGAAGATTCTCCACCCGCAGCAGCACCGGCAGACCCAAGCCGCGCTCCTGGAGACCGGCAAGGATGTCCATGATGGGGACGCAAACTTCCGTGCCTGGGAAGGGAGTAATCCCCAAAAGCCCATCGGGCGTCACCCGAAAATAGCCATTGCCCCAGTTATCTACCCCGTAGAGCTCTGCGGAGCGCTCCGCCGTCCATTTTTCCAGGGTCCGTGACCGCATGCTGCCTCCTTTCCCATCTACAATCCACGCGCTCTGGCGTCTTGGCCCCTCTAAACGGGGGGTAGACCACCGTCAACGCTATGCATGCGTCCCTTCCCTGGGCACTCGGGGTGGTGTCGAAAACGACAAGGAGGTCGCTGACGAGACAAAGGATGCGGCTTTTGGGGGCTGGGACAGGCGAACCAACGAGCAAGATGGCTTGGGCCGTGTTTCAAGGAGCGTTGGACGCTTACCCTGACTTGCCAAGATCAACGTCCCACGGCTAAGGGGCTTTTCTTCACCCCCTCTGTGAGGTCCTATGCCGCTGTCCACCCTCCTGCTTCTCGCCGTCGGTCTGGCCATGGATGCCTTTGCCGTCGCCACGGCGGCGGGGGCCGCCATCCAGCGCCCCACCTGGCGCCAATACCTCCGCCTCTCCTGGCATTTCGGCCTTTTTCAAGCCCTCATGCCCGCTCTCGGCTGGCTCGGCGGCACCCTGGCCCAACGCCTCATTGCCGCCCACGCCCCGCTCGTGGCGCTCCTCCTGCTCGGCGGCATCGGTGGCCACATGATATGGGAGAGCTTCCACGGCGACGAGACCACGAGCTGCGCCGACCCCACCACAGGCACCCGCCTCCTTGCCCTGTCCGTGGCCACAAGCATCGACGCCCTGGCCGTGGGCATCACCCTCGCGGCCCTCGACGTCGCCATCCTGGCGCCATGCCTTGTCATCGGGGGCACGGCATCCCTGTTTACAGCAAGCGGGCTCTTTCTCGGGGCCCAAGTAGGCTGCCGCCTCTCCTTGGGCCGGCTCGCCGAACGTCTCGGCGGCCTTGTCCTTGTCCTCTTGGGGCTCAAGATGTGGTGGGTGGGATAGCATCATCCCGAAAAAAGCGCACGCAACCGCATGTGCACCGCTTGGGCGGCCGGAGGGGGTATACCGCCCCACACGTCTGGCAATAGTAGGCCTGCCGCCAAGGCCGAGCCCGAGGCCGAAGCCCGGCGAGGCCCACAAGAAGGATGAGGGCCACCACCGTCAGGGGCTCCATCCCCACGACCAGCAGCCGGCCAATCCCCACTCCCCATCCAGCGAGCATCACAAGGCGGACCCAATCTATCCTCGCCGCCACCGCACCCTCCCCAGGGACAACCCAACGCCCAGTACCGACAAAAAGGCAGCCCCTCCCAATACCGTGGCCATACTGCCCACCAAGGCCTCCGGCGCGGCGGCATGGACCGGCGCCTCCCCCAAAAACGCGCGAAAAGCGACGGCAATGCCTGCCATGGACGCCGCCATGCCCATGGTTCGCATGGCCCCAGTCAGGCTCGAGGCCAAGGCATAGGCGCGAGGCTCCACCGCGCCGAGGATGACCGTCATGTTCGGTGAGGCAAAAAGCGCAAATCCCAGCCCTTGGAGCCCTAACACCCCGGTGAGCCCAAGCAGCGAAAGCGAGGCCGCCCCCTGGGCCAAGAGCGCCAAGCTCACCGCCCCCACAGCCATGCCGGCGGAGGCAATCCATGGTGCAGGCAAACGATCCGCCATGCGGCCCACCCACGGGGAGCCCAGGGTCTGCACCACCGGCGGGACTGCAAGGAGCATCCCGGCCTGCGTCGGAGAGAGCCCCCGCACGGCCTGGGCCACGATGCTCACCAGAAAGCCCACGCAAAAAGTACTCGCGTAGTTGATGGCCGTGGCCACCAAGGAAAAGACCAAGATCCGATTACTGGCAACGGCGGCCACGTCCACCAACGGATCTGGACTGTGGGTCATGCGTCGGACAAACCACCAACTGAGGAGAACAGCGGTCACAAGGAGCTGGCCCAGCCGCTGGGGCTGGTCCACGGCAGCCAAAGCAAGGAGCCACGCCGCCACCGCCCCGGCGCACAGCACCGCACCCAGGACGTCGAGACCCTGGCCTGCCCGGGGGCGCCATTCCCCCGGGATCCGCGCCGAAAAGGCCCAGGCCGCCACGACAAGAGGCACGCTCACGGCAAAGATACTCCGCCACCCCCACAGCTCCACCAGCACGCCGCCCGCCAGCGGTCCCAGAGCCAATCCAGCATACAGAGCGGCAGTCAACCATCCCATGGCCGCCCCACGTCGGTGGGAGTCCACACCAACGGCGAGCATGGCCAGCGAGGCGGTATTGGCTGTCGCCCCGGCCACGGCCTGGACGACACGCACGGCAATCACAAACGGCAGATTGGGACTCACGGTAAGTATGGCACCTGTTGTGGCGAGCCCAAGCAGGGCAAGGCGAAAGAGCCGACGATAGCCCCAAATATCCACCACTCGGGCCACGGGCACAAAGACCATGGCCAAGGCCAGGGTATACGCCCCAGCGACCCAGCTGAGCTCCACGGCAGAACCGCCGAGGTCCTGCTGCATGGCCGGCAGGGCCACCCCCACCGCGGCCACCATGAAGAGCACGGCAAAATTGGCCAGACATATGGGAAATACGAAATCCATGCCCCTCCTCCATGGGCTCAGCCTGGGCCTAAGGGATCAATCGTCAATCGCCACGCTCCTGGCGACCCTCTGCCCCGCATCCCAAGCCGCATCCCCAGTGTTTGGAGCGTGTTCTTTCCGAGTCTTCCTCCCATTTTGGGCTATCTCCCGGCGGGCGGAAGTGGTGGAGATACAGAACTAACCGCGCTTCTCCACGGCCCTCGAGACCATTGCCCTACCGCAATACCGCCCAGCAAGCGACGTGACCTTCCCTCCGAAGAACGAAGCGTACGGTTCCCGCTAGCCTTTTGGGGGCAGGAGCGCTAGAGGCTACCCCCCGAGGCACGGACTCAGCCCTTGCCTCGGGGATGAACTCCAAGCCAACGCACCAATGCCTCAAAAAAACGATCCAAGACCTTCTATGTTCACCAGTCTTGCCCACATCCGCGACGAGGCAACCCGCCGCCCCCCGCGCACCGTGGCCGTTGCCGGGGCTCATGATCCTGACGTCCTGCACGCCGTAGCCAGGGCAGAGGCCCTCGGCCTTGCCCGGTTTATCCTCGTAGGCCACGTCCCCACGGTGCGCCACCTGGCCGATACCCTCGGTCTGTCTTTGGAACACCTCCCCCTCGTGCACGCCGAAGACGAGCTCCACGTGGCCGAAGCCGCTGTGCGCCTCGTCTCCGGCGGCACCGCCGACCTCGTGCTCAAGGGCTTCGTGGACTCAGCGGTGCTCCTGCGCGCGGTCCTCCACAAGAAAAACGGCCTGCGGACCTCGCAGACCGTAAGCCACACCGTGGTCCTCGACATCCCGGGAACAAGCCGCCTCTATCTCCTCACCGACGCAGCCATGATCATCGATCCAGACCTCTCCACCAAGGTGGCCATCATCCACAACGCCCGCACCGTGGCCCAGACCCTCGGCATCGCCAATCCAGTGGTGGCCGTGCTATGCGAGTCAGAAAAGGTCCACCCCACCATGCGCTGCACCCAGGATGCGGCGGCCCTTGTGGCCATGTCCCAAGCTGGCGCGATCCCCGGCTGTCGCATTGGTGGCCCGTACGCCTTGGACGTGGCCGTGGACCCGCGCGCTGCTGCCAAAAAACTTCCCCACGACCCCCTGGCGGGACAGGCCGATATCCTCCTCGCCCCCAACCTTGCTGCAGGCAACATCCTCTACAAAAGCCTCATGTACTTTTGCCGCGCGGCCTCAGCCGGGGTCGTCCTCGGGGCCAAGGCCCCAATTCTTCTCAACTCTCGCGGCGACACCCACCAAACCAAACTCAACTCCATTGCCCTGGGCATTATGCTGGCCTCAGAAGGTCTCCTATGCAGCTCTTGATCCTCAACCCCGGCTCCACCTCTACCAAAATCGCCATTTACCACGGGACCGAGCCTGTCCTTCATGAGACCATCCGCCACGACACTGCCACCTTGAACCGCTTTGCCCACCTCATGGACCAGGCCCCCTGGCGTGAAGCCCTGGTGCGCGACTGGCTTGCGGCCCATATGGTCCATCCCGCCGATTGCACCGCCATCATCGCCCGGGGCGGACTCATGGCGCCAGTGCCCAGTGGAGTCCTCGCGGTGGATGCACTCATGCTTGAGGACCTGCGTTCCTGCCGCTTCGGCGCCCATGCCTCCAATCTCGGGGCCATCATCGCTCACGCCCTGGCCCCCTCCGGTGTCCCTCTTTTTACTGCAGACCCCGTCGTAGTGGATGAGATGGACGACCTCGCCCGTTTCTCCGGCCACCCGGAGATCGAACGCCGCAGCATCTTCCACGCCCTCAACCACAAGGCCGCGGCCCGGCGCGCGGCCCAGGCCCTCGGCAAGCCGCTTCAACGCCTCGGTCTCATTGTCGCCCATCTCGGGGGAGGTATTTCGGTGGGGGCGCATCGCCATGGCCGGGTCGTGGATGTGAACAACGCCCTGGACGGCGACGGGCCATTTTCGCCGGAGCGCAGTGGCGGTCTCCCCGTGGCCGGGGTGCTTGCCTGGTGCGCCCAGGGCCTGCCGCTTGCCCAGATCCGCCGCAAGCTCGTGGGCGAAGGCGGCATGGTAGCCTACCTCGGCACGGCCGATGCCGCGGCAGTACAACGGCGCATCGCAGCCGGCGACACCCAGGCCGCGCGTGTCCTGCAAGCCATGGGCTATCAGGTGGCGAAAGAAATAGGCGCCATGGCCGCGGTCCTTGAGGGCCACATCGACGCCATTGTACTCACTGGCGGGCTCGCCCAGTGTACGCCGCTTTGCGAGGAAATCATCCGCCGCGTGGCCTTTTTGGGACAGGTCCTCGTCTTCCCCGGAGAAGATGAAATGCAGGCCCTCGCCGAGGCCGGGGTGGCGGCTTGCCGCGGGGAAACGAGCGTCCTCTGCTATGCGGCGGTGCGCCGCCCCGAAAAAGCCCCCCTCCCCACTTCCACCTGAGCCGTCCCCTCTGCCCATGGCATCAGGACCACGCGACTCCATCTGCGAGCCGCATCGCCCCTCCTCACATGGCCAAGACTCTGGCCCCTCACCACCGCACCGTGACCTGCCAGGAGGGGTTTTGACCTCTACCCCAAACGACGGGACAGCAGCGCAAGGCCTCGCCAAGGCAGCGCAGCCGACCTGCGCAAAGGAGCAGAGCCCCCAACTCCAGGGGCCTCCCTGACGGCCCGGAGATGTCCTTCATGCAGTGCTCAAGCCCATTCTCAGATACCGCGCCCTCATCTTCCAAAAAAAACCACACGGCCTCTGGTGCGCAAGGACACCAAGCCATCCTGCACCCCCCACTTCATGTCCTTTACCGCGTTGTTCCTTACTTCACCTATTGCCAAGCGCCTTCCCTTCCCGCATAAGGAAACTCTCCTTTCGTATCCACCTCCTCCAAGGAGTCGCGCATGATCCGCCAATTTCCTGTCGAGTGGGACCCAAGCTTCGCCACAGGGATCCCCAGCGTGGACGAGCAGCACCAGCAACTCATCCATATCCTCAATCTCCTGGCCGCCACCGTGGAAACTGGTCCTACCCCGAAACAGCTGCTCGACATCGTTGCCCAGCTCGCCGACTATACAAGATACCATTTTACCGAAGAAGAGCGCCTCATGGAGGCCATGAAGTACCCCGAGCTGGAAGAACACCGCCTTGAACACCAAACTTTTATCAACCAAATCGAACTGTTCGATCTCGACGCCATCCTCGCCACCGAAGGATTGGCCAGCGAAATGCTTCATTTCCTGAAGACCTGGCTCTGCGACCACATCTTGGGAATTGACCAACGCCTGGGAGAATCCTGGCGCTGCCATCAAGCCGTTTTGTCGACGGACTCTTGATGGAGCATGATCCTCACGGCGCCCAGCGCGCTCGCCGGCGATGAAGAGACGTGTTGGCAGACATTTCATCAAGGGCTTCTGGCAGCGGGGAAATCAAGGCATTAGCTGCCGCGTTAAGGTCAATTCCGGCAGCAATGGAAAATCAAGGGCTTCTAGCAGCGGGGAAATCAAGAGCTCCTGGTAACGGGGGAAGAGATCAAAGCCCCTAAGGTTGTTTTCTGTCGGCAGACACTTGATGGAGGGCTTCTTTCAAGTCCTTCAGGCCAATGGGCTTGGAGAGGACAAGGTCCATGGCTTCCAAAAAGCGCGGCTGATCCTCTGGGCTCACGAGGGCGGTTACGGCAATAAGCGGCAAATCCGGGACCATCTCCCGGATGCGCCGGGCCGCCTCAAGCCCATCCATCTGCGGCATGGACACATCGAGCAAGACCACGTGAAACGACCTGTTGCGGACAGCCTCCACTGCTGCAGCCCCATCGCCCACGACCCATACCCGATGCCCTAATCGCTCCAAAAGAGAGCGCAGCACCATTTGGTTCACCGGATCATCCTCAGCCACGAGGATATCCCAGGCCACCGCCTCCCCTTGGAGGACAGGAGCCAAGCACGTCGGGTCAACGGCAGAGGGGAGCCGCACCGGCACCACGACACGAAAGCAACTCCCCTCTCCTAGGCGACTCTCCACCGTCACTGTCCCGCCCATGCGTTGAACAAGACCATGGACAATGGCCAGCCCCAAACCCGTACCCCGGCCCAGACGAGTTTCAAGGATCCCCTGGGAGTACGGTTCAAAAAGCCGGCGCACCAAAGCCTCAGGCATTCCCGAACCAGTATCGCACACCGTGAACCCAAGCCGGGCCCCTTCCTCGTCTTCCTCCATCCAACAGCGGAGAACGATTTCTCCATGTTCCGTGAACTTCACGGCATTGGAGAGTAGATTGGCGACAATTTGCCCCAAGCGGACCTGCGGCGCGAGCACCAGTACGGATACCGGCAGCGGGGTGACGACCCGCAAGGCCACGCCCTTGGCCTCGGCCTGGGAGCGAAAAAGGGCCGCCTGGGCCTCGCAGAGGGCCACGGGAGCGAACACCTCTTCCACCAGGGGCAGTTGTCCAGCTTCAAGCCGACAGACATCGAGCACATCCGAGAGCAAGCGCAGCAGCGACTCCCCGCAGCCCTGCGCTTGACGGAGAAGATCAGCCACGGCCTCAGAACTTTGCTCGGCAGCCATCTGCAGGAGCCCCAACAGGCCGGCCAGGGGAGTGCGGATCTCATGGCCCAAAAAGCGGAGGAACTGCTCCTTGGCCTGTGCGGTGGACTCGGCAGCCTCGCGGCGCGTCCGCTCCGCTTGGGCCTCAGCCTTCATCGGGGTGATATCGTGGGCCACACCCGCCGCGCGGATGCCGTCACCATCCTCCATGCGCAGGCCCTCGCACACGGCCCAACCCTCGTGCCGAAGACGCAGCTCCAGTCGGAACGGCTGCCCTTGCAACAGGCAGGCCCGGGCAGCCTCCATAAGCGCCCCACCATCCTCTTCCACAAACCACGTCGCCACTTCCGCCAAAGGCACGGGATTGGAGCGCCTCGCCCGCAAGCAATCGCCTCCTGCCGGCCAGGTGAGATACACCAACCCATCTTCGTGAAGCTCCCAGGCTACCACTCCGCCCACATCCATGGCCAGACGCAGACGTTTGGCCAGGCTCTCCCGCTCCCGACGCAAGCGCACTTCTTCCGAGATATCATGGACAATGGAATAGAGAAACGTACGGCCCCGCACCACGATGGGGCCGGCATACACAGCCACATCACGGAGCTCCCCACTGGCGAGACGATGGCGAAAGTGGAAATAGGTGCGCTGCCGCGCCCGAGCCTCGTCCATCCGCTGGCGGATAATCTCCGGCGGCAAGATGTTGATGCGCGAGATGGGCATCCCAGCCAGGACACTCGGCGGATAGCCATAAAAGCGCACAGCAGCGGGGTTCGCCCCCACAACGCAACCCGTCTCAAAATCAATAAGGAGCATGACCGTGCCCGCCTGTCGGAACATGCTGCGAAAGAGCACCACCTCATCGGCTGGACTCAAGGCCACGGCATCGAGCAGGACCATAGGCATTCCTTACGGATGTGCGGATGTGCGGATGTGCAGACGATGGCTCACGAACACAGGGTGCACAAACACATTGATGGGAAAGAGCGATCTTCGGCAGTGCGGGGTGGATCGGCCGGCACTCGCGCAAGAGCGCCCCAAGGAGCGCTTCAGCCGGATCCACGAGCCCGGGGGCATCCTCCCTATCCTCCCCTCCCCGACGCGCTGCTGGGTTCCTGCGGAGCGAAAGACATTGGCGTTTTTCGGCCCACTCCCCCAAACACCATCCCGTGGTTCTCCAGCGAGGCGACTCGGAACCCTCCTAGCGGCGCTGGTGCTGGCGTACTCCCGATATTCTTCCAAAAGCAAGGGGAAAAAGCCCTCGCTGCCCCTTGCCCACATCTCCCTTCCGCACTAGACGCTGGGCCCATGCGCGCTGTCCTGTTCCTGCTTGTCTTCGCTGCGGCCTGCCAGCCCTTCCGCCCAGCTCCCGTGCCCTCGCCATCAATACCTGTGGCCTACACCAGCGCCCAAGGGGAGTGGAGCATTCCGAATCGCTGGTGGGCTGCCTGGAATACTACCGAAGTGGCCGACCTCGTGGAGCGCGCCCTCGCCCAGGGCTATGACGTGGCCCTTGCCCGCACCCGCCTTGCCCAGGCCCAGGCCGCAGCCCGCAAGGCCACGGCCGCTTTCTTTCCCTCCCTCGATGTCGAACTCGCCCCGGAACGCCGCCGCAGTGGCGGTACCGCGGGGGGAGCGGTGGACGATCCCCTGTGGAGCCTCACGGGCTTGGCGAGCTATGAAGTGGACCTCTGGGGAGAGGTCCGTGCCCAGGCCCAAGTCGCTGCCCTGGCCGTACGCCAAAACGAGGAAGCCGTGCGCACCGCGGCCATGACCGTAAGCGCGGAAACTGCCTCGGCGTGGATTGATCTCGTGGCCGCTCGCGCCCAAGCCGAACTTCTCCACCGCCAGCTGGCAGAACACGAACGCCTCCTTGCTTCCCTTACCAACCGCTACGCTGCTGGCGCAGCCACCCGCCTCGATCTCGAAACCCAGCGCCGTGCCCTCGCTGAAACCCGCGCCCTTCTGCCGCCGCTTGAAGCCACGCAAAAGGCCCGCGCTGCCCAGCTCAGAGTGCTTTGTGCCCTCAACAGCACCGAGGGGATCGGCAATTCTCCCTTGCCGCCACCCTGGCCTTTACCGCGAACCGGCATCCCGGTGGACCTCCTCGAGGCTCGACCAGACCTGCGGGCCAAGGCCACGGCGGCTGCTTCTGCTGGCTTTGATCTCGCCCGAGCCAAGGCCGACCTTTTGCCCCGACTCACCCTTACGGGGCGGCTTACCGCCTCAGGGCCAAGCCTTGGGGCCATCTTCGATACCTGGCTCACTCGCCTTGTCGCCGGCCTCGCTGCGCCACTTGTGGACGGCGGACGCCGCCTAGCCGAAGTAGAACGGGCCCAAGCCGCCCAAAAAGAGGCCCTTCTTGCCTATGGCCGCGCCGTAGCCCAAGCCGTGGCCGAAGCCGATACCAGCCTTGCCGAAGTCCATGCCGCCACCCAATCCCTTGTCCTCGCTCAAGAACGTCTGCAGGCGGCGCAAGCCGTCCTTGAAGCCACCAAACACCGCTATGCCGCCGGCATGCTGGACTACCCTGACCTCGCTGCCGCCCTCCTCCAAGCTCAAAATCTGGAACGCGCGGTCATAGTCCAGCACGCCGCCCTTCTTACCCGCCAGGTCACCCTGGTTCGTGCCCTCGGCCAGGGATGGCAGAACCTCTTGCCCCTCGAGGCCAATCCATGAACGATCCGCTTCCACCAACCGCCCCTCTCCGCCGTTCTCTTTTGGTGGCAGCCCTCGCCTTGGCCTTGGGTGTTGGGATGGCAGTGTATTTCCTCCGCACTCGACCCGTCCCTCCCCAACGCCCGCCGGTATCGCTCGCCCCCAGTGTCGAAATCATCCATCCCGAGCCCCACCATGGTCCTGTTCCTGTGACGGTCCTCGGCACGGTCCTGCCGGCCCGCCAAGTGAACCTCCGTGCCCAGGTGAGTGGCATTGTGGAAGCCGTCTCCCCCCGCCTGGAACCGGGCCAGGTTGTCCGGGCTGGAGAAGAACTGGTCCGCATCGACCCCCGCGACTATCTCGCCGCCGTGGCCCAACGAGAAGCCGAGCTTGCGCAGGCCAAGGCGGCGTTGGAATTGGAGGCCGGCCGCCGCCACGCCGCCCGACACGACTGGGAGCGTCTTGATGCCACCACCCGCGGCACCGACCCTCGGCTGCCGTTACGCGATCCCCAATGGGAGGAGGCCCAAGCAGCGGTGCGCAAAGCCGAGGCCGCCCTTGCCGCGGCGCGCCACAACCTCGAGCGCACCCGGATCACGGCCCCCTTTCCGGCCGTAGTGCAGGAAAACCATATTCATGCGGGCAGTGTCGTCTCTCCCCAAGAGACGTTGGCCGTCCTCGTGGACACCACCCAATTTTGGGTAGAGGCCAGCGTGCCACTGGACCAACTCCCCTGGCTGGCCATCCCCCCCCAAACGCAGGGTTCTCCGGCCACGTTCACCTCGGCCTCTGGGGCTCGCGCCCAGGGGAAGATTTTCGGTCTGCTACCTGCAGTGGAAAGCGGCGGTCGCCTCGCCCGCCTCCGCCTCACCCTCCCCCGCCCTTTCGAAGCCAACCCACCATTTCTTCTGGGCGATACGGTGCAGGTCTCCATAGAAGGCGCCTCCCTGGACGGGATGCGAATTCCCCGCGAATGCCTGCGTGAGGGCAACACGGTCTGGCTCGCTACCAACAACGCGACCCTTGCGGTGCGGCCGGTTCAGGTCCGCTTTACCGATGCCCAAAGCGCCATTGTCCAAGGGGTTGCCCGTGAAGATGCCGTAATCCGCTCCGCCCTCCCCGCCCCCGTACCCGGAATGGCACTCACCCTCCCGGCTCAGGCAGCGAGGTAGGTCATGGAACAACGCGGTCCCCTCGCCTGGATGGCCCGCCATCCCGTGCCCGCCAACCTCATCATGATTGTTTGCCTGGTGGGTGGGCTCATTATGAGCCTGCGCATCAAACAAGAAGTCTTTCCCGAATTCGCCGAGGACACCGTATCCGTCTCTGTCCTCTACCCTGGCGCCACCCCGGCAGACGTGGAGCAGGGCATCGTCCTCGCTGTGGAGGATGCCATCTCCGGAGTCGATGGCGTCAAAGAAGTCCGCTCCACCGCAAGCCAAGGTCAAGCGATCATCACCGCCAAGACGGTGGAAGGCGCGGATGTGAATCGCCTCTACCAGGACATCAAGGCCGAAGTGGATCGCATCACCACCTGGCCTGAAGAGGCCGAACGCCCCATCGTGCGCATTGACACCCGGAAACGCCAAGTCATGAGCCTGGCCCTCTATGGCGATGCCCCCCTGCCGGCCCTGCGCGATCTCGCCGAAAGCGTGCGCGACGAGCTCCTCCAGGACCCTGACATCACCCAAGTGGAACTCTCCGGGGTGGCGGATCTGGAGATCGCCATCGAAATCCCCCAAGATACCCTGCGGCGCTATGGCCTCACTACCTTGGACGTGGCCCAAATTATCAGCAAGGCCGCGGTGGACCTGCCCGGTGGGGTGCTAAAGACGCGCGGCGGCGAGATCCTGCTGCGCCTTCGGGACCGACGGGACTTTGGCCAAGAATTCGCCTCCCTGCCGGTTGTTACTACTGCGGAGGGCGCTATCGTCACCCTTGGCGAGATCGCTCGTATCACCGATGGCCTCGAAGAGTCAGATCGCTTTGGGTTCTTCGATGGCAAACCCGCAGTACTTCTCAACATCTACCGTGTCGGCAACCAGACGCCGATCCGTGTCGCGGAGGCGGTGCGCCGCGTCAGTGCCCGGATTCAGCCCGCCTTACCTCCAGGCATCTCGCTCTCCACCCGCAGCGACGACTCCAAGATCTTCCGCCAGCGCATGGAGCTGCTCATCAAAAACGGCCTCCAAGGACTAGTCCTGGTCTTCGTGCTCCTCGTTCTTTTTCTCGAGATCCGCCTCGCCTTTTGGGTGAGCATGGGCATACCCATCTCTTTCCTTGGCTCGTTCCTCCTCTTGCCGGCCATGGATGTGTCCATCAACATGGTCTCTCTCTTTGCCTTTCTCATCACGCTGGGCATCGTGGTGGATGACGCCATCGTGGTGGGCGAGAATATCTTCCAATGGCGGGAGCGCGGCAAAGGCTTTCTCGAGGCCGCAGTGCTTGGGGTACGGCAAGTGGCTATGCCGGTAGTCTTCTCCGTGCTCACCAATATGGCGGCGTTCATCCCGATGTTCTTTATCCCGGGCACCCTCGGCAATTTGTTCCGAGTCATCCCGGCGGTGGTGGTCGCGGTCTTTTCCATCTCCCTCATAGAGAGCCTTTTCGTCCTGCCAGCCCACCTCGCCCATGGCTGCCAAGAACCTGGCTGTCTCCGCACCGTCCACCGCCTGCAAAACGCCTTTGACCGCCGCTTCCAGGCCGCCTTGCACCGTTTCTTCCCTCCTGTCCTTAAGACGGCTTTGCACTACCGCTACGTCACCTTCGCCATCGCCGTGGCTCTCCTCGTGGCGATAGGAGGATATGTCGGCAGTGGCCGTATGGGGATGACCTTCTTCCCCCGCGTGGAGGCGGATTTTGCCTATGTGGAGTTCTCCCTCCCGGTGGGAACGCCAGTGGCCGAGACCCGACGTGTGGCCGAACACCTCGAGGCTGCGGCGTGGGCCGTGGCGAGCGAACATGGTGGCGACCGTCTCCTCGAGGGGGTCTTCGCCCAAG
Organism: uncultured Desulfomicrobiaceae bacterium; assembly: GCA_937989665.1. GTDB lineage: Bacteria > Desulfobacterota > Desulfovibrionia > Desulfovibrionales > Desulfomicrobiaceae > Thermodesulfomicrobium. The sequence goes on along the minus strand of CALKRN010000005.1, from coordinate 104,584 downwards.
TGGGGACAAGCGAGGGGGGTCATGAAGGGTCCTTGCGCGTCTTTCTCACCGACCCGGACGTGCGGCCTATCGGCACCGCGGAGTTCACCCGCCTGTGGCGGGAGCGGGCAGGACGGATCCCGAGCGTCAAGAGCATCCGCTTCGAGGCAGACCGCGGCGGCCCGGGCGCAGGCGCGGCCCTGAGCATGGAGCTCTCCCACCGCTCCTTGACCGTCTTGGAGGCCGCAAGCAGTGACCTCGCCCACGCCCTGGAACGATTTTCCCAAGTCTCGGATATTGACGATGGCTTTGCCCAAGGCAAACCTCAGGTCGAAGTCCAGCTGCTGCCCGAAGGCCGCCGCCTCGGACTGACGGCCGAGGCCGTTGCCCGACAGATCCGCGGGGCGGTCTACGGGGCCGAGGCGGTGCGCCAGCAGCGTGGGCGCAATGAAATCATCGCCCGCGTCCGCTTGCCTCGGGAGGAACGCGATAGCCGCCACCTCCTCGACACCCTGCTGGTGCGCACCCCGCAAGGCACCTCTGTGCCGCTCTCCCAAGTGGCCAGCGTACGGGAAACCCGCGCCGACACGACCATCCACCGCCGCCAGGGACGGCGAGTCGTCACGGTGATTGCCGATGTCACCCCGCAAAGCGCGACAGAAGGCATCGTTGCCGCAGTGCGCCAGGACATCCTCCCGGAACTTCTCGCGCGTTATCCAGGGCTCACGGTGAGCTTCGAGGGCCAACAGGCCGACCTCCGCGATAGTGTCCGTGCCCTCATGACTGGCTTACTTTTGACCCTCCTTGGCCTTTTCGCCATGCTCGCCATCCCCCTCAACAGCTACTGGAAGCCGATAATCATCATGACGAGTATCCCCTTTGGCCTTGTGGGCGCCATCCTAGGGCATCTGCTCATGGGTTATAGTCTCAGTCTTGTATCGCTTTTTGGCATCGTGGCCTTAAGCGGGGTGGTCATCAATGACGCTTTAGTGCTGATCGATACCATCAACAAAAAACACCAATCCGGCATCCCATTGGGCACAGCGGTCCCCCAATCGGCCCTCCAACGCTTCCGACCTATCCTCCTGACCACGATCACCACCTTTGGAGGCCTCATGCCCCTTATTTTCGAGACCTCCCGCCAAGCCCGATTTCTTATCCCCATGGCCATCTCCCTCGGCTTTGGCGTGCTCTTCGCCACGGCCATCACCTTGCTTCTTATCCCCTGCCTGGTGCTTATCGGTGAAGATATCCGCCAGGCCCTGACGCGACAACGCGCGGCCACCAACACAGCCTTCGAGTGAAATAAAAATCAGAAAAAACCGAAGAAGTGCTTGCCATGTGAATAAGAAGCCCATAAAGCCAATGCCGACGTGCCGGCGGTATTGGACTCGTTCATAAGAATGAGCACGACCGGCGCAGGTTTGAGGAGCCAGGAAGAGGGATTTTTGTCGCACGGGCGGCAGAGGAACTTGACCTGCAGTTGTTTGTTCCGTTTTCTTGTGAGGAGTACAGTGTTTATGGCCAAGAACATCTATGTCGGAAATTTGCCCTGGAGCGCCACCGAGCAGCAGGTGGAGGACCTCTTCTCCTCCTACGGCCAGGTGACCAGCGTCAAACTCATTTCCGACCGGGAAACCGGCCGCGCCCGCGGATTCGGTTTCGTGGAAATGTCCAGTGGTGCCGACGAGGCCATTGCCGCCCTGGACGGCAAAGACTTCGGCGGTCGGGCCCTGAAGGTCAACGAGGCCCGGCCCCGGCCCGAGCGTGAGTCTCGGGAACGCCGTCCACGCTGGTAGCTCGCGTCTATCCGTGGAAAAAACGGAAAACCCCGTCTTCGGACGGGGTTTTCGCGTTGGGGGGCTCTGTCTCCCCAGCCTCAAGGCCCCTCGAAACGATGGGCACCGGAGATGGAAAAACACTGCCGGGTGACCCGGCCCCAGTAGGGGTCATCATACTCATCTTGGAGATAATTGCCGCCCGTGCATTCACCGATGACCTTGCACCAAAAAGACGTGGCGTAGCCAGCCCCTTGGAGTTGCTTCACCTGCCACGGGCCAGGGTACATACCAAAAAGGCGGCTGGCAAAGGCTTTGCCAAGACCTCGTTGGCGCAGCGACGGCACGATGTAGAATTCGCACACCTCCGCACCTTCGCCTTGCTCCACCCGAATGGCCGCAAAACCAACAGGGCTTCCCCCGACGAAGAGCAAAAACCCTTGCACCGGACCGCCCAAATATGTGTCCAAGGGAAATAACCCGTCTGCATCAGGAAGCTTGCCGGTAATGGTGGAAAACTCCGCCTCATAGGCTTGGCAAAGGTTCCGATACACATGGATGTTCGAGCCATCGACTTGTTGGATTTTCACAGCATCCCCCGAATCCACGAATCTCAAAACCTCCCACCGAGGCGAAGACTATTTCGGCAGATACACCGACGCCACGCCAGCTTTCCGCCTTTCCACTTCCCGGGTGCCCATCCACGAAAAAAACGCCCCCATCATCCACGGCAGAGGCGTTTTGTTTCCACCCCACGCAAGGGGACGGCGCAACCCTAGGCCACGACCGGCTTGCGCACCGCCCCCGAACGCAGGCATTGCGTGCACACGCGAATTCGCTTCACCTCGCCCGAAGCCAGCTGGGCGCGCACCGTTTGCAAATTGGGCATGAAACGACGCTTCGTCTTGTTGTTGGCATGGCTGACGTTATGCCCTACCTGGGGCTTCTTGCCACAAATTTCGCACATAGTGGACATACGATCCTCCTCAACATTAGAAGAAAAAATGGTTACCCTGGCCTTATGCCAGAAAGAAACGGCGCGAAGAAAATTGTCTCTACCGACCCAGGCCACGAATGGCAAGTGAAATTCCTTGACAACGACTTGACAACGAAAAGATGCCCCCTGTAAAAGCGCCCCTTCGAGGTGGCCCATGACCGAACATTGGATCGCGCTGACGGATCTCCCGGCAACTGGTCGGGAATTTTCTTTTGCAGATCAATCCATGTGGCAGGAAGGATGGCGATCGTTCGGCATGGAGATGGTCCTCCATCGTCCATTGGAGGCAACCTTCACGGTGACCCCGCATCGCGACGGATTCCTCATCCGCGGCACACTCTGCGGCGCAGTGCGCACGCCATGCCATCGCTGTGCGGAAGACGCCATCCTCATCGTGGAGCACACCATCGAAGAATTTGAGGCCGTGGCTGATGCCCTCGAAAACGAAGGTGAAATCAGCCACTTGCGCCCTCTGGATAGGGGTTTTGCCCTAGATGTGGCAGGTATGCTGTGGGAGCAATTTATCCTCGCCTTGCCGGCCAAGATCTTGTGTACCGAATCCTGCCAGGGGTTATGCCCCATTTGCGGGGCCAACAAAAACATCGAGTCCTGCTCGTGCCAGGCGGAGACCCAGCTCTCTCAAGCCCTGCGGTCCCGCGGACTTTCTACCCCATAGCGAGGTCCATCATGCCCAATCCTAAAAAGAAGACATCCAAATCCAAACGCAACATGCGCCGCTCTCATGACCGTGTCCCTGTGCCACCGGTCACTCTTTGTTCGTGTGGCGGAGCCACCTTGCCCCATTGCATTTGCCCCTCCTGTGGCTCCTACCGTGGCCGGCAATACGTCACGCAGGAAGCCAATGCCGAATAGCATTCGCCTGGCGGTGGACGCCATGGGCGGCGACGTTGGACCAGCGGTCAACATCCCTGGGGCCATCGAAGCCGCCCGAACCACAGGCGCAACTATTCTTCTCGTGGGGGAAGAAACGGCTATCCGTGAGGAACTTCGCCGCCATCCCCATGACGGGCTCGCCCTTGAGGTCGTGCATGCCTCGCAGACGGTGGGGATGGCGGAAAAACCTTCAGAAGTCCTGCGCCGCAAGAAAGATAGCTCCATGCAAGTGGCCTTCCGTCTGGTGCGCGACGGCCAAGCGCAAGGGGTCATTACTGCCGGCAACTCCGGTGCAGCGCTGGCATGCGGGATGTTCATTTTAGGGCGCATCCCAGGGGTGGACCGCCCCGCGCTGGCCACCATCCTGCCGACCCTTAAAACACCTGTCGTCCTCATTGACGTCGGGGCCAACGCCGACTGCAAGCCCTACAACCTGGTGCAATTTGGTCTCATGGCCGAGGTCCTTACCGAGTCGGTCCTGGGCATCCCCCACCCACGTGTCGGCATCCTGAGCATCGGAGAAGAAGAAGGCAAGGGCAATGCCTTGACCAAAGAGGCCTACACCCTGCTCAAAAGTTCGAGCCTCAACTTTGTAGGCAATGTGGAAGGCCGCGACATCTTCAAAGGAGAGACCGACATCATCGTCTGCGACGGCTTTACCGGCAACATCGCCCTCAAGCTCAGCGAGGGTCTCGGTGGGGCGCTGGCAGCCATCCTCAAAGCTGAGATCCGCCGCTCGTGGCTCTCGCGGGTGGGGGCGTTTCTGGCCATGCCAGCCTTTCGGCGTTTTGCCCGCAAGATCGACTATGCCGAATACGGCGGGGCGCCCATCCTCGGGCTCAACGAGATCGCCATCGTCTGCCATGGCGCATCCAACGCTCGGTCCATCGCCACGGCCCTCCAACAAGCGACCCTGTTTGTCCAACGCCAGGCCAAGGCGCATCTGGTAGAGGGGCTCCGCACCAACTCGGAGCTCGCCCTCTTTTCCCGTAGCGCCAAGACCAAGACGCCGGAACCTGCTCCTGTCTCGTAACATCGCCTGAGAAGGTCCTTATGCAACGTCCCTCCTTGTGGGGACTGGGGTTCCATACCCCGGCCCGATGCATCACCAACGCCGACTTCGAACGCCTCGTGGACACCAGCGATGAGTGGATCGTCACCCGCACCGGCATCCGCACCCGCTACCACGTGGCCCCAGGCGAAACCTGTTCCCAGCTGGCCGTGCAGGCAGCGCGCAATGCCCTGGCCGACGCGGGACTCCTGCCACAGGCCATCACCCACGTCCTGATCGCCACTTTTTCCGGGGACTACCCCATCCCCTCGACGAGCTGTCTCGTGGCCCGGGAACTCGGCATCTGCGTGCCGGCCATGGACATCGCTGCGGCCTGCTCGGGGTTTCTCTACGCCCTGGAGGTGGGCCGTGGCCTTGTGGCCCTCCACCCGGACGCCGTGGTGCTCGTGATCGGCAGCGAGGTGTGCTCGTCACGGATCAATTTCAACGACCGCTCCACCTGTGTCCTCTTTGGCGATGGCGCCGGGGCGGCGATCCTGCAGGCCAAGCCGCGGGCTGGCGCACCGCTCGTTCACGACATCCTGCTCCATGCAGACGGCACGGCAGCGGACCTCCTCACGGTCCGCGGCGGGGGCTCAGGCTGCCCACCAATCTTGGGTGGCACCATCGGCCCTGAATACTTTGTGGAGATGAATGGCCGCGAAGTCTTCAAATACGCAGTACGCCTCATGACCGATGTCTGCCAGGAAATTTTGGCGCGTAACGGCCTCTCGGTGGCCGACGTGGACCTCCTCATCCCCCACCAAGCCAATGTGCGGATCATCGAGGCCGTGGCCCGCAAGCTCGAAGTGCCTGAAGAACGCTGTTTTGTGGACGTGGACCGTTTTGGTAATACCTCGGCCGCTTCCGTGCCCATCGCCCTGGCCGACGCCCGTGCCCAAGGCCGCATCCGGCCCGGAGACACGGTGCTTCTGGCCTCTTTCGGCGGTGGTTTTACTTGGGCGGCGGCCCTGTTGCAATTTTAGCCCCAGCACCATAGAAGTCTTCGTGCTGTACATCCCCTCAAGGAGTTTCCCCCTGCCATGAACGACACCCCCCGCACTGCCCTAGTCACCGGCGGCACCCGTGGTATTGGCCGCGCCATTGTCACTACCTTGGCCCAGCGGGGATATCAGGTGTACTTTACCTACGTGAGCCGCCCAGAGCTGGCCGAAGAGCTCTGTGCCTTTCTCGCCCCGGCGCCAGTGCGCGGCTTTCGGGTGGATGCCGGCGACCCAGCAGCCATTGCCCAGTTTTTTGCTACGGAAATCAAAGACAAGGTCTTTCTTGCTGCCCTTGTCAACAACGCCGGCATCACCCGCGATGCTCTCATTGCCCGCATGAAGCTCGCGGCCTGGGAGGAAGTGCTCCGCATCAATCTCACCGGGGCCTTTGTCTTCCTCCAAGAAGCCGCCAAGATCATGATGCGGCAGCGCTATGGCCGTATCGTGTCCATCGCCTCGGTCGTAGGACAGATGGGCAACCCCGGCCAAGCCAACTACTGTGCGGCCAAGGCCGGGCTCATTGGCCTCACCAAGGCTGCAGCCCTCGAGTTGGCCCCCCGTGGCATCACAGTCAATGCCGTGGCCCCGGGCTTCATCGACACCGACATGACGAGTACCCTGGCCCAGGAGGTTCGCGAGGCGTACCAAACCCGCATCCCCTTAGGGCGTCTTGGCAGCGCCGACGATGTCGCCCAGGCGGTCGCTTTTCTTCTCTCCGACGCTGCGGCATATATCACTGGCCACGTCCTTAGCATCAACGGCGGTATGTACCTGTAACCCGCCATTGCACGATTCCACATTCCCATTCTGCGGAGGAAACACACCATGTCTATCGAAGAAAAAGTTAAAGAGCTGGTGAGCGAACAACTGGGCGTCTCCATCGATGAAGTGAAGCCCGAATCTTCGTTTGTAGAGAGCCTCGGGGCCGATTCCCTGGACCTCACCGAGCTCATTATGGCCATGGAAGAGGAATTTGACATCGAGATCGAAGACGACGACGCACAAAAGATCGTCACCGTCCAAGACGCCATCAACTACATCAAGGCCAAGACCAAGTAACGGAGCGCGGGCGCACGGCGCCCGCCCTTTCCCTTTGCTTCCCTTATCGAACGCACCGAGTACAGCATGATTGGACATCGCGTTGTCGTCACCGGCATGGCCGCGGTAACCCCCATTGGCGCCGACCTCGCCACGAGCTGGGCCAACTTGGTGGCGGGAAAAAGCGGCGTCGGCCCCATCACCCTCTTTGATGCCAGCCAGTTCGAGACCCGCATTGCCGCCGAAGTCACCGACTTCGACCCCTCCCGCGTCATCAGTCCCAAAGAAGCCCGGCGTCTTGATCGCTTTCTTCAAATCGCCATCGTCGCCGCAGCCCAACTCATGGAAGACGCGGGTCTGGTCCTCAGCGAAGAGCTGGCCCCCCAAGTGGGAGTCATCCTTGGCTGCGGTCTTGGCGGGCTCTCCACGATTGAAGAATTCCACACCAAGCTCCTTCAAGCGGGCCCACACCGTATCTCACCATTTTACATCCCCATGCTCATCGCCAACATGGCCGCCGGGCAAGTGGCCATGTTCACTGGCGCTAAGGGGCCCAATCTCGTCACCACCTCGGCCTGCGCCTCGAGTACCCATGCCATTGGCTATGCCTTCGCCGACATTGCCCTTGGCCGGGTCAAGGCCTGCATCACCGGTGGGGTCGAATCCACCATCACCCCCATGGGTGTCTCTGGCTTCAATGCCATGAAGGCCCTCTCCACACGCAACGACGAGCCCACGAAAGCGAGCCGACCATTCGATGCAGGCCGCAGTGGCTTTGTCATCGGCGAGGGCGCGGGTTTCCTCCTCTTGGAGGAGCTGGAGCACGCCAAGGCCCGCGGGGCCCGCATCTATGCCGAGCTCGTCGGCTACGGGGCCTCGGACGACGCTTACCACATCGCCGCTCCCGAGGAATCAGGGACAGGCATGGCCTCCGCCATGCGTGCGGCCTTGCGCGAAGCCGGGCTGGCGCCTGAAGACGTTGATTTCATCAACGCCCACGGCACCTCTACCAAACTCAATGACAAGACCGAGACCCGAGCCATCAAGCTGGTCTTTGGAGATCATGCGTACCGCATGCCCATTACGGCCAACAAAAGCATGATCGGCCACCTGCTCGGGGCAGCTGGCGGGGCCGAGGCCGTGTTCACGGTCATGAGCCTGACCACCGGGGTCATCCCGCCTACCATCAACTACGATGAACCCGATCCCGACTGCGACCTCGACTACACCCCCAATACGGCCCGGGAAGTCCCCGTGACCGTGGGGATGTCCAATTCTTTTGGCTTTGGCGGCACCAACGCCACCCTTATCTTCCGCCGTTTTACCGGCTGACCCTCTCGTGACAAGGATTCGCCATGGACGAACTTTTGCGCCAGGACCCGCAGATCGCGAAGGCCATCGAGCTGGAGACTTCCCGCCAGCACGCTAAACTCGAACTCATCGCCTCGGAGAACTTCACCTCCCTGGCTGTACGTCAGGCCATGGGCAGCGTCATGACGCACAAATATGCCGAGGGGTACCCGAGCAAACGCTACTATGGCGGCTGCGAGTTCGTGGATATGGCCGAGGACCTCGCCATTGACCGTGCCAAACGCCTTTTTGGTGCGGCCTATGCCAACGTCCAACCGCACTCGGGCTCCCAAGCCAACATGGCGGCCTATTTTGCCCTGATGAACCCAGGGGATACGCTCTTGGGGATGAGCCTTGCCCACGGCGGGCACCTCACCCATGGCAGCCCAGTCAACTTCTCTGGCAAGCTCTACCGCATCGTCTCCTACGGGGTCAGCCGCGAGACCGGCACCATCGACTACGACGAGGTGGAGCGCCTGGCCCTCGAACACCGCCCCAAGATCATTGTCGCCGGGGCCAGCGCCTACCCACGGATCATCGATTTCGCCCGCTTCCGGGCCATTGCCGATGCCTGTGGCGCTGCCCTCGTCGTGGACATGGCCCATATCGCCGGCCTCATCGCCGCAGGGCTCCACCCCTCTCCCATCCCCCACGCGACCATCACCACCACAACGACCCACAAGACCCTCCGAGGGCCGCGCGGAGGCATGATCCTCGCCGGCGAGGACTTGGCCAAGACGTTGAACTCCCAAATCTTTCCCGGAATTCAAGGCGGCCCCCTCATGCACGTCATTGCCGCCAAGGCCGTAGCCTTGCTCGAAGCCTTGCAGCCATCCTTTGCCGACTACCAACGCCAAGTCATCACCAACGCCCAAACCTTGGCCCAAGAACTGACGGCTGCTGGCTTTGATCTCGTTTCCGGGGGCACGGACAACCACCTCATGCTCGTGGACCTTACCCGCAAGGACATCACCGGCAAGGACGCCGAACAGGCCCTGGATCGGGCCGGCATCACGGTGAACAAAAACGCCGTGCCTTTTGACCCTCGCTCGCCCTTTATCACCTCGGGGATCCGCATCGGCACGCCGGCGATTACGACACGGGGAATGAAAGAACGTGAGATGCGCCACGTGGCGGCCTGGATCGTCGCTGCCCTCGAGAGCCGGGACAACGACACCCGTCTGGAGGACATCCGCCGCCAAGTAGAGGCCTTTGCCCTCCAATTTCCTCTCTTTGCTTGGTAGCGGAATAAGGGGGCACGTCCCATGGACCCACGCCTGCCGTGGCCCCAGTACTTTCTCCGCATCGCCCAGCTGGTGGCCGAGCGGTCCACGTGTGTTCGTCGCAAAGTCGGGGCGGTGGCCGTTAAAGACAAGCGTATCCTTGCCACTGGCTACAACGGCGCCCCTTCAGGGGTTGCCCATTGCCTCGACGTGGGGTGTTTGCGGCAGCGGCTTGGCGTCCCCTCAGGAGAGCGCCACGAACTATGCCGAGGGCTGCACGCTGAGCAAAACGTCATCCTTCAGGCTGCGGTCCATGGGATTCGGCTCGAGGGCTCTACCCTCTACTGCACCACACAACCCTGTGTCTTGTGCACCAAAATGCTCATCAACTGCCGCGTGGCCGCCATCTATTATCTCGAGGGATATCCCGACCCTTTGTCCCTGGAGATGCTTGCCGAGGCCGACATCATGCACCAACGGCTCTCCCTAGACCCCCGGGCAGGGGAGACGAGCACCTCCTGCCGGGAGGACAGCCCTGGCACGTTGGAATGACCAGCAACGGCACGGACCACGGGCTTGTCTTTTTCTGCACCGAGGCAGCCATGACGCGAAAAGATAACCACGAACAGCACATGGAGAAAGCCATCGCCCTGGCGCGGTTAGGTCTTGGCCGTACGGCCCCCAACCCCTGCGTTGGCGCAGTGCTGGTGCGCGATGGGCAGGTCGTGGCCCGGGGATGGCACGAACGGTTCGGTGGCCCCCACGCCGAGGTCAATGCCATCGCCCATGCCCACGCCCGCGGTATCGATCCGGCCGGCTGCACCCTCTATGTCACCCTCGAGCCCTGCGCCCACCACGGCAAGACCCCACCCTGCACCGATGCCATTCTCGCTGCCGGCATCCGCCACGTTGTTGTGGGGACCCGGGATCCCAATCTCCGCGCAGCGGGGGGGGTCGAGCGACTGCGCGCCGCCGGTGTCGAGGTCCTCGTGGGGGTCCTCGAGGAACGCTGCCAGGACCTCATCGCTGATTTTCGCCTCTGGCAAACAACTGACCGGCCATACGTCTTTCTCAAGCTCGCCCAAACCCTGGATGGCAAGATTGCCCTTCGTCCTGGAGAGCGGACAAGTATTTCTGGGCACCGGGCCGGACGCCTCGTGCACCGCTTGCGCAGCCGGGTCGGAGCCATCCTCGTGGGCGGTGGTACCTTCCGGGCCGACAATCCTCGCCTTACTTGCCGCCATCCGCGCCACACCGGGCCCCAACCTCTAGCCGCCGTGGCCACCCGTACCCTCCCCGAAGCAGACGCCCCGCTCGTCCTTTTGCGTGAAACCCCGGAGCGCACCGTATTCCTCACCTCTGCCGCCGAGGCCCGCTCCCGCCGCGCCACCCTCCTCATGGACCTCGGCTGCCAGGTCTATGGTCTGCCGGAGACGAGCAATGGCCTCGACCTTGTGGCCGGACTCACCCTCTTGCGCCGCCTCCATGGCTGCACCTACGTCCTGGCCGAAGGCGGGGGCACCCTGGCGGCAAGTCTTCTCGCCGCCGCAGTGGTGGACGAACTACTCCTTTTCCTCAGCCCTTGCGTGCTCGGCGACGTGGCAGCCCCAGCCTCGTTTCAGGGCCGCCACGTCCGCTCCATGGCCGATGCCCTGCCGCTGCGCCTCACGGCAGTGCGGCATCTCTCCCCCGACATCCTCCTCACCTTCCGCCCCCGCCTATGTTCACCGGCATCATCCAATCCCTCGGCACAGTGACCGACGTCACCCACCTGGGCGCCCAAGCACGGTTCACCATCACCCCGGTGCGAGACTTTACCCCGTACCAACAGGGAGAATCGATTGCCGTCAACGGGGTGTGCCTCACGGTGGAGACCATCCGTGGCAGCGCCTTCGTGGCGTATGCCTCGGCCAAGACCCTCGAGGTCACCACCCTCGGCTCCTTCAGACGCGGCCATCGCGTCAATCTGGAGCGCGCCTTGGCCCTTGGCGATCGCCTCGGGGGGCATCTTGTCTTGGGCCATGTGGATGCAGTGGCCGAAGTGGTGCGCCTCACTGCAGCAGGACAATCCCGCATTATTCGTCTGACCTTTGATCCTGCCTTGGCCCGAGAGATCATCCCCAAAGGCTCCGTTGCCTTGGATGGCGTCAGTCTTACGGTGAACGATTGCGGGGAGGATTTTTTGGAAGTAAACATTATTCCCGCTACCTGGCAGGAGACCACCATTGCCTTCTGGCAGGTAGGCACTCGGGTGAACCTGGAGACGGATCTCATCGGCAAATATGTCGCACGCATGCTCAGCCCTTGGCGCGAAGCTCGCCCTACCCACCCCCCGTCCATTACCGAAGACTTTTTGCGCCAGCACGGATTTTGACGCAACATGCCGTCGGTTGAGGAGATAACCCATGAAATGCTCCATTGAAGAAGCCATTGAAGACATCCGCAACGGCAAGATGATTATCCTCGTGGACGACGAAGATCGCGAAAACGAGGGCGATCTAACGATTGCCGCAGAAAAGGTCACGCCAGCGGCCATCAACTTCATGGCCAAGTATGGCCGAGGACTCATCTGTCTTGCCCTGGAGCCTGCCCTGGTGGACAAGCTCCAGCTCCCGCTCATGGCCAAGCGCAATACTTCCAAGTTCGGGACCAACTTCACGGTCTCCATTGAGGCCCGCCATGGCGTGACGACTGGCATCTCCGCCCACGACCGGGCGCTTACCATCCAAACGGCCGTGGCCGACGAAACTACCCCCGAAGACCTGGCCACCCCGGGCCACGTCTTTCCCTTGCGTGCCCGTGAAGGCGGGGTGCTTGTCCGCGCCGGACAGACCGAAGGCTCTGTAGACCTCGCCCGCTTAGCGGGCCTCAAGGGCGCGGCGGTCATCTGCGAGATCATGAACGACGACGGCACCATGGCCCGCATGCCGGACCTGCAACAATTCGCCCAAGAGCACGGCCTCAAGATCGCCACCATCGAAGACCTCATCGCCTACCGCTGCCGCAAGGACTCCCTCGTGCGCCGAGTGGCCGAGGCCCGCATGCCCACCTGCCATGGGGAGTTCACCATCGTGGCCTTCGAAAACGACATCGACACCCACACCCACCTCGCCCTTGTCAAGGGTGACGTCACCACGCCGGAGCCTGTCTTGGTGCGGGTGCACAGCGAGTGCCTCACCGGCGATGTCTTTGGCTCGCTGCGATGCGATTGCGGTCACCAGCTCCACCGCGCCATGGAGATGATCGAAGAGGAAGGGCGTGGTGTCGTGCTCTACATGCGCCAAGAAGGTCGCGGCATTGGCCTGGGCAACAAGATCAAGGCCTACCACCTTCAAGACCAAGGACGGGACACGGTGGAGGCGAACCTGGAACTCGGCTTCCCGGCGGATTTGCGCGACTACGGCATCGGCGCCCAAATCTTGGTGAATCTCGGGGTGCGCAGTATGCGGCTGCTTACGAATAATCCCAAAAAAATTATTGGGTTAGAGGGCTATGGACTCAAAGTAGTGGAACGGGTGCCCATCGAAATTCCAGCCTGTGCGGAAAACGAATGCTACCTGCGCACCAAGAGTGCGAAACTCGGCCATTTACTCCACCTCGACCCGGTGCACTAGCCTATCAAGGAGGAGATATGCTCCATCTCACAACGATTGAAGGCGTGCTTGACGCCACGGGCCTCAAATTCGCCATCATTGCCAGCCGTTTCAACGATTTCATCGTGGACCGGCTCATCGGCGGGGCAGTGGATTACCTCCTGCGCCACGGGGCTGCCCGCCAGGACCTTACCCTTGTCCGGGTGCCTGGGGCCTTCGAACTCCCCCTCGTGGCCCGGGCCGTTGCCCATCGCCATACCGTGGATGCCATTGTCTGCGTCGGCGCGGTCATCCGCGGGGCGACCCCACACTTTGACTATGTCTGCGCCGAGGCCACGAAAGGTATTGCCCATGTGTCGCTGGAAACAGGCGTCCCCATCGGTTTTGGGCTCCTTACCACTGACTCCCTCGAGCAGGCCATTGAGCGCGCCGGGAGCAAAGCGGGCAACAAAGGCGCCGAGGCTGCAGCCGCGGCCCTGGAGACGGTGCGTGTCCTGCGCCAGCTGGAGGGAGCCTTGCCGTGAACCCACGGCCAAAGCAGCAGCGCCAACGGCAGCGGCGCTTTGCCTTTCAGATCCTCTATGCCCTGCCCTTCCATCCGCAACTCACGGAAACCGACCTGGCCCAGGCCTTTGTCCTCTTCCGCAGCGATGCCGGCTGCCCAGAGCTCGAGCGGGAAGGGTCCTACGCCTGGGAGCTCGTGCGAGGGGTTTGGCGCCACTATCCCGAGCTCGATGCCATCATCGCCCAGCACACGACGGGCTGGAAACTGGAGCGCATCGCGGCCGTTGAGCGCGCCATCCTCCGCCTTGCCCTCTACGAAATGCGCTACGCAGCGCTGCCTTTTAAAATCGCCGTAAACGAGGCCATTGAACTGGCCAAAACCTTTGGTGAAGAAGGCTCTCGGGTCTTTGTCAACGGCATCCTCGATGCCGCGGGCAAGGCCATGACTCTTGCCCAGAAGAAAAGCGAGGCAGGTGCATGAGAAGAGCAAATATCCCGCGCTGCGGGGATACGGGACCGCACCTCGTCTTCGACGGTTTCGCCGCCAGGGCTGTCCCGCGAGCGCAAGGATATTGGGGAGGGGAGAACATTCCGGCGTATTGGGGCGCTCTCCTCAAGGACAAGAAACTCCAGACGGTACTGGAACAGGGAGAACACGTTGACCCAGTGCATTCGAAGTGAGGCAGGCGCGGGCACGTCGGGACAACCGAAACGTTCCCGAGCAGGGTATTAGCATCAACAAAGACCGTGCCCCGGAAGTACGTATTTTTTTCTCCAGGTAATCGAGGTATCCCATGGCAACATATGACTTTGATTCCATCGAGCGCAAATGGCAGGATATTTGGGCCAAAGGCCAGGTTTTCTCCTTTGACCCAGCCACAGCAAAGAACCACTACTATGTCCTCGAGATGTTTCCGTATCCTTCTGGGCGCATCCATATGGGCCATGTGCGTAACTACTCCATCGGCGATGTCGTGGCCCGCTACAAGCGCATGCGCGGCTTGAGCGTGTTCCATCCCATGGGCTGGGATGCCTTTGGCCTACCTGCAGAAAATGCCGCTATCAAACACGGGGTACACCCTGCCAAATGGACCTACGAGAACATCGCCACCATGCGCGCCCAACTCCAGCGCCTCGGCTACTCCTACGACTGGAGCCGAGAAATCGCCACCTGCCACCCCAAGTACTACCGCTGGGAACAAGCATTTTTCCTCCGCTTTTTGCGCCGCGGCCTGGCTTACCGCAAGAAAGCCCCGGTCAACTGGTGCCCGAGCTGCCACACGGTGTTGGCCAACGAGCAGGTGGAGGATGGCAAATGCTGGCGCTGCGACTCCATGGTAGAGCAACGCGAGCTCGAACAATGGTTCTTGCGTATCACGGCCTATGCTGAGGAACTCCTTGCGGACCTCGAAAAGCTTGCTGGCGGCTGGCCCGATCGGGTCCTCACCATGCAACGCCATTGGATTGGCAAAAGCACAGGCATGGAGATCGACTTTGCCCTGGAAGACCTCGAGGGCGTGGTGACGGTCTTTACCACCCGTCAGGACACCCTCTATGGCGCGACCTTCATGAGCCTTGCGCCCGAACACCCGTTGGTGGAGCGCCTTATCGCCGGCACCCCGCACGAGGCCGAGGTGCGGGCCTTCTGCCGCAAGGTCATCAACATGGACCGCATCCAACGCGCTGCCGATGACCTAGAAAAAGAAGGGATCTTCACCGGCCGCTACTGCCGCAACCCCCTCACTGGACGACGCATGCCCATCTATGTGGCCAATTTTGTTCTCATGGGCTACGGTACTGGGGCGGTTATGGCCGTCCCTGCCCACGACGAGCGGGACTTTGACTTTGCTGCCAAATATGGCCTTCCCTTGGCCGTGGTCATTACCCCTCCAGGCGAACACCTCGACGCAGCCTCCCTTACACAGGCCTACACCGCCCCCGGGTTCCTCATCAACTCCGGTCCTTTTGATGGCCTAGACTCCGAAACGGCCAAAGAGGCCATTGCCGACTTTCTCGAACAAAAGGGCTTGGGCCGGCGAGCTGTGAATTACCGGCTACGCGACTGGAACATCTCGCGCCAGCGCTATTGGGGGGCACCTATCCCGGTAATCTATTGCGATACCTGCGGCCTTGTCCCAGTACCGGAGGATCAACTTCCCGTGGAGCTGCCCTTGGAGGTGCAGGTCAACCCCGACGGCCGCTCGCCCCTGCCCGAGTACGAGCCCTTTGTACGCACCACCTGCCCCACCTGCGGCGGCGCGGCGCGGCGCGAGACCGACACCATGGACACCTTTGTGGAGTCTTCCTGGTATTTTGCCCGCTACTTGTCGGCCCGTGATGAGACCCAGCCCTTTGACTCCGAGGTGGTCGGCCGATGGCTCCCGGTAGACCAGTACATTGGCGGCATCGAGCATGCCATCTTGCACCTCCTCTACGCCCGCTTCTTTACCAAGGCCCTGCGCGACGAAGGCTATCTTGCCGTGGACGAACCCTTTGCCAATCTCCTTACCCAGGGCATGGTGCTCCTGGGTGGCTCGAAGATGTCCAAATCCAAGGGCAATATCGTGGACCCAGACGCCATGGTGGCCCGCTACGGGGCTGATACGGTGCGCCTCTTTTGCCTCTTTGCCGCGCCCCCGGAAAAAGACCTGGAATGGAGCGAACATGGTATCGAAGGCGCCCACCGTTTTCTCCTGCGTGTCTGGCGTCTGGTGGACGAGCTTGCCAATATCCTCTCCCCTGTTGGCCCCTGCGCTCCCATCAACGGGACGCTCACCTTGGCAGAGCGCGAGCTGCGGCGCAAAGAACACGACACGGTCCGCCGAACTATCGCCGACCTAGACAACAAGTTCCAATTCAACACCGCCATTGCGGCCCTCATGGAGCTCGTCAACGCCCTGTACCTCGCCAAGGACGATCTGCGCACCTCACCGTGCGGCCCGCAGGTGCTGTCCTCGGCCGTGGCCACAGTGCTCACCGTCCTCGCGCCCTTTGCTCCACACCTGGCCGAGGAACTCTGGCAGCGGCTGGGATACACCACCCTGCTTGCCGAAAGCCCCTGGCCGACCTACGATCCAGCCGCGCTCGTCGTGGACGAGATCACGGTCGTCGTCCAAGTCAACGGCAAGCTGCGTGGCCAGGTGATCGCCCCTGCCAACGCCACTGACGAGGAACTGGAGCGCCTAGCCCTGGCTGACCCTAATATCCGCCGCCATCTGGAGGGCAAACACCGTGTCAAGGTCATCGTGGTCCCGCGAAAATTGGTCAACGTGGTGGTCCGTTAGCCTTGTGCTCTGGATGCTGACCGCAGGCTGTGGCTACCAGCTCCAGGGCAGAAACGAACTCCACCTCCCCTCTGGCGCCACGCACCTCTACCTGGCCCGCGTGGAACAGCCGAGTACAGACTCTTGGATGGAGCCGGTGCTACGCATTGCCGTGCGGGAAGAGCTCTCCCGCCGCGGCAATATCGTCTGGACCGAACGCGAGCGGGCGCAGCTTTCCTTGACCCTGCGGGTGGTCCAGTACGGCACTGGCGCCTCCGTTACAGGCCGTGATGACATCACCCTCAAATCCCAGGCCGTCATCACCATGGAGCTCTTCCTACGCGAGACCGCCACCGGCACCCTTGTCTGGGCCTCAGGCCCAGTGACTGCCACGGAGTCGTACCGCGGGCTGGAGGCCCAACGCGGTGCCACGGAACGAGCCATTGCCGAGGCCATCCGCCGCATCGTCGATCGCTTAGAGCCACGCTTCTAGCCCATGGCCTTCTTTTTTCTCGTCTGTCCTGATGCCGACCTCCTTCTCGAGACCGCTCGCTCGCTGGTCCCCAACGACTCCCCCCTCCAGTCCTTCTGGGCCGAGACCCCCCTGCCCGAGCGCTACTGGCAGGCCCTCACGGTCCTGCCCTTTGGCGTCCCGGGCTGCGGCGTCCTCCTGCGCCACGCTGAGCTCGCTTTGGCCGAGGACTGGGAGCGGCTAGACCGCCTCTTGCGCCGTGGCCGAGCCGGGATCGTCCCACTCTTTGCCCTTGAGGGAGAGTGGGACAAAAAACGGCCTCATCTTCCCAAGGCGGTCACAGGCAGCAAATGTTTCGCTGCCGCCAAAAAACGCCAATGGATATGGGAATCGCCCGGCCTTGATGCGCGTGCAGCCCTGGCAGTGGCAGAACAAGAACTCCAGCGCTCCGGCAAGACCCTCAGCCCCGAGGCGCGGCGGCTCTTGGAAAAACGCCTCCCTGGACGGCTGGCGGCTATCCGCACCGAAATGGCCAAAGTCGCCCTGGCGGCGGGCGACAGCCCCCAGGTGACGCCTCAGCACCTTGAGGTCCTCGTTGGAGAGGACCACTGGGACGTCTTTGCCCTCATCCAAGCGGCCCTCACCCCTGCCAAACGCCTAGCCCTCTGGAGACAGCTGCGCCACGACCCCCAAATGGCCAGCGGCGATAGCGTGTTTCTTGTCCTCGCCCTCCTGCGACGAGAGGCACGCATCCTCTGGAGCTTGGCCCGTGGCGAAACGCCAGCAGACAAGGTCCCGGCCTGGGCCCTCAACGCCAAGCAAGGCCTGGCCAAATGCCTTGGCCCCGCCTCCATCGCCCACATCTTCAGCCTCCTTGCCGAGGCCGAAACAGCCATCAAGAGCGGTCGCTCTTCTCCGGCCCAAGCCCTGGAATGGCTCCTCCACCACATCAGCCAACTCCAACCATGAGCGATCACCTCGGCCACCGGGCACGATTGCGCCAACGGCTTGCCCATGACCCTCGGGGCCTCCTGGACCATGAACTGCTCGAGCTCCTCCTCACCTTTGCCCTGCCCCGACGCGACACCAAGCCCATGGCCAAGGCGCTCCTCGCCCGCTTCGGCTCGCTGCGCGCCGCCCTGCTGGCGGACCCCGCCCAGCTCGTGGACATCCCCGGCCTTGGCCCCGCAACCCAAACCCTGTGGCAAACGCTCCAAGAACTAGTAGCCCGCATGGAGGCCGAACCTGTGGCGCGGCGGGAACAATTCCAAAGCCCCGAGCAAGTCGCCCGATTTTTGCGCCCCCGCCTGGCCCATCGCCCCAAAGAGGAATTCTGGGTCCTGCTCCTTGACACCAAAAACCGCTTTCTCCACCTCTCCTGCCTCACAAAAGGCACGGTCGATCAAACCGCGGCCTATCCCCGAGAAATCGCTGAACTGGCCCTACGCCACCACGCCAGTGGCCTCATCGTGGCCCACAACCATCCAAGCGGCGATCCCATCCCTTCAGCAGCCGATACCGAACTCACCGCCCGCCTCGCCCGCCTCTGTACGGATTTGGGACTGCGTTTTCTGGACCATATCATCATCGGCGACCCCGATTTCTATAGTTTTCAGGACCACCGCAGGCTCTGAAACGAGTTTTTTGGTTTTTTCCCTTGCTTCCTGCCAACTCACGGTTATAAGAAGGCCTCAATGGGCCCTTTTTTTGCCCATATCTCCCCTTTGTTGCATGAGGAGTTCCCTATGAGCGAGATCCATATCCCCGAAAATCCAGATACCGAGAAAAAAGAAACCCCGGAGAACGAGTTCCCAGCCACCATGCCCCTGCTTGCGGTGCGCGACGTGGTTGTCTTCAACTTCATGATCCTCCCCCTCTTTGTGGGACGGGAGAAAAGCGTCCTGGCCGTAGACGCTGCCCTGTCTGCTGGCCGCTATATCCTCATCTGCACCCAGAAAGACGAAGACACTGACAACCCCACCCCAGACGACCTCTACAGCGTCGGCACGGTGGCGATGATAATGCGCATGCTCAAGATGCCCGATGGCCGGCTCAAGGTCCTCGTTCAGGGGGTGAGCCGCGCCCGCATCAAGCGCTTTATCCAAACCGATCCCTTTGACCTGGTGGAGATCGAGCCCTTGGAGGAGATCACCGCCTTAGACGGTGGCCCAGAACAAGAAGCGCTTTTGCGTTCAGTGCGCGAGCAAACCGAGCGCATCCTCCAGCTGCGCGGTATCGACGCCAGTGAAATGCTCCAACTTTTGCACAACGTGCCCGATCCGGGCCGTTTGGCGGACCTCGTGGCCGCCAATCTGCGCATGAAGACGGAAAATGCCCAGCGCATCCTCGAATGCCAAGACCCCTTAGAGCGTATCCGCCTCATCCACCAGGAGCTGGCCCGCGAGGTGGAGGTGGCCACCATGCAGGCCAAGATCCAGTCCATGGCCAAAGAGGGCATGGATAAGGCCCAGCGGGACTATTTTCTGCGCGAACAGCTCAAGGCCATCCGCAAAGAACTTGGTGAAAGAAGCGATGGCGAAGAGATTGAAGAATTACGCCAAGCCCTCAACAAGGCTGGGCTCCCCAAGAAGGTCAAAAAAGAAGCGGACAAGCAGCTCTCGCGCCTTGAGAACATGCACGCCGATTCCTCTGAGGCGACCATTATCCGGACTTATCTCGATTGGATCCTCGAACTGCCTTGGAAAAAGGCCTCCAAAGACCGACTCGACATCAAAGAAGCTGCCGCCATCCTCGACGAAGACCATTACGATCTCGAAAAAGTTAAAGAACGCATACTTGAGTATCTGTCGGTACGGAAGCTCAATCCAGCCATGAAAGGCCCCATCCTGTGTTTTGTCGGCCCTCCTGGAGTGGGTAAGACGTCGCTGGGTCGCTCCATTGCTCGGTCCCTGGGGCGCAAGTTCGTGCGGATGTCCCTTGGAGGGATGCGCGATGAAGCCGAAATCCGTGGGCACCGGCGCACATATATCGGCGCCATGCCTGGGCGTATTCTCCAGGCAATGAAAGACGCGGGCACCATCAATCCCGTCATCATGCTCGATGAAATCGACAAGCTCGGCACCGACTTTCGTGGCGACCCGGCTTCCGCCCTCCTGGAAGTCCTCGATCCAGAACAAAACAACGCCTTTACCGATCACTACCTCGGCGTGCCTTACGACCTCTCCAAGGTCATGTTCATCTGTACTGCCAACATCCTCGATACGATCCCTTCCGCGCTGTTGGATCGCATGGAGGTCATCCGTATCCCTGGCTATACCGAGCAAGAGAAAATCGCCATCGCCCGGCGCTACCTCCTTAGCCGCCAGATCACAGAAAATGGGCTCAAGGAGGGCGATCTCATCATCTCGGATCAGGTCCTGACGCGCATTATCCGCGACTACACCCGGGAGTCTGGGCTCCGGAATCTCGAGCGTGAGATTGGCGCGGTGTGCCGCAAATACGCCCGCAAGGTGGCAGAAGGTAAAACTCCGCCGTTTCGCGTCACACTGGCCAACCTACGCAAGCTCCTGGGACAGCCACGGTATCTTGAAGAAGAACGTGAGACCCGGCTGCCTGTGGGCGTCGCCTTGGGGCTGGCCTGGACCCCATATGGCGGCGAGGTGCTCCATATTGAGTGCACGCTTCTGCCGGGCAAAGGCAAACTCATCCTCACGGGCAAGCTTGGTGATGTCATGAAAGAAAGCGCCCAAGCCGCTGTAAGTGTCGCTCGCGCTCACTCCAAGGACCTCGGCTTGGCCGAGGACTTCTTTGAGACCCACGATATCCACATTCACGTCCCGGCGGGTGCGACGCCCAAAGATGGTCCCTCAGCAGGAGTTACCCTCGTCACCGCCCTCTTCTCGGCCCTCACCGGGCAACCTGTGGCTGCGGACACGGCCATGACCGGCGAAATTACCCTCCGGGGGCGGGTGCTGCCCGTGGGAGGCATCAAAGAAAAAATCCTCGCCGCCATGAGTCATGGCGTGCGACGGGTGTTTCTGCCTGCCCGCAATGCCCATGACCTCGAAGAGGTCCCCAAGGAACTGCGCCGACGGGTTGAAGTCGTCCTCGTACAGTCCATCGACGAAATTTGGCCCCGCGTGGTAACCAGCGAGGCTCCCGAAACCACCCTTGTCTCGCCTTCTACTGAGAGGACCCCGGCACGAGCACATCCGTAGCCATGCTTCCTATCCTTCGTACCATTGCCCCGGTGTTTCTCCTCATCCTCACCGGGGCAGTGATCCACCGTTTTGCAATTCTGCCTCCCCATGCTGGCAGTGTCCTCAACACCTTCGTCTACCGCCTCGCCTTGCCCCTGCTGCTCTTCGCAAGCATTGCCCAAGCCTCGGTGACCCAAATCTTCCACCCGGGCTTTGCCGCAGCGGTCTTGCTGGGTACCGCGGTGCCCGGCACAGCAGCGGCCCTCATCGCCCGGCACCGCCATCCGGCCGCGCAGGCCGTCTTCCTGGGTTTTGTGGCCACCTTCTCCAACGCCGCCTTCGTTGGTCTGCCGGTCCTCCAGCTCCTCTTCCCAGGGCAACCAGAAACCGTCCTCGCCATGGGGGTGTATGCCCTCCTCGGGCTGCCCTTCGTGCTCACCGCTGTCTTCGCCCTGGAGCGGCAACGTGCTCCCCATACCGCCTGGCGCAGCCTCGTTGGTATCCTCAGCCGCAACCCCTTGCTCCTTGGCAGCCTCGCAGGTCTTGTTGTCGCTCTTAGTGGCATGCATCTTCCTCCCTGGCTGGCCACCCCCTGCCAGATGCTCGGTAGCACGGCTTCGCCCCTCGCCCTCATTGCCATTGGCATGACCCTGGCGCGCACCGCTGGCAGCGCGCATCCCATCTTGAAGCCAGATCACCTCCTCGTGGCCGGGATCAAGCTCATCATGCAGCCTGCAATCACCTTTGCCCTCCTCACCCTGTGGGACGTGAATCCCCTCTGGCAGGCCCTCGGCACCATGCTCGCGGCCATGCCCGTGGGCACAATGGCCTACGTCTTGGCCGAGGCGTACGGCGTCCTCACCCCCCTGGTCTCGGCCTCAGTCCTCAGCACGACGGTCCTCTCCAGCCTCAGCCTGCCAGCGGTGTTTGCCCTGCTCCAAGGGATGTAAAGGGGTGCCACCACCATCAAACCAATCCCCTGGAAGTCGAGACGGCGGTCTCCGAGAAGCACTACGACGACCTTCCCCCACCCCATCACCATGCTCCGGCGTGCTTGCAAGACGCCATCTCTCTCCAGCCTCCAGCACGGAGGTCTCAGGGACGGTCTTTGTCCTGTTTCAGGGCCTGGGATTCTAAAGCCCCCCGCAAGTACCACTCCCCTTCCAGCGTCTGCGGCACATTGGAGTAATAGAATCGGCTAGGATCGATCTCATGCCACTCCAAGACCTCATGCATTTGACGCAAGATTGGAACTTTAGAGGTCAACCATGGCAGAAAAGCAAAAATAAAGAGAAATATCCCCAACCACCACAGGATTGCATTTGCTATTCGATCCATAGACCTCTCCAAAAAGAAAGGGAGGAGCCGATATCTCCTCCCTTTTCTTGAGGTTCGCTTTCCCAATTAAATCTTGGCTGTGATCTCCGGGAAAACGATGTAGAACATGACGTAGGCCATGGCCAAAGTCAGGGCCAAGTTGAAAGACTGGCCACAGACGTAGAGAATGACCGGTTTGCCACCCTTGAAATAGTGCGCCAGTTCACGGAAGTTGGTAGACAGGCCGATGGCAGCAAAGGACAGGGTAAAGGCCCAGTCCCGGATGGGCTTGGTGCCGCCGGCTACCACGCCATTATCGACCAGGGCCGAGCCCAGTTCACCGCCCAACGAACCGGAGATGGCCGAGACGAGGATCGACGCAGCCAAGAATCCAAGGACAAACTTGGGAAAACGATGCCAGATCTCATCCAACCCCACCCGTTCGCCTTCGCGGCACTCCATCTTGGTGCACCAGTACACCGCCACGCCAAAGGCGGTCACGCCGATGAGCACGTTCTGGATCATCTTGATGGTCGCCGCCACATACATGGCCTTCGGACCAAGGAAGGCGCCTGCCGCCGCCACCGCGCCGGTGGAGTCGATGGTCCCCCCAATCCATGCCCCACCGAGGACTTCCGGGATGCCCACGGCTTTGATGAAGGCCGGCATGGCGATCATCATGATCGCCGTAAAGACCAGGGAGAGACCGATGGAGAGGGTGAGCTCTTCCTTTTTGGCCCGGCAGGCCGCTGCCGTGGCGATGGCCGCCGACGTCCCGCACACCGACATGTCCGCAGAGATGACGATGTTGAGGGTGGGGGAGGGCATCTTGAGAACCTTCTGTCCAAAGATGAAGGTCACAATGAGGACGATGGGCGTCACCACCCAGGCCACGAAAATACCCGGGATACCAATAGCCACGATCTTGTTGAACAGGACCTCGGCGCCGAGAAGCACCAGACCGGTTTTGATGAAGTATTCGACCTCACATCCCTGCTTGGCCCACTGCGGAGTGCCGATGGTATTGGCGATGAGCATTCCAAGTACCACGCCCCAGGCCTCGGCGCCAAAGCCATACTGTTTGGAGATGGTCTGATTGCCGAGCACATACGCGAGCACGCCCACGAGAAAGACGAGAAAGAATCCTTGGATGAAGGCGGGTACGCTCTTGCCCATGAAAAACGTACCAATCGAGAAAAACAAGGCCAAAAACACCCCGAGGCCAATCAGGGTGGGGATGAGGTTAAACGGTTTGACCTCCGTCTTGGCCTTGGCCTCCTTGGCGGCCTTGGCGGCGTCCCGCCACTTGCCAATGGCTGCTTTAGCCGCCTCATTGAGGGTTGCATCCTGGAACTTGGCCGCTCGCGCCGCATCCTCGGCGATCTTGGCGGCTGCCAGGGCCTCCTCGGCCTTGGCTTTGGCTTCTTCATACTTGGGCATGGCCTTGGCGCTTGCGGCCTTGGCCTGCTCTTCTGTCCTAATAAAAGAATCCAATGGGTTGACATCCCAACCCCCGGGGTGCTTCGTCCAGTGGAGGACGAATTTCCCAAAGGGATGGGAAGAAGCCTTGAGCCCTTTCTTCTCGTCATCTGCCTTGTACCAGGCAATTGTCTTGAAGGGGGCCGCAGCTTCCTGCTGCTGGATTTGATTGGCAGCAGCAATCTTCTTCTCGATCTCCACCCGCGTCTCGGAATTGAGATACACCCCGAAGCTTACGAGAATCACAAAAAATCCCAACCAAATGGCCCAATAGTCCTCCTTGGTCCACAAATCCGAAAGCTGACTTTTTCCTCGTTCGATGACAACATCGTCGGCCATGAACATCCTCCTTTCTGAAATGGGGTAAAATGGCATAGCCCTCCGAAGCGAGGGCAAGAACCAGGAGCGGCAATGCCAACATCGTACCAAAGCACGTCCAAGACAACCGATTGAATATATTGGCTTGATTGGCAATCGACTGCCAACTTCAGTTGGCAACCTGAGACCTCAAGGAAGCATTGCCCGCCCTGGAGCTCATTTCTAGAGTTGGGCAACCCTTGCCCGGAGAAGGAGTTTTTGTCGTGTCTCTCAAACAGCGTTTTCTCATCGGCTTTTCTTTGAGCATGGCCGCGCTGGGTGTTTTCTTCGCCATCCTGCTCTCCATGAACCTCCGCGACCAACTGGTGACCGACACCGAGCACAAGGCATCGCTCGTCCTTTCCCAAGCCGAGGCGATTCAAACCTATGTGCGCGATACCCTGCGGCCCCTCATGTACAGTTTCTTTCCCCCGGACACCTTTATCGTCGAAGCCATGTCCACCTCGTATGTCACCCGACGTATCCTCGGTGAAATGAGCCGCTCCGACGAGCAAATCCGCTACCGTCGGGTGGCCGTGGGGGCCCGCAATCCTATGTCAGAGGCCGATGCCTTCGAACGCGCCCTCATGGAGCGCTTTGCCGCCAACCCGCATCTTACCCGCATTGAGGAGATTACGAAATGGAATAAAGAAGAGGTGTTTATCGCAGCTCGCCCTGTCCGTCTTGACCCCTCATGCCTCCATTGCCATGGCGATCCCGCCGACGCCCCCAAAGCCCTCCTCGAACGCTATGGGGAGAGACGCGGGTTTTGGCGCCAAGCAAATGAACTGGTCGGCCTTGACCTCGTCATCGCCCCAGTGGCCGGGGCCCTCACCCAAATCAAAGGCAAGACCATCGGCTTTCTCTCCATGTTCGCCGTGGGGTTAGTCACACTCTACCTCACGGTGCAGCTCTTCTTCGATCGGCTCGTGGTAGCCAACCTCCGGCGGGTTACCGAAACGCTGCGCCGCTATTTCCCCCAGGAAGTCGGTGAAACGTCTCCCATGGCTCCGCCCACAGGGGACGAAATCGAAGAGATCTACGCCGGCATCGAGACCCTCGCCGCCCGACTCAAGGAAGCGCGGCGTGATATCGAGGAACATGCGGCTAACCTCGAGCACGCCGTGGCGGCCCGCACCCAGCAACTCTCCCAGGAAGCCCAAGAGCGCCGGGCCGACGTGGCCCTCTTCGTGGACCTCCTGCACCACATCACGCTTGCACACTCCAATATCGAACTCCTGCGCGCGGTCCTCCCCCGCTTAGCCGAACGCTTTAGCGCCACCTGGGCCTTCTACCAGTGCGCCTCGGCCGAGGGTTCGGTCATCTGGCCGGAACAGACCCAAATCCCCCCACTGCCTGACAACTGGCGTACCCTCATCGCCGCAGGGGAAGTCGTTCTTACGGACGACGAAGTCCGCATTCCGGTGCGCACCCTGGACATGAGCCGTGGCCTGTTGCGCCTACACTTTGCCAAACACGGACCACACCCCGCAGCGCATGCCCTCCACTTCTACCAAGCCATCGGCCACCAATTGGGTCTAGCCCTCGAAAACCTAGATGCCATCCACGCCCTGATGGCCCAAAATACTCTCCTCGAATCCATCTTCAACGGTATCTCCGACCCCCTGGCCCTCGTGGACAGTTCCCGAGCCATCATCCTCGCCAATGCGCCTGCTCGGGCCCTTGCCCTGGAAGCCCCCCAAACCCCAGCGGACCCGACCACGGTACGTCTCCCAGCCCGGCTCCTGGCCGCTGCCGAGGCAGGAGCGAAGGCCGCTCCCCTCGAATCCACCATTACCCTTGACGATGGTCGCTCTTTTGCGGTGGCCCGCTACCCCATCGCCTCGCCTCCGGGTGCACCCCAACGCTTTGTCGTCTATGCCCGGGAAAACACCACGGAACGCCATATGCTGGAGCAACTCCGCCGAAGCGAACGCCTCGCGGCCGTCGGCAAACTCGCGGCAGGCCTGGCCCATGAAATCAACAACCCGCTGGGCGTCATCACCTGCTATACCGAGCTCCTCCGCCAATACCTCACCGACCCCCAGGCCCTGGAGGACCTTGCGGTTATTGAACGCCATGCCGCCCAAGCCAAAAAGGTCCTACGGGACCTCCTGGACTTTGCTCGCTCCAGACCAGCCCAGCCTGGGCCGTGCGACATCCATGCCCTCCTCCGCGGGCTTGAGCGCATCTTCCAAGTTCAGGCCCAGACACGGCATGTTGGCCTTTGCATCGAGACTCCCTCCTCCCCGCTCATGGCCCTGGCCGATCCCAATGCTCTTGAGCAGGTACTCTCCAATCTGCTCCTCAATGCCCTCGATGCCGTGCCGCCAAACACAGGACAAATTACCATCACCGCGAGCGCGTATTCCCCCACCGAGGTCCGCATTACCGTCGCAGACAATGGTCCTGGCATCGCGGAAACCGACCTCCCCCATATCTTCGACCCCTTCTTCACGACCAAAGCGGCAGGGCAAGGTACCGGCCTTGGCCTTGCCCTCGTCTTTAGTCTTATGCGCGATATGCAGGGGACCATCGAGGTGCACAACGACGCCGGCGCGGTCTTTACCCTCACCCTACCGGCATATCCCACGACCATAACGGAGGGGCACGATGACCACCAACCCCCGAGTCCTCATCGTTGACGACCAGCCTGACTTTGCCAAAGGACTGGCGCGACTGCTGAGCCCCAAACTCCCCCACGCCACCCTGGCCTACGCCTTATCCGCCGAGGCCGCTCTGGAAGACCTGGCCTCGACCCCCTGCGATGTCGTGGTGACGGACCTGCGCATGCCAGGCCTCTCTGGCATCGACCTTATTCCTCGCGCCCTGGACCTCCAGCCAAGCCTTGGCATCGTTCTTCTCACTGCTCATGGCGATATCGACTCTGCCGTCCTTGCCCTCAAGGCTGGGGCCTACGATTTCCTAACCAAGCCGGTGGACTCGGACCACCTGGCCCGCGTCATTGCCAATGGACTGGAGCGCGCCCAGCTGATCCGCGAAAACCGCCGCCTGCGGGCCGCGGTGGCGGCCTGCGGCATAACCGAAGGGCTCCTTGGCGACTCCGCTGTCATGCGCCAGGTCAAGGAACATATCGCGGCCATTGCCGCGTCAGACTACACGGTGCTGTTGCGCGGCGAGTCCGGTACTGGCAAAGAACTGGCCGCCCGCGCCATCCACGCCCTTTCCCGCCGGGCCGACAAGCCGTTTCTCGCCGTCAATTGCCCGGCCATCCCCGACCAGCTCCTCGAAAGCGAGCTCTTTGGCCACGTGCGTGGGGCCTTTAGCGGGGCAGAGCGCGACCGCCGCGGGCTCTTCGTGGCCGCCCATGAGGGCGTGCTCTTTTTAGACGAGATTGGCGACCTCCCGCTCGGCCTCCAGGCCAAACTCTTGCGCGTCCTGCAAGACGGAGAGGTTCGCCCCCTTGGCTCAGCCAAGTCCATCCGGGTGGACGTGCGCATCCTCGCCGCCACCAACCAGGACCTCGAGGCCAAAATCGCGGCCAAAGCCTTCCGCGAAGACCTCTACTACCGCCTCAACGTCCTCACCGTCCGCCTCCCCCCTCTGCGCGAACGGCGCGAAGACATCCCGCTTTTGGCCACCGCCTTTCTCGAACGCACCTGCCGGGAGATGGGAATCGGGGACAAAGTCTTTACTCCCGAGGCCCTGGCTGCCCTCACAAGCTACCACTGGCCAGGCAATGTTCGGGAACTGCTCAATTTGGTGCGACGGCTTACGGTCTTTAGCTCCGGTGACGTCATTACCGCGAGCGCCGTGGACAAAGCGCAAATCGATACCACGCCCAAAGAAGCCCCTGACCCTGCCACGCCAACATCCTACCACGAGGCCAAGGCCCAGGTCCTCGAGGCCTTCACCCGACGCTACGTGGAGCACCTCTTGACCCAAACCCGCGGCAACATCTCAGAAGCAGCCCGTCTCTCGGGCCTGGAGCGCATGTCCTTGCAAAAAATCCTCAAACGCCTGGGCATGGCTGCCGACCAGTTTCGATAACTGCTCCCCGTGGCCCTTTTTTCGGTGCCAGCACCTCCCGCCCCCTGCACCACCGCCACAGGGCAGGGGAGCTCTTCGCCTTTGCATTTGGCAACAGCACGTCTCGGCATCAGGAAGGTGGCCAGCGCGCGGTTTGGCTCACAAACACACCGGGGTGTGCCTGCTCGCACCCTAGCTCTGCGTGGAGAAATATCCAACACCGAAGCGCAGAACCCTGATTACCCCACCGCAGTGGCCCATGGGCTGCTGCGTGGCATGCGACATCCAGCACCGCAGCGCAGAATTCTGATTGCGACCTGCAAGGGGAGCCCTTGAGGAGCTCCGCGTTCAGACCGGATTCGTCCCCCTGCGGCCGGACAGCGGCACGACCAGGACAGCCGCACTTTTGACCACCTTCCGTTGTGGGATGGTCGAGAACCCGCGGCCTCGCAGGGACACGTACAGCCCCGCGCTCGGGCTTAGGCCTTCAGATGGGCACCAATCTCCCGAAAGAGGTCGGCAAGCACCACGACACCGATGATGCGCCCTCCTTCCTCCACGACTGCCCGTCCCCGTCGGTAATCGAGAAAAAGCTCGAGGACACGGGCCAAGGTGTCTCCTGGCTTGATGACGGGCACGTCCACCTGGATGCAATCCATCAGCCCGACATTGGCACAGGTCCGGCAGGCATGAGCAAAGGCCTTGTCCCAATCTACCTCTGCCGTATCAAGGAGCGTGTCACGCAAAAGACACGGCCCAAGGCCTTGGACGAGGTTCCACATGGACACGACACCCAGAAAGCGATCGGTTTTGGAAAAGACAAGGACAAACGTATTATCCGGCTGTTTTTGACGACTCGCCAACAAGGCGTTGATGGCCTCGGCAAGACTTGCATCCTCCCGTACCGAAGCAAACTCCTCCCGCATAATGTCCCACACCCGTTTGCGCAGCAGCATAACTGTGTCTCCTGATGGGGTTACGATCTCGTGTGCCGCTGTAGCCTTAATCGAAGTCTGCCAGCAAGGCCCCGATGTGCACCTCCTCGGTGAGCGACTCCTGGGCCAACCGGCTCCGGATACGCCACAGGGCCTGCTGAAGATGGTCATTGACCACGCCATGGGCCTTGGAGGTATAGGCCTCGAGAAAAGCCGCTAGCTGGTCGCAGACCTTGAGCATCCGGCCATCCTTGGGGAAAAAGCGATCTTCATTGAATTCCCCCTGCAGTTGCTCCCAATTGGCACACGCCGGCCGACCATCCAACATCACGAGGTCACAAAACTCCGACCCCACCTCGATGCCCAAAAGATAGCGCAGCTGGGCGGCAAGGGGTCGGGTTGCGGGGGTATTAAGGATGCTAAAGAGCCGACGCTCCAACTCACGGCGCTCGTACTCGCGGATCAGGTCGTCGATACCTTCCACCGAGCCCTTGACCGGGGAGATGATGTCGCGAGTCAGCAGCTCGGGTACGTCATGAAAAAGGCCGGCATAGAAATCGTTGCAGCGCCTCGCCGGGCAGGCGCCCACGGCGATGCTGAAAAAATAGGCGAGGCACGCCACCAGAAACATATGCCCTAGGACCGAGGTCTCGGGAATGCGCGGGGTCTGGGACCATCGCTTCTGAAAACGCAGCGTGCCACAAAGGGTGGCAAACCGGCCCAAGGCGGTGTTCGGCCCTTCGAGGAGGTCCTCCACCCCTGCCAAGTGGCGGCGACTGGCGAGCCCACGTTGGAAATTGGCCTCAATCTCCGCCATCTCGTCATCCCAGGGATTGAGGGGACGGATGAGGTGAAACTCCCAGCGGCTGGCAAAGAGGTGAGCTGCCGCGAGGATACTCTCGGCCAGATGCTCCTCGCCCCGCCCCTGGCGATGGCAATGGGCACAAAGGTCCTCCCAAAATTCCCGCCCCAGAGGCTGTACCCGCGGACGCAGCTGCTCGAGCACCCAGGCCGTAAGGCGCCCGTAGTGATCCGGATTCGCTTTGATTTGATAAAAAACCGGGGGTTTGATGTCCGTGATGACAAGACGGTACAGATAATCGAAGATGCCTCCCCGCACGACTTCTTCACGCAGACGCACGGCCTCGACCGGAGAGAGTCCTTGCGTGGCCAGCTCGCCCAATGCCCAGGCCACGATCATCTTGTGCCCCTGCTTGTCCATCTCCACGAGCTCCATGGGCCGGAGTTTATCGTTCCAGCGCTTCATGAAGCTCCCTGAAAAGACTAATTGCAATAGGCCCTTACGGATACTGGGCATGCCTTAACTCTCTCTTGGCTATAAAATCCTTTACAACCATGCCCTCGATAGCTAGAAGCCACCTTCTCCTTATCCCACATATGGCACGTTTTGAACGCAATGTGTACGGGAAACGGCGGGAAAGCACAAGGCGCCCCGTCCTTGAAGCCTGCCTCCCATGACTGCATGGCCAACGTCTTTTCGAGGAGCCAACCATGAAGACTTATAGTCTCAAAGCCAGCGACATCGACCACAAATGGTACGTCGTCGATGCTCAAGACAAAATCTTGGGCCGTCTGGCCGCGGAAATCGCCCTGCGCCTGCGCGGCAAACACAAACCAGACTACGCCCCCCATATGGATAACGGCGATTACATCATTGTACTCAATGCCGACAAAATCCGCGTCACCGGGAAAAAGATGACGCAGAAAATCTACTACCGCCACAGCCACCACATTGGCGGTATCAAGAGCACCCTGCTGAAGGACATGCTCCGCACCAAGCCCACTGAAGTCCTGCGCAAGGCGGTGCGCGGCATGCTACCCAAAGGCCCCTTGGGGTACCAACTCATCAAGAAGCTGCGCATCTACACCGGAAGCGAACACCCCCATGCGGCCCAGCAACCTCAGCCGCTGGACATCTAAAGCACCAACGGAGTCACGCCATGAGCCAGGATTTTTACTACGGTACAGGCAAGCGCAAGACCTCCGTGTCCCGTACCCGCGTGTACAAGGGCACGGGGAAGATCATCGTCAACGGCCGCGATGTGGCCGATTACTTCCCGCGGGCCACGCTGCAGATGATCATCCAGCAGCCCCTCAAACTGACCAAGACCATCTCCGCTGTGGATGTCATCTGCCGGGTGACGGGAGGAGGTCTCTCGGGCCAGGCCCAGGCCGTACGCCACGGCATCAGTCGGGCATTGCTGCAGTACGACCCAGAGCTGCGCGGGGTCCTCAAACGGGCAGGTTTCCTCACTCGTGACTCGCGCATCAAAGAACGCAAAAAGTACGGCCAGCGTGCCGCCCGCGCCCGCTTCCAGTACTCCAAACGCTAATTTATCCTCGACGCCACGAAAAAGGCAGGGTCCCCCCTGCCTTTTTGCATCCATCCCCATGGCACGTCCCCGCCTTCGCCCGCACCTGGTCTTCGCTGACCCCAGTGGGGCCATTTATGACCATCCCGAGCTCCTCATGCTCGTGCGCCGGGGACGGGAACTTGCCCTCCCGCGGCCTGATGAGCTCATCCCTCTGCCGGAAGGCAGCGATCTCTACCTCCTACCTCACCACCATGCCCTCGGCCTGCACCCTGCCTCGGGGAATGTCGAAGCCCTCGAGGAATGGGCCGTGGCCGCTTTTGTACGTCCGGGATTTACCCTTTCCGCCACTGCCGCCTACCAGCGCGACGACGATGCCCCCACCCTCCCGCTCTTTGCCTATGGGGCCGTCGGCTTTGCTCAGGGGCGATTTTGGGTGACGGCCAGCCTCGTGGACCACGACCCCCGCCAGATCTTCACCGGCATTCCCCACCACCGCATCCAAGAGGGGGCCCGCAAACTCGGGGCCCAATTCCCCACCAACCGACTCATCGGGCATCTTACCCGCTGTGCCCTCACCTTCTGCTGCCCAGCGGCCAAAAACCTCGCCCTCGGACGCTTCGAAGCCCCACTGCCGACTTCGCGCTCCTGCAACGCCCGCTGCCTGGGCTGCATCTCCCACCAACCGCCGGACGCCGGCATGGTGGCACCGCAATCGCGCATCTCCTTTTGCCCCTCGGTGGAAGAGATCGTCCAAGTCATGGCGATGCACGCCCGTCGCGAGACCCGTCCCATCTTCTCCTTCGGCCAAGGTTGCGAGGGCGAACCCCTCACCGAGGCACGCCATATCTCCCAAGCCATCCGCCGCTACCGCCACCAAGGGGGGATAGGCACCGTCAACATCAACACCAACGCCAGCCTCCCGGCCACCGTGGAACCCCTGGCTGCGGCCGGGCTCTCCTCCATGCGCGTCACCCTCGCCAGCGCCCAAGAAGCGGCCTATACCCGCTACCATAACCCGCAGGGGTATACCTTTACCGACGTCATGGCGACCATCCAGGAAGCCAAACGCCAGGGACTCTTCGTTTCCCTCAATTATCTCTTCTTCCCTGGGGTGAGCGACACCGAGGCAGAGCTCGACGCCCTCCTCGCCCTGCTCTCTGTCACCCGAGCCGACTACCTCCAGATGCGCAATCTCTCCCTCGACCCAGAGCGCTACCTCGAGCATATGAGCCCACCGGATTCGCCATGCATGGGGCTGCAAAACTTCCTGCGCCGCATCCGCGCCGCCTGCCCATGGATCCACGTCGGCTACTTCAACCCCTACCTTCTTCCCGACGGCACCCCGCTCCTATGGACCGCCCAAGGCCCACAACCCGCCCAGGTGGAGCAGCCCTAAGCTCCCACAACGTCCAAAATACGCGCTGACAAAGACGCCACCCTGGCCAAGGCCCCATCGGCACCCTCCGAAGAGCACCCCGCGGTCCCTTGCCAGAACCAGCAGAGGTCGGCCTCGCTACCGAGATGCCAGGAGATCGGCACCACTGTCACCCATCTGGCAGCAGCCCACGGTTGTACCGCCAATGAGATAGGAGCATCAGGGGGCAACCGGAGACTTGAGCTGCGTAGGCTTGGAGGAATTTCCCTGGCCGCGCCAAACGCAAGTCAAAAGAGCGGCCAGAAACCTGGGCTTCTTGAGGCGCGATGGCGACACATGGACATCTGAAATACTCCAGTGTCAAAAGAGCGGCCAGAAACCTGGGCTTCTTGAGGGACCGCCAGCTACCAATGGCGCACCGGGCCAGTGTCCAAGTGGACAAAGCCATCTTGAGGATAGAATCCGACCCCGCCCATCCGGGCGGCCAAGGCCATATCCCGAAGGCGCTTGAGCGAGGAGCCTGGCAGGCAGACGTCCACGGCTTTTCCACGGGTGTGGTAGCTATTACTCGCCACACCGGGACTTTTTCGGCGCATCAGGGCATTGGTGGCGGGAGAGCGATAGGCTGAGATGACCTGATAGGGTTTTTTGGCCCCCATGCGCATCCAGAGCACATGAAGGAGGTCGAAAAGACGAGGGTCCATACGCGTCGTGGCCCCACAGAGGGGGTCGCGTAAAAATTGGTTCAATTTCTTGAGCGCCTCGGGCACGTAGCGACCACCCACCGCATAGGCTACTTCGAGCCGTTTGCCGGTGTGTACATTTTCTAATACCAAAACTCGTTTTTTGGGGGCAGGGGCAGCGATGGCCTCCGTAACAAGCTGAGGGACCACCAAGGTAGCCGCCGAAACCATGGCAAAACCGGAAATACGGCGGAAGAACTCACGACGGGAATGGGGCATATGGTTCCTCCTCATGGGGTTGGCGATGCACGGCGCAGGGCCTCCTCCAGGAGACGGTCAAGGCCATAGAGATCAGCAAGAAACCCTGCTCGACCATTTTGAACCCGTACAGTGGCATAGAGCAAGACAACCCGCGGGGGGCGCCGCACCCGCACCACCGTAGGAGCGCTTTGCCCCATGGCAGCGCGCAATCGGTCCGCATCCCAGAGCGGATCATCCTCAAGGACGAATTGGGCGAGCCGTACCGGGTCTTCCACTCGAATGCAACCATGGCTTAAGTCGCGCCGAGCCCGTTGGAACAGGCCAGGATTGGCCGTATGATGGAGGAAAATGTTCTCCTTGTTGCTAAGGACAAACTTAATGTCCCCCATCGGATTGAACGGGCCCGGACGTTGGCGCAGACGGATACGCCCTCGGGCAGCATCTTCAAGACGATGGAAGGAGAGACTCGCATCGGCGCTGCCATCGGCCAGAACGAACTCAAAACCCTCTTGATAAAACGCTTCGGGGTTTTTCAAAAATCGCGGCACGAGTTCTTCTTTGACAATGGAAAGAGGTACATTCCAAAAAGGGCTCAACTCAATGGCGCGGATCGTATCGTCAAAAATGGGCGTTGGGGTCTCTTTGGCGTTGCCGGTAATGACCCGCATCCGCGCTTGTATTTCCACTGTACCATCGGAGGCCACGGTGTAGGCCTCAAGGACATTTTCCGGGAGGTACACAGCGATGACCCGCTGGCCGTGGAGGCTTGCCCAGCGCAAACGCTC
This sequence comes from uncultured Desulfomicrobiaceae bacterium, assembly GCA_937989665.1. Taxonomy (GTDB): domain Bacteria; phylum Desulfobacterota; class Desulfovibrionia; order Desulfovibrionales; family Desulfomicrobiaceae; genus Thermodesulfomicrobium. The sequence continues at coordinate 69,760 of CALKRN010000005.1, read as the reverse complement.
CATGGTGAGTTCCATCTGCCGAACACCGGCCGCTGGGGAGACGTCAAGGCGAGCCAGGGTGCGACCGCCCAATATGCCATCCGCCAGCAGGCCATGGCGTTCTTGGAATGAACGCAAACCGGCGGCAATACGGGGGGTAAGGACTGAGATCTCTTCTGTGTCTGGCGGCAGGTCGCCCAAGGCCTTGAGTCGACGCACCACCAACGGCAGGCCAAGATACATTTGTCCTGGCTCGACCTTTCGCTCCTGCAGGGGCGGAAGCGACGCCTTCCACAAGGCCTCCACTTCGGGGAGGTTAGCCAAGCGCCGATACTGACCTAACACGGCCCGGATCTGGCGGTACAAAGGGATTTTCGGCATCGCCGCAGAGACGAGCTGGTGGAGACGGCCCTGACGCACGGCCTCCACCAGGGCCTCGCGCGAAACAACGCTCCGGTGCACTTCCCCAGAAAACCGAATCTGCACGATACGAGGATCGATACGGCCAAGGTGGAGATGGTGGAGATAGCGCAGCATGGCCTCCGTCAGCACGCCATCCCAGCGGGCGAGTTCTCCGGGACTCGCGTCCCCCCACACCGCGGCTTCAAGAGCGCGCCGCAACTCCTCGACCCCATACGCACTCGGTTCAAGACCCTCATCTTGCGCCGAGGCCAAAATCTGGATCGCTTCCAAAGCCTGGGCGGTGGGACGGCCATCCACAAACCACAGGAGATCTGCGGCCCAGGCCCCCTGCGTCCAACACACCATCAGCCCCAACCACAGCCACCGTCGCACCAAAACATCCCTCCTCGTTACCCGCGCAGACCCGCTATCGTCCCTGCCTCACCCTGGCAAGCGTCCCTCCGCCACGCTGGTGAGGCGCGCGTACAGCCGCCCATAGGCCTGCCCCATAACCGGGACGTCATACGCCATCACCCGCTTGCGCCCTTCCTCCACAATCCGAGCCGCAAGCATGGCATCGGTGAGGACTCGGCTCAAAGCCTGCGCCAAGGCGAGCACATCTCCCACCGCTACGACCACCCCCGAACCCTCTGGCTCCACTAACTCAAGATTGGCAGGCAGATCCGAGCAAACAACGGGCACCTCTGCGGCCCAGGCCTCTTTGATCACCCCACTTGAGCCCTCGCCATGGGGGGAAGGCACCGCCACAACATCCACCTGCGGCAATACCTCGGCGGCAGGCACCCATCCTTGCCACACCACATGATGGGCAATCCCCAGGGACGTAGCTAGGGCCTGGAGCTCCTGCCGGAGCGCGCCGTCCCCCACCACCCATACCTGAGGCCGCACGGTCATCTGGGCCACAGCCCGTAACAACCAGGCATGTCCCTTTTGAGGCGTCAAGGCGCCGATAATCGCCACCCGCCCTCCCTGCCACCCCAGACGCGGGCGATACCCTGCCACCGGGATAGCGCTGGGGATGACCGCCTCCACCAATACCCCGGCAGCAGCCACCGCATGCGCCACCTCCTGTCCTACCGCCACTACGGCGTCGGCCCAGGCATACTTCCACCGGCTCCAGCCGCGCCCAAGGGGATAGGAGACGCGTCGGGTATGCACGAGGCGGATGTCTGGCCGCAGCAGACGCACCAGCGCTCCCAAGGAGGCGGCCCGGGACTCGTGGGTATGGACAATAGCCCCATAAGGAAGGTGGCGCTGCACCACAATCAGGTTGCGAGGGTCCCCTGCACGCCGCGAGGGGAGCTGGAGCACCGGCACCCCCGCATCGACCAAGGCCGTGGCAAGCGGCGCACCACGGGGCACCGCCACCGCAACCGAAAGGCCGTGGGCCTTTTGCCACGCACTGAGCAGCAGGACCTGGCGCTGGCCGCCGCGGAATTCCAGGCCCAAATCGAGATGGAGAATCACCGGCGCCATGCAAGACTCACTGGATATCCCCGCTGGATATCCCCGATAGCGAAGCGTGGGTCCTGTGAATGGAACATCTCCGGCGCCATGGCAGACTCACCGACGAACCTGGACAAAGGCGCCTTCCCCCTCGCCTTTGAAGAGAAGTGGCGCGTGCACGCCGCCACAGGACTGCGGCAGTGGGAGGAAGATAGCGCAGCACCCAGCCCTCACACCGAGGTGCAGGGCGTTGGCCCTTCATGGAGGGGTGTTGCCTGGAGCCGACGGTCGGCCTGGAGCCGATCCCGCAGACGCCGGGCCACCGGGCCCGGTGCGCCACCACCCACCGGCTGGCCATTGAAGCGAACTACGGCCACTGCATCGATGCTTGTACCAAGGAGCATGACTTCTCGAGCACTCAAAAGCTCAACCTCGGGCACAGGCCGGATGACCACTGGCATTTCTCCTTCCAGGAGGGCCATGGCCCGCTTAAGGGTCGTCCCCAAAAGGGCATGTTTGAGCTCTGGGATCACGAAATTCCCTGCTGCATCCACCAAGGCCACATTCTCTGTCGCCCCTTCGGCGAGGTTGCCCTCCTCGTCACAGCACAGGGGATAGTCGGCGCCGTGGGCCGTGGCCTCCATCTTCATGAGCACATTGGGCAGATAATTGACGCTCTTGATCCCCGCCATCCACGCTGGCTTAGCCGGGATGGACACCCGCCAGACACTGACACCCCGCTCCCAAAAGGACTCTGGCTTGGGCACAAACCGGCGCACCACGATATACAAACTGCTTTGGGGGCACTCGCGGGGGTCCAAGGTAAATCCACCTGGTCCACGCCCCACAAGGAGAAAAACATGCCCGCGGGGTTCCCCTGCCGCCCGGCACACCTCGAGGATGCGCTCCCGAATGCTCGCCATGGGCTCCGGCGGGGTGAGGCCAAGGGCAGCACACGAACGCGCAAGGCGTGCCAGGTGTTCCTCGAGTTGGTAGATGGCACCGTCTTCAAAGCGCAGGGTCTCAAACACCCCGTCGCCCCGATGGACCAAATGGTCATCGAGGGGGATAAGCAGCAGGCGCGGCTCTCGGCAGATGACCCCAAGCCGATGCTCGTAAAAAGCAAGGATGGCTTCTTCTCCAGGACGAGGTAATTGGAGGATTCGGCCAATCACCTCGTCTCGGGAAGCAATGGGTGTTGTCATCGGGACACTCGCAGCAGATCGCGGCGCAAAAGCTCCTCGGCAATCTGCACCGCATTGAGGGCCGCCCCTTTGCGGATATTGTCGGCCACAATAAAGAGGTTGAGGCCACAAGGGATGGACTCATCCTCGCGGATGCGGCCCACCAAGGTATCGTCCTGGCCAGCGGCAAGAAGCGGCATGGGATAGATCTTCTCGCTCGGGTTATCGAGCACCCGCACCCCCGGAGCTTGGGCAAGGATCGCCCGGGCCTCTTTGGCCGTGAGCTTCTTTTCCGTCTCGATGTTAACGCATTCGCTATGCCCGTAGAAGACCGGGACCCGCACGGTCGTCGCCGTTACCCGGATGGAGTCATCGCCCATGATCTTTTTCGTCTCATGGACCATCTTCATTTCTTCTTTGGTGTACTCGTTGTCCAAAAAGACATCGATGTGCGGCAAGCAATTGAAGGCAATACGGTGCGGATAGACTTGTACGGTAGGCTCCATGCCGTTGAAGAGTTCCCGTACCTGCCGCTCAAGCTCGGCGATGGCCTTCTGGCCAGTTCCTGACACTGCCTGGTACGTGGACACTACAACGCGCTTAATGCGGGCGACATCATGCAATGGCTTGAGGATCACCACCATCTGGATCGTCGAGCAATTGGGGTTGGCGATAATGCCCTGATGCCAGGCAAGGTCGTCCGCATTGACCTCCGGCACCACGAGGGGGACGTTAGGGTCCATGCGCCAAGCGCTCGAGTTGTCTACCACGACACACCCCGCCGCCACGGCATGGGGGGCAAAACGCTCGGATGTACTGCCACCGGCCGAAAACAGGGCCAGATCAATCCCTTCGAAAGAATCTTCCTGGAGTTCCTCCACCGTCAGCTCTGCTGAACCAAAGGGCACCGTTGTCCCAGCGGAGCGCGCAGAAGCAAAGGCACGGACCGAGACACACGGAAATTTCCGCCGGGCCAAGGTGTCGAGCATCTCCCGACCCACTGCACCCGTGGCACCCACCACGGCTACACGAGGTTGCCTGCTCATAGGGTTCCTCCCAATCCAAGATAATTAGCCAGATGGCGCCCGATTTCCAGGCACGCCTCGGCCTTGTTGAGCGTGTAGAGATGGACCCCTGGGGCGCCACGCTCCAGAAGGTCCTGCGTCTGGCGAATGGCATAGCCAAGCCCCAATCCTCGGACCCCGGCCTCGCCATAGCGCTCCTGCGCCCGGGTAAGGTCCGCCAGATAGCCCTCGGGGATCGTCGCCCCACAGAACCCCAACATCCGCTGAAGCGCCGGCAAACTTTGCACCGGCAGCACTCCCGGAATGATGGGGACATCGATGCCGATGCTCCGGGCCCGGTCCACAAAGCGAAAATAGATGTCGTTGTCAAAGAAAAGCTGGGTGATGACAAACCTCGCGCCAGCCTCCACCTTATACTTGAGGTGCACAAGGTCCTCTTCCATGGAGCGGGCCTCAGGGTGTTTTTCCGGATATCCCGCCACGCCGAGACAAAGTTGGGGGTATTTACTGCCAATGAAACGCACCAGATCCACGGCATGCTGGAATTGAACGCTTTCCGGACGAAACTTCGTCTCACCGCGAGGAGGATCGCCCCGCAGGGCCAGGACGTTCTCCACCCCGTTTTCGCTCAGCGGCCCCAAGAAGGAGCATATCCGCTTCTCGCTGGCCCCCACACAGGTCAGGTGGGTCAAAGGCTCCAGACCATACTCCTGCTTGAGCCGAATCCCGATCTCGAGGCTGTTGTGTTGGGTAGACCCACCAGCGCCGTACGTCACGGAACAAAAAAGCGGGCGCAACGATGCCAAGGCTCGCACCGTGTCGAAAAACCCAGGCCACAAGGCCCGATCCTTGGGCGGAAAAAACTCCAAGGAAAGAAACGGCCGGTGACCAGCAATGAGCTCATCGATGCGCATATTCCCCCGCCCTTATTTCGACACAACGTCGGCAATGGAAAAAATAGGCAGATACATACTGATAACCAAACCACCCACGACTACACCCAAAAAGACAATCATCACCGGCTCAATGAGCGAAGTAAGAGACTCTACCGCCACGTCCACTTCATCATCGTAAAAGTCGGCGATCTTGCCGAGCATGGTGTCCAAAGCGCCTGTAGCCTCGCCAATGGAGATCATGTGGATGACCATGGGCGGGAAGACACCGGTCTCTTCCAAGGGTTCAGCCAAGGTCTGGCCCTCGGCGATGGATTTGCGCGCTTCAAGGACTCCAAGTTCCACCGTCTTGTTGCCCGAAGTCTTGGAAACGATATCCAAGGCATTGAGGATAGGGACACCGCTGGCCACCATGGTGGAGAGGGTCCGGCTAAACTTGGCCACGGCCGCCTTACGCAACAGCGGCCCAAACACCGGCAAAAAGAGTACCCACCGATCCACGAGGATCTGACCCTTCTCCCAGCGGTAGAAAAGCCTGAAGGCCACGAACGCCCCCACGGCCCCAGCGAGAAGCAGCAGAAAGTTGTTCACCACAAAGTTACTCAAATTGATGACGAAGAGCGTTGGCGCCGGCAAACTACCGCCCATGGACTCAAACATGGTCTTGAAGGTGGGGATGACGAAAATGAGAATGACGGCAATGACAATAATGGCCACCGTCACCACCACCGCGGGGTAGATCATGGCGCCTTTGATCTTGGCTTTGAGTTTGGCGGCCTTCTCGATGTAGTCGGCCAGGCGCTGGAGGACCTGGTCGAGGATACCTCCGGCCTCACCGGCGTTGACCATGTTGACGTAGAGCGAGTCAAAGATGTCGGGAAATTTCTTCAAGGCATCATAGAGCGAGCTACCGCCTTCGATGTCCGTGCGGATGGTGTAGAGCCGGCGCCGCAGTTTGGGGTTCTCGGTCTGCTCACTTAAGATCTGCAACGACTGGAGGATGGGGACACCAGCGTTGATCATGGTAGCGAACTGGCGGCTGAAGACCACCATGTCGCGATCTTTGATCCCACCCTCGAGAAAGGTCCCCTCTAAAAGGTCCTTGGGTTTGGGCTTGATCTTGATGTCCTGATAACCCTTCCGCCGCAGGGCAGTTTCGACGATGTCGGCCGACGGGGCATCCATCTCGCCTTTGATCGTCCGTCCCCCGCGGGTTTTGACCCGATATATAAAAATGGCCATATATCCTCTCCCGAGTTTGCTCCTACACAAGTCCCTCGCAATCACCACCACAGGCACCGCTGGCAGTGCATCCTCGCCGGGGACAGTAGTACCCGTACCAATTCGCGACTCGCACTAGCCTCCAACGTCTGGAAGACCATCAGAGGCGTAGCGCACCAGTACCAATTCGCGACTCGCACTAGCCTCCAAGGCCTGGAAGGCCATCAGGAGCGTAGCGTGCCAGTACCGGTTCGCGGCTCACATTCGCTACCACCGGCAAAAGGCAGCACATTGCCCTGCGCAAGCTCTTGCATGAGTTGCCGATCCAACGCCACCAAGGGCATATCCATGGCGGTCTGGATATCCACCCATGCCACCTCCTGACCCTCCCGAGAAGCGGGCTCACCGTCCCACGTCCGTACCCACAAGACCCAAAGTCGGATGCCAGCCCCTCTACCCTGTTCTTCCACCATTTTCCAGAGGGAGGACGCACGGACCACAATCCCCAATTCCTCCACCAATTCGCGTCGCAAGGCCGCCGCCACGGTTTCGCCTGGCTCCACTTTCCCCCCTGGCAATTCCCACAGCCCCCCATGCGGCTTATGCCACGGGCGGCGGGCAAGGAGGACCCGTCGGTCACGCAGGAGCAGTCCAGCCACGACCGCAAGCATCTACCCCTCCGCTGCCGCGAGCTGCTCCCATTCTTGAATTTCACGCTCCAAGTAGGCGAGCTCGGTCATCAGTTCTTCGGCTTGGCGGGAGAGCTCCGCACAACGCCGCCCCAATTGGGCAGAGCGGGTTGGGTTCGCATAGGTCGCTGGGTCGGCCAACTCCATCTCCAGTGCCCCTTGTTCCGTGAGTACTGCATCGAGCTGGGCCTCGAGGGTGGCAAATTGCTCCCGGAGCGGCTTGAGCTGTCGGGCGATGCGGTTGCGCGCCTCGGCACGCTGGCGGCGCTGGGCCTGCTGTTCCTGACGGTTGGCAGGTCGGCCGTGGGATGAAGTCTCCCGAGAGGAGGTCTCGATTTTCCTGGTTTGCTCCGGAAGACGTCCACCTCCCTCGGCCTTGCGCGCAAGGTACTCGTCAAAGCCAAAGCGGTGGACCCCAATCCCGGTGGGGGTAAGCTCCCAAATCTCGTCCGTGACCTGAGAGAGGAGATAGCGGTCATGGGCCACCACGAGGACTGTGCCATTATACGCATCCAAGGCCTCCACCAAGGCCTCGCGGCTTTCCATGTCCAGGTGGTTCGTCGGCTCATCCAGCACCAAAAAATTGGCGCGCTTCAAAAACAAATGGGCAAGGACAAGGCGATTCTTTTCTCCGCCAGAGAGGGCCTCTACCGGCTTTTCCCAATAGCTTTCGCCCAGCAAAAAGAGTCCGAGCACGGATTTGATTTGGAAGTCTGTAGCCCCTGGGGCAAGGCGCTTGAGCTCGGCGAGGACCTGAAAATGCGGCCGCAAGATCTCAGTTTGATGCTGGCTGAAATAGCCCACCGTGACCGAGGACCCCAGCGTCACCGAACCTTGGGTTGGCCGAAGATGGCCGGTGATGATCTTCAGGAGCGTGGACTTCCCACGGCCATTGGGCCCCACCAGGGCCACTTTTTGACCGCGGTACAGATTGAAGTGCAGGCCAGCAAAAAGGGGGGCATCGCTAAAGGCAAAGCCGAGATCGACTGCCGAGAGCACCGTGTGGTTGCCCGGCTCGGGCTCAGGCCAAGAAAAGGTGAGGGATTTGGTGCGGCGCTCTGGTTCCACGGTCTGGAGTTGGCCTTTGAGACGCTCGATCTGGCCGAGGCGGGTTTGGGCCTGGCGCGCCTTGGTGGCCTTGTAGCGAAACCGGTCTACAAAGGCCTGCTTGCGGGCGATTTCCTCGCGCAGTTTGGCCGCTTCCCGACGGGCCTGGGCAGCGCGCTCCTCAAACCACTCGACAAATTGGCTGAAATTGCCATCCCGTAGGATGGGCCGACCACCGCCCAAAAAGAGCGTCTTCGTCGCCACCCGATCGAGAAAATAGCGATCATGGGCCACGAACACCACGACACCAGGGAACTCCATGACATAGCGCTCCAGCCACTCCACCGCATCCAGATCGAGATGGTTCGTAGGCTCATCAAGAAAAAGGATGTCTGCCCCGGCCACCAAGACCCGCGCGAGCTTGGCCCGCTCCCGCCACCCTCCACTTAGGGTCTCCAAGGGTCGGGAAAAAAGCCTCGGCACAAAGCCCAGGCCCGAGAGGATGGCATGGGCGCGGTGTTCGGGATTATAGCCAAACTGGGCCTCCAATTCCGCCTGGCGGTGCGCCAGGCGCTCTAGGGCCAAACGGTCATCTGCCTCCACAGCCGCGCGCCATTGGTGCCAAAAGGCGCTCCACGACGGGATCACCTCCAGGACAAACTCTTCCAGCGGCATGGCCAGTTGGGCGGCCGAGAGCTCCTGCTCCACAAAACCGATGCGGCTGCCCCGGGGAATGGACACCATCCCAGCATCTGGATCCACCTGGCCGGCAAGGATTTTAAGAAGTGTGGACTTGCCACACCCATTGGGGCCCACCAAGGCAAGACGGGTCCCGGCATGGATCTCAAAAGAGAGACCTAAGAAGAGATCGCGGCCGCCATAGGCCTTGGAGACCCCCTGAACCGTGATGCGTGCCATGGACCTAGGCGTCGCTCCTGCCGCCAAAAAACATCTCGAGCTGGGTCACGAGGGAGTTGATGGCCGCAATCATCCGCGCTTCGGAAAAATCCTTGGCCAGGAACTTGGTCTGGATGAGGAAATACTCCTCGCCCTCCTCGCCAATGGGGGGCGTGATGGTCATGCAGGCATCGAGGAGTTGGGCACTTACCGCCAGCATATCGAGGACCTCATCGCGGTCGGCCTCGCTCACCGGCCCCAACGACAAGGCCACGCTCACTGTTGGCACGTCATACGTCCCTTGGTTCGACTCAAGAACCACAAAGCCACTGGCATCATCTTCTTCGAGGTCAAATCCCCATACCGCCCCTTCTTCCGTGGGGTCCCCAAGCATCTCCCACTCTGTCACTACCCGTGGCAATACCGCTTCGATGGCTTCGATACATTCATGCATGTTAGGCTTCATAAGATGTTCCCTAGGGTTAAGCTGCCAAAATATAATCTTGCCCCACCACATACCCCCGCGCATCCAGCGCTGCCGCCACCCGTTCCCGACCACCGCGACCGCCGACATACGAGACCACAAACTCCTGCCCAGGTGCAGGCAATTGGGACCATGATGACACCGGCTTTGCCGAGAGGACGGTACCGATTTTGCGAGGATCCACGTCGTACCACCGGCTGATGTGCACGCCATAGCGCTCCAAATGAAGGGCGCGCTGCCGGGCCCGCCGTCCCGCACCGGCGACTGCCACCGCGCGAAGGCCTCGGGCAAGAAGCCAGCGCGCAAGGTACCGCGCCTTGATGGCATAGAAGGCATCAGTGGCATAGCGCGGGTCGGTGCGTGACAGCCGTGTCGGCGGGTCATTCCACACGAGCAAGGTCTGCAGGACCTTGGCCATGCGGACACCGGCATCCAGCCAACGCAAAATGAGCTCGTAATCCTCGGGGAAGGGGCCTTCATAGAAGGCACCGAATCGGCTGGCAAGGGCGCGACGCCACATAAGGCTAGGATGGGCAAAAGGGGATTCGACAAACCGCGCCAGGGCAATGGCTTCTTCGTCTCCAAGCGTATTTATCCAATCTACGTAAGCCTTATATCCTGCAGCCCTCACCGGGTCTCCGCCAAAACGCACCAAACATCCCACCAGGCCTACCGCAGGATGGGCATCCAAAAACCGCACTTGCTCGGTGAAGCGCTCGGGCAGGCAGAGGTCATCGGCATCCATGCGGGCGATGAATTCGCCGCGCGCCTGGGCTAGTCCCTCATTGACCGTGGCCACAAACCCCGCATGGGGACGCCACACCGGCCGCACGCGGGTATCGAGGCGGGCAAAGTGCCGCAGGACTTCGGCTGTGGCATCCGTGGACCCATCGTCCAGGGCAAGGATCTCCATGTCGCCGAAGCTCTGGCCAAGGAGACTTTCGAGACAGGCGGGTAAGGTATCGGCGGCCTGGTAGCATGGCAGCACAACGGAAACGCGCGGGACAGCCATAAAGCTCCTTTACAAGCAACCATCTCTCGTGTCTGGTCAGGGCCATGACGCCTCTAGCCCGAGAACTCCTCCATTGGTTTGCCCTCGCTGCCCGCCCCCTTCCCTGGCGGGCTTCCTACCACCCCTACCACGTATGGCTTGCCGAGATCATGGCCCAACAAACCCAAATGGAGCGGGTCGTGGCCTATTGGACGCGCTTTATTGAGGCAATCCCCCACATCCCTGCCCTGGCCGCGGCGCAGGCCTCCCTTGTCCTCAAACTCTGGGAGGGCCTTGGCTACTACCGCCGCGCCCACCACCTCATGGCCTGCGCCCGGGTGCTCTGCCAGGATTTTGGCTGCCAACTCCCGGCCGACCCCGCGGTGCTGGCGCAACTTCCCGGCATTGGTCCTTACGTGGCCGCAGCAATCGCCAGCATCGCCTACGAGGTGGACGTCCCTGTCGTGGACGCCAATGTCCTACGTGTTGCCACCCGCTTCCTCGCCCTCGCCACCCCCATTACGGCACCGACCACCCGACAAACGGTAACCGAGTTCTGCCGGGCCCATCTTCCTCCGGGCCAAGCCCGAGCCTTCAACCAAGGGCTCATGGAACTCGGGGCATTGATCTGCACGCCTAAGGCCCCGCGCTGCTTAGCCTGTCCACTGGGGAGCCTATGCCAAGCCAGGGCCCAAGGCCTGGTGGAGTCCCTGCCCGTGCGTCCTCCTCGCCGAGAAGTCGTGCGCATCCCCATGGCCACGGGCCTCATTTGGGAGGGGAATCGGGTCTTCGTGCAGCAGCGCCGCGCCGACGACGTGTGGGGTGGGCTGTGGGAGTTTCCTGGTGGAGTAGTGGAGCCTGGGGAATCCCCATCGTCCACTGTATGCCGAGAAATCGCCGAGGAAACGGGGCTTATGGTGACCGATCCCCAACCGCTGGGGGTCTTCCGGCACAGCTACATGCATTATCGCGTCACCCTGCATGCCTTTGAGGTGCGCCTTGTAAGTTCCCCTGCTGACCTCCGTCTCACCGAGGCCCAAGCGGCCCGCTGGGCCACCTGGGAAGAAGTCTGCCAACTGCCCTTTCCCGCAGGCCATCGCCAATTGGTGGCAACCCTCTCCCGCTGGCCGGGCCCTCGAACCTCCTCCTAGCCAAGGTCGCGCGCTTTCGCCTTGTTTATAATCCGAGCGCCGGTTGTCTCAAACCTCCTCCTCCAAGGTCGTGCGCTTTCGCCGCCGTTGGCCTGCCTTGGAGCGCTCTTGCTCGCCAGTTTCTCGGTCGTTCCCCCAAGGCCCATGGCCCCGCCCACCGAGGGGACAGCGCCTTCCCAGGGCCCAGGAGCCAGTCGTTAGGGCAGCAGATGCGCCTGTTCTGCGGCCTCCTTTTGCATTGCAGCCGCAACCTCTTCGTTCCACTCCAAGAGGCCATTTTTGGCCATCCAAAGGACGGTGCGCCGCAAGGCGGGCTCCTGCGCTGGTGTTATCCGCTCCACAAGCTGGCCCCATCGCGCTCCCTGCCGCGCCCAGGTGAGAACCGGTCGCACAAAGGAGAGGTCGAGGCGATCTTCCATCGTGGCATAAAAGGTAGGGAAGTCCGCCCCTCGGCGCACGGCCTCGCCAAGAGGCGTGACAGAAAGCACCGTAGCTGCCTCCAAACGCTGGCGAGGATAGCCCGCGAACATCATCTCATAATCGAGGACCCAGGGAGGGATGCTCCCAGGCCGCGACACAAGCGGCGCCCGGGCAAGCCCTTCCCAGAGCTCGAGATAGCGCTCCAGGATGCGTGGCCATGCAAACGAAGCTCCATGGCGCTGGGCGGCCTGCCCCATGGTATGGCGGAGGCGGTCATCACTGAGGAGCTGCTCCAAGGCTGCGGTCAGGGCCGGGAGGTGTACGGCCACAGCCTGCGCCAGCCAGAGGTGGGTATCGGTATCGAAAAGGAGCGGGGCAAGGAGGGCATCGGCGGCATCCACCGTCCCGCCAAGGGTCGGGACCAGCAGGCCTGTTTCTCCGTGGCGCACAAGATCGCGGTAACCATCCCAGTCCGAGGCAATGACCGGCACGCCAGCGGCCTGAGCCTCGAGAAGGACAAGGCCAAAGGTCTCCTGGACATTATCCGCCACGCTGACCACAACTTGGGCACGGTGCAAGAGTCCCCGCATCTCAGCGTCCGTCGGGCTATCCACAAACCGCAGGTCAAGGCCGGCATTGGCCGCTAATGCCGCCAGATGGGGCATGAGGTCGTGACTCTCCGCCAAGCTCCCGGCGGCAACCACTGTTGTGCGCTCCCGCAACCCTGGAGGCAGGGCCTGCACAGCCCGCAAGAGGGGCATAAGGTCCATCTTGGAGTAGGGGCTCACCCGCCCCGGCACAAGGACCATGAGCCGCTCTGCGGGGAGCTCCAGCGGACAAGCGCTCTCCTTGGCAACAAAGCGATCCTCCGCAATCCCCAAGGGGATGACCTGCACGGCCATGGGGTCAAGGCCAGGCATAGCTGCGGCCACCCGGGCCATGGCCTGGGAGATGGCCTTGGCCCCTGCCTGCGAAGTGGCCACAACTGCCTCTCGCCCAGTCCAGTGCCCCACGAGGGCCGCTATCTGGAGGCCAAAGCGGGCATAGGAAAGCGAGTGCGTCACTCCGGTTATTGCCGCTGGCCGGGGCGCAATGCGGGCCTGGGCTGCGGCCAGCGACGGCAGACTCGTGAGGCAATCGGAGAGATGGAAGCAAAAGAACTCCTCCTGGCGCAGGGCAGCGCCGAGATCGCGCCGCGGACGGATACGCAAACGCGAGAGTGGCAGACCTTGCTCTTCGGCCAAGGCGGCAATGGCCTCCCCAAGACCAGGGTCGAGGAGAAAAAAATGGTAGGCATCAAGCGGATCTGCCCGAAATAAGGCCGCAAGGAATCCCCCATTAGCCACAGTACGGCCAAGCACCATCCCTGGCTCCACAAAAGGGTCTAACGTGGCAAAAATACGCGTCATTGCTCCGTCATATCCCTGACATGTCTGGGGGAAGCGGGGAGGAACCGTCGCGACAACATCCAGAAAAACCAACTTGTTTTTTCATATGGCAGTTTTTTTGCAGAACTTTCGGCCAGGAGGTTTCCCATGGCATCACGGTATCCCCACCAGCACCTCGGGCTCTCCCAGCCCCTCCTTCAGGCCCTGACCGCCCTCCTTGGCACTCCAATCACGGCCTGCGATGCGAACCAGCTCGGCCAGCAGGAAGAAACCGTCCTCTTTGTCGCGGCCTCGGCCTGGGATGGCCTGCAGCTGTCCGCCCGTCAAGCCATAGAGCGGTGCGGGGCAGCGCTCATCTTAGTTGCGGACACCACACCCGAGCGCACCTTGGAGCTTTTTGCCAACGGACGTTTTGTGGCAGTCTTACCCTTGCCCCTCACCCCGGAAAAAATCGCCGCCCTCCACGTCCATCTGGAAGAGATGTTCCAGGTGCGAAGCGATATGCGCGCCATGGCCCGGGAGATTGCCCTCGAGCGCGAGCTCTTAGTGCGCAAAAACGAAGAGCTGGCCTTTCTCAATGATGTCCTGCGCCGAACTTCCACCTGCCTGCATGTGGATCGCGTCCTCACCGCCTATCTCGATGCCGTCACCACTCTTGTTTCGGTGCGCCAGGCCGCGGCCGTCTTCTGGGAGGCCACAGACTCCGGTCTGGAGGCAGATTTCCTCCTCCCTCCCGGTCCCGCTGAACTTCAGGAGCGCTGGATCAACCACTTAAGCCACGTCATGCAGCGCTATGGCGCTGGTACGGCCCAAGCCTTCCGCCGCACGATCCTCCCCTGGGGGCAAGCCCTCGCCGGCCCTCCCGAGGCCGCGGAGCTCCTCACCCAACCGCTGCAGGTGGAAAAGGAAATCTTCGGTGCTTTAGTCCTCTGCACCGAGGGAGCTGATCGGCTCGGCCGGGATCGGCTCCACATCCTCCAAGCAGCCACTAACCATGCGGCCCTGGCCCTGCGCAACGCCCTCCATTTCCGCCGCGTCAAAAGCCTTGCGGATCACGACGGACTGACGCGTATTGCCAACCGTCAAGCCTTTGATGCCCGCCTCCGCGAAGAGATGAAACGCCACCAACGCCATGGGCACCATCTCAGCGTGCTGCTCCTTGACCTCGATTTCTTCAAATCCATCAACGACACCTATGGCCACTTGACCGGGGACATGGTGCTTTGCCGTGTAGGCGATCTGTTGCGGCACAGCCTGCGGGAGTCCGACTTCCCGGCCCGCTTCGGCGGTGAAGAATTTGTCGTCCTCTTGCCCCAAACCGACGAAGAACAAGCCTGGGCCCTCGCCGAGCGCCTGCGCGCCCGCATTGCCAAGGAACGATTTTCGTTCGAGGGTCGACAGTTTCGGGTTACGGCCTCCATTGGAGTCGCTGGGATGCGGCCCGGGGCCCTTACCCCCCCGGAAGTCCTCCTCCAAGAGGCTGATCAGGCCCTTTACCGCGCCAAAAACAGTGGCCGGAATGTCGTCTGCGTCTCTTCCCAGACCGAGGCCCCGTCCCCGGCCTGGGTGAATTGACGACTAAGCGGGGATTTCCGTCAAATCGAGGATGGAGTTATCTGCAGCCGCATAGGAACAGTAGCGGTACGTATCGGCGTTCCAATCGTTTTCCCAGCGCTGCCCATCCAAAAGATAGCGGAAGGCATACCGCCGACCGCCGGGGAGCTCCACAACCGCCCGAAAGTTGCCCTGTTTGTCCCGCTCCATGGGCAAGGCCCCATCCGTCCACCGGGTAAATTCCCCCACAAGGGCAGCTGTTTGCGCCCCGCCGCTTTCCTCGGCAGACAGCGTGAACGTTACCTTGAACTTCTTTTTGGACTTGATGTACTTTTTGGTAATAGCCATGGCGTCTCCTCATGGATTGTCTGCACGTGCTTCGAATACCGGGCACTCCAGATGGGGATCCAAGGAACGGTAGAGCCGCGCATACTCCCGCGCCGACCGCTCCCACGAAAAATCGCTCCTCATGGCCCGACGTTGCATCTCTTGCCATGTCTCTTGCTCCTCCCAGACGGCTATCGCCTGGCGCACCGTTTCCACCAGCCGATCGGCAGTGGCGGGGGCAAACATAAATCCCGTGGCATTGGCCAAGGGATAGGGGATAATCGTATCCCGCAGCCCGCCCACAGCCGTGGCCACTGGCAGGGTTCCATAGCGCAGGCTATACATTTGGGTCAGCCCACAGGGCTCGTAGCGCGATGGCATGAGAAAAATATCCGTGCCAGCCTGAATGACGTGGGCCATCTCTTCCGTGTAACCCACAACTGCCGCCACTTGGCCCGGGTAGTCTTCCACGGCCTGAAACAGCCGGGCTTCATGGGCAGGGTTGCCTTCCCCAAGGACCACGAGCCCGGCATCGAGGGCCATGAGCCCAGGCAAGGCATCAAGGACCATATCAATGCCCTTTTGTCCCCGCAGCCGTCCCACGAAGCCTAGCACCGGCCGATCGACAAAATAGTGAGAAAGGCCGACCCGATCGAGCATCCGCAACTTGCACTCTGCTTTGCCGCGCAAATCGTCGCAGCTATAACTGCAGGGTAAAAAGGAATCTTGGGAAGGATTCCACACCGCTGTATCCATGCCATTGAGGATACCAATCACCCGATCCTGGCGGTGCTGCAAGATGCCCTCCAGGCCACAGCCAAATGCAGGTGTCAGGATTTCCTGAGCATAACTTGGGCTAACTGTCGTCACCCAATCTGCATAAGCGATACCTGCTTTGAGGTAATTGAAGCTACTGTAGAATTCGACACCATCCATACTCCAGGCCTCCAAAGGGAGGCCTGAGAGTTCAAACAGTCGATAGGAAAACCGTCCCTGATAGGCAAGATTGTGGATAGTAAAAACGGTCTTCACCTCTTGCCAGAAGGGCTCTTCTTCCCGTGCAAAATAGAGATACGCCATGGTCAGGGCCGCGTGCCAATCATGGGCGTGAACAATGCGGGGATTGAAACTGAGATGCCGCATGAGAGAAAGTGTGGCTCGGCAAAAGAAGATAAAACGCTCGCCATTATCAAAGTAATCGCCCTTGGAGGTACAGTAATAGCCTCGCCGATCGAAATATTCTGGCCGATCAATAAAATATACCGGAACCCCTTGGTAGTTGGCGGCGTAGACATCAAACGTTGTCTCCGGCCAGGGAAAGCCTACCGGACAATTCTCATAAACGAGACGCACCGGATACTTCGCAGTGCACATGCGGCCATAGAGCGGGGTCACCACCGCCACGCGCAGTCCCAATTGTCGGAGGGCCACCGGCAAGGCGCCCATGACGTCGGCCAGGCCGCCACTTTTGGAAAAGGGAAAGATTTCCGAGGTGATCAGAACAACGTCATGCGGCGGAGAGGGAAGCATAGACTCCAGACCTTAAGTTACGGATAAAGTCCTCGAGGATCTGCCGGTGATCAAAAGCCAAAGGAGGGAGGGCGTGGAGCGGAAAAAACTGGGCATTTTTGGCATCGTCCCCCCCACAAGGCAGGGCGTCGGAGAGGGGGCGTGCCACGAAGACTGTACTCATCGTGTGGAAGCGCGGATCACGCTGCGGGTCAGAATACACCCCAAGAAGACGAAGATCCCCCACCTCCAGGCCTGTTTCTTCCAGCGCCTCCCGCCGGGCAGCACTCTCCACCGACTCGCCATAGTCCACAAAGCCACCTGGCAGGGCCCACCCATGGGGCGGATTGCGTCGCTCCACAAGCACTACCCCTTTATCCGGATGAATGATAATGATATCCACCGTTGGGTAGGGATTGCGTGGAGAGATAACCTGGCCACAATGGGGACATACTGGCATCAGTGACCTCCTTTTGATCCTGTGCTACCCAAACTTCACCAAAAAGCAAGCTCATGCAAAAATTTCTTCACCAATTTGCCATACACCAATGCGTAGGTACAGCGCCTGCCAAAGCAAAGTCGGCCTGTGCACTCGAGAGACGCACAGGCCGACTTTGGCAAAAGGAGGAAGTTCAATCTTCATCTAAGCAAGGGCTAGGCCAAAAGCCTCGAGCTCAGCCAGCCCAGGAAACACGGCCCTCGACACTCTTGGCAGAGCGAGCCTAGGATTCAAAATATTGAACAGCACCCCCCGCAAGGGCCTGTCATCATCAAAAAGTTTGAACGTCAGCTGCCCTATAATGGTTTCTCAACGGCGGCCTCGCAAAGGCCTGTCAAAAAAGTTTGAACAGGGGACAAATGCGTCGTCGTCCAACAACTCCCCGCTGCCTTCACGGGCCAGTAAAGGGAGAACACCGCGAGACCACCGCAGGCTGCGCCGTAAAGAGGGGCCGCCCTCTGCCTGCCATCCCTCAAACGAAGCGATTACCCCACACTCCACCCCGCAGCGGCCAGGGCCGCGCGGCTAATGGCCCCCTCTCGCACCACCCGCAACTGCCCTTGTTCGAGGGCCACTACCGTGGACGGCGCCCCACCTGCCGGCCATGGCGGCAGGCCAAGTAGCGGGATATCCTCACCCGCCACCGCTCGGTCCACCGCTTCCAGCCGCGCTGCGGCGGGCTGACCACTCACATTGGCGCTCGTCGCCACAAGCGGCTCCCCAACGCCCTGGCACAGCGCCGCAGCCACAGGGTGCGGGGTCATCCGCACAGCGGCCCATCCAGCGCTATCCTGAACCAAGGGAGCAAGGGGGCGACGGCACGACACCAGCACCGTCAGCGGCCCAGGCCAAAAGCGCCGGACAAGGGCGAGAAGAGGCTCGGTGAGGAAAAAAAATTCTTGAACCATCTCCCAATCGGCCACAATGACCGGAAACGGCTTATGCGCCGGCCGGCCTTTGCGCTGCGCCACCGCCTGACAAGCCCCGACATCCGTGGCCAGACAGCCCAGGGCATAGAGGGTCTCGGTGGGATAGATGAGCATCCCTCCTTGGCGGAGCCACTCCACGGCCTGCGTTACGGACGACCACCAGCGCATGCGATCTCCACCTTGCCAAGGATAGCGGCAAAAATTACCGCCTCTGGTACCTGGTTATGAAAAATTGCGAACAACAAGCCCAGCAAACGCCAACCTTCTTCTCTTGGCAAGCCCTTTGCTTCAGAGCGAGTACCTTCCCAAGGAGACACGGCTATGAAAATCGATCCCACCATCCACGCCCCAAACCAGACGACTTCCGCTACCACCACCAAGACAACCACCGACTTCGCCACCCTACTCGCCCAGCAGCTCGCGGCTCCCACTACTGCCGAGACACCGGCCGTGCCGCCATCCGTTCTCGGGGTCCAAGCAGCCCTCCTCCAGCAGACAGAACGCACCGTCATGGAACAGATTACCGGACTCATGGACGCCTGGGACACCTATGCGGCCTCCGTGGACCAAGCGGATCTCAAGCGAGGGCATACCATTCTCGGCACCATCCGCCAACGCCTGACTGCAGTCCACGACACCGTCGCCTCCACGCCCGGGTTCGATGAGCGCTTGCGAGCCGTCGTGGAGGAAATGGAAGTGCTCGGCGCAGCCGAAGAAATCAAGCTGCGCCGCGGCGATTACCTCGAGTCTTGAAGGAGCTCGATAAGCCCGACCAAGGCCGCGGTGGTCGCGGCATAACGCACAGCGGCTCGATCCCCGGAGAAGTAAAACGAACGCACCACGGACCTGCCCGCGAGCCACCAAGCTATCCATACCAATCCCACCGGCTTAGCGATACTGCCTCCTCCCGGGCCAGCAATGCCCGATACCGCAAGCGCGGCCGATGCCCCAAGGAGCCGGCAGACCCCCACGACCATGGCCTCCACACAAGGGGCACTCACCGCCCCATGGGCGGCAAGAATTGCCGGTGACACCCCCAAAAGCTGCTCCTTAACCGCATTGGCATAGGCCACCACCCCGCCCACAAACCACGCCGAACTGCCAGCCACCGCGGTCAATGCCCCGGCCACCAAACCACCGGTACACGACTCAGCGGTGGCAAGGAGCACTCTCCGCATCTCGGCGAGCTCCCCGACGCGGGCGGCCAACACCACAACCTCTCGATTGTCCATGGATATCCTCCCTTACCTTGATCTTCGCCCCCAACCCAGCCAATCTTGTCACCTTTCCGATCTTGACTTCCCACGCAAAGGACCAAACATAGCCCCACCACGCTGAGATTGCCCTTCGGTTCTCGCCTTCGCGGCAGGCGTTGGCCTCCCCCAGATACCACCATGGAGGCTGACGCGAAGAAAAAAGGAAAGAGAGCTGCTCTTGACTCTGGCCTGACGTATAGGCTGACACGAAGGAGAAGAGAAGATCTCGAAGATCTCTCAATGTGTCCCACGGACTGCTTCCACATAACGACGAAGAGGTTTCTATGAACGTTTTTGATGCCATCCGGACCCGGCGCAGTATCCGCAAATTCACCCCTGAACCAGTAAGTCCAGATCAAGTTCGAATTCTCCTTCAAGCGGCCATGATGGCCCCCAGCGCCGGCAACGCCCAACCCTGGCAATTTCTCGTCGTGGACGATCGCCGTCTCCTCGAACGCATCCCAAGCATCCACCCCTATGCTGCCATGAGCCGAGAGGCGAGCGTCGGCATCCTCGTGTGCGGTGACCTTTCGCGGGAAAAATATCCTGGCTTTTGGGTGCAAGACTGCGCGGCTGCCGTCCAAAACCTCCTGCTTGCCGCCCATGGCCTTGGCCTTGGCGCGGTATGGACCGGCATCTATCCGGACCGAGATCGCGAAGCGCGCTTCCGCGAGCTGTTCCACCTCCCCACCTCCATTATCCCCTTGGCCTTTATCCCTGTCGGCCATCCTGCCCAACATCCCCCGACTCCGGAGCGATTTGATCCTTCCCGAATCCACCATAACACCTGGAATAGCCCCTGGAGTTAGGCACCCCCATGCCCCACCAGATGGTACCCTCTCCTTCCCACGGCCCGCGTCCCGGGCCGTTCGTCTTTTGGGACCCTGCAGGCCGGCGCTGGCGTCGCATCTGCCTGGGATTCTTCATTTCGTTCGTACTAGCCCTCGCCGGGATTATCCTCTTTGCCCACGCCGTGGTACGCCAAGGCCCCCCACCGCCGGCGGCCCCTATCTCCTCGCCCCGCCTCGGCCATGGGACTCCCCTTGCCACCTGCCCCCTGCGTCCGGACTGGCCAACAGCCCCCACCACCATCCCCCTCCTCCAGCCCCGGAATCCTGCCTCCATTCTGCGCGTCGCCTGGCACGCCCCATGGGATCCGCGCTCCTGGCACTCCTTGCGCCATCACGCTGCCCAACTCGATGCCGTTATCGTGGAATGGATGAGCCTCACCGACGTAAAAGGGCATCTGCGCCTCGAACCAGACCCGCATCTCGAAGAACTCGCCTCCCTCGACGAAGCGCCGCCCTTCTACCTCGTCCTCAACAACCTTTCGGGGAGCCAATGGCAACCGGAGGCCGTGGAAGAACTCGCGCGCAGCCCCCGCGCTCACCAGGAGGAAGTCCTCGCCAAGGTATGGGCGGAAGTAGAGCACCTCGATGCCCGTGGCCTCTTTGTCCACTTCGAAGGGCTCGATCCTGAACTCCGGACAGAGACAACCGCCCTTCTGCAGTACATGGCAGAAGAACTCCACGCCCAAGGCCGAGAACTCTGGCTCGCTGTGCCCGCCTCCCGAGAAGCTAACGCCCTCGACACCACGGCCTTGGCTCCCCATGTGGACCACTTCGTCGCCCTACTCCATACCGAGACATCGAGCGACGAGTCTCCCGGCCCAATGGCCTCCCAAGCCTGGTTCGAAGGCTGGCTCGCGGCCCTAGTGCACACCGCTCGTCCCGGACAATGGCTTGCCGCCATCGGCAACCATGGCATGGAGTGGACAGAAGGCCGCCCTGGCCAAGAGATTCCCTTTGCGGATGCGATGGAACGAGCCCGTCGGGCCGGTATCCTCGATCTCTCCGTCGATGTCCCGCTGTTCCAACCCGGCTTCACCTACGACGCCGAAGGGCGAACGCGCACGATCTGGTTTCAGGATGCCGTTACCTTCGCCAACCACGTGGATGCGGCGTTACGCCAAGGGGTCGGCGGCATCGTCCTCTACCGCCTCGGGCTCGAGGACCCGGGGGTGTGGGCCATGCCCTGGGACCGATCGCCGACTCCGCCCACAGCCATCCTCCCTCAGGGAAGACCGTGGCCCACGTGGGCCATGGGGACATCCTCCTCACCGAAGCCGAGGAAGCCCCGGGCACACGCCACCTCGAACGCCACGCTTCAGGGCCATGGCGCGCTCGCATCATCACGTGGCCGCGTTTTGCTACGGTCCTCCATAGCGGGGGGCCCTCAAAGGATGCAGGCATCGTTTTGACTTTCGACGATGGCCCCGACCCTCGTTGGACCCCAGCCATTCTCGATATCCTCAAGGCGCGGGGGATCTCGGCGATCTTTTTTGTCACCGGCCGCAACGCCGAGCGGGCTCCTGAGCTCATCGAGCGCATGCATGCCGAAGGCCATTTGGTGGCCAACCACAGCTTCTTCCACCCCAACATCGCCGCGGTGAGCGTCCCGCATGCGACCCTGGAGCTGCTCTCCACCACCCGCCTCCTCGAATCCCTCACCGGCACCTCGCCCCGGCTCTTCCGTCCACCCTATCTCCGCGACTCCATGCCAACGAACCGAGACGAGCTCACGGCCCTGCTTCGTGCCCAAGCGCAAGGGATGATCGTCCTTGGGCACAGTATCGACCCGCGCGACTACGAACGTCCTGGTGTGGAAGAACTCGTGGCCCGAGTCGCTGAACAACGCCGCCAAGGTTCGGTGCTCCTCCTTCACGACGGCGGTGGCGACCGCAGCCAAACCGTGGCCGCCTTACCCCGTATCCTCGACCTGTTGGCCGAGCGTGGCGAGCGCATTGTCCCTCTCTGGGAGCTGACGGGTGGCACGCCCCAGACCTTTGCGCCTCCCATCGCCCCATCCCCGGAAACCATCGTGGCCGGGCTTGGCTTTTCCCTCTGGCATGCTGTCGAGACCAGTCTGTGGTGGGCTATCGTTTTATGCACCACCCTAGTCTTGCTGCGCACGCTTTTTCTCCTCATCTTGGCCGCCAGGCAGGTGCGCCAAGAACGCCCCCTTTCCCCATGGCCACACCCAGTATCCATCCTCGTGCCCGCGCATAACGAGGCACTCACCATTGCTGCCACCATCCATAGCCTCCTCGCCCAACGCCACGACCCCGGCCTCGAAATCCTCATCCTCGACGATGGCAGTACGGACGGCACAGCGGCGGTCGCCGCGACCGCCGCCGCAGGCGACCCACGGGTACGTGTCCTCACACTTCCCCATGGTGGGAAAGCCGCAGCCCTCAACCATGGGATTGCCGTGGCACGCCACGAAGTCATCGTCATGCTGGACGCCGACACCCAGCTTGCCCCCGATGCCGTGGGGCTGCTTGCCGCTGCCTTCCATAACCCTCGTCTCGGTGCCGTTTCCGGCACGGCCCGCGCCGCCAACCGTCAGGGATGGTTGCCCCGCTGGCAGGACCTCGAATACCTTTGCGGGTTCAACTTGGAGCGCCGCGCCTGCCACCTCATCCACGGCATCCTCGTCGTGCCAGGGGCCATCGGCGCCTGGCGCAAATCAGCACTGCTGGATCTTGGCGGCTTTGCCACCGACACCTTAGCCGAAGACACCGACGCCACCATCGCCCTGCAGCGCGCCGGCTGGCAGGTCTGCCATGAGGGCCGCGCCGTAGCCTGGACCCAGGTGCCTGCCGACCTTGCCTCCTTCATCCGCCAACGCTTCCGCTGGACCTTTGGCACCATGCAGGCCCTCTGGAAGCACCGCGCGGCCGTGGGTGCCCCACACCTGCGTGGACTTGGCCTCTTCACCATGCCCGGGGCTTGGTTCTTCCAGGTCTTCCTCGTGCTCGCTGGGCCTTTGTTCGACCTCAGTCTCCTTGTCGCCACGACTTCCGGGCTTGCCCTGGAGGCAGGCATCGCACTGGCCATCTTTCTTGGCTGGGATATGGCCTTGGCCGTTTTTGCCCTCGCCGTAGAAGGTGCGCCGCTACGCCACGCCTGGCAGACCGTGGCCATGCGCCTCCTCTACCGTCCCCTGCTCGCCTGGGCTGCCTGGAAAGCGGCCCTCGCCGTGGCTCAAGGAGTTTGGCATGGATGGAGCCGAGCCACCCGCAGCGCTATTCCCACTCCCACCGCAGAGGGTACAGCATGAGCCTCTCTCTTCGTCTCCTCACCTGCGCAGCTGCGCTTGTGATCGCCAAAGCGCTCATGGCAGAACCGATCCCCGAAGGGGTCTCCTTGGCCATCCCCTCCCAGGGGATCTATTTTGGCGCGTATATCGACGCTGGCCCAGCAGAAGACGATGTCTCCCACGAAGGAGTCGAGGCCTTTGAAACCATGGTGGGCAAGCGCGTGGCTATCCTTGCCTTCTCAAGCTACTGGGGGAAGAAGACCTTCCCCACAGATCAAGTGCGCGTGGCCCATGCCCGGGGCTCCGTGCCCCTCATCTACTGGTCGCCATGGGAATACCCTTTCCCGGGCCTTCAGGCCGCCAACCCGTATACTCTGCATGCCATCATCGCTGGCCAGCACGACGACTATATCCGCCGCTGGGCCACCGCCGCTGCTGCCACCCGCCGTCCCCTGCTGGTGGCCTTTGGCATCGAGATGAATGGAGAATGGTTCCCTTGGTCTGGCCTCTTCCATGGCGCTGGCACACCGTGTGCCCGCCCTGATGCCCTGTCTGCTTGGGCGGGCCCAGACGCCTTTATCCGCGCCTACCGCCACGTAGTAGACCTCGCCCGGGCGTGCGGGGCGACCAACATCCGCTGGGTCTTCCACGTCAACAACACCTCGAACCCCGACGAACCCTGGAACCAACCTGCTGCCTATGACCCAGGCAGCGCCTACGTCGATGTCCTCGCCATGAGCGCCTACGGCAAACAATACCCTGGTCCCGGCGGGTGGGTGCCTTTCCGAAAGACCATCGACCCCTTCTACGGCCCGCTAGCAGCCATCCACCCCGACAAACCAGTCCTCCTCGCCGAATGGGGGGTGGGGGAATTCCCAAAGTCTGGAGACAAAGCAGCCTATCTGCGCGAGGCCCTCTTCCTCTTGCCACGGGAATACCCCCGGCTCATGGGGGCAGTCTTTTGGCATGAACGTTGGGAAAATGCCGATGGCCGGCACTCCAACCTACGGGCGAACTCTTCTCGTGCTGCCTTGGATGCCTTTCGTCAGGGCGTCGGCGATCCTTTGTGGCTCGAACGCCCCCAGTGGGACCAGCGCTAAGGCATCACCTCAGCCTCGGCACGCCACTCCCAAGGGGGGCTCTGCCTAAAAAATAGAAAAAGGCCGCGACCAAGCCCCCATGCTCTTTCGTGGGATGCCAAGAAGTTGGCCAGGGGCGGACCCGACAAAGCTCCCGAACCAACCCCAAGGGCGTGGGCAGCAGCACCAACCGAAGGCGTTCTCCTGCGGGTGGCAAGACAGATTGGCAGCAACAAAGACACGGCCCGGCATTAGGGAGTACCCAAGCACGTGGAAAAAGCCGGGTGGAGCAACGAACCAACAGAAAATCCTTGAAGGAACCTCGGGCTACCAGGGCCCCTAGCTCAAGGTGCTGTAAAGAAAAAACCCGAAGCCCTTGAGGGGACTTCGGGTGTGCTCTCTGGTTGCGGGGAGAGGATTTGAACCTCCGGCCTTCGGGTTATGAGCCCGACGAGCTACCATGCTGCTCCACCCCGCGTCACGAAAAACCTTTCTAAACATGTTTACAGGGAATGTCAAACTCTTTAGACCGATTTGGTCATGCGCAATGAAATTCACTTCATCTCTCTGGTCATCCCGGTATACAACGAAGAGGCCAACCTCGATGAACTCTACGCCCAATGCCGGGCAGCCCTCGAGTCTCTCCCATGGAAGTGGGAGATCCTTTTGGTGGACGACGGCAGTACAGATGGCAGCCTCGCCTGCATCAAGGCCCTCGCCGCAGCCGATGCCCGAGTGCACTACCTTGCCTTTGACCGCAACCACGGCCAATCAGCGGCCTTTGCTGCAGGCTTTGCCCATGCGCGAGGCGATGCCATCGTCACTTTGGATGCAGACCTCCAAAATGACCCCGCGGACATCCCTCGACTCCTTGCGCGGTATGCCGAAGGCGATGTGGACATGGTAATTGGGTGGCGGCAGAAGCGCCAGGATACGTGGGGGCGGCGGGTGGCTTCGCGCATTGCCAATGCCATTCGCAATGCCCTCACCGGCGAGACCGTGCGCGATACGGGTTGTTCTCTCAAGGTCATGCGCGCCGACTTGGCACGCCGCCTTCCTGTATTCTCAGGGATGCACCGCTTTCTGCCCACATTGATGAAGATGCATGGCGCCCGCGTCGCAGAGCTCCCGGTGCACCACCGGCCCCGCACCCGCGGGGTGTCCAAGTATGGCCTTTGGGACCGCGCCTGGACCGCCTGGTGGGACCTTTTGGCCGTGCGCTGGATGCAGCGCCGCCATGTGGCCTTTCATATTCGCGAAACCAACCTTCCTCCAGCACCATGATGACCCTAACCTCCACCGACTGGTGGGTCTTGACCATCGGCTTTGCTGGTCAGGCCTGCTTCTTTCTTCGTTTTTTCTGGCAATGGCTGGTATCGGAACGCCAACAAAAAAGCACCATCCCCATCGCCTTCTGGTACCTTTCTCTTGCCGGAAGCCTCTTGCTCCTCATCTACGCCAGCATCCGGGCAGACATCGTCTTCATCGTGGGCCAGTCCACAGGATTTCTCATCTATATCCGCAACCTCGTCCTCATCCACCGGGAACGACGCCGCCTTGGTCTCTAAGCCATCGCCCCACGGCAACGGCAACCAAACCCACAGCCAAACCAAGAATCAGACCTGCAAGGACATCGGCGGGGTAGTGCTTGCCCACATAGATGCGCGAATAGGCCACCACGAGCGGGAAAAGGAACCATCCGCGGGACCACCGCCCCCAGGTGATCAACACGACGACCGCCGCCATGGCATTGGCCACATGGGCGGAAGGAAAGGACGAACGCCCTCCACCCAACGGCTCGGCCCACTGACGCCAGCCACGGTCATAGGCCCATACCCCGTGCTCCACGGCCAAAGGCCGGGGCCGAGCCGCAAGGCGTTTGACCACTGCACACGAACTCTCGCTCGCGGCTACGGTCCCAGCCACGACCACCCCAAGCAATAACGCCCGCCATCCCTGCCGCAACACCGCAAAGATTACGGCGCCCCCCACCATACCCCAAAGTGCAGCGTTCACCGAAAAGAGGGGGAGCAGCATATCCAAAAGGGGATGGTGCCACCCATTAAGGATACGAAACAGCGCCTGATCCCAGGGGGCAGAAGCAAACATCGACACTCTCCCAAGGGCTGACCCGTCACCGTGTTTGCACGGCATGTTCCATTGCAAGGGTTCTCCACTACTCCCCAAGGTGAATACGCCGCTTCACCAAGGATAACCATGCACCACACGACCACGCCGAGCTCTTTTTGCCGATCCAGCGGGTTCTGTCCACCCAAGGGCGTGCCGTGCGCCTCGTCTCGATACCTCCAGTGACGGGGATCCTCTTCGCCCTTGGTTTGCGCTGCATGGCCATGGCATCCGGATACTCCCGAGAGCCTCCCGCACCATTTGGGAAAAATCCGAGAGCGGAACCTGAAGCTGTCGGCCTTCGCCAGCACCTTGTCTTTCGAAGGCCAAGCTAGCCCCCGTGGGATTGGGCCCCAGAAAACCGCCCGAAAGGCTTGGGCTCCGCTCCTGGAGCCAAATTCAACCATTATCCAGCAACACAGGGAGTCCTTTTCTTGACGCATTGAATATTTCTGGATAATTTTCTTCTTTACTTTTTTTGAAGGAGTCATGCCGTGAAAAGGACATACCAACCCAGTACGACACGCCGAAAACGGACCCATGGTTTTCTCGTGCGGATGCGCACCAAAAACGGCCGGGCCGTCATCAACCGCCGGCGGGCCAAAGGCCGCAAGCGCCTGGCCGTTTGAGTCTCCCAACCCGTTTTCGTCTCAGGCGGCGGCCGGATTTTGCCCGATGCTATGCGCACGGCCGTCGCTTCGTGACGCCGCGGTGGGTGGTCGTCGTGTTTCAACGAGATGATATCGGGCCGTGGCGCCTGGGGTTGTCCATCAGCCGCAAATGTGGCAGCGCTGCCATCCGCAATCGTGCTAAACGGGTCGTGCGGGAGTTCTTCCGCCAGCAGGCACACCTCTTGCCTCCAGGCCTTGACGTTATCGTCGTGGCCCGCAAGGGAGCAGACATTCGCAGCCTCGCCCTGGCAGGCGTCCGTGAAGAACTTATGCCCATCATCCAACGCCTCCACCGCTCCCTCACCCCACAGGAACCATCTCCATGCACCTTGGTCGCGCCGTTGCCCTCATCCTCGCCGCCTACCAGCGCGTGATCTCACCGCTGTACGTGCCCTGCTGCCGCTTTCTCCCGTCGTGTTCTGAGTACGCCCGCCAAGCCTTTGAACTCCATGGCTTAGGGCGCGGCAGCCTGCTCACCCTCTGGCGTCTTTTGCGCTGCCACCCGTTTTGCGCCGGCGGCGTTGACCCCGTCCCACTACCCCAAAAGAGAGTGTAATCGTTATGGATACTCCCCGCGTCATTCTCGCTGTCGCCCTTTCCCTCGCCGTGCTCGTGGGTTGGAACGTTCTCTTTCCGCCCGTACGACCACACACGGAGGAGGCCACACCAACCAACCAGACACCAGCAACGCATCCCACCGAGTCCCAACTGGCCCCAACCATGACGCCGGCCTTTACGGCCTCGGGGTCTCGCATCACGGTGGAAACGCCCCGCTACCGCGCCGTGCTCAATACTGCTGGCGGGGTGTTAGAAAGCTTCACCCTCAAGGACTACGCCACCTCCATCCAATCGAACGCCCCGGCCATCGACCTTATTTCCCCACAATCCTTAGGCAAAGCACCGCTGGGCCTTTTGTGGAATACAACGCCCACATGGACTGGAGCGTGGCAGGTCAACGGCACCAACCTCCTCTTGGAGGCGGACCAGACCGGCACCATCCAGCTCGTAAGCCACATGGGCGACCTGGGACTAACGCGCATCCTCCACTTCCGGGGCAATAGCTACGAAATCCAGGAAGAAGTGCGCCTCACCAACCGCGGCAAAAATCAAATTAAGGGCCAGATCGCCGCCACTTTGGCCAGTGCCGGCCTCAGTGCCCCCGACGACAAATACAACCCCACCCAAATCGCCTACTGGACGCAAGGCCTCGAGCACGAAAGTGATATTAAAGACCTCCAAAATGGGATTGAGTCTGACAAACCCGCTCGCTGGGGAGGCATCGACAGCCACTACTTTCTCCTCGCCATTGTCCCGACGAGCGGGGATATGACCTTGCGTGCGAAGGTAGAAGATGGGGTCTATCGCCTGGCCTTGGCCGATACCGTCATCCTGGACCCAGGTATCAGCCAAGTGCGCACGCTATCCTACTACCTCGGCCCCAAGACTGAAGCGGACCTCGCTACCCTGCCCAAAGAACTCGTTCAGGCCATTCATTATGGCTTCTTCGATATCATCGCCAAACCCCTCAAGCGCTTTCTCGTCTTTCTCGCAAACCATACGGGCGGCAATTATGGTGTCGCCATCATTATCCTAACCGTGATTATCAAAATCCTTTTCTGGCCCCTTTCCTATAAAAGCTACAAATCCATGGAGCAGATGAAGCGTATCCAGCCGCTCATGGCCAAAATTCGGGAAAAATATGCCGATGATCGCGAGAAAATGAATGCCGAAATCATGCAGCTCTACAAGACCTACAAGGTCAATCCTGCGGGCGGCTGCTTACCGATGCTCCTCCAAATCCCGGTCTTCTTTGCCCTCTACCAGGCCCTTTTGGGGGCCATTGAGCTGCGCCACGCTCCTTTTATTCCCTACCTGCCGGGCACAGACCTCGTGTGGCTTGCCGACCTGTCGGACAAGGACCCCTTGTACATCACACCCATCATTATGGGGGCGACCATGTTCCTCCAGCAACGCATGACCCCTACAGCCGCCGACCCAACACAAGCCAAAATCATGCTCGCCATGCCCGTAATCTTCACCTTTCTCTTCCTAAGCTTCCCCTCAGGGCTCGTCCTCTACTGGCTCGTGAACAACATCCTCTCTATCTTCCAACAATGGCTACTGAGCCGCTCGAGCCAATCTGCCCGCTAAGGAGCCACCATGGATCCCTTCCGCGAGTTTCGAGCAAAAACCGTTGACGAGGCCATCCACCTCGCGTGCCAGGCCTTTGCGGTAGAGCGCGAGGAATTGGAAATCGACATCATCAGCATGGGGTCTCCGGGATTCTTCGGCCTCGGCGCTAAAAAGGCGACCATCCTTGCCCGGTTGCGGCCACCGGTTACCATCGATGCCACGATGGACGATGTGTCTCCTAACGAAGAGACCACCGCCGAAAAACGCGACGACATCCCCTCTGCGCTAAGCGACGAGGATGACTCAGAAGAAGATATACCCGACGCCGCGCTTTCTCCTCTCCCGCCAGAGGCCATGGAGCACCTCACCTCGCTGGTGCACCGCTTCCTCCTCCCCTTGACGACTCCCCTCTGCGGCCAGGCGCCGACACTGCGCATCCAGCAAGAGCCCGACGGCATCATCGTCCGCATCGAGGACGAACAGCACCAAGGGCTCCTCATCGGCCGAGAAGGTCAGACCATCCTTGCCTTACAGTATCTCCTCAACCGAATGCTGGCCAAGGCTTGGCGAGAGGCGCCGCGGGTTCAACTGGATGCCGGTGACTTCCGCAGTCGCCAAATCCAACGCCTCCAAGCCCTAGCCCATAGTCTGGCTGTACGGGCCAAACGCTCGGGCAGGGTGCAGGCTACCGGCCCCCTTTCCTCCTTCCACCGCCGCGTGGTGCATCTTGCCCTTCGCGACGACACCGAGGTGCGCACCGTCAGCAAGGGCACCGGCGCCCTCAAACGTGTGCTCGTATGCCCGGTCAAAGGCCCACGCCGCACGCCCTAAGCACTGTGGCGGCCGTTGCCACGGCCTCGGGCCCTGGGGCTATTGGTATTGTTCGCATCTCTGGCCCCCGGGCCCGAGCCATTGGTGAGCTCCTCTTCCTGCCCCAGAGCCCGCACTTTCGTGGCTTTGAGCCAGCACGGATGCACCTGGGCGCTATCCGCAACCCAGAAACAGGCGCCATCCTCGACCAAGCATTGGTCGTCCTCTTCCCCGCTCCCCATTCCTTTACCGGCGAAGACGTCCTCGAAATCCATGCCCACGGCAGTCCCTTGCTGCTGCGCCAAATCCTTCAGGTCTGTTTTGCCCTCGGCGCTGAGCCCGCGCCTGCGGGCGAATTCTCCCGCCGCGCCTTCCTCCATGGCAAACTCGACCTCACTCAAGCCGAGGCCATTGCCGAGGTCATCGCCGCAACCTCTCCCCTGGCCCTCTCCCAAGCCAGCGAACGGCTCCACGGCCAACTGGCTTCAGCCATCGAACAGTTGCGGGAAGCCCTCCTTGCCTTGCGCGCCGAACTCCTCGTCGCCGTCGATTTCCCTGAAGAAGACCTGCCAGAGCTTACCCCCGAGGCCATCCACCGCCGCCTCGCGGCCGTCCTTGACCCCGTGGAAACGCTCTTGGCGGCTGCCCATCGCGGCACCCTCGCCCGAGAGGGAGCGGTGGTCCCCTTGGCTGGACGGGTTAATGCCGGCAAATCGAGTCTGCTCAATGCCCTCGTGGGACGAGAGCGTGCCATCGTCAGCCCCCTGGCCGGCACCACCCGCGACACGATCGAGGAGACGATTCTTGTCGCCGGCCTCCCGGTGCGCCTCGTGGACACTGCCGGCTTGCGCGAGAGCGCCGATCCCATCGAGGCTGAAGGCATCGCCCGTGCCTGCGCCGCCTACGAAGCCGCCCACCTTATGCTTCTTGTCCTTGATGCCACCAGCGTCCCCGATGAACACGACCGAAGTATCTGTGCCCACGGCAAACCAGTCATCGTGGTGGTCAACAAGATGGACCTCGTCCCCACACTTCCCCCGTGGGCAAAGGAGTTGCCGTGGTCTGCCCACCCTGTCGTCGGGATATCTGCCGTCACCGGCACAGGTCTTGAGGAACTTTTGGCGGAAATAGCCCGCCTGTTGGAGGTATCCTCGCCAACCCACGGGACCCTGACCCCCAACGAACGCCAGGCCCGACATCTTGCGGCGGCCCGTAAGGAGCTGCAGCACCTCGCCCAGGGAGCCACCCACCTGCCCCCCGATATCCTGGCCATCCATCTCGACGCGGCGGTCCAGGAGCTCGAAGCAATCCTGGGGAGAACAACTCCCGACGAAGTCCTCGACGCGGTCTTTGCCCGGTTGTGCATCGGGAAATGAAGGGGACCGGACTCCAGTCTTCGCCTCGGCACGCACCCCCCGACCTCGTCACCCCAAGGCATCGAGGCCCTTGCCAAAGGAGGGCTACCCGCAGTGCCAAACGAGACGCTCCCTCCTCGGTCCTATTCTCCGCCGCCAAACGCGGCACAGCCGCAACCTCAAACCTCATCCTTGATGGCGGCCCCCTCACCCTGGCCAAGACGCTATGGCCACACAACACGTTGGTGATGGCCCTGCGAATGGAGGCACCCTGAAGCTGGTGGCCACCACCAGAGCCTTCTCACTCCTCACGGAGCGCCCGGACAAAGTCGTGGAGCGCCGCTCCTGTCCCGCGGTACGAAAAGCCCCTCATTGCCAATACGGGCCACCAGATTGCCGCTGGTGGAGTTCGCTCGAGAGCCAGCTCTGGCCCGCTGTCTCCTTACCCTGAGCCGCGCTCAAAACTTGCTTGACCCGCTTATCCAGGCCGCCATTTGGAGCGCCGCGCTCAAGCTTGCCTGCTCTCGAAACTTGGGACTTTTGGTGATCAGCCACGACCGGCTTCTTTTGGATCACGTCTGCCAGCGCACAATCAATCTTTTTTGACGCAAGTGTGGCATTCTTTTCCTGCAAGACACACAGGAAAGTGGGCATCCCTCAGATTTTGTTGAATGAGGCTCTCTTCCTCACAACAAAAAATTGTCCCTCCCGCTGCCACTTCAAGGCGCATTGGGTCCTCCTAAACCATAAATACCACCAAACGTACGTTCCACGTTACTTATCTTCAAATGAGCTTGCCCTTGTCTCGCAATTGCCACAAAGGTACATTCTTCAAATTCCTTCTTGTCTTTTGCCGGAGAAGGAGATATGAACGAAGTTAACCATAAGAATACCCCGAGAGGCCCACATGGTCGCCTTCTGCGCCCCTTATTTCCAACGCCATCGCGGCTTCACGCTTACAGAAGTCCTCGTGGTCCTTGCCATTATCGGCATCCTCATGGGTCTATCGGCCATGGCCCTATCCACGTACCTGCCGTTCAGTAACCTCAAACGCGCAGCGCGCACCATCGTCAGCCTCTGCCAAGAAGCCCGCAGTGAGGCCATCAAGCGCAATACCCGGGTGGCCGTGGTCTTCAATCCGGCCAACCGCACCTGTAGTGTGTACACAGAAGATGGCCCTGACAATAATTGGGCCACAGAACAGGATAATGAACTCTTTCGGCGATTCTCTCTCAACGAATTGCGAGGAAATATAGATTTTGGTCATGGCCTGGCAACAAAAAACATATCCAATGTTCCTTTTTCTGCCAATAGCTCCAATCTTCCTCCGGGGAATCGGTTTGTTTTTAATTCTCGGGGAGGCATCTCTGGTTCTCTTGGAACGGTGTATCTCCAAGATGGCAATGGGGAATCCATGGCCATTACTGTCCGAACCCTTTCCGGTTCTCTCATCGTTCGCCAATGGAGAGGAACACAATGGGTTCCTTAAATTTTCAAAAAAACACCTCTCTGGGATTAACGCTCGTAGAGCTGCTTGTTGTCCTTGCCCTGATGGGAATTCTTGGATCAGCTATTTATAACTTATTTCAAACACATAACCGCCAATCTCTGATTCAAGAAGAAACAGCACTCATGCAGCAAGAGCTATTATCGGCCATGGTCATCATGGCCGATGCAATCCGCATGTGCGGCTATTCTCCAAATACTAATCCAAAAGATAGATTTGGATTCCAATCTCCAACAAATGCCACTCATATCAATTGCACAAGAGATACAGATAGGAATGGGACTTTTGATGGTACAAATGAAGAAACTATAGGTTTTATGTTTAACTCCACAGAAAATACTATTCGGATTGCTCAAGTTGCCAATACAGGCATAACACAATGGCAACCGTTAGCTCTTAATATCGGCAATTTACAATTTACCTATTTTGACAGCGATGATAACATATTGACAGACCCAAATTCCAATCTTGGATCTATCCGGAGTGTCCAAATTAATGCCACCGCGGTTCCATCGGTGAATCGCGCAAATCTCGGGATTCGCAACCGGACCATGACTACCACTGTTCATATCCGAAACATCCCCATGAACCAGCCATGAACACAACATCCTCTGCCGGCTTTTCTCTCGTAGAGCTCCTCGTCGTCTCGGCGATCATTGCCGTTGGCCTTCTGGGAGTGGCAAGCCTTTTTTCTCAAGGTTCTCGACAAGACAGCAGGGCATACCACGCAACCCAAGCTAATTTTATCTTAGAAGAACTGATAGAAAACGCATCGAGAAACCAATATGCCGAAGATATGTATAAAAACATATCTTCTATAAACTATAACATTACAATAGACAACTCGGTATACTCAATAATATGCAACGTTACAAACAACACACCTATACAAAATTCCAAAGAAATGAACTGCAGTATATCGTGGCAATTTTTAGGAAATTCAGGAATCATACGGACAACATATGTTCTCTCGCCAAAATACTGAACAAGGCTCTGCGCTGGTCATTGCACTGGTGGTCTTACTCGTGCTCACGGCTCTTGGCCTTATGGTAGTTGACGTCAACGACATCAATATCATGATCGCCGCCAATGATCGCGACACCAAAAATGCCCTCATCCATGCGGATGCGGGGGCCAACACAGGGCATGAGATCCTCGAAGCAGATCTCGAAAATAATCGACCGCTCTCATTATGCAATGAATACGTGACATCTTGTGCAAGTGGGACCTGCGACGCCCAATGCTGGGCCAACACGACCATCGCCAGTTTCAACAGCAGCGACAATGCCTCGTGGCCGATTGCGTTGTACACCGACACCAATGGAACAACAGGGATTTTTGTCCGCGCGGGCCAACTTTCCCAAGGGCTCGTTGTTGGCGGCGCCATCCAAATGGGCGCTGGGTATGAAGGTGTGGGCAAGAGTGCAGCCAAAGGAGGTTCTTTTGTCCTCTATCTTGTCCGCTCGCATGCCGAACGAGAACGCCAATCTCGCGCCGAGATCGACCTCGGTTGGCGGCATGTCAATTACTAAACCACCTCAACGCCAAGAGAGCGATGTCATGAAGATTCTTTCCGTCATCGTACTGCTCCTGCTCCTGAGCAGTCCCCTTGGGGCGATATCGTGGAGCCAAGGGACGGTAACCAAATCTGCCTGGCATGATCTGGGAGGCCACCAGATAGAAGTGGACGGGATACGCTATGTCTTTGTGCAAACAGCCCGAATCAAACACGACAACGGATGGCACGAGGTCCCGGATCGAGTCTATTTACTCACTCCAAAAACGCGGGTTCGTATTCAAAAAGAAGGATTTCGTATTTATGCTTTGGAAATCGAAGGGAGGTGAGTCCATGCACCGCCTTATTGTATTGGTTATTGGGGCAATCCTTTGCCTAACTTCTCAGATAACCTTTGCCGAGGTTGCTTCACAGTACAATTATATACCTCCTTTTCTTACCAACAACCTGCCACCGCTTGTCATGCTTACCATGGCCCGAGATCATCGACTGTATTACGAAGCCTATAATGATGCTTCGGATATCGATGGTGATGGCGTTCTTGATATCCGGTATAAGTCATCTATTAATTATTATGGATACTTTGACTCGTTCAAATACTATGAGTACAATACTTCCACAGGGAGATTTGAGCCACGGGGTGTGACTACAGATAAAAAAGCACCTAACGGACCATACTGGAGTGGAGATTTTCTCAACTATGTCAGCATGACGCGCATGGATTGTCTCCGCAAAGTACTCTACGGAGGCTATCGATCCATAGATACCGCCACAGAAACTGTACTAGAACGTGCTTACATCCCTCAAGATGCCCACTCCTTTGGCAAAGAATATGAGAGCATCGAACGGGATGGCTATGACATTCGTGACTATACCCCATTGGATTTGCCGTATCCCAACCGCCGCCATCTCATCGCCACCACTGCGCTGGGGACAGACGGCGCCCCGCTTTTGCGGGTACTGCCCAACAGCAGCGCACGTATCTGGGAATGGGTAGCGACGGAACGTCCGGTGGTCAAAAGTAACTTCGGTGGAAGTACAGCCCATCCAGGGCATCCGCAAAATCATGATCAATTCAATGCAATGGTCGCTACCTATGCCACCCCATCACGACAATTTGGCAACAATACGGGGAATACAATTACTATCAATGGGAGCGACAATCCATTTGGCAATGATGATAATTTTCTCACTATTTTTTCTGGAACACTCAATGTGAATGCAAGTAAAAATTATACATTTGCTATTGATGGAGATGATGCTATTGAGCTCATTATCGATGGTCAAGTTGTTGTAGGATGGTATGGTGGCCATGGAAAATGTAGTTGTTATTCCAACACCGGGACAATATATCTTACTTCTGGACAACACACGATAGAGTTTCGCCATGAAGAAGGGACTGGATCTGCTAATTATTACTTATATTGGTACAATGTGACAAAAAAAGATCAATGGCAGATTGTCCCAGCAAGTACAACGCTTGGTCTCTCTAACATGACGCACGCTACCTATAACCTAGTAGATAATGCCATCATTACCGATTATATTCTTCGCGTCCAAGTCGGCGTTGCATCCATGCCAGAGTCTAACTGCAAGCTCTATCCCAATGGGACCTACAAACCGATTGGCATCCTGCAACGGCATGGAGAATCGGACAAAATGCTCTTTGGACTCCTGACGGGTTCCTACACCAAAAACCTTTCCGGTGGAGTCCTCCGCCAGACGATCGGCAGTATTAGCCGAGAAATCAATAGTACATCAGGTGAATTTTTATACCTTGATAATAGTGCCGTAGGCGGTATTATTGCAACGCTCGACAAACTTCGCATCCATGGGTTTGATAATAATGCAAATTTTTATTACAATGAAAATTGTGGATGGATAACTACGGCACCGCTGAGTGAAGGAAAATGCCGGATGTGGGGCAATCCCATGGCAGAAATGATGTATGAAACAGTCCGTTATTTTGCTGGTGCGGGCAACGCAACACCAGCATTTGTCTATAGCAAAACAGACATGAATTTAGACGATAACCAACTTGGCCTCCCTCTTGCGACGTGGAACAACCCCTACAATAGTTCCAACTACTGCGCCAAACCTGTCATGATCGCCATATCGGATATCTTTCCTTCGTACGATTCGGATCAACTCCCCGGGAGTGCCTGGAACAGCACGTTTCCTTCCACTCTCCCTGGACTCAACGTCCAGACAGGGTCACAGACCATCTCCACTGCCGAGGCCATCCCGGGGACCTACTTTATCGGAGAGTCGGGCAGCTATAATGGGGCCTGCACGCCCAAGACCGTCGGTGGATTTGGAGCGATTCGCGGTCTCTGCCCAGAAGAACCAACCAAACAGGGGTCATTCTATAGTAGTGCTATCACCCACTACGCCGCCACCCATGACCTCAATCCAATAACGGGCAACCAAAGCATGCTCTCCTATATCGTTGCCCTTTCCTCTCCGCTTCCAGAAATCAAAATTCCGGTAGGAAATAGCACTATCACCATGGTCCCCTTTGCCAAATCAGTCGGTGGTGCTGGCATCAGCGCAGCACAAGGCGCCTTCCAACCAACGAATACTATTGTTGATTTCTTTGTAGAGGAGATCAACGCCACCAGTGGTACGTTCCGCGTTAACTTTGAAGATGTGGAACAAGGTGCAGACCACGATATGGACGCTATCGTCCGCTACCGATATGAGGTCCTTGCCAATAATACTGTCCAAATCACGCTCACTTCAGAATATGCAGCTGGAAGCATCATCCAACATATGGGGTACATCATCTCCGGAACAACGGCTGATGGCACGTATCTCGTTGTTCGCGATAAAGATACGCCGGAAGGCAGCGATCCGAACTACTACCTCGACGTCCCGAATGACCCAGGGCCATTGCCGCTGACCGCAACCCACTTCTTTACGCCTGGGGCAACGGCGGGGGCGAGCCTCCTCAAAACGCCTCTTTGGTACGCAGCCAAATGGGGTGGGTTCGAAGATAGCAATAATAACAATATACCAGACGCAACGACGGAATGGGACAAAAACAACGATGGAATTCCGGATACCTACTTTTATGTGGCCAATCCAACAAGACTCGAAGAACAGCTCAATAAAGCTTTTGCCGATATTCTCCGCAGGACTGCATCAGGATCTGCAGCCTCCGTTATTTCGCAATCCAGAGAAGGCGAAGGAGCGGTCTATCAATCCATCTT
Source organism: uncultured Desulfomicrobiaceae bacterium (assembly GCA_937989665.1). Lineage (GTDB taxonomy): Bacteria > Desulfobacterota > Desulfovibrionia > Desulfovibrionales > Desulfomicrobiaceae > Thermodesulfomicrobium. Next base: position 31,937 of record CALKRN010000005.1, on the reverse strand, counting down.
TTTCCCAGAGTTCCGCGATGAAGCGGGCAACACGATCAATTGGGCGGGACAAGTCCACGCCCTTCTCGTCGATCCACAGGGTAACATCCGGGAGGATACCAACGGCAATCAACAACTTGATTTGCAGCACGATAAAATCATTCGCTATCAAGAACTCAATATCTTTCGCTATACAGATAGCAATGGCAATGGGAAACTTGACCCGGACGAACAGAATGCAACCATAGAGTTACTCAACAATCCATTTGATGTTCGCTATATTTGGACATCCACGGCATGGTTCAACACCATCGATGACTCTTCTGTGGTTGCCCAGCGTTCATTTTACAATGCAACAACACCCAATCGTTATATTGTCACGTTCGCCGATAAAAATGCCAATGGGATTGTTGATTCCGGAGAACTGCAACACTTTAAATGGCCACCAGACAATTCTTATTCTCCAGGCCTTACCAATTCGACCGATTTCTATGCGTATCTCACGCTATACCCCTCTTTTGAACACACTCCCACAGCGTATAATACCTTGCGCACAAGCAACCCAAGTACTTTTGCCTCCCTCCTGGAAGGCCTCGCCCAACGCCAAGTCGATTTTATTCGGGGAGCAGATCAACACGCCGGCACAATTGCTGGAATTGCGGTCAACGCATCCCGCAGCCGAAGATACGTAGAAAATGCTACTGCATTAACCTGGCGTCTTGGGGATGTTGTCTTCTCAACCCCCACTGTCGTGGGAAGGCCTGCGGAAAACTACCACGTAATCTACAAAGATAAAACCTACCAGCGTTTTGTGGAACAATACAAAAATCGGCGCAACGTCGTCTATGTTGGTGCCAATGATGGCATGTTCCACGCCTTCAACGCCGGGTTTTACAACAGTACCCGCAAAGGCTTTGATACCTCCTGGGCAGACAAGGCCCAATTTGACCTCGGGGCCGAGCTTTGGGCCTACATCCCCTACAATCTCCTTCCCCACTTGTATTGGCTCATGGATCCCTCCTATGGCCGCCAACTCCACGTCTCCTACATGGATCTCAAGCCACGTGTCTTCGATGCTCGCATCTTTTTCCAACCTGATGGGATCACCCCTGACGATAACGCCACCCATCCGGACGGCTGGGGAACCGTCCTCGTCGCCGGTATGCGTTTTGGCGGCGGCACGATCCGGGCCGACCTCGACAAGACAGGGACGCCCTCCTTCGACAATGCCACAGACCGCATTATGGGCTCGGCCTATGTCGTTTTCGACGTCACCGACCCCGAGCAGGGCCCCAAACCCCTGGCCGAGATCCGCCTCCCCAACATGGGATTTACGACGAGCTATCCCACCGTCATGCCCATGACCACCCCCAACGCCAACTCCTCCGCGGACAACAATTGGTATCTCGTCTTTGGTTCCGGCCCTGCCAACGCCGCCGGGGAGCCCGATCCAGCAACAATCAATCTCGCGACGAGCGATCAACCGGGAGCCCTCTTTGTCGTGGACCTCAAAGAACTTGTCAGCCGCAAATCTCTCCGGGTCCTCGACAACACCGGGTCGTTTTTCTCCAATGCCACGTCATTTTTTGCCAGAACCGAGCCTGGGTCCTTTATAGGTGATCCCATCGCCATTGATCTCGATGTCGGCACCAATGATCCCACCAAAGAATTCAAGGCCGATGTCATCTATTATGGAACGATCGCTGGCGACCCAAACAACGCCACAGGAAAACTCTATCGCCTCGTCACCAACAACACCCAAGAGACATCGAATCTGGTGACCTGGATCGGCAATGCGACGCTTCTTAGTGCGGGCAAACCATTTGCAGCAGCCGCCTCCGTAGCCTTGGATGCGGAGCAGAACATCTGGGTATATGCAGGCAGTGGACGTTTCTTTACCCGTAACGACATCCAACAGACCCAAAGCATGTCGTTTTATGGCATCAAAGAACCCAAAGCCAGTGCCACAACAACCTGGGAAAGCGTTAATCCCCTCGACCTATTCAACAGCACGCAAATCACCCTCGCCAATGCCACATGCGGGAGCCAATTTACCAAGTCCTGCGTTCAGGTCATCAAAACAGAAGGGAGTACGAACACCACCCTCACGTGGGACGCAATGGTCACCCTGGCGAACTCCAAACCCGGTTGGGAACGCAGTTTTCCGGGCCAGCCATTGGAGCGGGTCCTCGGCCAAGCCGCAGTCTTAGGAGGGACTGTCCTCTTTACAAGCTATATCCCCAGCGAAGACCCGTGCGAGATTGAAGGAAGAAGCCGACTCTATGCCGTATACTACACGACCGGGACCCCCTACTACATCCCCATCTTAAGCAATGCCGAAGATCCCTTCGCAGTCGCTGTGGACCTCGGCAAAGGACTTGCCCTGACGCCGAACATCCATGTGGGAGAAAAAAGCAAAGGCACGGCTTTTATCCAAACCAGCACCGGCGCCATCGCCACGGTGGAACTCGCCATGCCCCTGCCCTTCAAGAGTGGCGTTTTCTACTGGCTCGAACGCAGTTCTGATTAATCCTCGCCGTGCCGCCCCACCTACAGCGCCTACAGCGCCCACCGCGCCGGCCCTCCGGCGCGGTTTTTGTTCGCGATGCTTGCACCATCGCACTCTCCGGGCAAGACGGGCACGCAGCACGAGCCTTCCGGCGCGGCTTTTGATTGCGAACCTTCCGCTTCTCGCCGCCGCTCCTGTCCCCACATCCCCTGTTCCTCGCTCGCGTATACTCCCGCAGCTTATCCCAGCCGCTGCCGTCCCTCAGCCAGTGCCTCAAGCCGCGCTCTCTCTAAGAGCACGATGGTGCGGCCTTCGACACGGATCAACCCGGCCTCAGCAAGGCGAGACAAGCTACGAGAAAGGGTCTCTTGGCTTGCCCCGAGGATGGTCGCCAGCGTCCCCTTGCTGATATCAAGGCGTACGACCCCGCCTTGCCCCTCGACACGATGCACGAGGTAGGCCGCCAAGCGCTGGGGCATCTCTTTGAGGGATAAGTTTTCAATAAGGCGAGTAAATTCCCGCAGCCGACGAGCAAGCACCGCCAGCATGGCCAAAGCGAGGTCGGGATGGTGGGTATAGGCGGCAAGAAGCGCTTCCCGAGGAAAAAAACAGGCCGTTACCGAATCCAAGGCCTCGGCCGAAGCCGGAAACTGGGTACCGGCAAATACCGGCACCTCACCCACCGGCTCTCCTGGACCGAGGATATGGAGTGTTTGCTCCCGACCATCCCATGCCATCTTGAAGACCCGCACCCGGCCCGAAGCCACCACAAAAAAGCCCTCAGCCAGGTCTCCCTCGTGAAACAAACGCTCGCCTTTGGCATACTGCCGCATGCTCCCTACTGCCGCCAGATTCCGAGCCGCAGTCTCGGGGAATTCTCGAAACAATGCGGATTGGAGAATCGTTGCGTAGCACTCCATATAGGCTCCATTGCGTGTGTCTCGACAGCGCTATCCCCTCCTGATAGCCAGCCATGGACCATTTTTCCCCAGAAACCGTTTCAGGCCGAGGTACCCTATGCGCTTTAAGGCCGTTATTTTCGACATGGATGGCACCCTTCTCGATACCCTCGAGGATATTGCCCTCGCTATGAACCATACTCTGGCCCGCCATGGTCTCCCCCTGTATCCCATCGCCGCCTACCGGCACTTTGTAGGCAGTGGCGCCAGCGAGCTTACCCGCCGGGTCCTGCCACCAGATACCCCAGAAACCATTCGCCAGCACATCCTCGCCGATTTTCTTGCCCGCTACCGCGAGACATGGAACATCCACACCCGCCTCTATCCGGGCATCCCCGAACTCCTCGACCTACTCATCGCCCGCGGCCTGCATCTCGCGGTCCTCACCAACAAACCCCAAGAGTTCGCCGAGCGCTGCATGGCCGCCTACCTCGCCCATTGGCCCTTTCAACTCGTCCTCGGTCTCGATGGGGTCACCCCTCCCAAACCCCATCCCGCCGGACCGCAACGGATCATGAGCCACCTCGGGCTTCCCGCCACAGCCTTTCTCTATCTCGGAGATACCGACGTGGATATGTCCACCGCCCGAGAGGTGGGCATGTTCGCGGTTGGCGTCACATGGGGGTTTCGACCCGAAGCAGAACTCGTCGCTGCTGGGGCGAACGCCATCATCCACCACCCGCACGAGGCCGCCTCTTTGCTGGAAGCCCCTCTGCTGCCTAGCGAAGAAGCCAATACCCCAGCCCCCCCGCAGGAATAAAAAGTAAGCTTGGCACCGCCACCCTCGGCCAAAGGCGCACGAGGTCCACGCGAAAATAGCGGCAGGTCATCAAATAGCAGGTATGCAGCGGCGAGGCCATAAGACCAGCAAAGCCGCTGCACAGGCCAAGGCAAAGCACGGCCGGAATATGTCCATCCGCACCACTTGCCGCGGCTACGCCAAAGAGAAGTGGGAACGTCGCCCCCACAAAAGCCACGGTCACCCCGGACACGAATCCTACCACAAACGGGAGAACGACCGCTAAAACGACCAAAGCCGCTCCACCGCCGAGCTCCAGGGCCACGCCCTGCACCACCTGGCCGCGGAGAAGGACCTCTTTGAACACGAATACCGCTGCCACTACGGCCATCAGCCCCACGGTATTCTCCTTGGCGGCTTCAGCCACGGTGGCACGCCAATTGGTGCGGGACAGCAGAAGACTCACTCCCAAAGCAGTCAGCATGGCGAGCACCACTCCCCACTCCATGGCCACCCCAGGGAAAAAGTGGGCACAACCCCACTCTCCCACAATGGCCCCACCAATGGCCACGGCCAAAGGGAGCCCATCGCGCAGGTGCGCTTCCTGCGGGACCTCTGCCGCGGCACTTTGCTGCGGGGCCTGACGCACCATCGGACGCAAAATCCACCCCCATCCCAAGGCTATCGCCAAAAGCGGTGCCGGCCACATAATCGCCATCACACGAGTGACCGGCATGTTGGCGAGGGAAGCCGCCAAGATAATCCCAGGATACAGCGGCCACGCCAACTCCCACACATGACGGAACCAATAGTTGATGAGGCTTTGGTCTTCGGGAGTCAGCTTGAGATCGTGAGCAGTCTGGGCCACCATGGGGGCAGAAAAGACCGCCCCTCCGGGCATGGGCAAAAGTCCAATGAGGGCAGGAAACAACACGAGCACCACCGTGCGGGAGCGCAGCACACCTCGCACCGCGGACAAGAACCGAAGCGATTGTCCCGAGGCGGTATATACGGCGCTCAAAGCGAGAATGACGACCACCATGGCCAAAAGGAGCACGGTTTGCTCGGCGGTTACGGCCGCAAGGATGGCGCCAAGCCAATCCTCGAAACTAAGGCCACGAACAAGGGCCAGCACCCAGCTGGCCCCGAGTACCGATGGCGCGAGACCAAGACCTACGCGCATGCCGACAACGATAACGCCCAGGACGAGAACAATGGAAAGCGACGCTGGCATACCACCTCAACAACGCATTCTTAGCAATCCTCTATTTCTACCTCGCATTGACAACAAATCAATTGCTTTCCGCATTCAACAACAGGTTCTCGACCCTAGAGATTCCGGCTCCATCCTCCATACCTCCAATGGGATAGGAACATGCGCCGTGTTGTACCTGCCTGAGCCCTACGCAAAGAGTGCCACCCCATGCCCCCATCGTCGCGCGCCCATCCCCCGAAGGCGCACCCTCCTGCTGCCCCAAGATCTCCTCGCATGGTTCCAAAGGCCTCTCCCGTAGCTCTATCCACCTCTTCAGGCAAGCCTCGCTGCGCCCCGAGGCAATCGCTGCACCGAAACCGGTCCAACATCCTCCCTTCGATACGGGCTATTGCCTTGACTTCCTCGTCCTATCCCCTACAACACCATGGACGCGGGAAGTATGCCCCTCAGGAATATTTCACCCACAAAACTCAAGGAGAAAACGACGATGGAATACCGCACCGTTGCCTCTTCACGCTCTATTGCCACGACGAATGCCTTTTTACGCGGCGTGTACCATTGGATGACCGCTGGTCTCCTGGTAACCGCCGCTGTGGCCTATGGCGTGGCCCATTCCCCCACCATCGCCAGTCTCATTTTTGGCTCGCCCTTTGTCTTTTGGGGCCTCGTGCTCGGGGAGCTTGGCCTTGTCATCGCCATCTCCGGGGCCGTCCACCGCATGAGTGCCGGCACCGCCACCGGTCTGTTCCTCCTCTATAGTGCCCTCAACGGCGCTACCCTTTCGGCGGTGTTACTCGTCTACTCCGGGGCTGCCGTGTTCAAGGCCTTCCTTGTCACCGCCGGGACCTTCGGGGTGATGAGCATCTACGGCGCGAGCACGAGCCGGGACCTTTCGGGCCTGGGCAGTTTCCTCTTCATGGGACTCGTGGGGATTATTCTCGCTTCAGTGGTCAACATCTTCATGGCCAGTCCGGCGGTGGACTTTGTCATCAGTGCGGTCGGCGTCCTCGTGTTTACGGGTCTTACGGCCTACGACACCCAGATGCTGCGCCAGATGGGTGAGTCCGCCCCCATGGATGATGCCCTCGCCATCCGCCGCGGCACTATCCTTGGCGCTTTGCGTCTCTATCTCGACTTCATCAATCTCTTCCTCATGCTGCTCCGCTTCTTTGGTGGTTCTCGCGACTGATGCATCGTTTCCAGCAGCTGCTCGCCCCGGTTGCCGAGCCAGCAAGCCGTCTCTATGCGTCGCTCATGCGTCTGCGGGCCCGGGCCTACCGCCAGGGCCTGCTGCGCTCTTGGCGGCCGCCGGTCCCTTGTATCAGTGTCGGAAACATTCGCCTCGGCGGCACGGGCAAAACCCCGGTCACGGCTTGGCTCCTTGCCTGGGCCAAAGAACGGGGGCTCTCGCCGTTAGTGCTGAGCCGCGGGTACCGTGGACGTCCGCCCTTTCGGCCCTATCCCGTCTTTCCCCACAGCCCTGCCGCGGAAGCCGGTGACGAGCCGCTGCTTCTTGCCCAAACTGCTCCCTGGGCCCGTATCATGGTCGATCCCCATCGAGTTCGGGCCGGTCGCAAGGCCGTAGCCGAAGAACGACCTGGTCTCATCGTCTTGGACGATGGATTCCAGCACCTTCGCGTTGCGAGGGACATCGACCTCTGCCTCCTCGCCCCAGAAGACCTCGATGAGGACTGGGATCGGGTCCTCCCGGCCGGACCATGGCGGGAGGACGCCTCTGCCCTTGCCCGGGCCCATGCCTATCTGGTGGGCTGTGAGGCCCTGGACGAAGAGATGCTCGATGTCCTCGCCCGGCTCCGCCTTGGCACCGAGCACCCTATCTACCGCATGGATGCCCGTATCCCGGCGATTCGCCAAGCCCATAGCGCCGAGCCGCTCACCAGCCCCCACGGTGTTCGCAGCCTACTTGTCACAGGAGTTGCTCGGCCCCAACGGATCTGGCGCTTGCTCCAACGCGATTTGGGGATCCAACCCCTCGGTCATCTCACCTATCCAGATCACCACCCCTACTCGCGAGCAGACTGGCAGCACATTACCGCCACCGCCAACCACCTGCGCGCCGATATCGTCCTCGCCACCGGTAAAGATGCCGTCAAGCTCACTCCCCTCGCCGACGAGCGCCTGTGGGTGCTGGATCTAACCCTCGAGTTTTCTCCTCTTACCGCCCATCCGCCTCTAGCCATCTGGCTGGAGGAACGACTCTCTCCTTTGGAGACTTCATGCCCACAAAACTGACCAAAACGACCCTCCAGGCCTGGATCGCCGCCCAAGGCCACCCCGTTCGCCGCCGAGAGCTCGCTGAACACTTCGCCCTCGGCCTCACCGGCAAAGCAGCGGCAAGCCGCAAGGAACTCCTGCGCGCGCTGCTCACCCAATTATGCGAAGAAGGGCGCGTCGTCCGCCTTGGCCGCACCTATGCCAGCGCTGACACCGTCCCCAAATTCCAAGCCCTTTTAGAGGTACGCCGCAGCGGGCATGGTCTGGTTCGACATCCCGAGCATGGCCCCATCCCCATCGCGCCCGAAGACCTGGCCGATGCCTGGCCGGGCGACCTCGTGGAAGTCCTCCTTGTGGCGGAGCGCCGCGAACTGCGGGGCCGCGTCCACCGCGTCCTTGAGCGCCGCCGCACCGAAATCCCGCTCGTCCTTGAGCGAGCGCTGCCAGAAGGTGGATGGCTCGCTCGGCCCACGGACCCCCGCATGCCGTTTGTGGCCCACGTCTGTCTCCAGGGCATGGCGGCAAGCGTCGGCGATATGGTCCTCGGCACCCAACCTGCGGCCATTGGCCCCAAACTCTACCGCTTCACCGCCACCCAGCTCCTCGGGGCCGAAGCCCGCCTGGCCACCCAAGAGGCGATGGTCAAGCTCCTGCACGCCATCCCCCAGGTCTTTCCCGAGGCCGCCCTCGCCGAGGCCGCGGCCCTCCCCGAAGACCCGAGCTCCTGGGAGGGCCGCACCGACCTGCGTGGCCTTGCCCTCGTCACCATCGACGACGAACGCGCCCGGGACTTTGACGACGCCATCTTCGTGGAAGCCACAGCAACAGGATTTCGGCTCGTGGTCGCCATTGCGGATGTGGCCCACTATGTCGCACCAGGCTCGGCCCTGGATGCCGAAGCCCACGAGCGCGGCAATTCCTACTACTTCCCGCTCTCCGTCGAACCCATGCTCCCCGAACACCTCTCCAATGGGCTGTGTTCCTTGCGCCCGGGAGTCCCCCGCCTCGCCATGGCCGTGGACCTTGCCATCAGCCAAGATGGCAGGCTGCTGGCCGCCCATCCCCTGGAAGCGGTCATCCAAAGCCATGCCCGCCTCACCTACACTGCGGTGCAGCAGCTGCTCGACGGCGCCCCCCACACGGTGCCGGCGTCCCTTGTCCCCATGATCCAAACCACTGCCCGCCTCACCGAGGTTCTCTGGCAGGCCCGTCTGTCTCGGGGCACTCTGGACTTAGACATCCCTGAAGCCACGGTGCGCGAGACCGCCGATGGCACCGTATCGCTGAGCACCCGACCACGCCTTTTTGCCCATCGCATCGTCGAAGAGTGCATGATCGCCGCCAATGAGGCCGTCGCCAGTCTCCTTGAGGGCGCTGGCCGCCTCTTTCCCTACCGCATCCATCCAGCCCCAGATCCTGCCAAGCTGGAAGCCCTCTTCCGCCACCTCGCGGCCAGCGGGATGATCACCGAAGTCCCGGCCACCCTCGACCTGCGCGCCCTCCAAAGGGTGCTCACCCACGCCGCAGGGACCGCCCACGAAGACCTCGTCCACCGCCTGGTGCTGCGATCCCTCATGCAAGCGGCCTATGCCCCCACCAATGAAGGCCACTTTGGCCTCGCTTCAGCGGCCTATTGCCACTTTACCTCTCCCATCCGGCGCTATGCGGACCTCCTCACCCACCGTGCCCTCAAGGCCCTGATGCACCGCGACCCGGAACCATTCTCCTTGGCAACCCTGACCGCACAATGCGAGGCGATCAATAGCTGCGAGCGCCGAGCCGTGGAGGCAGAGCGTGATATGATCCGACGCGCCGCCATCCTTGCCCTCCAGGGCCGCGAGGGCGAAACCTTCACGGCTGTCGTCTCTGGTGTGGCAGAATTTGGCTTCTGGGTTGAGCTGAGCGCCATACCCGCCGACGGTCTGGTGCGGCTCGCCAGTCTCGATGAATACTGGAGTTTTGACCCCCAACGCCACGAGCTCCTTGGCACCCGCTCCGGTAGCCGCCTGGCCCTCGGGGATCGGGTCGAAGTCGTGCTCCTGGAAGCGAGCCTCGCCCGTGGCGAGCTCAATTTTACCCTTGCCCAAAGCCAGCGCCAGCCCAAGAGGGCAAGCCCACCTAGCCCGCAGATGGCAAAGCGCAAACGTTCGACCCCAAGCCGCCGGCGCCGCAGCCCACGATAACCCTTCCGCCCCAAAGAGACCGCCATGCCCTCCCTTGCCATTGTTTCGCCCGACCATCTGTGGAACTATGCCGTGACCCCAGGCACTGGCTTTGACGGGGTCGTGGAGATCTTCGCCAACGGCTATGCAGGTACCGGGGCGCTACTGCCCACCGGCCGCCATGTCCTCACCGCTGCCCATGTGGTGGAGCAAGACGGAGTCATTGCTTCCACCATCCAGGTCTATGTGGACGGCCCTGCGGGGACCGTGAGTATTCCCGTCAAAAAGGTCACCCTCCACCCGCACTACGATTATACCAACGAAAACCACGACCTGGCCATTATCGAACTGACCAGCGCCGCCCCGAGCTGGGCCGAGCGCTATCCCATCTACCGCGAGGCCGACGAGATCGGTACAACCTTCACCTTCGTGGGCTACGGCATCCCAGGCACGGGCTTAAGCGGCACCCTGCACAGTGGCGGGCCGGACAAACTCTGGTGCCGTAACCGCTTCGACGCGGACATGGCGGCCTTTGTCCCACTGGGGCTCCTTGCCTGGAAGCCGCAACCAGGCGTGCAGCTAGGAGCCGACATGGATAACGGCAGTCCCCAACGCGATGCCTTCGGACAGCTCCTAAACATCCCGGACCTTGGTCTCGGCTCTGCCGAGGGGATGATCACCCCTGGTGATAGCGGCGGGCCGGCCTTCATCCATGGGAAAATCGCGGGGGTGGCAAGCTATGGCACGAGTCTTTTCTGGGGCGACATCCATCCCGACCCCGACGGCATCATCAATGCCACCTTTGGGGAGATTGGCGGCTGGCAGCGGGTCTCCGCCGAGCAGGAGTGGATCGACCGTACCCTGCGGGCGGCCCTGAAGAACGCACCATCTCACCCACAGGAGGTGGTCAAGGCCGTCCCTGAGGGAAATAGTGGCACCTCGCTGGTGTATTTTCTCGTCCAATTTTTAGGCACCCGCGAGACCCCCACGAGTTGGGTGAGCGTGGACTTCGCCACCCGGGATGGCACGGCCACGGCAGGCGAAGACTACATCCCCACTGCTGGTCGCCTCGTGCTCTATCCTGGCGAGTCCAGCGCCGTTATCCCGGTGGAAATTATAGGCGACACCCTACCCGAAGGGCCAGAAACCGTGTACCTTGATATCTTCAACCCCGTTGGCGGAAGCTTTGGCCCTAGCGTCCAGGTCCTCAGCGCTGCCCGCACCATCCTCGATGACGATGGCTGGTGGGTGTAATCGCGGGGCAGCATCGGACGCCGCTGGCCCCCCTCTTCGACAAAAATACCTGGCCCCTCTGGCGGCGCACACAAGGCGGACAGCCATCGCTGCGGGCCCATCTGCAGGGGCAAACCGACTATCCCGCGTGTAGCCATGACGTGGGCCTCCCTCGCCCTCAGCAGGAAAGAGGCGGCTGGAGAGGGGGATGGTCTCCCCTCTCGGCGACGAGACAGCGGACCTGCTCTCAATACACCTTGCGTTGGGAAAACCCTCGGCCAAGGACATTGAGGGTATTTTCGACAATGACAAAGGCCTCGGGGTCGATGGAAAAAATGATCTCCTCCAGGCGCTTTTGCTGTACCGTATTGACGACTGTCAAAAGGACCTGTTTGCGCTTCCCTGTATAACCGCCATGGCCATCGAGGAGGGTGACGCCCCGATGGATGTCCTCCAAGATGGCCCGAGTGATGGCTTCGTGCTGGTCCGAGATGACGATGACGAGCTTGCGCTGGTTGAACATTCCCAAAATAGAGTCAATGGTCTGGGCGCTGACAAAGACCATGACCAGCGAGTACAAAAGCCGGTCCACGTCGCCGAGCACCAACCACCCCAAAGCAAATACAACTGCATTGCAAGCCAAGCCCACTTGTCCCATGCGCAGCCCCCAGCGCTGGTGGAGGATGACCGCGATGATATCGATGCCCCCAGAAGAGCCGAGGGAGCGCAGACATAATCCCACCCCACCGCCCAAAAGGACCCCGCCGGCAATGGCCGCCAGCAACGGTTCATGGATGGGAAAAGGCTTTTGGAAAAGTTCGAGCCAAAAGGTCGTCGCCAGCATGCCATAGCCGGTGTAGAGGATAAACCGTTGGCTCACGAAAAACCAACCGGCCAAGGCAATCGGGATATTGAGAAGAAAATACCATTTTCCTGGAGAAAGGGCCTGTCCAAGATAGTACAAAATCAGACTGAGGCCTGAGAGCCCGCCGGTGAAAAAACCATGGGGAACAGCGGCTCCCTGCACGGCCAGGGCGATGCCCAGCCCTCCCGCCGTCAGAAGCCCGATGTTCCACGGAAGCGAATAGGTAATGCGCCGCCACTCCATGCCCCTCTTCTGCCCAAGGCGTCTCCGAAAGTCCATGGTCCGGTGGCTGGAAGCCTGCTCTACGGCCATGCACAGCACCAGCTTTTCGCACATCGGCCCTGCCCCAGAGCTGAAGCAGCGCATCCTCCATTGCGACCTCGAGGGCTGGCCCCAACGTGCTCACGGTCAGGGCCTTCCTGCCGCACGCTCGTGCCTATGCGGTGAGCCTTTCTGGAGGTGCCGGGACAGCCAGCGCCTCCCTCCAGCGCTTCCCCTTCTTCTCCTGTCAGGGGGCTTCCACCCAACCCTGCTGACGGGGGCATCCTCCTTCCAGAGACAGCACACCCCGGGCTTCCCCGGGGCGTGCCAATAGAAGACAATCTCTTGGAGACTTAGACCTTGGCCCCCTGGAGTTCTTCCACAGTATATCCCCAGCCTACATTGTGCGGCGGCAGGGTCTCGGTCTGGAAGAAGCGTGGCAGCTGGTCGTCCTCTGGGGTGAAGCCGGCGCGGCGATTAAAATCGAGCTCATCCTTGAGGCAATTGGCGCCCAAGGCGATGAGGTCATCCACCGAGAAGGGCTTGCCGGTGTACGTCTCCACCATCTTGGCCATGCACGGGACACCGCGGGCATCATCAAGAACGGCAAAGGCGACGAACAGACACAGGCCCAAGGAGTCGATGGCCGCCGTGGCTACCTGCAGATTTTTAGAAATCTCCACATTGCCCTCTTTCTTGTGGCCATCCACATCGCCGCCCACCTTGAGGACGTTCTGGGCCACCCCATAACCAGCGGTGTGGTCCGCGCCCATGGGGCTCGTGGCATAAGTGACGCCGACTGCCTTCACCGCCCGCGGATCATAGGCCGGCAAGGCCTGGTTTTTGACCACCGGAACCCGGTCCACGCCAAAGGCCTTGGCCGTGTAGGCCGTGCCATTACCGTAGATGCGGCCCAAGGGGTCATCGGTACCGACTTTATTGAGCTCGCGGATGACGGCCTTGCCGTCGCCCCAGTTGATGATGCCCGCCTCCATGGCCATGGCCATGGTGTTGGCCATCTCAATGGTGTCCATGCCGACCTCGTCACAGGTGCGGTCCATCATGGCGATGTCGTCGAGGTCCTCCACCATGAGGTCCGCGCCAAAACCCCAAATGGTTTCGTACTCAAAGCCGGTGGTGAGGTACTTGCCGTCTTTGTCATGGTACACCTGCGAGCACTGGATCATGCAGCCCGAGTGGCAGCCATGCTTGGTCTTGCCGCCCCGCTTGGTGATCGTCTCGGCAAGGGTCTCGCCAGAGATCTTTTCGGCACCGGCAAACTGGCCGAAACGGAAGTTCTTGGTGGGCAGGGCCCCGGCGGCATTGATGACGTTCACGAGGACTGCGGTCCCAAACCCAGGCAGCCCCTGGCTGGTTACCGGATGGTTGCGCATGATATCCACCCACTCTTTGCGAGCGGCCTTGAACCCTTCTTCATCAGCATATTCCACTTTCTGAGCCGCCGTACTATCAAGAAGAATGGCCTTGACCCGTTTGGAGCCCATGACCGCGCCCATGCCACCACGACCGGCCGAACGCGAGGGCAAACCGTCTGGATCCGAGAACTGTACCGTGGCAGCAGAGAGGCATTGCTCCCCGGCAGGGCCTACCATCGCCGTGACCATCTCTTTGCCATAGGTCGCGAGGAGCTTTTCCTGGGCCGCATACGTGCGCATCCCAGCAGCCACGCTGTCGTGGAACTCCACCCGATCCGGACGCACGACAATGTCCATCATCGGGCTACCAGCTTCGGGTTTATCTTCGAGCACAATGGCCAAAAGGCCAAGTTTAGGCAGGGTGTTGGCAAACTGACCACCTGAGTTGCTCTCTTTGATGCCGCCAGTCAACGGCGACTTGGCCCCAACAGACATCCGGCCCGAGTTGGCCGCCGTGGTGGGGGCGAGGATACCTGCCGCCAAAACGATTTTGTTTTCCGCCGACAGCGGATGGCAATCTGCCGGCACTTCGCGGTTGATAATGCGGGAAGTGAGGGCCCGGCCACCGAGACCGGCATACTCTCCCAAATCTTCAAAGCGATACGTACGCGAGCGAGTATTGATGCGCAAAATCTTCATGCTTCCCTCCACGGCTATCCTGTCTTTTTGTACATAATGGCCCTCAAACACCAACAGGGCCGGGGAACCCGACCCTGTTGGAATGTTACCTCTCCAACGCGATGATCACTCTTCATCCCACACATCATCCACAACGCCTCTCAGCATTTCATCGGCTCCAATTATTGCGCTTAAATCTGTGGATTCAAGGTGCAGGTCAGCATCATCGTCCCACATATCCCAACTCCTAGAAAGCGGCCTCGAAAATAGCGGCCACATCGGCGTCCTTCAGGCAGCGGGGATTGGTAAGACCGCAGGCATCCTTCTGCGCATTGGCTGTCATGATGGCAATGTCCTTGCGGTCCACCTGCTTGCCATAGCGCTTCGCCAGCTCAGTGATGGTGGGCGGGATCCCCACGTCAGTGGACAACTGCTGGATAGCGGCAATGGCCTTTTCCGCCGCAGCGCGCATCGACATTCCGTCCACCACTTCGCCCATGAAACGGGCGATGTCAACAAAGCGCTCGAGTTTAGCATTCATGTTGGCACGAGACACATGCGGCAAGAGGATAGCATTGCACTCGCCATGGGGCAGGTCGTAGAAGCCACCCAGCTGATGGGCCATGGCATGGACGTGGCCGAGGCTCGCATTGTTGAACGCCATGCCCGCCAGATACTGGGCAAAGCACATCCCCTCACGGGCTTCGATGTCTTTGCCGTTCGCCACGGCTTTGCGGAGATACTTGGCGATGAGCTCAATGGCCTTCTGGGCGCAAGCATCGGTCATGGGGGTGGCGATGGTGGAAACGTAGGCCTCTACCGCATGGGTGAGGGCATCCATACCCGTGGCCGCAGTGAGCGCCGGCGGCATGCCCACCATGAGCAGGGGGTCATCGATAGCCATGCCAGGGGTCACCCGCCAGTCCACAATGGCCATTTTCACTTTGCGGCTCGTATCCGTAATAATGCAGAACCGGGTCATTTCTGAGGCTGTGCCTGCGGTGGTATTAACGGCCAAATACGGCGGCAGGGGCTTGGAGGACTTATCGATTCCCTCGTAATCGTGGATCTTTCCACCATTGGAGACCACAAGCCCAATGCCTTTGCCGCAGTCATGGGAAGAGCCGCCACCGAGCGAAATGAGAGAGTCACAGCCCTTGCTCTTGAAGACCTCGACACCCTGATGGACGTTGTGGTCAGTGGGGTTGGGTACAGTCTCATCATACACCGCATACTCCATCCCCGCGGCATCCAACAGGTCGGTGATTTGTTTGGTGAGTCCACAGGCCGTAATGCCCTTGTCCGTCACCACCAGAGGCTTCTTGCCTCCGAGTGCCTTAATTTTTTCCGGAATGAACTTCGAGGCACCGACGCCGATAAGGGTTACGCTGGGGATAAAGAACCCGTACACCATTTCCTGAACAGCCATGAGAACACCTCGCTTGTGGTTGGGTCCGCCGAAGGCTCGGCGAACAGTTACAATGATGGAGATGCCTCTTCTTAGGCAAGGCTTGGGCCAACACCATCTCCCTGCGCTTCTTCGGGGATTCTTCAAACCAGTGGCTTGATTTTCAAAAGCATTTTTCTGAAAACCTCAGCAACATCTCCCTAACGGTTCCCCTCAAGGTGCTCCCATATGAATCATAAAGATACATTTTCGGCCTCTTCTCCTGTACCTAAAAGAAGCACAGGCGTTTGCGGCAAAATGGCACACCCATGCCAATCCATAGGGAGGCAACTGTATTCTTTTGATACGATCCCCGGAAAAGACGTTTTCCTCTTCATAAAGAAAAGCGCCACTTCTAGCATGAAGGCATACCCCTTGCTAGAGGCTCTCCACTCTCTTCTGCGAGGCATCCATGGATATCCGCAAGTTCTCTCTCCCTGAAATTATCTTTGGTCACGGCAGTATCCGCTACACCGGCTCCTATGCACTCCAACTCGGTGGGAAACGAGTCCTTGTTGTCAGTGACCAGGGGCTTGAGCGGTGCGGGTGGGTAGATCTCCTTCTCGACATTTTAGAAAAGTCCAACCTAGAAACAATCTATTTCGACCAGGTCTATTCCAACCCACGGGATATCCACATCGAGGCTGGCGTAGCCCTCTACCGTGAAAGCGGCGCGGACGTCATCGTCTCCCTTGGCGGGGGCAGCCCCATGGATACCGCCAAAGGGATCGCGGCGGTGGTAGCCAATGGCGGCACCATCCATGACTACGAAGGGGCCAACCGCATCACCCGCCCCTTGCCCCCCCTCATCCTCCTGCCTTCTACTGCTGGCAGTGGCTCCGATGTCTCCCAATTTGCCATCATCACCGACACCAAACGGCGGGTGAAGATGTCCATCATCAGCCGCTCCCTCACCCCCAACGTGTCCATTATCGACCCTGACCTCCTCGACACCGTGGAGGACCACTTGCTCATCACCTCGGCTGTGGACGCCCTCGCCCATGCGGTCGAGTCCTACCTTTCGCCCCTTGCCCACCCCCTCACCGAGACCCATGCTCTCAATGCCATTCGTCTCATTACCCGGCACCTCCCCCGAGCCCTTCGTACCCGCAACCCAGAAGACCTCGAACGCCTCTCCCTGGCGAGCACCGCCGCCGGGATCAGCTTCAGTAACGCCAGTCTCGGCGCCTGCCATGCCATTGCCCATTCGCTGGGGGGATTCTTCGACACCCCCCACGGCGAGGTCCATCCCATCATCCTGCCTCGGGTCATGCGTTTCAATCTCCCGGCCTGCACGACCCGCATGGCCGACATCGGCGAGGTCATTCTCGGTGGACGACGCGCCAGTGACGAAGCCACTGCCGAAGCAGGCATCATCTGGCTGGAAGATTTCTTCCGCACTCTGGGGACCGCCTCCCGCCTCTCGGACATCGTGCCCGGAGCCGAAGACTTCCAGCAGATCTGCGCCATGGCCGCCCGGGATGCCTGCCTTCTAACGAACCCTCGACCCGCCTCTGCCAACGACCTTCTTTCCATCTGCCAGGAGGCCTGGTGATGACGCCTTCGCTCATGGACATCGTTGGCCCGGAATATACCAAGCTCGGCTTTTTCCGGGATGTTCAAGAAAAAATGGCCCAACTCCAGGCCTACACCGAAGAACTGGAGCGCAAAAAACAGGAGATCCAAAGCATTCTCGACGGAATTAGCGATGTGCTTGCCGTCATCTCCCCAGACCTCCGTATCCAATACGTCAACCCGGTCTTTTTTCGCTATTTTGACGACCCCCAGCCTCAGGGAAAACGTTGTCACGACGTCTTCCGCCGCAGCCCGGAACCATGCGTCGGCTGCCCGGTGCAGACAACCCTCGCCACGGGCAAACCAGACCGAGTCACCTACCTCGATCGTCGCGGCGACTCCACCATCCACTTTGAGCTCGTCACGGCCCCCATCCGCGATCCCCACGGGACCACCTGTGGGGTGCTTCTCACCAAGCGCGATGTCACCCTAGAAAAGGAATACCAGGCCAAGTACACGCAAGCTGAGAAAATGGCGACTATCGGCATGCTCGCAGCGGGTGTCGCCCATGAAATCAACAATCCACTGGCCTCCATCAGCGGCTTTGCCGAGGCCCTAGGACGCCGGCTCCCCCAACTGCGGCAACGCCTGGGTGAGGCGGACCCTTTGGTGACAGACCTCACTGAATATATTGGCATTATTGTCGAAGAGTGCAGCCGCTGCCGTGACATTGTCCTCGGGCTTCTCTCCTTTAGCCGCCAGCGGGCCTGTACCGGTCAGCGGCTCGACCTCGTCCAATTGGTCCGCGATACCCTCAAAATCTTGAGCCACAAGATCAAAGAAGAACCTGGTGTGCAGCTCGTTCAGGACCTTGCCCCGCTTCGCCTCCCCATCGCAGGCGACCCGAGCGAACTCAAACAAGTACTTGTGAACCTCGTCCTCAACGCCTTCGACGCCGTACGGCCCAAAGGCACCATCACCGTGCGCGCCTACGCCGAAGGGGCGCACGCCATCCTCGCCGTGGAAGACGACGGTCACGGCATCCCACCGGGTATCATGGACAAACTGTTCTTGCCCTTTTTCACCACCAAAACCCAGGGCCATAGCATCGGCATCGGCCTATCCATCTGCTATGGCATCATCCAACAGCATGGCGGCGAAATTACCGTGTGCAGCGAGCCTGGCCACGGCGCCGTGTTTCGTGTCCGCTTGCCCCTTGAACAACCCCTGTCCTACGAGTAGCTATGACTATCTTCAATTCCATCGAAATCCTCGTCGTCGATGACGAACCCAACATCCAAAAACTCTTTCTGCGCGAGCTCGCCAATCCTGGCCGTACTATCTATACCGCCGGCACGGCGGCTGAGGCCAAGGAAATCCTCCGCACCACCCCCATTGACGTCGTCATCCTCGACATCCGCCTGCCGGACGAAAACGGCATCTCCCTTATGGGGCATATCCAAGAGACCATCCCCCACGCCGCCATCGTACTCATCACCGGCTACGCGGATGTGGACACGGCAGTGGAGGCCATGAAGGCTGGCGCCTATGATTACCTCACCAAGCCCTTCTCCCTCGAGCGCATCGAACAGGTTATCGAGCGCGCCTACCAACGGGTACGGCTCATGCGGGAAAATGAGCTGCTCCGCCACGGGGCAGGAAGCGCCACGTCAACACCTAAATTCATCGGCCATAGCCAGGCCGTCCAGCGGGTACGCTACCTCATTGAGCGCGTCGCGCCGACCGACACGCCGGTGCTTCTGACCGGCGAATCCGGTACAGGCAAAAACGTTGCTGCGGCCGCCATCCATGCCCAAAGTCTGCGCGCCGACCAACCCTTTATCGTCACCAACTGCGCCAATTTCGACAAAGAGCTCTTACGCAGCGAACTCTTTGGATACTGCAAAGGGGCCTTTACCGGTGCCGATCGCAGCCATGAAGGCCTCCTCCCTTTGGCCCACAAAGGGACCCTCTTCTTCGATGAAGTGGGCGAACTCTCCCTGGAACTCCAAGCTGCCCTCTTGCGGGTGTTGGAGACCCAGCGCTTCCGGCGCGTTGGCGACAAAGAAGAACGGCACGTGGATGTGCGTTTTATCTTCGCCACCAACCGCGACCTCGCCCGCGAGGTGGAACTCGGCCGATTCCACGACGCCTTCTACCACCGCATCAACGTCTTCACCATCGAACTTCCGCCCCTGCGCGAACGGCGCGAGGACATTCCGGCCCTGGTGGAATATTTTCTCCACGCCCTGGCGAAGAATGGCCAAAGCTACCAAATCACGCCTGCGGCCTTGCATCAGCTCATGACCAACCCCTGGCCTGGCAACGTGCGCGAGCTGCGCAACGTCATCGAACGGGGCATTATCCTCGCAGAGGGCGGTATCATCGGCACAAAGGCCCTCCCCTTTTGCCAAAAAACCTGCCGCAGCCCAAGGGAAAGCGGCTTCGCCACCCTCGAAGAGCTCGAGCGCTCCCATATCGCCCTCGTGCTCCATGCTGTAGGCGGCAATAAGTCCAAAGCCGCGAAAATCCTCGGCATCGGCCGCAAGACCTTATATCGCAAGCTGGCCGAATACGGTCTGACCGACCCCGCAGCGCCCTCGCCATAACCCCCTGCCTGTCCTGACCAGGGATACTCCCCAGCGAAAACTACCGGCACGAGGGTTGTGGCTGCTTGTGATAGCGATGTCCCAGCAGAGGAGCCAGGCAATGGCTCCAGATACTGGCCCTCATCGGCGCGCAAACTCGCCACCGCCCTTTGTTTGAGAGAGCCAAAAAGGAGAGAGTCTCCACCAGCAACAACCGACGCAAGGCATCAGTCGTTGCACATCAGATTACCCAAAAAGAGCAGTGCTTCGCCAGGCAGTGGGCCATCGTGGGCACGCCAAATTCTGGGTTCGCGAGAAGAACCACCACCAAAAGATTGGCTCATTGCCGATCTTTGGTATTCTGGGATGTTTGTTCGTTTTCAAAAAAGAAAGACCGGCTGATTGCCGGTCTTTGGTGGGAGCCACCAGCAGCGTGGGGCTCATTCCACATGGATATCAATGGCCTTGGGTTTGGCCTTCTCGGTCTTCGGCAGATGCAGGGTCAGAATACCATCCTTGAAAACCGCCCGGATACCCGCCGTATCCACGTTCTCGGGCAAGGTGAACTGGC
Organism: uncultured Desulfomicrobiaceae bacterium; assembly: GCA_937989665.1. GTDB lineage: Bacteria > Desulfobacterota > Desulfovibrionia > Desulfovibrionales > Desulfomicrobiaceae > Thermodesulfomicrobium. The sequence goes on along the minus strand of CALKRN010000005.1, from coordinate 11,604 downwards.
GGGTAAAGACACCAGTAAACCGCTCCACTCGATGGAACTTCTTCCCTTTTTCCTCAACTTCCCGCTTGCGTTCCCCCTTCAAGGTCAGCACACCATTCTCTACTGTGACGTGGACATTGTCCTTGTCGACGCCCGGGATATCGGCGGTGATGCGGAACTCATCTTCCACTTCTACAATATCCACTCGCGGCGACCAATCCCCGGCTGTCAATGCTTCTTGCCCGCCACGAGGAAAACCTGCCACCCGTGCATACCGATCAAAGAGTTCTTCCATTTCACGCCATGGATCCCATTTGACAAGCGTCATAGAGAACACCTCCTTCACCATTCTATTTCTTGGTCTCTCCAGAATGCCTTAATGCATTCCAGATGACTTTCGATGCAATCCATAAATCAGGAGAACCAGCTGTCAAGAGCTCCTCGCCAGACACCACAAAGCCGTGCTGGCAGCGTCCCGCCGCCTCGTAGCGCGTCGAAAACGCCCAGCGCAGACGTCTCCTGCGGCTCTTGTCTTGAGGACCGAGGCCCTGAATTTCACGATGGCCCAGCCACGTACGCGGCCAGGGCTAAAGCATACAGTTTCGAGGCCTCGTCATCGGCCCGCGACGGAACCACCAAAGGCCGGCTCCCTCCCACGACGATACCGGCAACCGGCCGACCCATGAGGGTTGTCAACGCTTTGTAGAGGATATTGCCGGCCTCGATATCCGGGGCACAGAGGATATCGGCTTCCCCGGCCACCCCATCATCCACGCCTTTGCGCTGCGCCTTGTGGCGGGATACGGCCATATCCAAGGCATACGGGCCGCCCACCTGCGCCTGACCAAACACCCCCATGCGGCACAGTTTGGCGAGGACATCGGCATCTTTGGTAGAGGGCATGGTCTGGTAGGCAATACGCTCTGTCGCCGAAAGCACCGCCACCTTGGGCGCAGCCATACCCAAAGCCTGAGCTACGGCCACAGCATTGGCAATGATATCGACCTTCCGATGAAGACTCGGAGCCACATTGACCGCCGCATCGGTGATAAGGAGGAGGCGCTTTTCCAAGGGATGGTCGAGCACCGCCACGTGGCTTAGCACGCCAGTCACCTGGAGGCCCGTTTTGTGGGCCAACACAGTACGCAGCAGGATATCGGTCTTGACCGCCCCTTTCATGACAAACTCCGCCTGCCCCTTGCGAAGCAGGGCAAGACACCGGGCGACGGCGCCGGCAGGGTCCGGCTCGTGAAGCACCGGCAGGTCACTTATCCCCATACGGCAGAGCAGATCACGTATTTTCGGGGCGTCTCCCACGAGGATGGGTTCCGCTAGCCCCAGACGTTGTGCATGCACTGCGGCACCAAGGGCTGATGGTTCCCCTGCAGCGGCCACGGCCACCCGCGCCCGCGCCCCTCGTGCCACGACAGCCGCGACGATATCCTCGAGGCAGCGGGGCGGAATCATCAAAAATCATCTCCCCGCTTGAGGGCAATGACCCCGGTACGGCTCACGGCAACGATGCCATGAGGAAGAAGGGTGCGCAGAAAACCCGCCACCTTGCCTGGCGTGGCCACGAGCTCGGCCGTCATGGTGCTATTGCCCATATCCACCACATTGGCGCGGAAGACCTCCATAATCTGGAGAAGCTGGCTCACCGTGTCTTTCATCACCCGCACCTTGACCAGGAGGAGCTCGCGATCGATGAGTTCATGGGCAGCGAGGTCCTCGATGGCGAGGACAAACGGCAGCGCCGCCAGCTCCTGCGTCGCGGCAGGTACGGTATCTTCATTGAACTCCATGGAGATGACAAGGCGCGAGACCTCCGCGCGCTCCGTTTCTGCGGCGGCGATGGAAGCGATGTTGATGCCGTGGCGTTGCAAGATGGCAGCGAAGGCCGCGAGGACTCCCGGCTGATTGCCTACCAAGGCCGAGATGGTGTGGCGCATGGGAGAGACTCCTCTCCTAGGACGTTAGGCGATATCTTCATGAACATCTTCGTTGTTCGGTGTGGCGGAGGGAAAGACTCCTCTCCTGGGCAATGCCAAGGAGATTGCCTGGCCGTTAGATGCGCTCCAGGCGCACGCACAACGAGACCCGGGCGGCCGTCACTTGGCTGATGCCGGTATAGATCAAACTCACGGCAAAGACGAGGGCCAGTGTGGCCAGGCCCGCTGGCGAGCGCACGGCTTCCCCAGCTGTGCCAGCATCAAAAGACACCGCAATGGTCGGCGCCCACCAGGCGACCAGCAGTACCCATGCCGCCCCCACCAAGGCCATGCGCTGGTAGGCCGAAAAGCGCGCCTCTCCCCGGTAATCGGCCCGCAGAAACTCTGAGGCCACTCGCCACAAAAGCGGCAGCACACCGCCGAATACCAAGGCAAGACCCACATGCCCATCCACCAAGGCCTCGATGCCTCCCCACGCCACGAGGCCATGCACCACAGCGGTCATCCCCTGGATAGGCACCAAAGGCACCCCTTCCAGACCGCTGGCATAGGCCACCTTTTTGGTGGGACCCCAGAACCGCACGGCAATGGGCGCCATCCAGCGGTTCCACGGCGCAGGGAGACTCGCCACTGGCCGGCCATAGCAGCAGCCAAAACTGGAACAGGCCAACCGTCCAAACCCTTCACCCACCGTGTAGGCCACGGCCACAGCCGCCAGGGTGGAAGGCCATGGGGCCCCACCCCACCACGTTTGCGCCATCCACGCCACCGCAGGAGTCACCCATAAGGCCACGAAGACAGCTCCGCCAACGGTGAGGGTGGCACGCTTGCCCTCCACCAGCCACGCCACCAGCCGCGAGGCTGGCATGCAGACAGCCAGCACCACCGCCGCCATAGCGAGCATAGCCTCCAAGCTCGCCCCAAGCCCCGCACCGAGGGCCAAGGCAATGGCCACGGCCAGGGTATAGGCCCCAGCACTGAGAATCCCATACCAGGTAAGGTTCACTGCCTCCCACGTCCCATCCGCGTGCTGACGCACCGGGATACAGGCCGCCACCTGCCACCGCGCCCCCGCCAAGACCCGCGACGCCCACCACACGAGCCCCACCACCGCCACGGCGGCAAGCCGCCAAAGCCATGCGTTCATCCCTCTTTTCCTCCCACCGTAGCCTTTGGCTGTGGCTGGGCCCAGCCCAAGGTGGAACGGACTCGTACATCCACTTCTACCCATGGGCGACCCAGCCAAGCCGAAAACCGGCTCTGGACATCGGCTCGCAGCTGGTGGCGGACGAGTTCCTCACTAAAGGCCACTCGCCCCGGTTCAAAAAGCAGGACATCCACCGAACTGCCTGGCAAAAACAGGCTCTTGGGCTGGCCACGCCGGAGCCACACCCCGGGGGCCATCGGCTGGTGCGGGTGGTAGCCCTGCGGCGCATAGCGCTGCTCGATGCGGCCAATCATGAGGGCAACCACCTCCACCATGGCCACGTTGCCGCATTGGCTGCCCCCAGGCACATCGGTATCGATGATGGTCACCGCCCGCCGATTTCGAGAATACGGCGTCACCATGGCCACCACCGCTGCTGGATTGCACGAATGAAACTCCCCTTCCAGCTCGTAAAAGTCCACCACCCTCCCTTCCACAGGCACATGATTGTAATGGTATTTTTCTGGGGTGAGGCGAAAGATGGCAAACTCCCCGCCGGCAAAGCGGGGAGCCCAAACCCCACCCACGAGGTCTTCAAGAGAAAAAAACTTATCTTTCAGAAACAGGTGGGAAGTCTCGGCCAGCGAGCCCACCACCACCCGGGCGTCTGCAGGGGAGACCACGGCCTGAGGATTCGGATCCATGGGCCGGCAGGTCTCATAGCGAATCTGCCGCTCAAAAAGGCGCCGCGGCGTGGTGTAGAATTCAGGCGACTCCACGCACTCATTCAAATCAATGCCCAACCGTTCTACCAGCCGCCGCGCCCCCGATAGCCGCGCCCCCAGCGGCAAATCGTAGTTGAAAAACCCAAGCAAGGCCGTTGTGCGGCCTGAGGCCAAGGCCTTGATGACGCTCGGGGCATGTTCCCGGACTCGGTTGTAGAGATAGCTGATGACGCGGTCACAAAAGAGGGTTTCGCTGCGCACACTCCCATCCGTGGCACAGACAAATTCATGCTGCATAGCGGCTCTCCTTTTGATCTGCCCCCCAGACAGCCACGGCCACCAAGGCAGGCAAAAGCAACCGGCAGGACTCCATGTCCAAACGGCCTTCTTGGCGCAGGGCAGAACACGCCCGCTCCACAAGCCAATCCACGGCGCGGCCATCTGGCAGCCCTAGTCCGAGCCGCTGGCAACTTGATTCAAGAAAATGGAGCCCTTCCATCAGAGTGGCCAGACGCAGCTCTTCCCGGTAGCAGGCCTCGGCCGCACGGTTGAACACATCGGCCTCCACTGCCAACGGGTTCTCTTCCCCCAAGCGGCGCATCACCAAGTCAGTAAGCCGATGGACAGCGCGCGCCGGTGGATGCTCCAGCCGAATGCGCAGGTCTTTGAGGATAGGCGCTGCGCCGAGGGCTTCCACCACCGCGGCCCCCTCTTTTTCGAGGAAATCGACCAATGCCCGGCGTAAATCCGGCAGACGAACCCGCAGGTAGCCGCTATAGCGCCGGCTGGGGCGCACGCCCTGGGTTCGGGCAATGATGCCCAACAAAAAGGCGTTGGCACTGTCCTGGCGAACGAACACCGTCGGCACGTCCAAGGCCGCAGCAAAAAAGGCCTGACGGCGTTCGCTTTCCCAGGGTGGGGCATCCGGGATCATCTGGTGGGTTATACGACCTTCGAGCACCAACCACCAGGCCATGGCCGTGACCACCAGCTGGAGCTCCACCGCCTGGGCCATATCGTGCCCATACGAGGGGAACAGGCTGTAAAAACGGCCCTCAAACCCGCTAAACCCCATGCGCTCGTACAAACGCGGCTTGTAGAGGAGGTACGTCGACATGGCCGCATGGAACACGCCGTGTTCCGCGAGCTCGACTTTCAGCCGCTCATCATTGCCCAAGGTCCCGTCGAGGCACGGACTTGACTCGGTGCTCATCAGGCAGGTCATGTAGTCAAGGAGGCGAAAATCCGGGACATGATCGCCGCGCAGGCGGAAGATGCGCGCCAGGACTCGGTCCAAGGCCGGTGGTCCAAAGGGTGTAATCGGCCGGCCAAATACCTTTAGCTTGGCCTTCTTTTTCCACCGCCGCCACAGCATGCGTAAATGGGTAAAGTCCAGCTCATGAGGCAGGAAACCAAGTGCGGTTTCAGGATGAAAGTCCGCAAACCCAAGACGGTACGGTGACGCGCTGTAGGTACCCACAAACAACGGCAAAAAGTGCTCCACGATCTTCACCACCAAGTCTGCGGCCCATTTTTCCTCCTGCGGACGCAATAGGCCAGCAGCCAACGCCCCAGTGAGGACCCGACTCCCCAAGGAGACGTGGATTCCATTATTCGCCAAACAGGTGCTTGAGGTGTTGGGAAGGACGACAAGATTGCGTGTCAGCAAGCCCGCTTCACGGAGCTTGCCCAGGGTGTTGAGCTGGCTGCGGGAGAGGGTTTCATGGCATAGGTGCATGTAAGCCTTTTTCTCTTCACCTCGATCCCAGCCGCTCAAACACGGATTGATGAAAAGTTCCCGGTAAAAGGCATCCGGCACCACGGCATTGAGGGCCTTTTGCCTCCATGGCGGCAACGGGGAAGTATACACCATGACCCGCTGGCCTCGCTCTTCCAGGCCCATGGCAACCCCAGCCCACTCCACGAGGACTTCACAGAGGAGCTGGCGCAGGCACGTTTCCCGGGCCACGGCCATCCCGCCCCCAGCACAAGATTGGGGCGCAAAGGAAAAGGTCTCTGGAGAGGTGTTGTCATTGGAAAAGTGCGGCAGCAACCGCTGCGCCAAGTGCGCTTCGCCGCGTAACGGGCCGTCCATGGCCTGGGCCAAAGCCAATTTGAGGAGGTAGCTTACCGGGATGCGCAACAACTGTTCCCCCTCCTCGTACACAAAAAAACTCTCGCCATCCCCCCGCCGGGGGCTGCCTGGCACGGATTTGTCCGCGGCCAAGTCCTCCTCAAGGACTTCCCGGGCCGTAGGGGAAAGGCGCACCACCGGCACCCGGACCCAGCTGTTTTCCCACACCCCTTCTGGCTCGGACGCGAGCACCTTCTCCAAGGCCGCCAACACCTGGGCTGGATATTCCCCACAGGCGGCTCGACGGCGCAATCCCTTGGCGTAGCGCGACTCAAGCACCGTCCGCGGCAAATCCACCTGCCCCCGTGGGCCAATTACTGCTGTCTGGAATTCGGTCTCACTGCCCGCTGTGGCATCCTCCCAAGTAAAAGGAAGGTCTTCCAAGCGGCTATAGGCTAACGCCGTCCGAATCCGTCCCACCATCTCGTGTGCATCCCCCGTGTCCATGACCCCTCCTTGCGCGTAACGTGAGACCCATAGTGCTCCAGAAAAGGTGCAGCGAGATGGCAAAAGTGCAACAGCACGGTGACAAACCACGCCCGCTCGCCGCTGTCAGCCCCTCTCTGGCCGAAGAGAATCCACCGCCTCGACGCCTTACGGTAATGGAGAAAGACCAATCTCTGGCCAAGATCCGTGCAGCGGCTTTCCTCGCAGGCAGGGCATCGGCTCTGGCAGGGGGTGTGCCGGTGCCCCCCACTCGCCCAAGTCTCTCGGGCAAAAGCTCCTCCAGGGGCTCGGGCCTTCGGGAGAAGGTGCCTACTTGCAGTGCGAGTTATGGCGACGCTGGTTTCGTGGGCCGATTGCTCAAGGGCAGAGCCATTGGTGTGTACGCCAGGTGACTTGTGTGCACGACCCAAACCTGGCTCTTGCTCAAGGAAAGGGCGCCGGTCGCCCATGAGCGGCAAAAAGATGCCTAGGCCGTTCCTGGAAGGGCGGAGAGGTCCTGCTGCCGGGGGTAGGTGTTCAGGCCGTTATCCGGGCGGCAAGGAGCCGGACTAGCCCAGCATCATCTTGAAGGCTTGGTTCGAGGTGGAACTCGACTTCTGGCCAGCGGTGGCGCAGGGTCTCCACCTGCGACGGGATATCACGGCGCACATGAACGCCATCGAGCAAAAACACGGGCACAATGGCAATGCGGCGCACGCCATCTTCCACGAGGCGCGCTACCTGCGTGACGAGGTCTGGCTCGCCCAAAGAAAAAAAAGCTGGCACTACCCGCACTTGGGGTTGGGTAGCGGCCACCTGAGCAATCATATCTCCAAAGGCCGCTTGCGCTTCGGATTCTCGGCTCCCATGCGCCACGAAGATCCACGCCGTCTTCATGAGCACCCCCGCTGGAGCACTTCTTCTAACGTGGCCGCCAGGGTTTGGAAGTCCACAGGTTTCGCAAGATAGGCGTCCAGGCCGGCAGCAAGAAAGCGCTCTGCATCGCCCGTCATGGCAAAGGCTGTAAGGGCCACCATCCGTGGACCACGACCTCCATGGCGGGCCCGGATGCGCCGGGTCACTTCCACACCATCGATGTCAGGGAGTTGGATATCCAGAAGCACAAGGTCCACGGATTCATTCTCCTCTACCGCCAAGGCGGCCATGCCGCTGTCCGCCGCCAGGACCGCATAGCCCAAGCGCCCCAAAAGCTGGGTGGCAGCCATGCGGTTGACAGGGTCATCCTCCACCACAAGCACCCGACCAGAGCAAACATTTGGGATAACCATTCCCTCATTGCTGGTCTCTACGCCAGTTGTGGACTGAAGCGGAAGCACAAGGTGCACCGTCGTCCCCTCACCTGGCTCGCTCTCCACGCTCAGCACGCCTTCCATGCGGCGCACCAATTCCTTGACAATGGCCAATCCCAAGCCTGCCCCCTGAAAACGTCGCGTCAGGGAGGCATCGGCCTGGGCGAACGGGGCAAAGAGTTGAGGAAGCACCTCTGGGGCTATACCCACACCAGTATCCTCGATGGCAAAATAGATCCGCGCTGCATCGCCTTTGGGGATAGGAAGCCGCCGCACTACCACTCGTACACTGCCCTGGGCGGTAAACTTCACCGCATTCCCCACGAGGTTAGAGAGGATCTGCTGTACCCGTACTCCATCCCCCTCCACCCACCGCGGTACCGAGGGATGCACTTCCCAATGGAAACCAAGACCCTTCATGCGGGCACTAAAGGCAAAGAGCCGGCAAACGTCATCCACGGCCTGATGCAGGTCAAAGGGCGCCATCAAGAGGGTAAAACCACCCGCCTCAATGCGGGAGATGTCCAAAATATCCGAGAGGAGGCGCGTCAGCCGTTGGCAGGACTCCATGCCCGTGCGCACGTACTCGGTCTGCTCGGTATCGAGATCGGTCATGAGCAACAGCTGGAACATGCCCATCATGCCATTGAGTGGGGTACGGATCTCATGGCTCATGTTGGCGAGGAACTGACTCTTGGCCTGGCTCGCCGCCTCAGCGGCCTTGCGGGCATCAATGAGGGCTTGGCGGCTCCGTATCCGCTCGGTGATGTCCGTATGCGTGCCGACCGCACGCACCGGCCGCCCGTCGTCAAACTCCACTGTCCGGCCCCGGCCTTCGATCCATTTCCACTCTCCATTTTGCGTTCGGCAGCGAAACTCTATGCGGAAACCCTCTCCGCGGCTGATGGCCTCCTCAATCCGCTGCTGCGCCTGCGGCAGGTCTTCTGGATGAACGAGCTTTTGCCAAGAAGCAAAACAGGCAGGAAACGCATCCGGCGCATAGCCAAGCATGGTATAGTAGCGCGGGCTAAAATAGGCCTGGCCGGTCACCAAGTTCCAATCCCAGACCCCGTCCTCCACGGCATCCAACACCAAGGACAACCGCTCTTCGCTTTGCTGGAGCTGCTGCTGGGCACGGACCCGCTCGGTGACGTCCTGGCGGATTAAAATACCGCCCGCAATCCGACCATCTTGCACAAACGGCACGGCCCACATGCTCTGGTAACCACTGCGGCCATCGGCAAACCGCGGTACCAACACCTCGGCCAACTCCACCCGCTCGCCAGAGAGGACCTTGAGGATACGCGTCCCTACTCCTGCCGAACGGATGCCTTCCAACTCGTCGATGCTCCGCCCCAAAAAATGGGATGCAGGCAACTTCCCGGCGGCAAAACGATCCAAGTGCCAGCGGTTGACGAAACGCACGATGCCATGCTCGTCAAATTGCATGACCGAAAGCGGCATGACCTCCACCAGGGTGCGGAAACGGCCCTCCGAACTGGCGAGGCGCTCGCGCATGGCACAATACTGGGTACAGTTGGCACAATCTCCGGGGGTGGCACACGACCTCTCTGGGGGCAGGAGTTCCTGTAAAACCTCCACCACCAATGTCTTGCCCGACGCCCCGACAACAGGAATGGCCTGACAGAGAAATTGCCGCTCCAAGACCGGCTCATAGCGGGCCAGGGAGACCGCTTCCCCTCTGGCCAGGGCCGCCTCGATGGGGCAATCGGCACACGGGACACTATGGCCAATGATATCGAAACACCGCTGTCCCACGACCTCGGCCTCGGTCTTACCCAAAAGGCGCAGGGCCGCGGCGTTGTAGAAAAGGACGCGGTGGTCGCTGTCCACAACGCCTACCAGAAAAGGCAGCGAGTCGAGGGCCAGCCGAAGCAAATGGCAGTCTGGGGTGATCTCCATGGGGCCTCCTCAGCAATACGAGCAATCGTCTTTCTAGCCAAGGATGAGGACTGGGGCAAGCAACAACACAAGCTTTAGTCCCTGTACGGTTCCTGATTTTTTCCTTGACACCCCTTCCTTCGCCTCACTAAAGGGGCCTTCGCCAATCGTGCTCCCTGGTAGCTCAATCGGCAGAGCGGGTGGCTGTTAACCACTAGGTTGGCGGTTCAAGTCCGTCCCAGGGAGCCAAATGCAATCCGCTGATTGCAGCGAAAGCACGCACGACCCCGGAGGCACCCTCTCCGGGGTTTTGTCGTTTTTGGCGTGTTTGCGGCTAACTTGCCTGCCGTGCCCGCCACAGACAGGCCCCCGGCCCCACATTTCCTGCCATTGCCCATTTCGAAACCCACCGCTTTGGGTTCCGGTGCAACCGTGGGGTTCGCGCGCGCTCTCCGAAACTGTTCCTTCCGAATTTTCCCGTTCTCCGTTTTTCGAGTCGCCTTGCTGAACCGCCCGGCTGCATCCGGACACTCGAATTGACATTTAGAACTGCCCCCGGACAGGGCTTCCGGTCCCGCCCATGAGCCTGGTGGTGTTCCATTGCTGTGACCTGGCCGCGTATTCGGTGGAGCCCTTCGAGTTCGTCGCCCAGGAGAGAAAGGGCGCAGGGTAATTGCGGATTTTGGATTGGAGATTGCGGATTATTTGCGGGAGCGTGCGGTTTTTATGGAGGCGACGACCATGGAAAGGATCTCGATTGCCTCGTTTTTCAGCTCGATCAGGCGCTTTTCATCCATCAATCCGGCTTCGACGATCAGTTCCATCCAGTAGATGGACTCATCACATTCCTCTTCGACGATGGCCATCTTCGCGACAAAGTCGGGGGGAGATTTGGCGCGGCAGGCGGCGCCATAGTTTGCACCAACCGAGGTGCCGCATCGGCGTAGCTGGTTTCCGATCACACTTGCGGTCTGATTTTTCGGCAGCGCCTCCACCAACTGAATTACCCTGATCGCGAAGGTTGCGGTTTCTGGAACCCCGACCGCTTCTGCCGGGGCGCCCTCGCGGTGGAGGACGCTATGGTCCGCGGCCGCCTCTTCGAGACATCCTCCGGAGTCCCGGCTCTGGAAGTTCCAGAAGAGGACGTCATTGTCCTCGGGACCACCAATCCACTCCCCGACGTGGCCACACAAGCGCACGTGACGGCCCGCCTTTTCAATCCGCAATCCACAATCATCAATCCGCAATATGAAGGCGCACCCTGGGGCCCCGTGTACGTGGAGCTTCTGACCTTCGACGACCCCGAGAGCCGCCTTCCGGCCATCGACCGGCTGGAGGGGCTTCACCCCGGCGGCCCCTGCCTTTACAGACGGGTCCTGGTCCCTCTCTGGACAAAGGAAACCATGCTCCCAACCTGGCTCTATATGGTGGGGGATCGCTGGACTGGGAGCTTCAAAGGGCTAACCGCCGGAATTCGGAGCTGAAATCCCGGTAACTGGTCGCCACCTGGAGCCATGGGCGCAGCAGATTCCTGGTATTCCAGCAGCTTGTCCTTGAATGGAATGGACCGGTTGCGTGTACGTATGTTTCGTTTGGTTGGCATACATAGGCAGTGATTCTGGCAACTGATGAGAGGATTGAAATGGGAGCTTCCGAACGCTGGGTTGGCCTCGACGACGTGGCCACCCACCTTGGGGTGGCCAAGGATTCGGTTTATAGATGGATCGATGAACAGGGTCTCCCTGCTCACCGTATGGGGCGGCTCTTTCGTTTCAAATCATCCGAAATAGACGAGTGGGTGCGCCAAGACAACGAACAAGAGAAGGTTCCAAACTCCGTCCAAGATAAGCCTCTTTCCAAATCCTGGACAAATGAATCAACATCGAGAAAACCTTTACGGAAGAGGGGCGGGAATGGGTAGCAGTCTGCTCACATCTCAGATCGGACATCGGATATCCCTTCCCGGACATTTCGATGTTCCCGTGCTTCTGGAGGATGCGCGTCCGCTCGGCTCCGATGATTCCGCAGGCTA